>JAFGVD010000023.1 GCA_016938135.1 Coriobacteriia bacterium
GAACGCCGAGAGGCCCTCGCGACGGTAGGTGAAGAAGCGGTTGAAGAGGTTGGTAGCGACAGCGCGCATGCGACCTGGAATCGTCCGGGAGCGCGGCGGCATCTCGATGTCCGCACGCACAATCGAAATGCCATCCTCGGCGGCAGCACGAACCGTCGCGCCGATCGGCGTCTCACGGACATACAGCACGGCTACGTCCGCCACCCCACAAAGCGCCTGGGCCTGCTGATGGATGAAGATACCCGCAGTCGGCGAATCGGGCGACGGGTACCAACTGGGGACGATGAGGACCTTTGCGCGCCTCATCGCGGGCTGAACCGAGACATCATCTTGCGGATGCGCCTCCCGACACGCCTCTGCAGGCTGACGGGGCGCCCAATCTCGGAAATCAAGCGACGGCGAAGTCGGATACCCGCTCGGGCGGCTCGCCGCTGGTGTGCATCGAGCATCTCAGAGCCGAGCAAGGCCGCAATAGATCGTATGTCCGATTCATATGCCCTCCGATGGTCAGCCGACTTCTGAGTGGCCGTCACCCGGTGAAGCGCCAGCCGCATAGGAATGTAGAGGTGTGTGGCACCTCGTGCCATCGCTCGAAGCCAGAAGTCGTAGTCTTCACCGAATACGTCCTCGGCATACCCACCCACAGTGTCAAACCACTCCCGTCTGTAGCATGCGCCAACACTGAAGAAGCACCGCTCAAGCAGATTTTCAACAGACCACGACCGAACTGAATCCTCTGTGCCGTCCGGATAGACGGGAACTCGTTCGCCGTTTTCGTAGTAGAAGTAGCCGTTACACGACACGATGTCCGCCGTAGGATTATCGGCAATTGCATCCGCCATCACACGCAGGTGATGAGACAAGAGAACGTCGTCTGCCGAGCATATCGTGATCCATTCGCTTGATGCTTCACAGACGCCCGCATTATAGGCGCCACCTGTACCTCGATTCTCCTGACTGATTACTCGAAACCGCGGGTCAGAAGCGGCAAAGCGACTCGCGATCTCCAGAGTGTCATCGGTGGAGCCGTCGTCCACGACCACGCATTCCCAGTCCCGGTACGATTGAGCGGAAACCGCCTGAAGCGTCTCCGTCAATGTATCCGAGGCATTGAATGCGGGGACCACTATCGAGAACATCGTCATTGATACTCCTGGGTCACGCACGGGCGGACATGATCCGTGTCTGAATCACGATCACTGCTGTATTCTACAACGACGACACGCCGGCATTTCATAGGAACGGAGCCGTAGTGACAGCGTATGCCCTGACACCTGAAGACCTGTGGCTCCAGGCCACCTTGGCGTGCAAACCGGTTCACTCGGTACTCGACATCGGTCCGGGAATCCGGCCCCAGGCATTGGTCGACTGTGACGCTCACATCTGCTTCGAGCCGTACGACGAGTACGCATCGATCTTATCGAGCGAGCACTCGCGACTCATTATCATGCAGGGTACCTGGGATGATGCCGTACGGATTATGCCCCCCTCGTCCATCGATACGGTGGTTCTGCTCGATGTCATAGAGCATCTACCGAAAGATGAAGGCCGAAGACTACTCGAAGCGACAGTCAGCATCGCCAGGAGTCAAGTTGTTGTATTCACTCCGCTGGGATTCATGCCGCAGGGTGATGCTGAGGACAAGGACGCCTGGGGGCTGGGCGGTACTGACTGGCAAGTTCACCGTTCCGGTTGGACGCCCGACGACTTCGAGGGATGGGAATTCCTGATCTGCGAGGACTTTCACCGGACTGACGCATATGGACGAGAACTGGAGACTCCGCACGGCGCTTTCTTCGCGATTCTCAACAAAGCGGACGGGGCTGAGGCCGATTTGGCGGCAACCGTGTGGCACTGGAGAAGGACCTCCAACTCACCACTCGGTCGCTTCTTCTCGCGGGTCGCGAACAGAAGCGTAAAAGCAGTCACCTCATTCGCGCGCCGCCGAATGCAACGCTAGCAGCGCGATCCCTACTCCCGCTCCTCAGCCAGCGCCTCGAGCATCCCGTCCCAGCCCGGCGGCGTCCAGCCCGTCCGAGCACGGAACCGCGAGCTGTCGAGCGAACGGTCTATCACCAGGTCCTCGGACGGTGTGATCTCCACATCCCACGCTAGCTTCTCGGCCAGCTTTGAGAGCAGCGTGAACTTGTCGATCGGCTCGGCCGAGACGTGCCAGAGGCCGGACAGCGACTCATCGGGGAGGACGACGTCGCGCATCACTTCTGTGAGGGCGCGCGTCGTCAGGCCGCTGAAGATCGCCTTGGTGAAGCCTTTGAGTTGTTCGGCACGATTCGCGGCGAACCAGCCGACGAGTCCCGTGGGGTCGCCAAGCTGCCATCCGATGATGGATGTCCGGAGCGTCACTACGTTCTCGCGATCGGTGACCTCGCCAAGCAGCTTGGAGCGGCCGTACAGATCGAATGCATCCGGGACGTCGGCCTCCGTGTATCTGCCACGCGAGCCGCTGAACACGCAGTCGGTGCTCACGTGGATCATGCGCGCGCCGTAGAGCGCGCATGCGTCGGCCAGCAGGTGCGGCCACAGGCTGTTCACTTCTATCGACGGGATGGCCGCCTTGGCGTCCTCGCGCTGCTTCACTATGCCGATCGCGTTCAGCACGAGGTCGGGCTGCACCATCGCCAGCAGCTCGTAGGCGTCATCCGCGTTGGTGGCATCCAGGCCGCCGAGAAGACGGTCGGCGGGCACTCCCAGCTCTGGCAGCGCCTCAGGATTGCGGCAAGCACCCCAGACCTCGAAGTCGGGCGCCAGCACGCGCAGCGCCTCATGGCCGAGCATGCCGCTCGCCCCTACGACCAGGATGCGAGGGCTGCTCACGCTATGCCCAACACGATCCGGGCGACGATATCCGAGACGTTGCGTGCAAGGTACTCGACCGGCGGCGTCCAGGTGCCTGCCGAGCGGACGGCGATATCGATGGCGGGCAGGATCCTCTCGGCTTCTACGCCGGCGAGGATGTTGCTGCCGCACTCGATGGTCTCGGGGCGCTCGGTGACGTCACGCATGGTGACGGTGGGCACTCCGAAGATGCAACACTCTTCTTGCACCGTGCCGCTGTCTGAGAGCACGCAGAACGCCTCTTTCTCAAGGCGCACGAAGTCGAATAGGCCCATCGGCGGCACGAAGGTGACGGCACCCTCGGCCACTCCGAACTGCTGCATTTTGTCGGCTGTGCGGGGGTGCAGAGACGCCAGTGCGGGCATGCCGTACTTCTCGACCGCGACGTTCAGCGCGGTCACAAGCGAGGCGAGGCGAGCGGGATCATCGGTGGTCTCGGCGCGATGAGCCGTCACGAGGAAGTAGCCTCCCGGCTTCACGCCGAACTCCGTGAACGGGTCGGCGGCGTCGATCTGCGGAGCGTAGAAGTCCAGCACCTCTTTGATCGGGTTGCCGGTCACGAAGATGCGCTGGCGCTCGATGCCCTCGCGCACGAGGTTCTCGGCGCTACGGTACGTGTACGGCATGAGCACGCTGGATGAGTGGTCGATGACGCGCCGGTTCACTTCTTCGGGCACGCGGTCATCGTAGCAGCGGTTGCCCGCCTCCATGTGGCACACGCGGATGCCCATGCGCTTGGCGACGAACGCCGCGATGCCCGTGTTGGTGTCGCCGAGGATGAGCACGGTGTCGGGTTTCTCGGCGGCAAAGAGCTCCTCGGCACGGGCAAGCATCTGCCCGATCTGGTCCGCGAAGCCGGCGCCGCGCACGCCCATGTGTACGTCGGGCTCGCGCACGCCCATCTCGCGGAAGAACATGCCCGAGAGGCGGTCGTCGTAGTTCTGACCGGTGTGCACCAGCATGTGGTCGCACGTCTCATCCAGGACGCTGATGACCCGCGATAGCCGGATGATCTCCGGACGAGTTCCCAGCAATGTGATGACTTTCGACATCTACGCCTCCAGATAGCTCTCGCCGATGACGTCCGGGATCTTCTCGGAAAGGAACCGGGAGAGCTCATCGGGCGCCATAAGCGCTCCAGCGGAGCTGTAGTCTCCTACAAGCGCAGGCTCGGTGACAGGATCTGCTAGCTCGGGAAGCATCGGCCGCAGAGCGAAGTAGCCTTCATAACCCGCGATCGTGCGCGTGGCCTCCTCCTCGGAAAGGAGGATCTCGTGGATCTTCTCACCAGGGCGGATGCCGGTGATGATCATCTCGATGTCTTTGTCGCCGATGAGGAACTGAGCAAGGTCGGTCATCTTGGCGCTGGGGCACTTGGGGATGTAGGTCTCGCCGGGCGCCGCCGAGCGGACCGCAGCGAAGATCGTGTCGACGGCGTCCTCAAGCGTGAGGAGAAACCGTGTCATATCTGCTGTGGTGATGGTCACAGGGCCGCCGGCCGCGATCTGGTCCAGGAACAGCGGCACGACCGATCCGCGTGAAGCAAGGACGTTGCCGTAGCGCGCCGCTATGAAGCGCGTATCAGGGGCGCGCAGGTTGCCGTCGATGTACACACGTTCTTGGACTGCCTTCGTCATACCCATGACGTTCACAGGCTTGCACGCCTTGTCGGTGGAGATACCCACGACGGTCTCAACGGGCAGGCCGTGCTCGGAGATCGCGCGTACGAGGTTCTCGGCACCGCCGATGTTGGTGCGCACCGCCTCCCAGGGATAGTACTCGCAGCTTGGGACCTGTTTGAGCGCTGCTGCTGCAAACACTATGTCCGCGCCGCGCGTGGCGCGCACGACGCTTGCGTAGTCACGCACATCGCCGATGATGAACCGCAACGCCTGGCGCGAGTTCTCGAAGATGACCTCGTCTGTCGCCGTGCAACGCTGCATGAAGTCGAGCCGCATGTAGTGCTGCTTGGCTTCATCGCGCGAGAATACGGTCACGCTCTCTGGCACGCCCTCAACGCCTGAGAGCAGACGCCTCACGAGGACTTGCCCCAGTGAGCCGGTCCCACCGGTAACAAGAATGCGCTTGCCTTCGAAAATCCCGGACACAATCGCCTCCGATGCATCGTGTGCTCAACAGATTGTACACTTTGTATGTATGCCGCCACCCGCAACGCGCGGGATGAAACAGGTCTGCTCAAGCGTGTCTCGGCGCCTTGGCAAACGGTATACTTGTGCTCATGTCCACAACACAGCGTATACCTCATCTGCACGCGGTCGTCCTCGCCGGAGGAAGCGGCACCCGTTTCTGGCCGCTCTCGCGAGAGCTGGCTCCCAAGCAATTCGTGAAGATCTTCGGCGGCGTCAGCCTGATCACTCGGGCAGTCATGCGCGTCTCCGAGTTGACGTCCGAAGCAGGCATACATGTCTTGACGAACGAACGACTGCTCGATGAGCTCCGCAATCACCTCAAATCGCAGCCGGAACTCGATGGTTTGACCGTCGATTACCTGGCCGAGCCTACGCCACGCAACACGGCTGCAGCGATCGCGCTCGCCGCCGCCTACGTCGCCGGACTGGATCCCGAGGCGCTTATGGTCGTGCTCCCGTCAGATCACATACTTGAAGATGGAGGGCGCTGGAACCGGACGTTGCGCGTCGCCACGAAGCTAGCAGCCGACGGTCGTCTCGTGACGCTCGGCCTTGCACCATCCCGTCCTGAGACAGGCTACGGCTACATACGAATGGGCGCCCCGATAGAGGGCCATGCCGACTCGGAGATCGCCGGACACGAGGTCCTCGAGTTCGTCGAGAAGCCCGACCTGGCTTCTGCCCAGCGATTCCTCGCCTCGGGCAAGTACCTGTGGAACTCCGGCATGCTGGTTGCCCGGGCCGACTCGATCCTTCGCGAGCTCGAACTGGCCGGCCAACGTGCCGCAACGGCGGAGTCAGCGGATTCGGCACGTATCGCCCAGACCGCGCAAGTGATCGGCTCGATGCATCCCGGACAATGGACGAGCGACGCGGCCCGGGAATCTTTTGCGGCACTACCCTCAGTGCCGTTCGACAAAGCGGCCCTCGAAGTATCAGACGCAGTCGCCGTGGTCCCGGCCGACCTCGACTGGTCTGATGTGGGCTCGCTGCTTGCACTTGAAGATGTCGCCGAGCATGACAGCCGAGGGAACATGCTTACAGGGCATACCGTCGACATCGATTCGCACGACTCGATCGTCTATACCGAGAACCGGCTGGTTGCCACCCTTGGCCTGAAGGACACGATCGTCGTCGATACCGCAGATGCCACCCTGGTAGCAGCGAAGGATCGCGCGCAAGACGTCCGCCTTGTAGTAGAAGCACTTCGCGCCCTGGGTTCCCCGGAGATCGTCGAGTCACGATCGTCCCTGCGACCGTGGGGTTCATGGACACTGCTGGTGAAAGGACCGGGATTCCAGGTCAAGACGATCGATGTCTTGCCTGACCACCGTCTATCTCTGCAAAGCCATGCGCACAGGAGCGAGCACTGGATAGTCGTGGAGGGCACCGCCCTGGTGACCATCGACGGATCGACATTCACCGTAACTGCCAACGAGTCCAAATACATACCACTTGGCGCGGTGCATCGGCTTGAGAACGCGGGCGACAGCGAGCTGCGCGTTGTAGAAGTAGCCGTGGGCGACTACCTCGGCGAGGACGACATCGTCCGCTACGAAGACGACTGGGCGCGCTAGAGACTCTCTGCTTGAGTCCTCGGCCCTACTCGCCGAGGATACCCTCCATGATGTCTCGCAGCTGCGGGCCGTACTCCTCGGTCTCCAGCGCGAGACGGATGTTCGCATCAAGCCAGGACAGGATATTGCCCGTGTCAAAACCGGGGCAGTCCATCGTTGTCGCGTAGATATCCTCCGAGCGAAGCAGCTCACGAAGCGCATCGGTCAGCTGGACCTCGTCCCCGCGGCCGGGTTCGATGGTGGGCAGTATCTCCATGATCTTCGGAGTAAGCAGATACCGTCCGAAGATCGCCAGGTTGCTGGGAGCCTCGTTGACCGAGGGCTTCTCGACCAGGTCCTGCAGCTTCCAGATACCCGGCTCGACCTCGGTGCCGGAGATGACGCCATACCTACTGACGTACTGCTGCTCAACGGGCGTCACAGCCAGAACGGAAGCGCCGTACTTCTCGTAGACCTCTTGGAGGCGCGGAAGGCAGCTGTTGTCAGGCACCAGCACGTCTCCCAGGAGTACAAAAAACGGCTCGGTACCTGTATGGGCAGCCCCACACAGCACTGCATGACCCAGACCGCGCGGACGCTTCTGGCGCACGTAGAACACCTCGGCCAGGTCCGAGATCGCACGCACCTGGCGCAGTTTGTCGGTGTTACCCGAGCGCTCAAGCAGGTCTTCCAGCTCAAGGGAACGATCGAAGTGGTCCTCGATGGCCCGCTTCCCACGCCCGGTTATAAGCAAGACGTCCGCGACACCGGCAGCGACGGCTTCCTCCACCACGTACTGGATCACCGGCTTGCCAACAACGGGCAGCATCTCTTTTGGCTGCGCCTTTGTGGCGGGCAGGAATCGTGTACCCAGGCCAGCTGCGGGAATGATCGCCTTCATGTCGTAGACCCCCGTATCGCAATCGTGTCACGTAAGGCACGCCGCCCCGGGATGGAACGACGCACTCAAGCGTACTACAACGAGCGGAGCACTTCTCCTGCTGCGGATGTCATGGCATCGATGTCCGCGTCAGTGTGAGCAAGTCCCACAAAGGTGGCCTCGAACTGACTGGGGGCCAGCGTGAATCCGCGCTCGAGCATGCCGTTGAAGTAGCGGGCATACCGCTCGGTGTCCGACTTTGCCGCACTCGACCAGTCCGTGACAGGACCCTTTGCGAAGAACATGCACGCCATCGAGCCCACGCGGGTGAGGTATGCCTCCACACCCGCTGCTTCCACCGCCGCACGCAGGCCTGCCTCAAGGCGCGCACCCTTACGCTCGAGCTCGTCGTAGACGCCAGGCTTCTTGAGCTCAGCGATAAGCGCCAGTCCGGCGACCATCGCAACAGGATTGCCCGAGAGGGTCCCTGCCTGGTAGACCGGACCCATGGGAGCGAGAGATTGCATGATCTCGCGCTTGCCTCCAAAAGCACCCACCGGGAAGCCTCCACCGATGATCTTGCCCAGAGTGGTGAGATCCGGCGTGACTCCGTAGCGCTCCTGTGCGCCACCCAGGGCCACACGGAAGCCGCTGATGACTTCGTCGAAGATCAGGACGACGCCGTACTCATCGCACAGCGCACGCAAGCCCTCCAAGAACCCTTCCGCGGGAGGAACCACGCCCATGTTGCCTGCCACAGGCTCCAAAATAATTGCTGCGACCTGCTCGCCTATCTCGGCAAGGGTCGCGCGGACAGCCTCGAGGTCGTTGTACGGCAGCACGACCGTATCGGCGGCCGCACCCTTGGTGACACCCGGCGTGGAGGGGATGCCCAGGGTCACCAGCCCGGAACCGGCGGCCACGAGCAACGCATCGCTGTGGCCGTGGTAGTTGCCGTCGAACTTGATGAACTTCTCCCGACCGGTGTAGCCACGCGCAAGGCGGATCGCGCTCATGGTCGCCTCCGTGCCCGAAGAGACCATGCGGACTTCCTCGACGGAAGGAACGGCCGCCGAGACGGCCTCGGCCATCTTGAGCTCGATCTCTGTGGGAGCGCCGAAGCTGGTGCCCTTGTCCAGCTGCTCGCGCACGGCATCCAGGACCGCGTCAGGCGCGTGGCCAAGGATCATGGGCCCCCATGACGCCACGAAGTCGATGTACTCGTTGCCGTCCGCATCCCACACATGCGAGCCTTTCGCCCGCTCGTAGAAGATGGGATCGGTGCCGACGCTCTTGAAAGCGCGCACGGGCGAATTCACTCCGCCCGGAATGAAGCGGTTGGACTGGGCGAACAACTCCTGGGACTTCTCGCGCATCGTATTCACCACTCCAATCGAGAATTGCTCTTCTCAGTATGCCCACGGACGCCATTGCCGGACGATCCCTAAACGACGCCCAGGAAAGGTCATGCGACTCGAACATGATACACGCTCCCACCCCTGTGTTGCGGACGGACGCACGCGATGCCTGCACAAGTCACCTGCCGAGTCGCGCCTCGACCTCGCCAAACTGCGATTCAGCGGAGCTGATGACGTCGGGAAGGTGCTCGCTGATAGCTTCGCTCACTGCAGCCCGATCGCTTGCAAGGGCATCGAGAGCGACAGCGAGAGCCTCCGCATCACGCTGAGCGTAATCGAACACATAGCGCTCCATGCCGAACTGGCGCATGACCTCAAGGTACTTGTGACTCCACCCCACAACGAGCGTCGGCGTACCGGCGGCAAGCGCTCCGACCATCGCATGGAAGCGAGACACCGCCACGCAACCGCAACCCCGCATCAGCCGTCGTATTCCGACGGCGTTGACATCCCCCGTGACTGCGAGGATACGCCCGTGCGCGTCGGGCGCCAGTCCGGCCGTCAGGCGCGCACGGACCTCTGCGATCACAGGCAGATCATTGTTACGGAGCTTCTCGGGCGTAGCGGCGCGCGTGGCGTTGGGGAACAGCAGCACTCCTCTCCCAGCGGCAATCTCCGAAGATGCCACTGCCGAGACAAAACCTATGTAGTCCCAGCTCTCGGCGGCTGCTTTTGCCGCGATGACGGCGCTGGGGCAGATGCCGGTGACTGTCATGCCCTGCTCGGCAAGGGCGGCGCACCGGGTCGTCAAGACGTCCACCTCGTCGTCTCCTTCAGAGGAGAGCGAGTACTCGTCACGAAAGAGGAACGCGACGTCTGCAGCGCTGGTAACGATGCCTTCTGGCAGACCAAGACCGGCCAGATGCGCGGCGGTTCCTTCGCCGCGGGCCACGATCAACCGGCAACGCCTCAAAATACGGCTGGCAAAACGATTCGCAGGGTTGCTGAACGGGCCGAGCGCCTGGGCCAGCTTGAACACGGGAGTGCCAAGCATCATCGCAGGCAGGATGGTGAGCACGTTGAACGCCAGGAACTTCTCGCGTCCGTCGATGAACGAGACGCCGGCAAGGTCGATCAGCGCATCACTCTCGACGAGCGCACGCACAGGCGCAGGGAAGATCGCCCGCAAGCGTCCAAGACCGATCACCCTGAGCAAGCCAAGGAGCGCCGCGAACGGAAGATGCACAAGCACGAGGCTGGCGGGGGTAGAAGAATACACCTGTATGGCTGGGTCACTCACCAAGGCTGCATCCGTGTCGGGATAGTACGAGTAGACATTGAACCGTACGTCGGGCCAGCGCTCACGAAGACGACCCACGGTAGTCTCAAGCATCGCCTCTGCCCCACGATTACCAGTCACGGTAGCGGCGATGATGGATATCCTCATCATGAGAGAGCCTCCAATCCCTTGAGCAGCCACAGGCGCGCCTTCAGTCGCCATCGGGGTAGACTCATCGCTGCGGCTAGTCCCTCTTCGGTCTGGGTAGCCACAGCATTGCGAAGCACGATGCGGGCCGCCCATGCCTCGTGCCACCTGACGCGGGTAGCGGTTTTGTCAGGTATGGTGACCCCCAGCCGTCGACCCGCCACATGTCGGGCTGTCACGTTGTAGTGGAACGGCGCAACGCGCCTCTGCCCATCCATGACCTCAGTGATATCCACAGACTGAACCGCCAGCGCGCCAAGTCCCAAGGCAGCATCAATCGCATCTTGTCCCGCCTGAGTCTTGATGATGGCCGAAGTGTGCTTGATGGGGTCATCTTTGAACCGGTAGGACCAGATGTCGCCCATGGACAAGTCCGCTCGATAGCCAAAGTGGTCACCGCAGGCGAGACACTTCCTGGCACAGGCGAAGTAGAGGTTCTGATACATGTTGTAGTATCCCGACGGCTTCTCAATCACTGTACCGTCCTCAAAGGTGGCGCTCAGATGACCACGCCAGTGGCCGGATCGGAATCGATACCCGGCGAGGGCTGCGCCCCCGGCCTCAAGAGAGAGCTTCTCGGTAGTCTTATCGATGAGAGCTGGGAGAGAGGTGTGCCCGCAGAACAGCGCTATCCGCAAACAGACGCGTTCATCCAGCTCGGGCCGACGCCTTAGCGCTTCGATCTCGCACGGCAGACCGACTATCGCGTAGCTTCCGCGTGACTCGGCGATCATCGGCAACCCGTCTCGAACGAGGTCGCCGAGCACGTAGGTACTACCTTGGGCTGCGAGAAGGTCCTCGCGGGTCCTGGCAAGCGCGTACCGGGCACGGACATGACCACCCTCAACGACGGTACGACACACGAGTGCCCCATCGATGCGCCCGGACTCCAACAGCGCCACCAGAACAGCGGTAACCGCTCCGCCGGATGCCGCGCCGAGGCGAATCCGCTCGTCGGCTGCGTGGGCCAGAATCGCCCCCCGATGCTCGCCAACGTAGTCGGCGACAAGCCCCGTTGTCCAACGCTTTGCGGTAAGCCGCTCGACCAGATGCGCCAGGCCCATCAGTCCTCACCCTCGCTCGATGCGAACACCTGTCCTGACAGCGACAGATGAATGCCTGTGACTCGCAACAGATAGTACGTTGCGGGCACACCGAGCAAGATAAGCCACACGAGTGTGACGGCCCTGTCGATCACGGACGCGGCAAGTCCCAACGTGGGCTGGACCCCTGCGGCGCTCGACCCGAGGGCGGCGCCGCTCTCTTTGAAGCCCAGTCCTCCGGGAATCACACTCAGGCGCGCTGCAATGACCGCGAGAGCAGTTGCCACGACTGCCGAGCCAAAGGGCACATCAAGCGACAGCGCCGAGAACCCGAGCGCCATGCGAGCGGACGCCAGCATCACAAGCACTGCATTGATGGCAATTTCCAGTGCAAGCAGTCTGAGGTCGCCAAAGATCACCCCCATACCGTCAACAGCCCGGTTCACCAGTCGCACCATTCGTCGCCCATGGTCGTCGAAGCGACCAGCATCACGCCGCCGACCCCAGATGACAAGCGCAAGCACTACCACAGAGGGGACCACCAACAGGCCGCCTGCAAGCACAGGTTCCCGCGCCTCGGCCAGGAGGAAGCCCCCGGCCGCCACGGCGCCTACCCATAGGTGGATGACGCTGCTGCCCGCGACCAGCGCGGCGAAGTCCATGAGACGTACCTTATGGCGTGAGCGCATTATAAGGCCGTTGATGACCGTGCCGGCTTTCATCGGCAGATAATTAAGGGTCGTGACCATTAGGCCCAGTAGAACGGCATCTTTGAACACGATCTTGTTACCGAACTTGCCGGCCAGGACTTGGAGTTCCACACCGTTGACGATGAAGGTCCCAATAGCGCTCAGCGAAATGAGCACGAACAAGCGCAGGTCCAGACTCAGGGCTGCGCGCAAGTCATCGGCGCGAGTCGACAATATCCACGCGACGAATGCGATAGACGCGACCACCGAGACCCACTGCGCCAGTGAAGCCGCGCGGTTGAAGCGCCCCTTTGATGAGCCCTGGCTGTCAGCGACCTCAGGCACGGTCCGTGTCCCATCGTCCGTCGGTCTCTATGTCCATCTTGCGAGTCCGCCACTGGATGTCTTCAAGCAGCTTGCGGTTCACCGCTTGGAGTTCGGCGAGTCCACCGAACATGATCAGCTGGAAACCGACGACCATCAAGATCGCGGTCAACACAAGCGACTGAACATGCCCACCGCCTTGGCCGAGCAAGTAGAAGACCACAAAGCGCAGACCCGTGATCGTCCCTAGCAGAATGCTTGTCAGCCCTGGCACGACAAAGAACGTGGTGGGCTTGTAGGTGGCAAAGATGCGCACTATCGTCACGATGGATCGGCGCACATACGCCCAGATGCTCTTGACGAGTCTTGAGGGCCGGAGATCGCCGTTCACCCTGATCGGCACCGATTCAATCGGTATTCCAAGACGACCCGCCTGGATGATCGTCTCGAGCGTATAGGTATAGTCACTATGGACATTGAGCCTCATCGCGGCACGGCGCGAAATGGCCCGGAACCCGCTGGGCGCATCGGGAATGTCCGTGTTGCTCGCAACCCTCACGGCCCAGCTGCCAAGCTTCTGCAAGAACTTCTTGATCGGCGAGAAATGGGGTATGTCGGCCACGGGCCGTGCCCCCACCACGATATCAGCTCTTCCCTCGAGCACCGGACGGACCAACAACGGGATATCGGCGGCCTGATACTGGTTGTCAGCATCGGTGTTGACGATGATATCCGCACCGCGGCGTAGACACGCGTCCAGACCGGCCATGTAGACGCGGGCAAGACCGCTGTTCCGAGTCATGCTCACTACATGGTCGACGCCGCGCTCACGTGCCACCTCAGCCGTGCGATCGGTGCTGCCGTCATCGATGATCAACCACTCCACGACGTCTATGCCCTCGACCTCTCTGGGCAGGTCCGCAAGCGTGACGGGCAACGTCTCTTCCTCGTTGTAGCAAGGAATCTGAATGATCAGCTTTGTCATATGATTCTCTTCCTATTTTCGTGCACGATATGTCCCGGCAAGGGCCGTCATGACCAAGGCCGCATACCAGAACACAAGAGGCACGGCATGAAACGCCACACGGGCGAAGCTGTCTGCGGGACTCAACCTACCGGGGTGGCCCACACCATGAACCAGGAATGCGACCACGAAGAACTGCCCTATCGCATACGCAAGATAGGTCGGCCACCGACCATCCCGCCACTGGCCGCCCCATACAAAGGACACGGCCATGATACCGAGAGCAAAGAACCATAGAAAGCCGTAGCCTCCGGCCTGGAACAGATTGCCCAGCATGTTGCTGCCTGCCGCAAGGAAGCCCGTTGGCCGCAGCGCAACGAGCCCGGCGATACCCAGACTCTGAACGAGGACCACAAGCAGCAATGCCCGGCTGTTTCCCCGAAGCCACGGGCCCACTTTCGGGGTACGCTCCGCAACGAGTGAGACCCCGCCGGCAAGCGCAAGAAACAAGAGCACAGCCGCAGCCGCATTGCCGCTGAGCTTATCGCTGCTCCACCTTCCCAAAGTCAGAAACGCCGACCCGTAGACGACCGCAAGCGGAACAGCCGCTGCGCCCAGTAGAACCGTATGGACGCAAGCGGGCACGTCCCTCTCCAGGCGAAGAAGGGAAGCGGTCGCCAGCGGCACGACGGCATAAGCGATGCCGTCGGTCCTCGTCAGGGCAAAGCCTGCGGAGACGAGACCGGCCACCAGAAGCCATGCTGACCCAGAAGCCCCGTCCAGCCTGTCTCCAGAGTCTTCCGAACCAAGGTACGCCTGCTGCACTGCGTAGAGCGCGAGGAGCAGATACGCCGCACTGATCATGTGACTGTGGACGTAAAGCGTGTGATGGAGGTAGGGCGCGGTCGAGACCATGAGCGTGACCCCGAACAGCGAGACTGCGAGGGCCGGGCGCTTCCCTATTCTGGCTGAAGCCCAATCTCGAACCGAGATGAACACCGCCGCGGCAACATGGAGGCTTAGCACTGGATACGGCGTAGCGGTCCAATCAGCCCCGAAGAACCGACCGGCAGCATGCACTGAGGGAATGAACGCGCCGTACAGACCGATGACCTCTCGGCTGAATGACCCGGTCTCGAATATCCAGACACCCCACGACTCATAGTGGAACAGGCTGTCGTACGCGGCGGACGTGATGCCCGCTGCCGCTACCGCAGCGGAGACGCCAATCACGGCACCTCCCCAAACCAGGAAGCTCCATGCGGGAACACGGGCACCAGACGCCCCTTGACCGTGCCGACCTAACCACCAGGATATGGCAAATAGCCCGACGACCAGTCCGAGCAACGGAGCCAGCGGCTGAAAGGCCGCACCGAACAGCGAGAGGACTGCAGCGCATACCGGCCACAGCAGCAGGCCGACGGGGTAGGCGAAGAGATGATACCCCCACATGCCCAGACGTCTTCGAACCGGCCACAGACCGATCCAACCGGCACTGAGGGATACCGCGGAGAGCAAGACACCGCCTGATGATGTCATCGGGCGACCTCGTCTGCTTTCTGCGGTGTCATGATGTAGACGTAAATGCGCGTGGGGTCCGTATACACTCGAAGCACCGCGTCGTCGTCTTCAACCGGAAGCGCGCTTACGTCTCGAGGCAGAACGATCAGTTCAGGGTCGGACTGCACAATCCTGGTGGCGGCTGCGCTCAAGACCGGGTCATAGGAGGTCACCTGCACCCTGCCGCCGAGAAAGGGTGAGATCAGCGCCGCGTCAAGTGTTGGCTGAGGTTTGCCGCCGAAGACATCAGGCTCGACTGCAAGGAGCTCTTGGTACCCCTCAGGGATCTCAAGCAGCGCGCCATCGCCAGCAGCATCACGTACTGCAGAGGCAATCACAGGATTGATCATTCGGGCCCTGGAACCTGCACCCGCAACCTCGGCTATCGAGGTCGCTCGCATCGGCTGTGGAAATGCGTCTGCCGCATCGCCAAAAACTGAGTCAAAGAGGAGAAGCGCGGACAGTGCAAGCACGGCGACAGACGCAGACACGAAAACGATCTGATGCTTTCGCGCCACTGACCTAGAAACCATCACGCCGCCCCTCCACGCTTTGGATGGCATGATACCCTCCAACAAACACGCGTGCCACTCAGTCTCCCTCGGCAAAGTACTTCATCGAGGCCTTCTTGAACTCGCGGATCGAGTAGAGCAGCCGTGGCTTTTCAAGGCCTGTGGCCTCGCGGATGCTCTCGGCGACGGTCTCGCACTCCTCGCGTGTGCGGCCGTGGATCATCGTGTAGAGGTTCGCCGGCCACGTGGGCGCGGTGGGCCTTTGGTAGCAATGGCTGACTTCTTTGAACGACGCCATGATGGGGCCCACTTCCTCAACCCGCTCCTCAGGGCAGCTCCATACACCCATCGCGTTGGCCGAAAAACCCGTCTTGTGGTGCTTGATGGCGGCGCCGAAGCGGCGGATGACGCGCGACTCGCTCCAGGCAGCCGTGCGCTCCAGCACCCAGGGCTCGTCCACGTCGTAGCCACACTCGACAAGCGTACGGGCGATATGCGCGAACGGATGCTCCACAAGCGGCAGGTCGGCCTGGAGCAGCCGGGCCAGCGCCTTCTCTTCCCGGCTGAGATGCACCGGCTCGATCTCGGCAGGCTTGATGATGGGCAGCGCCTCGGCGCGCTGCTTGCGCTCGCCCGTAAAGTCGAAGTCAACCTTGATCTTGAACAGCCGGATCGCCGGCAGATCGAGGATGTCGTCGATACCGGTGCGCTCGGCGATCTCGTCCAAGATCGCCTCGATGCGAGCCTGGTTGGGGGCTATGAGCGTGAACCACACGTTGTAGCGATCCTCGCGCTCGTAGTTGTGAGTGACGTTGTGATACTCACCGATAAGCGCCGCAACCTCTTCTATGCGCTCCTCGGGCACTGCGATGGCGCAAAGCGTGCTGCGATAACCCAGACGGTGCGAATCGAAGATCGCGCCCATCCTACGGATGACGCCTTCAGCCTTCATGTGGCGCACGGAAGCCAGAACCTCAGCCTCGCTTGAACCGAACTCTCCCGCCAACGCAGCATAGGGCCGTGCCTTGATGGGAAACGAGGCCTGGATGGTGGTCAGGACGCGACGATCCAGCTCTGACAGCTCCACGGACGATGCCACCTGGCTACTCACACTCCCCGCGCATAGACTTCGGGATGTACACGCAGTATGGCTCCTCGGCGAGATAATCGCCCGTCACGGACAGTGCGCGGGCACGACACCCGCCACAGACGGCCTTGTACTCGCAAACCCCGCACTTTCCCTTGAGAAGCGAGTAGTCGCGCAGCTCGTTGAAGACCTTGGACTCGGTCCAGATCTGCGAGAACGGCTGCTCTTTCACGTTGCCAAGCTGCATGTCGAAGTAGCCGCACGGCTGGATGTCGCCCACGTGGCTGATGAAGCAGAAGGTGATTCCGCCAAGACACCCGCGCGTCATCGCGTCCAGGCCGTACTCCTCACGCGTGACCTTCTTACCCTCGGCCTTCGCCTTCTGGCGGATGATGCGGTAGTAGTGCGGCGCGTCAGTGGGCTTGAAATGCAGAGGCGACGTCTTCTGGCGCTCGTAGGCCCACTCAAGCACTTTCTCGTACTCCTCCGGCGGCAGCTCCTTGTCGAGCAGATCCTCGCCTCGGCCGGTGGGGACGAGCATGAAGATGTGGAACGCGTCCACGCCGAGAGACTCGGCAAGATCATGGACCTCTTCCACCATCTGATAGTTGAGCGTGGTGACCGTCATGTTGATCTGCACGCCGACACCATGACGCTTGGCGATCTTGATGCCCTCGATGGTCTTGTCGAAGCATCCTGGCTGCCCACGGAAAGCGTCATGACCCTCAGCGTTGGGGAAATCGACGCTCACGGAGATACGCGGGATCTTGTGTTCGGCCATCTTGGCCGCGATCTCATCGGTGATGAGAGTGGCGTTGGTGCCGATGACGGGCATAGCGCCCTTCTCGTGCGCGTAGTCGATGATCTCCCAGATGTCGGGCCGCATGAGCGGCTCGCCACCGGTGAGGATGATGATAGGGTTGGTGATGGTCGTGATGTCATCGATATTGCTCTTGATCTCATCAAGTGACAGCTCGCCCTCGTAGGCGCCGAACTCCGCCGCTGCGCGACAATGCGCGCAACTGAGGTTGCAGCTGCGCGTGATCTCCCAGGCGATGATGCGCGGCGCCTTGATGCCGGTGCGTGCTTCATACGCCTGCGCAGCCTCGCCGCCGCCCGGGCGGAAGCCCATCGAACGCGCGCCACCGTGACGCTGCGTACCGGCCGGATGTCCGCCGGGGTGACCGCCGGGGTGACCGCCGGTCATCGGAACACCAGCCGGATGACCCATCGGGATACCGATGGCGGCCTGGCCGCAACCCTTCGCGGCGTCTGCCATCTCCTGCTCATCTATCGTTGGACGGTCGTCACCAAAAGCCTCATCAAGATCGAGGTCGGGACGGCTATCAGCGTTGCCTACGTTATCTGCCATCTCACGTTCCTTCGTATCGATTCAGTCGGTCGTCGGAACGACCACTACAGCCGTTCCATACGCGAATATCTCGCTCGCCGGTGGGACGGAGGTCGAGTCGAACCGGGCGCCCACTACGGCGTTCGCACCCAGCTGTATCGCGTGCTGTTCAAGTCTTTGCAGCGCCTCTGCGCGTGTCGTCTCGGCAAGATGCACGAACTCGGGGATCTCGCCACCGGCTATCGTCCGAAGACCGGCCACGGTCGAGCTCAAGAGATCCCGGCTGCGAGCGGCCACACCCCAGCACAGTCCGATCGTGCGCTCGATGCGATAGCCGACCGGCGCTTCGGTCGTCGTGTAGACGGGGATGCGCTGCACCTGTGCCTGAGGAGCGACAGGCGCACTTGATAGAACCTCTCTCTTCTCGCCATAGAAGGCGACCATGATCTAGGCCTCCTTGAGCCAGCGGGCCGCATCTTTGGCGTGATACGTGATGATGATGTCCGCGCCCGCACGCTTGAAACCAAGCAGCGTCTCCAGGACCACGCGCCTCTCATCGATCCAGTCGTTGGCTGCGGCTGCCTTGACCATCGCATACTCGCCACTGACGTTGTACGCGCATGTGGGATAGCCGAACTCGTCTTTGACACGACGGATGACATCCATATACGCCAGGGCAGGCTTGACCATGACGATGTCGGCGCCCTCCGCGATGTCGAGCGCGGTCTCACGCAGCGCCTCTTCGCCGTTGGCCGGGTCCATCTGATAGCCCCGACGGTCACCAAAGCTGGGAGCGCTGCCCGCAGCGTCACGGAAGGGGCCATAGTATGCTGAGGCGTACTTGGCCGAATAGGCCATGATCGGCACCTCCGAGAAGCCCTCCGCATCCAGGGCACCACGGATGGCACCCACGCGGCCGTCCATCATGTCCGAAGGAGCGACCATGTCTGCGCCCGCCTCGGCATGGCTCACTGCCACACAAGCAAGCATCTCCAGCGTCACGTCGTTCATCACGCAGCCCTGGTCATCAAGCGCACCGCAGTGACCATGCGACGTGTACTCACACATACACACGTCAGTGATGACGCAGAACTCCGGGTCGTGGGCCTTGATCGCACGGATCGCCTCTTGCACGATGCCGTCTTCAGCATACGCGCCGGTACCGGCCTCGTCTTTGTGATCCGGGATGCCGAACAAGATGACCGCGGGGATGCCCAGCGCCTTGAGCTCATCGATCTCGGCCGGGAGCTGGTCAAGAGAGATGTTGAACACGCCCGGCATCGAGGGGACTTCGATTCTTACGCCCTCACCGAACATCACGAAGAGCGGATAGATCAGGTCGCGCACATCCAGCCCGGCCTCTCGCACCATGGCGCGGATCGTCTCGGTGCGGCGCAAGCGGCGCGGTCGATACGCGGGAAACTCCATCGTATTCCTCCTTCAACGCGGAACGAAAACGCCCGCAGGCGCCTACTCGACGAACTCGTCGATACTGATCTCTGCGGCCGGCGCGTCCTCAACGACAGCGACTCCATGACGCGCGATCTTGTGGGCGACGTAGCGGTTGTACGCAAGAGCAGCGTACACCGCGGCGAATGCAACGGCAGCCCAGAACACCATCTGCATGACCGCGTACATCACGCTTCCCCACATGTTGAACCAGGTCAGGAACTCGTTGGTCGCCACTGTTTCCATATTCTCGCATCCTCCCTGAGCTTCACTTGAATGCCTCTCGGCCGAATCCTCCGGCCGGTGAAGCAGTCGAGGCGATCCGCATCAGCGGACCGCCTCGACACTGTTACCGTTGGTGGAGATGATCGGATTCGAACCGACGACCTCTGCCTTGCGAAGGCAGCGCTCTCCCAGCTGAGCCACATCCCCAAATCGCACCCGCCCAAAGGCGGCAGCGCAAGTGTATACAATGCCGAGCAATCAGCTCTTTGTCAACGCTGAGACGGCCTCATCCGACCGTCCGTGAGTGCTAGTCGACCTCACAGCCGATGGGTGTGTCGCCGGCGATAACGCCCGCTTCTGCACGATCGGCAAGGTCTGCGACGTCGCCAAGTCCGATCTCTTCATCCGTGAGGTAGCAGGCAGGATCCGGCGCCCACAGGTCGCCGGTAGCCGCCTCTGCACGCACTCGGAAGTTGCCTCCGCAGATCTGCAGCCACTTGCACTCGGCACAGCGGCCCTTCACGTAGGGCTTCTTATCCTTGAGGCGCTTCATGAGCTCGCTCTGCTCGGTGTCACCGGACACGTCGGTCCAGATCTCCGAGAACGGACGCTCGCGCACGTTGCCCAGCGAGAAGTGACGCCAGAACTGGTCCGCATAGACCTCGCCGTTCCAGCTCACGCATCCGATGCCGTTACCGGTGGAGTTGCCCTGGTTCCACTGCAGGAGCTGCAGTACGTCCTCGGCGCGCTCCGGATCCTCTTTGAGCATCTCCATGTAGACGAACGGGCCGTCAGCGTGGTTGTCGACGGTGAGGATCTCAGGAGCGAGCCCTTCGTCGAACATCGCCTTGGTCTCATCCATGATGAGACGAACGGCTTTCCGGGTCTCCTCGTGGTCGAGGTCCTCTTTCATGAGCTCGGAACCGCGACCTGTGTAGACCAGGTGATAGAAGCAGGCGCGCGGAATCCCCTCTTCGCGCATGACCTTGAAGATCTCAGGGATGTCTTGCCAGTTGCGCTTGTTGATCGTCATGCGCAGGCCCACCTTGATGCCCGCATCCCGCGAGTTGCGGATACCGGCGATGGCCTTGTCGAAGCTACCGGGAATACCGCGGAAGCTGTCATGAGTCTCTTTGCTGCCGTCCAGCGAGACGCCCACATAAGAAAGGCCGACCTCGGCGAACTCTTTGGCCTTCTCCTCGGTGATCAACGTTCCGTTGGTGGAGATGACCACGCGCATACCCTTGTCCTTGGCGTAGTACATGAGCTCCAACAGGTCCTTGCGGATGGTGGGCTCGCCGCCCGAGAAGAGCAACACGGGAGCGCCATAGGCAGCCAGATCGTCAATCATGGCCTTGCCCTCTTCGGTGCTCATCTCGCCCGGGTAGTTGCGATCCTCGGACTGAGCGTAGCAGTGCACGCACTTGAGGTTGCAGCGCTGGGTGCAGTTCCACACTACGACCGGCTTCTTGTCAGCGGCGAACTGGAGCAGCTCGCTTGGAAGCTTGCCGGACTCACGGTTGTAACGAAGTACGTCGCTGGGCTCAACGGCCCCGCAGTAGAGCTTTGAGATACCGATCACGTTACTGTCCTTTCTTGCTGAGATGACCCAAGACAGCCTCGACAAGGCCCGGGATTGTGTACTCTTCTGCCTCCACACCCACGGTCAAACCAAGTTCGGCCGCAGTGTCCGAGGTTATGGGGCCGATCGACGCAACAAGCGTCCCGGCCAGTGCCTCAGCGAGGTCGATGCCATTTGCAAGCTCAACGAAGTTTCTGACCGTCGAGCTGGAGGTGAAGGTGATGACGTCTGCATCGCCTGTGGCTATGCGCTCGGCGATACTAGGGTCGCCCGTGCCAAGGATCGTGCGGTACACCGGCACCACGTCCACCACGGCGCCACGCTCGGTCAGCTTCTCGGGCAAGATCTCCCGGGCCTCGAGCGCCCTCGCCAGGAGCACCCTGGTGTTCTCGCCGACGCCGCGCTCACACAGACCGTCGAGCACGCCTTCTGCACGATACTCGTCCGGCACGAAGTCCGGACGGATGCCGCGACCCATGCATGCGGCGGCGGTGGCCGGACCGATAGCTGCAACGCGCAGACCTTGTAGGGCGCGGGCGTCCTTATCGGCGTACTCGAGGCGATCGAAGAAACGCTCCACGCCGTTCACTGACGTCAGGACAAGCCAGTCGTAGACATCGAGATTGCGGATGGCCTTGTCGACCGGCTCGAAGCTCTCGGGATCGACGACTTCGATCGTGGGGAACTCCAGCACCTCGGCGCCAAGGTCGCGCAAGTCTCGACTGAGGCCGGAGGCCTGGGCGCGCGAGCGCGTCACCACGACGGTCTTGCCGAAGAGCGGGCGGGTCTCGAACCATGCAAGCTTCTCACGCAACTTCACGACTTCACCCACGACGGTGATCGCGGGAGCCTTGAAACCGGCAGCTTCCACCTTCTCGGCGATGTCCTCCAGAGTGCCGCTGATGACCTCTTGCTGAGGAGTCGTACCCCAACGGACGAGCGCTACCGGCGTTGAAGCCGGGCGGCCGTTGCCCACCATGTTCTCCACGATGTTGGGGAGGTTCTTCACGCCCATGAAGAAGCACACGGTGCCCACGCCCTTGGCCAGATGCGCCCAGTCGATGTCGCTGTCGGGCTTGGTGGGGTCCTCATGGCCCGTGACAAAGGCCATCTCGGTGGTTATGCCTCTGTGCGTCACCGGTATTCCAGCGTACGCGGGGGCAGCGTATCCGGAGCTGATGCCCGGCACTACCTCAAACGCGACACCTGCCTCGACGAGCGCGAGCGCCTCCTCGCCTCCCCGGCCAAAGATGAACGGGTCGCCACCTTTGAGACGCGCGATGGACTTGCCGCCATCCTCAAGCGCCTTGGCGATGAGCAGCTCATTGATCTCATCCTGCGTCACGTGGGCAGTGAAGCCCTTCTTGCCGACGTAGATGAGCTCGGCATCCTCGCGCGCACCCTGCAAGAAGACGGGGTTCGCGAGGTAGTCGTACACGACGATGTCAGCCTCGGCGATACGCTCGAGACCCTTCACCGTCATAAGTCCCGGATCACCGGGGCCCGCTCCGATCAGATAAACGATGGGACGTCCCATCACACGCTCCATTCACTCGCTCCACGGTCACACGACCGCACGGGTTCACGTCTTGAGCAAAGAACCGACACCTTCATCGCCAGCCTGCCGCACCTCGGCCAGGATGGCGGTTGCGCCCATCTCCAGCAGATGGTCGACCATCGCCTGACCCAGCATCACAGGCTCGGCGGTCGATCCCTCAAGGGTGTGGCGCAACAGCGTCTCACCGTCCAGGGAGCCGACAAAAGCGTCCATGACGAGCTTGTCGCCATCGACAACGCGGCAGTACGCGCCGATAGGCACCTGGCAACCACCATCCAGACCACGCATGACAACGCGCTCGGCGGTGACACACGTGAGCGTGGCGGGGTCGGAGAGCTCCGCGCACACGCGCTGCATGAACTCATCGTCTTCCCGGATCTCCACACCTATCGCGCCCTGTCCCACGGCTGGCACCATCTTCTGCGGGTCGATATGATGCGTGATCCGCTCGCCCCAGCCCATCCGCGTGATGCCCGCTGCAGCAAGAATGACCGCATCCACTTCGCCGTCTTCGGCCTTGCGCATGCGGGTGTCGAGGTTGCCGCGCACATCCACGATCTGGACGTCAGGACGCAGCGCAAGCAGTTGCGAGCGCCGACGCAGCGAGCTTGTGCCCACGCGCGCTCCGTCCGGCAGCGAATCGATCGTGTGGTCGCCTCCCGAGACGATCACGTCGCGCGGATCGACACGCTCCGGCGTTGCGGCGATGACCAGTCCTTCGGGCAGCTCGGTGGGAACGTCTTTCATCGAATGGACGGCCAGGTCCACCGTCCCGTCGATGAGTTCGACCTCGATCTCCTTGGTGAAAAGCCCCTTGCCACCCACCTTT
Organism: Coriobacteriia bacterium; assembly: GCA_016938135.1. GTDB lineage: Bacteria > Actinomycetota > Coriobacteriia > Anaerosomatales > Anaerosomataceae > UBA2279. The sequence goes on from JAFGVD010000023.1 coordinate 23,460, forward strand.
GCCAGCGGGACGTCCAAGATCTTGTCACCGGTGGTCTTGATGACCTTCAGACTGACCGGAAGCCCGGTCAGCTCCTCAAGCCGTCCTTTGATGTAGTTGCTCTGCCACAGGGCCAGCTTGCTACCCCTGGTGCCGATAGTGAGCTGTGTACGCTCAGCAGCCAACTGAGTCTCCCATCTCCTTGCGTTTGTCTTCAACGAGCTCTTTCGCTCGCAGGTTCAGCAGGTTGCGGAACACTCCGTGCCCCTGCCGGGAATCCGAATCCTCAAGTCCGTACAGGTGACGCGCGGTCTCCACCATCGTGAAGCCGTCCTTGGTTCCCGCGGCCTGCTTCAGCCGGGCGGTGGGACCATGCAGCATCTTGTTCACGATCGCGCAGCTCAGCGCCTCCACCGTCTGACGCTCCTTGTCCGAGAGCCCACCAAGGCGCTTCAGCGCCTTCTCCAGCTCTGCGTTACGGATCACGTCAGCCTTATCGCGGATCGCGGCGATAGTGGGGACGACCTCAAGCGACTCAAGCCAGCCGAGGAAGGTGTCAATCTCCTCGTCGATGATCACTTCCGCACGCTTTGCCTCGCGCATGCGCTCCTCGAGATTGGACTCAACAACCCCGTTGAGGTCGTCGATGTCGTAGAGGAAGACGTTATTCAGCTCATTTGCCTCGGGCTCGATGTCACGCGGCAACGCGATGTCTATCAGAAACAGCGGGCGTCCCCCGCGAGCCCTAAGCGTCGCTGCCACATCATCACGCGTGATGACGTAGTGCTGTGCGGCGGTCGAGGAGATCACGATGTCCGCTTCCGGCATCCGGGCAAACAGCTCGTCGTAGCGGATCGCCTCGCCGTCGAATCGCTCGGCAAGCTCCACTGCGCGTTCGTAGGTGCGGTTGGCTACAAGCACGGCCTTCACGCCATTGCACACAAGGTGCTTGGCGGTGAGCTCGCTCATCTTGCCGGCGCCAAGGACCAGGATGGTCCGGCCTTCAAGCGAGTCGAAGACCTTGCGGGCGAGCTCGACCGCTGCGTAGCTGATGGATACGGCGTTCTCGCCGATCTCAGTCTCGGTGCGGACGCGTTTGCCCACCTCGAACGACTGTCGGAACAGCCTGTTGAACGCACGTCCGGAGGCTCCGTTGTTAAGCGCGTGATCGTAGGCCTCTTTGACCTGCCCGAGGATCTGAGCTTCACCTATCACCATGGAATCCAAAGACGCCACGACCCGGAACAGGTGCTTCACGACCGCCTGGCCCCGGATGATGTAGAGGTACCGGATGAGTTCATGACGGTCGAGCCCGTGGTACTCCGCTATGAAGTCGATGACGGCATCGACGCCGGCGTCTTCGCCGGTTGTGACGGCGTAGATCTCGGTCCGGTTGCACGTCGAGACGATGACCGCCTCCGCGACCCGGTCGCTGGAGCACAGCAAAGAAAGCGCGTCTTGCTGCCGATGGGCAGGAAACGTCAGCTTCTCTCGTATCTCGATAGGCGCGGTCTTATGGCTCAGACCGACTAGCGTCAGATGCATGGGACTCGCTTCGTCTTGTCGTGTACGTTCCACGCAGATGAGAGCATGGGACGCCCCCGCCGGAGCAGTGCATTGTTGTTCAGGCAAGCAGGCCCGGCGGGGGCGATATCACACGCTATGGAGTGCACTTCCTGCACCTGCCTGAACATAGACATCCTAGCACTCGTGGCCACAGACGGACAACGCGATTCAGTTTTCTTCATGATGTTGTCACGTCCCGTACGGCCTTCCGTGTCTTAGACACATCGCCGTCAAAGACCATATAGAAGAGCTCGGGAAACAGACCTTTGAGTCGGTAGAGCAGACCATTCACGAATCCCGGGACGACGAGGAACTTCCCTCTCTCGACCGCCGAGACGAAAACCCGCGCCATGGACTCCGGCGACACCGCCTTGACACTGCCGTTGATCGCGGCCGTCTCGGCCGGCTCGATCTCCACTTCCCGCGCATAACCGGGTGTGTCCACGTTCGGCGGACAGAGCACCGTCACACCGATGCCGTGTGGCTTGAGCTCGCAGCGCAACACCTCGGCCAGACCCATCACGCCGAACTTCGCTGAGCTGTACGCCGAGTAGCCGTACACGCCCACGAACCCGCCCATCGAGGCGACCATGGCGATGTTCCCTCGTCCGCGCTCCATCATCCCGGGAGTGACAGCACGCGCCGGGTAGATCACGCCCAGCAGGTTCGCGTCGAGATGCCCTTCGAACTCCTCCACAGGCAACTCGGTGAAGCGCATAGGGGTGCAGTACCCCGCACACGCCATCAGGGTATCCACTGGGCCGAGTTCATCCTCGACCTGACGCACCATCGCCTGAACTTCCTCCC
>JAFGVD010000024.1 GCA_016938135.1 Coriobacteriia bacterium
CTGATCAACCTCGGCAGTCTCGACGATGTCTTGCTGGACAAGTCGGTGGCCGCACTGGCCGATGAACTCAAGCGCGCCGATCTTTTGGGAGCTGACGGGGTGGTCACTCACGTGGGAACGACCGGTGGCACAAGTGCCGAGCAGACTGCGGCGCGCGTGGCGGCAGCCGTTCAAGCCGCGTTCCTGGTCGCCGGCGATGTGGGTTGCCGCCTCCTGCTAGAGAACACCGCAGGCGCAGGGACCACCTTCGGAAACAGCCCGGAGGAACTCGGCGCCATCTTGGAGGAGCTTTCCGGGGAGTTGCGGCCCCGTGTGGGAGTCTGTATCGACAGCTGCCATGCGCATGCCGCAGGGTATGACATGTCCACCGCCGAAGGCTGGACTCAGCTGGTGGACTCTGTCGAGAAGTGGTGCGGAGCGGGCGCTATCGGCGCGGTGCATGCCAATGATTGCGTCTTCCCGAGCGGGTCTAAGAAGGACAGGCACGCGTGGATAGGTGATGGCACCATCGGCTATGAGGGGTTCACAGGGATGTTGTGCGAGCCTCGCTTGCGCTCGGTCGCCGCTTTCACGGAAATGCCTGGAGACGTGCCCGAGAAGGACGTGGAGAACCTCAGTCGTCTGAAACGACTGCGTGCCGGGTGTGAGGGACGCGCATGAACCGATGTGACGCCAGCAGCACGCGCCGGGCGAAGTCATCCAGGTCTCCGTTGGATCGGACCTCGGACGGGGCGTTTTGCTGCCGGTAGGTATGGATGAGGAAGATGTCCCGGAGCTGGCGTGGGGTCAAGCTGTCGTGTTCCGGATGCCTTGCGGGCATCATGTACGCACGCCGGATCTGACCGGTGAGCTTCTCTTCCCACGATTCGTCCAGTAGCTTCTCTTTGGCCACTCGCAACGTTCTTATCAGGTATCCGTACCTGATGAAGTGCAGCACCAACGTCCGCTCATCGCCTTCGATGATGACCATTGCCGGAGTCTGCGCAGACTCCCGGACGATCGCCAGAGCAGACATCGTCCTGTCTATGGCCCTCAACCCGTCACGATACGCGATGGCATCCTCGTAGCGCTGTGCTCCCGCCGCAGCCTCACGCAGACCCTGCAGTGAGGCTCTGAAGCTCTCAGCCTCACCGTCCACGGCCCTGAGGGCTGCCTCGATTCGGCCCCTGTACGCCTCGACCGTGGTGCCTCCGTCGCAGGGGTGCGGGCAGGTTCCGTTCTCACGGTAGGGACAGGGCCTCAGCGCAGAGACATCGTCGAGGCGGCGGATGCACCTACGGAGACCGAAATGGGTCCTCAGCGTGTGCGCCAGCGTCTCGGCGGCCCAATGGTTGGTCAGCGGACCGATATTGACGCCGGTGGCATACCGGCGACTTGTGACGCGCAAGCGGGGGAAGCGGGATGCGGTGTCAGCATGTATGTAGGTGGCGTTTCGGCCACGCTCCTGATCATGATCCAGGCGAGGGTGGTAGCGCAGCGACAGACGACTCTCCAGGAGTTGCGCGTCCAGGGCGGAGGCGCACACCACGTGATCGATGTGCTCCGTGAGCACTGCCGGGTGGTCTGAGTCAGGATCGACCGGCGAGTAGAAATAGCTCCGCACCCGCGTGCGCAGGCTCTTCGCGCGGCCTATATGCAGGACTCCACCATCTGCGCCGCGCATTATGTAGACCCCGGACGCGTCTGGAAGATGGGTAGCCAGCACCAGTTTCCGGGCCAGATTACCCTGAAGCGCAAGACCACTGAAGCGAGCGACCTGTCCGGCCGTCTCCATCCCACGCGACGTGAGCTCCGTGATCATCTTGCACCAGATCTCGGCTGTTGCCATCGCGTCAGTGGGCGCACGGTGGTCAGGGATGGTCTCCACCTGATATGCCCGTGCCAGCTCTCTCAGGTTGTAGCGCTCGAATTCGGGATGCAGGCGTCGCGCTAGCACGAGCGTATCCAGCACCGGACGAGGGAAGGGGAGTCCCCACCCCCGCTCAGCCTCATAGTCAAGGAACCCCAGGTCGAAGCGGTGGTTGTGCGCGACCAGGACCGAATCGGCCGCAAACTCGCGAAAACGGCGCATCACCGCAATGACGTTGTCGGCATCTTCGACCATTGCCTGGTCTATGCCTGTGAGATGCACGATAGCCGTCGGGATAGGCTCCTCCGGTCGGACCAGCTCGCCAAACTTGGACACGACAACGCCCGAACGGATGCGGGCGGCACCAATCTCGATGATGCTGTTGGTGCCCGGGCGACAGCCGGTCGTTTCGATGTCGACGGTGACGAAATCGCCGTCTAGGAGTGAGGTTCCTGCTAGCATCTATGGGGCCAGTCATGGGTAGATGTCTGTGCACTCATGCTATCACGAGCAGTGAGACGTTCGCATGTGTTGCCCATCACGGCGAAGCCCCGTAGCATATGGTTGAGTTGATTCGATCGGGTGAATCTCAGTTGTCTTTCCGACCTTGAAGGTGGATGCGACATGGCGTTCTTCCTTGTTGATCGCGACCGCACAGATGCTTCCATACGTCTGCTGGCCACCAGGGCCTTCTCTACACGGGAGGAAGCGCTTGCGGCGCTACCGGGGCTCATCAGCACGCAGGACAGCGACTCTCGCGACGTGTTCGTCTGCGACCTGGACACAGCTACGCCCGTCTTGTTCGTCGCCCGGCCGGTCAGCATTCCTCCTTCTGACGAACCCTCGCCGGATGAGCCGTCAGACGACCCCGTAACCGAGGATTCAGCCGATGAAACGCCTGAAGCGCCGTCTGAAGCGCCGTCTGAAACAGAAGATTTTGACGCAGGGCTGATCGAGCCGGAGGAGATGGAGACGGAGTCTATCGTCTTGGAAGAGTCCGCTCCAGCAGGTGTGGGACTTGCTGACGCATTGCGCCGCGCGACGAACTCTCTTGAGTCTGAGGGAATCGTGGCACCGGAATCGATACCGGCACTCGTTGTCCCTGAGCCGCCTGCTGAGGATGCTCCCACCGAGCTCTCTGCAGCGATCGCGTCCTTAGGCATCCAGGTGCCTGAGCCCGAAGTCGAGCCCGAAGTCGATGAGGATGCAGACCACGCGGCCACCACTGAGTGGCCTTGGGCAAACGTCGCGCAGGTCGATGAGGAAGAGGCTCCTGAGGCTGAGACCATCATCGAGGCCGAGGACGACGGTCCTGAGGAGATCGAACTTGAGGACGAGATTGTCGAGCAGAGCCCGCCTGAGGTGTCACCCGTTGTGGAGCCCGCTGCTGCAGAAGTCGCTCCCAAAGCCTATGAGCCCGGTGAGATACAGCTGGATGCCTACACCTGTGACGATTGCGTCTATGCCAATACCTGTCCGAAGGCTGGAGCAAGCAATCCGGCTGAGTGCGGCAGCTTCCAATGGAAGTCCGTATAGCTGCCTATATGTTGCTGACATTGACGGCCTGACTACCATATAGTGTAGTTGGGCCGTCACTATCTTGAGGGGTTGCTGATGTCGCACGTCGACCGGCACAGATTCCCGTTCTCGGCGATCGTTGGTCAAGAGGCGCTGAAGACCGCCTTGCTGTTGAACGCCGTCGACCCCCGCGTAGGCGGCGTTCTCATCCGGGGCCAGAAGGGAACGGCCAAGTCCACCGCCGTCCGCGCACTCGCCTGCGTGCTGCCGCCTTTCGATGTCATCGATGGCTGCAGGTACGGGTGTGATCCCAAGGACCCGCGCAACTGGTGCCCTGCTTGCTCCGAGACCGAGACGGTCCATAGCATCTCCAGACGCAGGCCGAATATGGTAGACCTTCCGGTATCGGCCACCGAGGATCGCGTTGTGGGCACACTTGACCTCGAACACGCGCTCAAGGCAGGCGAACGCCGATACGAGCCGGGCCTGCTTGCCGATGCAAACCGTGGCATCCTCTACGTGGATGAAGTGAACCTGCTTGATGATCATCTCGTCGATACTCTCCTTGACGCGGCGGCAAGCGGCGTGAACGTCGTCGAGCGCGAGGGCGTTCGCTTTCAGCATCCCGCTCGATTCATCCTTGTCGGCACGATGAACCCCGAGGAAGGAGAGCTGCGACCGCAGCTACTCGACCGTTTCGGCCTGTGTGTGGACGTGGAGGGCATCTCGGATCCCGGTGCCCGCGTGGAGATAATGAAACGGCGTCGGGCGTTCGAAGACGATCCCGATGGCTTCGTCGAGCGTTGGAAATCAGCCGAGGTCGCTCTGGGCGAGAGAATCGAGCGCGCTCAACGGCGGATAGCCGACGTTGAGCTGGATGACGATCTGATGCTTCTCATCGCCTCTGTGTGTGCCCGTATCGGTGTGGACGGTCACCGGGCGGATCTCACCATGGCCCGTGCGGCAGCCGCCTATGCCTTGCTGCACGAGGGCAACGAGATCACTGCCGCCGATATCCGGCACGTCGCTCCGATGGTCCTGGCACACCGCCTCAAGAAGACGCCTTTTGAGCAGGACCGTTTCGACCAGGAGCAGATCGCAGCGATGATGAGCTCGAGTGGCAGCGGCCCGGACAAGGACGGGGAGAGCGAGACGAAGACGCTACCCGGTGCCGCGGGCGACGGGGACTCCACTATTGAGATCTTCCAGCGCTCCGTGGTCGAAGCTCCGGGCGTGGACGGTCCGGGAGGGGATATCTTCACTCCACTGTCGCTCGACCTGGACCGTGTGCGACGTTCCCATGGCGGGAAACGCCAGGAGACCACTTCAAATGACCGGAGAGGTCGCTATGTGCGTGCGGAGGCGCCCAGACCTGGCGATACCCCCGATATCGCCCTGGACGCGACCATACGAGCGTCCGCGCCCTTCCAGTCCACACGGGAAGGCGATATGGCCATCAAGATCGAGCCTTCTGACGTCCGGAACAAGGTACGGCGTCGGCGTGTAGGAGCTTCTATCGTCTTCTGCGTGGATGCGAGCGGATCGATGGGCGCACAGAACCGCATGGAGATCGCGAAGGCAGCCGTTCTCGAGTTGCTCGTCGATGCCTATCAGCGCCGTGACCGGGTAGGGTTGGTCGCGTTCCGCGGTGAGGGAGCGGATCTTGTGCTCTCGCCGACCGCAAGCGTGGAGCTTGCTCAGCTGAAACTGCGGACGTTGCCAACAGGAGGGGCCACTCCGCTGGCACATGGCATCTTGCGGTCCCTCGAAGTCCTCGAGCTTGAGACCCGCCGCAACGACGACGTCATTCCCTGGCTCGTTCTTGTCACCGACGGACGCGGCAATGTCGGAGTGGACGGCGGACTCGGCTCAGAGGATGCCAAGACAGCTGCGCAGAAGCTGCGCGATGCGCGAGTCAACACTATCGTGATCGATACGACGCATGCCGCCAGAAGCGGTGCATCCGGCCGCGAGATAGCACAGGCCGCCGGGGGAGAGTACGTCCGGCTGGCATCGCTGGATGGCGGGACTCTCAGCGTGATCGTGAGAGAGCGTCTGCGTACGGCCTGAGAGTCGCGGAGTGGGCCTGTAAGCCGGATTCTGTCGTGGACGACCATCTATCTGGGACCGTCGTCGCCGACGGCCTCACGCGGGCATACCCGAGCGAAGACCGGGCCGGTCATGCCGCTCCTATTCGCCCTTGCTCCAGGTGGGGTTTGCCAAGCCGCCACGTTGCCGTGACGCTGGTGCGCTCTTACCGCACCTTTTCAGCTCTCCTCCCGGCTTTCGCCAGGGGGGTTTCCTTTTCTGTGGCACTTTCCGTCGCGTCGCCGCGCCCTGCCGTTAGCAGGCACCCTGCCCTATGGAGTCCGGACTTTCCTCACGTCTTGCGACGCGCGGTCGCCCGGCCCACTCCGCACGTCATTGTAGCAGGTTACCTGCTGGTTTCGGGCGGTAGATGACCAGGGTGACCAGGGTGAACACGCAGCTTCTCAGGCGGTGGCCTGCGCTCGTTTTCTCGCCCATGAATCCTTGAGGCTGAGTGTCCGGTTGAAGACCGGAGCAGTGCCCGTAGAATCAGGATCCACGCAGAAGTAGCCGAGTCGCTCGAACTGAACGGTTTCACCTATAGCGGTGTCTGCAAGAACCTTCTCGACCAGGCTGTCTCGCAGGACGGTCTCCGATTCAGGATCGACGTCATCGAACAGGTCGCGTCCATCGGATCCGGGGAACGGGCTCGCGAACAGGTGGTTGTAGAGTCGGACCTCGGCGGGTACCGCGTGATCGGCTGAGAGCCAGTGCAGAGTCGCCTTGGGTTTGCGATCGTCGGGTGCCGCACCGCCGCGCGTTGCGGGATCGTAGGTGCACCGTAGTTCGATCACATCGCCGTTCTCGTCCTTCACGACCTCGTTGCATGTGATGAAGTATGCCGAGCGAAGCCGGACTTCACGACCGGGGGCGAGACGGAAGAACTTCTTGGGAGGCTCCTCCATGAAGTCATCTCGCTCGATCCACAGCTCTCGAGAGAAGGGCACCTTTCGAGTCCCCGCAGACGGGTCCTCCGGATTGTTCACAACGTCCATCTCTTCGGTCTGGCCATCGGGGTAGTTCTCGATGACGACTTTGAGCGGATCGAGCACGGCGAAACGTCGTAGTGCCGTGCGGTTCAGTACACCACGCACCGCGTGCTCCAGCATCTCCACCTCAACGACGCTGTCGGCGCGTGCGACGCCGATCATCCCGGCGAAGTCGCGGATTCCTTCGGCAGGGAAACCACGGCGTCGGATGCCGGCAAGGGTGGGCATACGGGGGTCGTCCCAACCGCGAACGAATCCCTCTTTGACCAGCTTAAGGAGCACACGCTTGGAAAGGACCGTGTGCGTCAGGTTCAGCCGGGCGAACTCGTACTGATGCGGGGCCGAGGGAACCGGCAGGTTCTCGATGAACCAGTCGTAAAGAGGCCGGTGGTCCTGGAACTCAAGCGTGCAGATCGAATGCGTGATTCCCTCGATCGCGTCGGACTGACCGTGGGCGAAGTCGTAGGAGGGGTAGACACACCATGCGTCGCCGGTGCGCGGGTGCGTGGCGTGCAAGATCCGATAGATCACCGGATCGCGGAAATTGATGTTGCCTGAGGCCATGTCGATCTTGGCGCGCAGTACGCACGAGCCATCTGGGAACTCACCTGCACGCATCCGCGTGAACAGGTCGAGATTCTCCTCGGCTGATCGGGTGCGATACGGGCTCTCCCGACCGGGTTCGGTCAGCGTGCCACGGTATTCGCGGATCTCCTCGGCGGTGAGGTCATCGACGTAGGCTTTGCCTTCTCCGATGAGATAGACCGCCCACTCGTAGAGCTGCTCGAAGTAGTCGCTGGTGTGGTAGAGGTGCTCACCCCAGTCGAAGCCGAGCCACTGCACATCGGCCTTGATGGCGTCTATGTACTCCTGCTCCTCCTTGACCGGGTTGGTGTCGTCAAACCTCAGGTGGCAACGCCCGGAGAATTCGGCGGAGATGCCGAAGTTGAGGCAGATGGACTTCGCGTGTCCGATGTGAAGGTAGCCGTTCGGCTCCGGAGGAAAGCGTGTCACGACCCCTGCGACGTGGTTGTCACGCAGGTCGGCAGCGACAATATCGCGGATGAAGTCGCTCTTCTCGGATGGTGATGTGTTTTGTGTGTCCATGGTCGCCGAGGATAGCACACTGGACAGCGGCGCGCATCGAGTGAAAAAGAACGGCCCCACCCGATCCGGATACATGTATCCGCAGGTGGAGCCGTGTAGTTCTCTGGTAGCCCGTACGGGATTCGAACCCGTGATCTCCGCCTTGAGAGGGCGGTGTCCTAACCGCTAGACGAACGGGCCAAGCTTGGCTGGGGTGCTAGGGCTCGAACCTAGACTCTTCGGAACCAGAATCCGACGTGTTGCCAGTTACACCACACCCCAGTTCGCGCATGCGCTGCCTGGGCGCGAGACGGTATGCTACCGAGCGTCCGCGCGTGTGTCAAGCCATCTCATCGTACGCTTAATGGGTAGCCGATGTCAGGGCGTCGTGCAAGCGTGTCAGAGTACGCTCCTTGCCCAGGAGCGCGATCGACTCGAACAGGGGAGGACTCACGGTAGAACCCGTGACGGCCACGCGCACCGCCTGAAAGACGACCTTGGGCTTGAGCTCGAGCGACCCGGGCAGTGTGCGCAAAGACTCCTCTACTGACGCAGCGTCGAACACATCGAGCCGGGATAGGACGTCGGCTGCCGCTTCAAGCGAGCGAGCCGCACCTTCCTTCATCAAGACCTTCTCCCGGGCGTCTTCGGCGATGCTGATCGCGTCGTCGAACAGGAACCGGACGACCCCGGCCACCTCATCCATCCTTTTGATGCGCTCAGACACCAATGGCGCCAGCTCTTCGAACCACGCACGCCGTGCTGCGACATCCGCAGCATCGGTCAACCCCTCCGCTTCAAGCCACGGAACGATGCGATCCACCAGTCCTGACGCGGGCAGCTCGCGGATGTAGACGCCGTTCAACCACTCCAGCTTCTCTTCATCGAAGATGGCTGCATTGCGTGAGACGCGATCCAATGCGAAATTCTCGGCCAGCGTCTCACGAGAGAACACGGTCGTCTCGCCGTCGAGCGACCAGCCGAGAAGTGCCAGGTAGTTCAAGACAGCCTCAGGGATGTAGCCGAGGTCTCTGTAGGCCTCGACCGAGGTGGCACCGTGCCGCTTGGAGAGGCGCTTGCCATCAGAACCCAGGATCATCGACAGGTGAGCGAAGGTCGGCAAGGACTTGCCGAGTGCTTCGTAGATGAGTATCTGCTTGGGCGTGTTGGAGAGATGGTCGTCACCCCGGATCACATGGGTGATGGCCATCGTCGCATCGTCCACTGTGACCGCGAAGTTGTAGGTCGCGCTGCCGTCGGTGCGCACCAGTACCAGATCATCCACGGTATCGGCCGGGAACGTCACATCGCCTCTGACAGCGTCCGAGAAGACGATCTCGCCGCGATCTTCCGGTACTTTCAGGCGCCATACATGCGGCTCACCCGCAGCGATACGGGCTTTGGCCTCAGAGGGAGAGAGCGCACGACATGTGCGGTCATAGCCCGCAAAGCCGCCCTTGGAGCGGGCAGCATTCCGCTTGACCTCGAGCTCAGCGGGCGTACAGAAGCACGGGTACGTCGCCCCTGCACGCTTGAGCTCTTCCAGTGCCTCGGAGTAACTGGCCGTGCGCTGCGTCTGGAAGTAGGGACCGTACTGACCGCCTACGATCGGACCTTCGTCGTAGTCCATGCCCAGCCACTCCATCGCCCGCAAGATGGCCTGAGTGTTCTCCTCGGTAGAGCGTTCCGGATCCGTGTCTTCGATCCTCAATATGAACGTGCCGCCGTGTCGACGGGCAAACGCCCAGTTGTAGATGGCTGTACGTGCACCACCTATGTGGAGATGGCCGGTTGGACTGGGCGCGAAACGAACTCGAACGTTCTCTGACACGGGATTCCTTCCTAGGGTGTTAGTGAGCGGACTCCTGGTTGCCCTCTGCTTCGCAGACTCCGCTGCGGCGAAGCAGGTACCACGTCAAGCCGATAGCCACGATGAGGAGGGCGAGTGCGGCTGCCTTCATCAGGACATACGTGGCATCTCCGCCGGACTCGAATATGACGAGCTTCCTGACAACGGCCACTAGGCCCGCCTCCATGACGGTGGCGATGACGTTCTTGCGCCGCATATACGCAAGCGCGATGTTGAAGAGCTCGATGACGATGAACACGACCAGCACCGAGTCCAGGACACGCAGAATAGAATCGGGCGTGAGGTATCCGGTCTCTGAGACCGCCGAATACATCTCAACGACAAGATCCACCGCGCCAAGACCGGCGATGACCACGAGCAACAGAGCGATGATCCTCTCCAGATAGTCGACTGCCACATGCATGAATCTGTGAAGCACGATGCACCTCCCTGTAGTCCGTTGACACACGACATCATAGCAGCCTAACAGCGGGCAGACCCTCCCTTCGGTCCTCTTGTAGACCCGCACCCCGCATGGTAAGCTGCGTTCACTCATCAAGAGGCAGTGCACGAGCACTGCAGAGGGTCGAGGGACCGCACCCGACGACACCCCGGCAACCGACGTGAAAGCGACGCACGGTGCCACATTGCGGCAGGCGATCGATGGCCTGGCAGATGAGGGAATATCGTCGGCCTCACTCGCCGTATGTATGTCCCTCGTCCGTCCGGACAGGGGCATTTTCTCTTGTCCGGAGATGATAACGGCGAAGCCCGGCGCTACCGGGCGCGACAGTCTGGAGGCTATATGTTCGAACGAGACTTCCTCTTCACCTCGGAATCAGTCACCGAAGGTCACCCCGACAAGATGTGTGACCAGATATCCGACGCGATCCTGGACGCGATCCTCGCCCGCGAGGCGGTTCTCGAGTCCGAAGGATACGTCACCGACTCGGGCGTCAAGGCATCGCTCGAGAACGTCCGCGTTGCGTGCGAGACCATGACCACGACAGGTCTGATCGTAGTGGCCGGCGAGATCCGCACCCGTGCATACGTCGATATCGCCCAGATCGTGCGCGACACGGTCAAAGACATCGGCTACACCCGTGCCAAGTTCGGATTCGACTACGAGACCTGCGGCGTCCTCACCGCGATCCACGAGCAGAGCGCCGACATAGCGATGGGCGTTGACGAAGCATACGAGACGAAGCACGGAAAATCAGACCCGATAGACCTCGTTGGCGCCGGCGACCAGGGGATGATGTTCGGCTACGCCTGCAATGAGACGACCCAGCTCATGCCGATGCCCATTTATCTCGCTCACCGCCTCGCGGAGCGTCTCACGGCTGTGCGCAAAGCGGACGTCCTTGACTATCTGCGTCCCGACGGCAAGACCCAGGTCACCGTTCGGTACACCGACGGCAAGCCTGTGGCGGTTGAGAAGATCCTCATCTCGTGCCAGCACGCCGACGGTGTGGATATCGAGAACCTCATGCGTCCCGACTTCATGGAGCACATCATCGAACCGGTCCTCTCGGCGGAAGACATCGAGTGGAAAAGCGCCGAGATATACGTCAACCCCACCGGCCGCTTCGTCATCGGTGGCCCCATGGGAGACTCCGGCCTGACCGGACGCAAGATCATCGTGGATACCTATGGAGGCATGGGTCGTCACGGTGGCGGCGCCTTCTCGGGCAAGGATTGCACCAAGGTAGACCGTTCCGCCGCGTACGCCGCTCGCTGGGTGGCCAAGAACGTGGTCGCAGCAGGGCTTGCCGACCGCTGCGAGATCCAGCTTGCATACGCTATCGGTGTGGCCCACCCTCTGTCAGTGCTGGTGGAGACCTTTGGCACGGAGAAGGTGGCGACCGAAAAGATCGAGAAGGCGATCGGTCAGGTCTTCGACCTGCGTCCCGGCGCCATCATCCGCGATCTCGACCTACGTAGGCCGATCTACCGCAAGACCGCTGCTTATGGTCACTTCGGTCGCGATGATGCGGACTTCACGTGGGAACGCACCGATCGTGTAGACGAGCTGCTGGCAGCCGTCGAGTAACAACAGCTGAAACTGCCGAAGGCCGCTGACCACTAAGTCAGCGGCCTTCGCTATGCTATAGATATGAAACCTTCGTCCTCATCCATGTTCGCCCGCATCGTTGTCGATCTGCCGACGCGCGCTCTCAGTGAGCCCTTCGATTATGCGGTACCGGATTCGCTTGTGACCCAGGTCAGTGTGGGAGTCCCGGTGCTCGTCCCGTTCGGCAACACCATGGCCGTCGGCTATGTCGTGGCACTCAGCCGTGAGGCGAGCGTTAGCGAGGTACGACCGCTCGACAGCGTCTTGGGCGCGCGGTTGTTTGACGCCGACGCAATCGATCTCGCACTCTGGATCGCCGAGGAGTACCTCGCGCCGCTGAGCGAATCGCTTCGCTTGTTTCTGCCGCCCGGTGGTTCACCCCGGCTCGTCCGTGGGTATACCGCCTGCGGTGAGCGCCCTGATGGCCCCGGGGCCAAGCTGTTCGACCTGGCTGCCCGGGAGAGGGGTCTCACCGACTCGGAGCTCGGGCGTCCGGGATCCGCGGATCGCCGTCTTGCTGCGAGGCTGCTGAGTGCACGCGTACTGAAGCGCACTTACCGCCTGGAACCGCCCAAGATGTCGGCTGTGAGTGAACGCTTCGCTACGCTCGCCTCCACCGCAGCAGGTCACGTCCCCGCAAAGAATGCGTCCATGCAGCGCGCGATCATGGCCGCCCTGGCCAACGGGCCGGTCTCAACGGCAGAACTTCGCGCCGAATTGGGCACCATCGATCCCGCCTTGAAGCGCCTCTCAGACCTTGGAGTCGTGGAGTTGACCAGACGTGAGCGTCTACGACTCCCGCAAACCCGCTCCCAGGCTGCACCCAGACATGATCGCCTCTCGGAAGGTCAGCGCTCGGCGCTCAGTGCCCTCCAAGAGTCCAGGGCATCCGGTGGTGGCGTGGTCCTGCTCGACGGAGTCACAGGTTCAGGCAAGACGGAGGTCTACCTCCGTGCCATAGAGGAGGCTCTCTCAGACGGCGGGCGTGCCATCGTGCTCGTACCCGAGATATCGCTCACGCCTCAGACGGTGGGTCGCTTCCGATCGCGCTTCGGCGACCGGGTCGCGGTGTTGCACAGCCGTCTCTCCGACGGAGAACGGTACGACCAGTGGAGGATGGCTTTGGCCGGTGAGGTCGATGTGGTCGTCGGTGCGCGCTCCGCACTCTTCGCTCCACTGCCCGATATCCACCTCGTGGTGATCGACGAGGAGCATGAATCGTCCTACAAGCAATCCAGCACGCCGCGATATCACACGCGGGACGTTGCGGCGCGTCTGTGCGCATCGCGCGGAGCCACGCTCGTGCTCGGCTCGGCCACGCCGAGCATGGAATCTCAGATTGCTGCAGAGCAAGGCAGGTATCGGCGTGTGGAACTCACTGAGCGGGTCGGTGGGGGCACTCCACCCGCGATACACGTTGTGGACATGGGGGCGGAGTTCTCAGACGGTCATCGTTCGATGTTCTCCAGACCGCTGCTGGCAGGGCTGCACGCAACGATGGAGACGGGGGACAAGGCGGTCCTGTTCTTGAACCGTCGCGGCTACGCATCGTTCCTGCTGTGTCGGGAATGCGGATTCGTACCGCAATGCGACTCATGCGCTGTATCGCTCACATATCACGAACAGGGCGACACCCTCGCGTGTCATCACTGCGGGGCAAAGGCTCCCGTGCCCAAGGTATGCCCCCGCTGCGCCAGCCCGTTCCTTCGACGCTTTGGGGCGGGGACCCAGCGTGTCCAAGACGAGCTGCGGCAGGAGTTTCCTGGCGTGGCTGTCGTGCGAATGGACGCGGACACCACATCCGGCAAGAGTGGACACGAGCGCGCCCTGATGGAGTTCGAATCGCTTGACAGCGGCATTCTGCTTGGCACGCAGATGGTCGCCAAAGGGCTTGACTACCCTGAGGTCACACTCGTGGGTGTCATCAATGCCGATACGACGATGCATGTCCCGGACTTCCGTGCCACCGAACGGACGTTCCAGCTGCTGGAGCAGGTGGCGGGTCGGGCGGGACGTGGCAAGAGGCCGGGACAGGTATTCATCCAGACATACTGGCCGGATCATCCGGCGGTGATCGCGGTATCGCGTCGCGACGCCAAGATCGTGTACGCCGAGGAGCGGTCTGCTCGAACCGCCCTCCGATACCCGCCGTTCGGGCGCCTCGCTAATATCGTGGTCACGTCAAGCGATCTCTCTGTAGCCACTCGGGCAGCATCTTTAGTGACTGAAGCGCTGCAGTCTCGCATCCCTGACGGGTGGACCGTCCTGGGGCCTGCACCGGCACCCCTTGCTCGCCTCAAAGGCCGTCATCGGTGGCACGCCCTACTCAAGGCACCTCCGGATGCACACGTAGCGACTGTGCTTGCTGCGGCACTGGACACGGTCAAGCTCCCCGACGACGTGATCCTGACGACCGATGTGGATCCCATGGATCTCATCTGACAGGGCTTGGCTATGCGTTGTAGAATGAACAACACGCGCGGCAAGCTAATTGCTGCATGTCGGCAGTGAAGTCAAACGAGTGGGAGTCGTTAGAACATGGAGATCTTGACCCATCCAAATCCGGTTCTTAAGCAGAGAGCCGCTGAAGTAGACGTAGCAAGCGACAAAGACCTACGCCCACTCATCCGCAAGATGGCTGAGGCCATGTACGAGAATGCGGGTGTTGGTCTTGCAGCACCACAGATCGGCGTTTCCAAGCGCGTGATCATCTTCGATGTGGACGACCAGCTATCGGCTTTGTGCAACCCGGTGATCGTTGAAAGGTCTGAGGAGACGGAAGTCGATGAAGAGGGCTGTCTGTCTGTTCCCGGCATCTCGGTTCCCGTCAAACGGGCATGTTCGGTGGTCTGTACCGGCACCACCCTCGATGGCAAGGATGTCACGCTTCGGGCCGATGAGTTCCTTGCGCGCGTCTTGCAGCACGAGACCGACCACCTCGACGGCACGATCATCCTCGACCGGCTTGATGCCGAGGAGCGAAAGAGCGCGATCAAAGCGTACAACGCCGCGAACGAGCCACTGCAGATAGGGTGACGGTTCTCAAAGGGGGGCGCATGAACGTCGTCTTCATGGGCACGCCCGATTTCGCTGTTCCCAGCCTGAGACTGCTGGCTGCACATCATGAAGTCAGCGCGGTCTACACCCGACCCGACGCCGTTTCCAGGCGCGGTAATGCCCTTGTCGCCCCGCCGGTGAAGGTCGTAGCCACCAAACTCGGTATCCCTGTGCATCAGCCGGGTTCATTGCGTGATCCGGTCGAGGTAGAGCGCCTTGCTGAACTTGCACCTGACGTCATCTGTGTTGCGGCGTACGGCATGATCCTGCCCAAAAACGTGCTGTCTATTCCTCGATTCGGTTGCATAAACGTCCATGCCTCGCTGTTGCCGCGTCACCGCGGCGCTGCGCCTGTCCATCGCGCGGTCTTGGACGGCGACGGGCTCCTCGGCGTGAGTATCATGCGGATGGAAGAAGGGCTCGACACCGGACCATACGCGATGCAGCGTAGCCTGCAAGGCGGCCAAATGAGCGTTGAGCAGCTCACCGATCTTCTGGCCGAGCAGGGTGCCGAGGCTCTGCTGGAGGTGCTGGAACAGCTCGCCGGCGGGAGTGTCGAATGGGTCGCTCAAGACGACTCGGCTTCCACCTACGCCCCCAAGATCTCACGTGACGATGTCGCACTGCATCCGGATCTGTCGGTTGAAGATGCGCTTCGCCGGGTGCGCGCCTCCACAAAACAGGCACCATCGCGCCTTCTTATCGGCGAGGTCATGGTGACTGTCGTGCACGCGAGCGATTCTCAGAAAGTCCTCAACCCCGGCGAGGTGAACGCTTCTCCGGACGGTCTCCTAATCGGTCTTGCGGACGGCGCACTGCGTCTGGATCGTATTCGCCCTGCAGGGAAGAGTGACATGGATGGCGGCGCATGGGTATGCGGCGCGAGATTGCCCCAACCGTGCAAATGGAAGGCGACATCATGAGAGTCTCCCCGTCGCGTCACGCAGCAATCGGAATCCTGTCCGACATCAGGAGGCGTGGAGCGTTCTCGCGCCCTGTCGTGGACGCTGCCGTCAATGCGTCGAGCCTCTCCCGTGAGGACGCGGCATTCGCTTCACGTCTGGTGTACGGGGTCATCACCGCCGAAGGGATGCTTGACAACATCATCAACGAGTTCGCCAAACGCCCGGGCGCGGTAGAGCCACGCGTCAGAGATTCGCTACGGATGTCCATCTACGAGATCCTCTTCCTCAGGACTCCTGCGCGCGCGGCGGTCCATCAGGGAGTGGACGCAGTCCGGACCGTACGTCCGGCGGCATCCGGATTCGCGAACGCTGTGTTGCGTCGAGTCGCCGAGAGAGCCGACACGTTCCCGTGGGGAGATCCATCCAAAGACCGCGATGCGCTGGCGCGTGCCTCGGCCTCACCACGATGGCTGGTGGACCGGTTCATCGACGATCTCGGCCTTGATGCGGCAACCGCCGCTCTCATGTCAGGACTTGAAGCGCCGCCCATGTTCGTTCGTGTCAATCCGTATCGGGCCACTGTCGAGGAGGCGTTCGACCTTCTGGCTGACGACGGCGCCATGCCTCAGTCCAGCCCACCGGATCAGGCATGTATCCGTTGTGATGGCGCCCGCGAGGCTGTCCATGGACAGGCGCTAGAACGGGGCCTGGTCGTCGTCACCGACGCGGCTGCGCAGGTGGCTCCTCTTGCGTGCGCCCCGAAGCCCGGCTCGAAGATCCTCGATGTCGGGGCTGGCAGGGGGACCAAGACGGCGGTCTTGCAGGGTATCGCGCTCGGTCAAGGCGGGCCCGCGGAAGTCACTGCCGTGGACATCCACGGGTTCAAGCTCGACACACTGGCGGTCACGATGTCGTCTTTGGGTATCCCTTCGGCCAGGACGGAAGTGCTTGACGCTACCGATGCCGCAGTACTGGAGGCGCTTGGCGACGGGTTCGACATAGTCCTGGTGGATGCCCCTTGTTCGGGACTGGGCACCTTGCGCAGGCACCCGGAGAAGCGCTGGCGCCTGGTTCCCGAGGACATAGAACGCCTTGTGAGCCTGCAATCGTCCCTGCTTGATGCGGCGTCACGCGCTGTTCGTCCGGGAGGAGTTGTGGTGTACTCTACGTGCACGGTCACCCGCGCAGAGAACCAAGGTGTCGTCTCGGCGTTTCTTGCCGGCGACAGGGGAGACGGGTTCGAGGTCAAACCACTGCACGATGCAGTGCCGGAAGACTGGCAACGCTTCATCACCACCGAGGGTATGTTCTGTTCGTGGCCGGAGTCCGGCGGCGCAGATGGACACTTCGTGGCTGCGCTTGCGCGAACACGTGCATAGAACCGAATCGCTTCGTATGAAGGAGGACATCCGATGCGCAACACCCGTATCGTAGAGATGCTCGAGGTGACTGAGGCTGCCGCGCTGGCTGCAGGTCGCTGGATGGGCAAGGGGAACAAAGACGCTGCGGATCTTGCGGCCGTCGAGGCTATGCGTCAGGCGTTCGACATCTTGGATATCTCCGGTGAGATCGTCATCGGTGAGGGCGAACGAGATGAAGCACCGATGCTCTACATCGGCGAGAAGGTCGGTGGCGGCGGCGAGGAGATCGACATCGCTGTGGACCCGCTTGAGGGCACCAACCTCACCGCATACGGGCAGCCCAACTCGCTCGCCGTGCTTGCGTTCGGTCCCAAGGGAACGCTTCTCAACGCGCCCGATACCTACATGTGGAAGGTCGCTGCCGGTCCAGCCGCCAACGGCGCTGTCCACATAGACGCCACTCCTACCGAGAACGTCATCAACGTGGCCAAAGCACTAAAACGTCCCGTCGAGGACATCGTCGTCTGCATCCTTGAGCGTGACCGCCACAACGATCTCATCAAAGAAGTCCGTGCTAGCGGAGCCAGGATACGTCTTATCTCGGACGGCGATGTGTTCGGCGCCGTCGCCACCGCCATCGAAGGCACAGGCATCCATCTCTACATGGGAGCAGGGGGCGCGCCTGAGGGTGTCTTGGCAGCCACTGCGATGAAGTGCATCGGCGGAACGTTCATGGGACGGTTCCAGTTCCGCAGTGATGAGGAACGGGCACGTGCCGAGAAGATGGCCAACTGCGATATCGACGAGGTTCTGACGATGGACTGTCTGGTCAACACCGATGAGGCGGCTTTCATCGCAACCGGCGTCACCGACGGCGAGCTCCTGCGCGGCGTGAAGTACTTCGGGCAGGGGGCACGCACTCACTCGCTGGCGATGGACAACAAGACCGGCACCGTGCGTTTCATAGAGACGGTCTATCGCACGGGCAACGAGAAGTTCTGGGTCCGAATGGACTAACTACTCAGCTGCAGGGCATCCGGCACACGCGGATTCGCCACCAGATGAAGGACAGGAGCCGGCCGCCGTGGCCGGTTCCTTCTTTTCTGCGACTCCGTTGGTCGCCGGTGTGGCTGGAACCCTGCGCGAGTCAGTGTTGTAGAAGCCGCTGCCCTTGAAGTGCACACCTACCGGCGTGAACACCCGCTTGGTCTGCCCACCGCACTCAGGACAGAGCACGTCTGAAGAGTCTGAGAACTTACGCACGATCTCAAACGTCGTGTCACAGACGGTGCAGCGGAAGTCATACGCGGGCATAAGAGCGTCCTTTCTCAAACAGCAGCAAAGACCCATGCACCCGAAGGTGCGGGAACGTGCAGAATACAACGGCCTCAAGCGCTTCTGCAAGGACGGTCAATTGGTATACTCGCCCACATGACGGACAGACCACGCAGAAAACGTCTTGTCGCTGTATGGTTGCTTCCCTCGCTCGCCGCGATCGTGCTGGTGATATCGGGAGGCGCGCTGCTTGTGCGCGCCAACTATGTCTCCGCGCTCATCTCAACGCCTGACGTCACAGGACGCCCCGACTCCACCGCACGTGAGAACCTGAGCTTGTCCGGACTCTCCTACGAGGTGTCGGGAAGGCAGTTCTCCGCCGATGTCCCTGAAGGTTCCGTTCTCTCTCAGCTGCCGGCCGCCGGTGAGCGCGTGGAGCGAGGGACTGTTGTGAGGGTGGTCCTCTCGGCGGGCACCGAGAGCCTTGTGATGCCGGACCTGATAGGTCTGCCGCTACAGGCCGCCAGGGACAGACTACGGGATCTGGGGCTCGGTTCGTCGGTCCAAGATGTCGTGTCCGAAGCGGAGGCGGGCACGGTCCTTGCGTCGTTCCCGGCCGCCGGAGCCGATGTCCGCACGGGAACGTCGGTGCGACTCTCTGTCGCAACGGGCGGGGACGTGGTCGACTCGCTGCTGCCGTATGATCTCCACGATGTCATCGTTGCGCTGGACCCGGTAGGGGTCGAGGGCGATACCCAGGATGTGAGCATGGACATCGCCAGACGGCTGAGGTCCCTGCTTGAAGCCTCTGGCGCCACCGTGACGATGTCGCGTTCCTCCACAGAAGGGGTCGTCCCTGACGCGGTCAGAGCCAGCGCCATCGCTTCACCGGCGCCCGACGTCGCCGTCGGGATAGCACTTTCCTCCACGCAGAAGCCAGGGATCACAGCTATCGTCTTGCGGTCGTTAGAGTCCTCTACCACCGAGCGTTCTCTCGCACTGGGAAAGGAGTTCACCGCATCCGTCAGACTGCCGGGGCAAAGCGTGAACGCCTATCAGAGCGACAACGATGCGGTACTCGGCAAGCTCCTTGCTCCTGGAATGCGGGTGTACGTGGGCGATCCGGATGATCCGGACGATGCGATCAGGTTCCAGGACCCGGATTGGGCGGACGCGGTCTCAAGAGCCTTATACAAGTCAATAGGCGACCTCTGGGCACCCAGATGATTCATGTAGACTGGCGATAGCGTCCCTGAAGCGGACAGGTGGAGTTACCTATGCGTTCTGGAAAGCTGACTGCGGTGCTGGCGGTGCTCATGGCGATCTCCCTGCTCACGCCGGATGTCGCACTAGCGGCTAAGTCAGAGATAGGGCAGCTTGAAGATCAGCTTGCAGACGTAAGGGCTCAGGCCGAGAAGGCCGGCGAGGCATATTCGGAAGCCTATTGGGTCCTGGACAAGACCAACGCCTCAATCGCACAGAGCGACAAGGAACTCGCACAGCTCAAAGAGGAACTGGCAGTCGCCTCCGCTAGCCTGTCAGAACGTGCAGTGGAGATGTACCGCTCGGGCAGTGTCGACTACCTGATGCTGCTCTTCTCGGCAGAAACGCTCGATGAGATGCTGATGAGGCTCGAGTACGTCCAGCGACTGGGTCTGCAGGATGCCGAGACCATCGCTCACGTGAAGACACTTCAAGGCGAGATCAATGAGAAACGCTCCCAGGTCCTTGAACTCCAGGAGACCCAGGCGGACGAAGCGGCGAAGCTGAAGAAGAAGTCAGACGCGCTACAAGACAAGCTCGCGGATATCCAGGCAGACTACGACGCGTTGCAGGCGAAACTGGATGCCGCCCGGAAAGCGACCAATCAGCCCGCATCCGCCAAGCCCGGCGCCAACGGCATGGTGTTCCCGGTCAAAGGCGCCTACACCTACACTGACACATGGGGTGCTGCCAGGTCCGGAGGTCGCAGTCACCAGGGAACCGACATCATGGCCAGCCATGGGACCCCGCTGGTAGCGGTCATGTCCGGCACGATCCGCAGCAAGTCCAACACGCTTGGAGGCCTGACGATCTGGCTGACCGCAGACAACGGATGGGCCTTCTACTACGCGCATCTCAACGGCTATGCGAAGACGTCCGGACGCGTCAGCGCAGGCGAGGTCATCGGCTATGTGGGGAGCACCGGTAATGCGTCGGCAAGTGCTCCGCACTGCCATTTCGAGATCCATCCCAATGGCGGATCGGCCGTCAATCCGTATCCGTATCTGAAGGCGATGGAATGACGGTTGCACGCACGGGCCTCGCATGCGAGGATTGTGCGCGTATCGATCACCCGTATCGGGAGCTGCGTGAGCGGCTGAGAGGCGGCCACGTGCCGCGACCGAAAGACTGCACCGGTAATGCGGAGCAGCAAGACGGCGGGAGCCTTCTTCTTGGGCTCTCTCTCAAGTCCTCACTCCTCCCACGCCGCGTCCCGCGGCCGTGAGAATGGAGTGGCAAGTGTCCAAGAACAGCCTCACCACCAGAAGTGAACGTGTCCGCTTGATCGCCGAGATAGGCCTCAGCATCGCACTGGCCGTTGTGCTGGGAATGATGAAGGTCTGGCAGATGCCGCAAGGCGGAGAGATCTCGCTGGCCATGCTTCCGCTGCTTGTCCTGTCATTCAGACGCGGTATCTTGCCCGGGTTGTTGGCCGGTGCCCTGTACGGAGTCCTGGATGCGCAGCTCAATCCCTTCGTGGTCCATTGGGTACAGTACATCCTCGACTATCCGCTGGCTTATGCCGTTGTCGGTCTGGCAGGCGTCACGGCCGCTCAGCTGCGCGCTTCCGTCGGCCGATCAGGCCTCACTGTCGGTCTCATCGCAGGGGGCACTGCGCTGGGCGCGGTCGCACGCTACGCCGCCCACGTCGTCTCCGGCGCTGTCTTCTTCGGCGAGTACGCGCCTGCCGGACAGCCGGTAGTGCTCTACTCGGCTGGGTACAACTCTTTTGTGCTCGTCTCGGCCGTAGCATGCGCTGCCGCAGCCATAGCCATCGTGCCCGTGCTGTCCCGCGTGGTACCCGTTCGCAAGGAGATCCTCGCGCCATGATTGCCATGATCGTCGGTGCCGCGCCAGTGGCCGGATCCGAAGCGCTCGTCACCGGGCTCGCCAAGGAGTGTCAGCTCGTGGTCGCTGCGGATGCCGCAGGCGAGTGGTGCATCTCGGCCGGTGTCCTGCCGGACATAGCAGTGGGCGACTTCGATTCCGCGCGTCCGGGCGCGGAAAGACGCCTGAGCAGTGCTGGCGTGCGCGTCATCAGGCACCCTGCCGAGAAGGACGAGAGCGACCTCGACCTCGCGGTTGCGGCTGCCCGCGACGCCGGCGCCACGCGACTGGTGTTCTCGGCATGCACGAGCGCACGTCTCGACCATACGCTCGCCGCGCTCGGGACCGTGGCGGCGAACGCCGATCTTCACCCGATGATCCGTGAACCGCATCTCACGGCTTGGGCGGTCACGTCAACGAATAATGGATGCCTCGCGTTGACGCTGCCGTCGGGCACGACCATCTCGGTGATCGCGATAGGGGAGGCAAGCGGGGTCACCCTCGACGGCTTCATGTATCCGCTTGCCGACGCGACGCTCGACCCGCTCTCGTCACGAGGCATCAGCAACGTGACGACCAGCGACAGCTCTACGGTCCGTGTGAGCTCCGGCACCTTGCTGGTGGTGGTTTCAGGCGACTCATAGGGCACATTCCTTGAGGTATGCACTCTAGTCCCGGGGTTTTACTGCCGATACTGGCAGAAGGCGGGCAAGCCCGTGCTCATATCGGGGGATGGTAGCAGCATATGTCGCAGCACACTAACAACAGCAGCACCGAGCGTCGCTCCAATGGTGCGATCGTCCTGGGGGCGATCGCACTGGTGCTGGTTGCGCTCATAAGCGGGATCACACATTCAGGCGTCGCCGCGCTGTCCGCAGGCTTCGTCGCGTGCGTGATCATCTGGCTTGTCACACGCTCAGCCAAGACCGTCGCACTGCCGATCGTCCAGCCACTCATCTACGAACCTCCAGCGCCCGTATTCGAGCCACCGCGCGTTCCGCCCACCCTTGAACTGGACGTTGTGGTGCGCTCACTGATGGATGCGTGCATCGGTAGAGGCCGGGCAGTGGCTGCTCATCTGTGGATGGAAGACCCATCAAGCGGAACGCTGAGGCTCGTCCAATCCGTCGGGCCTATGGCCCCGTCCTCTCAGCCTGTCACCCTGGATGACCCCATCCTCGGAGAAGCTGTCCGAGAGACGCATGCAGTGCTTGAACAGCTTGCCCGCATCCGCACGATGGACCAGGAGAGACTGGTCTGGCGTTACGCGATGCCACTGGACGCGGGCGACAGCATGGGGGTCGCCGCCATTGATATCGAGTCTGATGAACAGCCTGACGGCGAGCTGCTCGCACGATCGACGGCGCCCATCCGCGGCGCCCTGGCCGGCGCTCTGGCCATACATATCGCCCGCTCGGAGATGGACATCGCCAGGAACCTGGTTGAAGTTGCGCGCGACTTGAGCAGGGTGCTTGACCCCAAAGAAGTCATCGAAGCCACCATGGAGCGTGCGGTCAGGCTCTGTGATGCAGCGACGGCGAGCATCATGCTCTTTGATGACGAGCGCAAAGCACTCGTGATAGAGAGCTCATTCGGTCTGCCGGCTGAGGTCGTGGAGCGAACCGTGATCCCAGCCGGGGAGGGGATCGCCGGTTGGGTACTCGCAACCGGACAGCCGCTCCTGATAGAAGACCTCCCGACGCGGCAACGACCCGGTCGTCGACATGGCGTCAGGTCGGCAGTGTCGGTTCCTCTCGGCGATGACGACGGGATCCTCGGTGTCATCAACGTGGGCAGCCGTTCTTTCCCGGCACGATTCACCGACTCGCATCTGCATGCGCTTGAGACCCTGGGAAAGCAGTCGGCGGTCGCCCTCAGAAACGCCCGGGCCGTCGACGCTTCACGTGACCTGTACTTCGATACGCTGAGAGCGTTGAGCCTGGCCCTGGAGACAAAAGACCCGTACGCCAGCGGGGGGACCGATCGCGTCGTCGAATACACAGTGGCTATGGGTGCCGCATTCGGACTCGAGGATGATCAGCAAGAGGCCCTACGGATAGCCGCTCTGCTCCACGACATCGGCATGGAGATCGTGGGGGAATCGGTCAGAAACGAGAGCAGACCGCTATCCACGGTCGAGCAGGCTTTGCTCAAGATGCATCCGCAGGTCGCCATGGAGATACTTGAACAAGCACCTGCGCTACGCAACGTCGCGCCCATCGTGTATCACCACCATGAGTGGTTCG
The DNA here is from genome assembly GCA_016938135.1 of Coriobacteriia bacterium. Lineage (GTDB taxonomy): Bacteria > Actinomycetota > Coriobacteriia > Anaerosomatales > Anaerosomataceae > UBA2279. The sequence goes on from JAFGVD010000024.1 coordinate 23,388, forward strand.
ACGGGCATGGGTACGTGGGTGGGCTTGCGGGCGAGTCGATCCCTCTAGGAGCGAGAATACTCGCGGTGGCAGACGCGTTCGTCGCCATGACGTCGGCTCGTCCGTATCGAGCTGCGATGACAGCGGGTGAAGCCCTTACAGAGCTGGGAGACAAAGCTGGGACCCAATTCGACCCTGCCGTAGTGGACATCTTCACAGAAGTCCTTGGCGAGCAGACGAACCGGGTCCCACAAGAACCAAAATCGTGAACGCGTACTAGCCGCGCTGAACCTTGCCGGCCTTCATGCACTTCGTGCACACATTCATCTTCTTCGTCGTACCATCGACCACGACTGACACCTTCTGGATGTTCGGGTGGAACATACGATTGGTGACGCGGTGCGAGTGGCTGACGTTGCGACCCGCGCTGGGATGCTTCCCACACACGCTGCAAACCTGCGACATCTCTACCGACTCCTCCACAGTTCAAAGCGCGCTTAGCGCTCATAGACGAAAAACGCACATATACTAACATGCGAGAACCAACACCGACAAGCGGCGTGTCAAACCAAGAGCACTGGCATCATACCCCGATCTTTCGGCTATACTTGTTCGAATCAAATGCGCGAAGGAAGGCACCGACATGACCGAGACGATACAGGGCACGATCACGATCGCGAACGACGTCCTTGCGGACATCGCAGGGTTCGTTGCGCTCGAGTGCTATGGAGTGGTCGGCATGGCGAGTCCGTCGTTGCGAGACGGCGTTGCGCAACTTCTTTCACGTGACAAGCTGCGCAAGGGCGTCGTCATCACCAATGACGACGATGCTCACGTCCGCACGGACCTCTACATCGTCGTGGAGCACGGCACGAATCTCGCAGAGGTATCCCGTAACCTGGTAGACCGAGTCAAGTACGCGCTCACCCATGACGCTGACGTCCAGGTGAACGCCGTCAATGTCCACGTACAGGGCATCAAGGTCCGCAAGCCATAACCTGGAGTCGCTGATGACAGATCAAGCCCGCCGTGCGACGGCAGTACAACTCGTCGCCGCCGCCGCTGACGCGCTGAAGGCCCACAAGGACGAGATAAACAGACTCAACGTCTTTCCGGTGCCCGACGGCGATACCGGCACGAACATGTCTCTCACCATGGATGCAGTGATCGCCGATCTTAGCGACCTGGGTCCTGATGCTGGTCTCTCCGAGGTAGGCAAAGCCATACAGCACGGATCGCTGATGGGGGCTCGCGGCAACTCGGGCGTCATCCTCAGTCAGATACTGCGCGGCCTATGCGAGGTCGTAGGCAGCTCAGCGGAACTCACCCCCCACGTGATCGCCGATGCGCTCGATCGCTCGACGACGGTCGCCTTCCAGGCCGTGCGCAAGCCGGTCGAAGGCACCATGCTCACCGTTCTCAAAGACACCGCGAAAGTGGCACGTACGGGAGTCGAGGCAGGATCCTCGCTAGACGAGCTCCTCGAGTCGATAGTCCAGGCAGCCTACGAATCGGTCCGTCGAGGTCCCGATCTGCTACCCGTGCTCAAGGAGAACGGTGTAGTGGATGCGGGTGGATTCGGTCTTGCCGTTCTCGCAGAAGGGTTCGTGGCGGCCATGGAGGGTCACGAGTTCAAAGCGCGCGACCTGACTCTGACCACTGAGTCGGTGAGAGTCGAAGTAGTGGACGACTGGGACGACGAGGAGTACCTCTACTGCACCGAGTTCCTTCTCTTCGGAGCAGACGCCGGGCTGACGTTCCTCGAGGACTGGATCGCTCAGAAGGGCGGTTCGCAGCTTGTCGTGGGTGACAGCGAAGTCTACAAGATCCACGTGCACACCGATGACCCCGGTAGCGTCATCGCCTGGGCTACGTCACTGGGCGAAGTGGGCGAGGTCCACATCCACAACATGCGTCGCCAGACCGCCGAACGCAGCAAGGGGCTGAAGGAGAACACGGAGCCTCCCAAGCCTATCGGCTTTGTGGCCGTGGCGGCCGGTTCGGGGATGGCAGACATCCTTAGAAGCCTTGGGGTCGATCAGGTCGTTAGCGGCGGCCAGACGATGAACCCGTCCACTGCCGAGCTGCTCGAGGCCGTGGAGCAGGTCAACGCCCATAGCGTCATCATCCTCCCAAACAACAAGAACATCGTGATGGCGGCGCAGCAAGTACCCGCCGTTGCCGATCGCTCGGTCTACGTGGTGCCCACCACCTCTGTGCCTGAGGCCTTTGCAGCCCTCCTGGGATTCGATGCAACCGCATCTGCAGAAGACGCGGTCAAGGCCATGACCGAGGCGGCTTCTTACGTGACCACAGGTGAAGTCACCACAGCCATCAAGGACTCAAAGGCAAAGTCCGGCCCCATCAAGGCCGGCCAGGTCATCGGCATCAGCAACCACGAGATAGAGATCGTCGGAGACGATATCGTGGATGTCGCGGTGCAGCTCGTGGGCGTGATCGCCGAGGATGCCGAGACGCTCACGATACTTGCTGGCGAGGACCTCACTCAAGATGAACTCAGCCGTATAACGGCCGCAGTGGAGGACGCACATCCTGATCTGGAGATCGAGACTCACGAGGGTGGACAGCCGCTCTACCCGGTGGTGCTCGCAGCCGAGTGACACCGGGCCCCGGATTGAACGGAGAGTCCTAAATGCACAAAGTAGGGATCGTCTGCGACAGCACGTGCGACATGGGGCCCCAGTGGCTCGCCGAGAACGACATCGTGATGGTTCCACTCAAGGTCCTGTTCGGCGATACGACCTATCTCGACTGGATAGACCTCACCCCGGAATCGTTCTACACCCTGCTCAAGGATGCCCCTGCGCTTCCAAAGACGTCACAGCCCTCGCCGGCTGACTTCCTGGCTGTCTACAAGTCGCTTGCGGATGCGGGCTGCGAAGAGATCGTGTCGATCCACCTCACCGCTGCGCTTTCCGGCACTCACGAGTCAGCGGTACTTGCATCCGTATCTTCTCCTGTTCCCGTTCGCGTGATAGACACGTGCACGGTTTCAGCCGCAGTAGCCCTCAGCATCGGAGCGGCGCTGGCAGCACGCGATGCAGGTGGAGACGGAGCTGCTATCGAGGCGGCGGCCCGTAAGGTGGTCGACACCGACCGGCTGCTGTTTGCTCTCGACACGCTCGAGTATCTCGTCAAGGGTGGCCGCGCTGGCAAGGCCAAAGGACTCGCGGCGAGCCTTCTCAACATCAAGCCGGTCCTGACCTTTAACGAGGAGGGCACCATCGAGCCCTTCAAGAACGCGAAGGGGACGAAGAAGGCTCTCCAGCTCATCGCCGAACAGGTCGCCCAAGACTCTGCCAATGGCCGCGTCCGGGTCGCACTCCTGCATTCGCTCTCGCCAGACCTTGTCGAGGCGCTCAAGCAGGCGCTTGATGCCGCCGGCGCCGACTACGAGGTCGAGGGCGTCCACGAGCTCGGTGCCGTCATCGGCACGTACGGTGGACCGCGAGCTATAGGCATCGGCTACTACCCGATCGGCTGAGGGGAGCGTCGCGCGTGCACGACGGCGACGCACGATCGAACGCCATAGAGAGCTGGGCGCTTCCTGTCTCGGAGGTGCGTTTCGTCGATGCGCGCAAGGCTGAAGCGCTGGAGCGTCTCGACATACGAACCGTCGAAGACCTGGTCCGGCACTACCCCTTCAGGCATCTCGATCTATCGACCACGGCACCGGTCTCCGCGGTCAAGCCCGGGACTGAGGCGACTGTCACCGGAGTCGTCCATGACATCAAGGTCAAGCATCCACGACCACGCCTGAGCATCACCGAGATCGCTCTTGTCGACGACACCGCTGCGATCATCGGCGTCTGGTTCAACCAGCCGTACATGGGTCAGCGCTTCCAAATTGGCGAACGTCTTGCGTTCGCAGGCAGGGTGGAGTTCGAGTACGGCCTCAAGCAGATGCGCTCGCCGTTCGTCGAGCGGCTTGGCGAGGACAACAGCCCTGAGTCCCTCGGGCGCATCCTTCCTGTCCACCGCGTCACTGACGGGCTGTCGACCAACTGGATGCGGCGACTGGTAGATGAAGCGCTGACCATTGGCGGCAAGGTGCCCGATCCGCTCCCGGCGCTCCTGCGGTCCGAGCGCGGCCTCATGTCTCTGCGCCATGCACTGCGGTCGATACACTTCCCGCAGAGCGCCGAGGAGGCCGATGCTGCACGCCGGCGACTCGCATACGAGGAGCTCCTTGTCCTACAGTTGGGGCTCAGGATGCGTCGACACCGGGAAGTGGGCGAGCGCCCCGGCTTCTCCCACACCATCCAGGGTCCGGCCACATCCCGCTTTGAGTCAATACTGCCTTTTGCGCTCACTGACGATCAGTCGCGTGCTGCGCAAGAAGTGACTCTCGACATGCGCTCGACTGTACCCATGAATCGCATGCTGCTTGGTGATGTCGGGACCGGCAAGACCGCGGTCGCCACCGCCGCACTGGCTGCTGCTGCAGATTCAGGCACGCAAGCCGCGATGATGGCGCCCACTGAGGTCCTCGCCACCCAATACGCATCCAAGGTCGGGCCGCTTCTGGACGACATGCAGATATCCTGGCGTCTACTCACCGGCTCCACTCCGGCGACGGAGCGCAGGGCGATACTGGCCGGACTCATGGACGGGACAGTCAGCGTAGCGTTCGGCACGCACGCCCTCATCCAGGAGGACGTGCAGTTCAAGCACCTGACTCTGGCCATCGTCGACGAGCAGCATCGGTTCGGAGTCTCTCAACGCCTCGCGCTTCGGTCCAAAGGTGAGACGCCCGACCTGCTGGTCATGACCGCCACACCCATACCCCGAAGCCTCGCTCTCACGCTCTACGGCGACCTTGAGATCAGCTACCTACGTACTCGTCCCGGTGGGCGAGGGCCCGACCACGTCTCCACCTCACTCGTACCTCGTGCCGGTCGAACGGACGCATACGACCGCGTCAGGGCCGCGATCAGCAATGGACGGCAGGCCTACGTGGTCTGTGCGCTGGTGGATGAATCCGACGCAGCGCAGGCCAAGGCCGCCAACTCAGAGGCAACCAGGCTGCAAACCGAGGTGTTCCCCGATCTTCGCGTCGGTCTGCTCACTGGGCAGATGCGTCCAGCCGAGAAACTCACCGTCATGCAGGAGTTCCGCGATGGCGCCGTCGACGTGCTGGTGGCCACCACGGTAATCGAAGTCGGCGTCGACGTACCCAACGCCACGCTGATGATCGTGGAGGACGCTGAGCGCTTCGGTCTGGCGCAGCTTCACCAACTCCGCGGTCGTGTCGGCCGGGGAGAACACCCCGGCGAGGTACTACTCTTTGCCGACCCACGCACTGCTGAGGGCCGGAAGCGCATGCAAGCCATCGTCTCCACCAACGACGGATTCGCCCTTGCTGAGGAAGACCTCAAGCAACGGGGGGAGGGCGACTTGTTCGGGGCACGTCAAAGCGGACTACCCGCGTTGCGGCTCGCGTCCGTCGTCACGGACGGCGAGCTGATCGAGATGTCGCGACATGACGCAGAATCGATCGTGTCGCAAGATCCGGAGCTCCGCTCTGATTTGAACGCTTTGTTGGCTTGGGAGGTCTCCCACGTCTTCGGAGCTGGATGGGAATGGGTGAGTGCAGGATGAGGATCGTCGCGGGAATGTACCGTGGAAGGACGCTTGTCGCGCCGAAGGGAACCGGCACGCGCCCCACCTCGGACCGTGTCCGGGAGGCAGTATTCTCCACGCTGACGCACCGTTTTGACGCGCTTATCGACGCGGATGTGCTCGACGTGTTCGCGGGTTCAGGGGCGTTGGGACTAGAAGCGCTCTCTCGCGGTGCGATGAGCGCGACCTTCGTAGAGAACGACCGCGTTGCTCGGGCAGCGTTGGAGCGCAACATATCCACGCTGGGAGTGGGCGCTCAGAGTGCCACAGTCAGCAGAGATGCGTTTCGTCTGAGCGGAAAGCCCCGGCCCGGCGCGTCGTTCTCGTTGCTCTTTCTCGACCCGCCCTATAGAATCGAACCGGTCCTTATCAGGGAGTTACTGGAAGAGCTTGCTTGTGCAGGCTCACTTGAGGAGGGCGCGGTGGCGGTCTTTGAGCACCGTACAGGGAACGTGCCTGTGTGGCCTGCAGGATTCGAAGACGCCGGAAGCCGCGCATACGGGGAGACGACGGTGTCATATGCACTGTGGCATGCCGAGAAGGAGCGCATAGCGTGAGACGCGCACTGTGTCCGGGGACGTTCGATCCCGTCACGTCCGGACATCTCGACATCATCGAGCGCTCGGCCTCGCTATTTGACGAGGTCGTAGTGGCAGTGGGGCTCAGCCCTGACAAAGGAGGCGGTCCGCTCTTCTCGGTGGACGAACGTGTCGGCTTCATCACAAGCGCCGTGAAGCATTTGACTAACGTCGTAGTGCGACCTTTTGATACTCTTCTAGTAGAATTCGCACAGATGAATGATGCACATGTCATCATCAAGGGTCTGCGCGCTGTTACTGACTTCGAACGGGAGTTCCAGATGGCGCAGTTGAACTACCGGTTGGACGCTGACATCGAGACGATGTTCATCATGTCCATACCGGAGTATGCATACTTGAGTTCGTCCGCCGTGAAGGAGATAGCGCGTCACGGTGGTTCGGTACGAGGTCTTGTGCCAGACGCAGTATGTGAGGCTTTGGCCGCACGGTTGAACCAGTCCCACTAGGGAGGTACGCATGGACATCATGGCGCTTATCGACCGGATTGAAGAACTAGTCGATACCGGCCGCAATGTGCCGTTCTCGTCCAATAAAATCGTTGATCCGGAGAAGATCTACGAGATCGTAGACGAGATACGCGCTCAGTTCCCCGATGAACTGAAGCAGGCACGCTGGATAGTCAAGGAGCGTCAGGAGATGCTCGAGGAGGCCGAGAAAGAGGCCAACCGCATCCTCGAGGAGTCGCGTGACCGCGCACAGGCGCTGGCAAGCGACCAGGAGATCGTCAAACTCGCTGAACAGCAGGCCGCCGAGATACTCGACACTGCACGCACCCGTGAACGTGAGATCCGTCTGGGTGCCGAAGACTATGCCGACGAGATGCTCGCTAACCTGGAGGTCAATCTCGGCAAGCTCCTCACTGCCGTGCAGCGCGGTCGCGATCGCCTGCAGGGCAAGGTCGGGCAGCGTAGCTGATCACCATGAGTGAACAGTACCTTGTCGAGGCACGGGACCTCCTCGAACAACTCGGCGAGCAGATCGACCTCGACGGCGAGGTGGCCCTGCAGCCATTCGTGATGGCGAGTGAGACGTTCACTCCTGTGGGTCCTGCCCACGTGGATGTGGCGATCGCCAACACGGGTGCGGGTCTGGTGGCATCCGGGACGATCGATGTCGACCTGACGGCGACGTGCTCACGATGTCTGTCCGACTTCGTCTTGCCGCTCACAGGTCAGGTCGAGGCCTTCTACGTCAACTCCTCGCATGCTCACGAGTTGCCCGAAGAGCAGGACTTCGAGCTGATAGGCGATCACGCAATCATCGATCTTATGCCCGCGCTGCGTGCCGCCATCACGGTCGAACTGCCTTTCGCGCCACTGCACGACCCTGAGTGCGCGGGAATATGCCCCGTGTGCGGCATCAACCTCAACGAGGAGTCTTGCGAGTGCGATTCGTCATCGTCTGAATCGCCTTTCGGCGCCCTTCGAGAGCTACTTTCTGACGAAGGCGCCGAGTAGAACGCGCTCCGGTTGCCTCGTACCCCGCTAGCTGTGTTAGAATGTCGCCTTGCGCCGGCTGCCAGCCGGTTGGACTTACAAGCACCGGGTACCAGCTGATAGGCGGTACCTCGTGGAAGGAGCACGCAGAACATGCCTGTCCCCAAGAGAAAGACCTCGCGCGCCGTACGTGACTCTCGTCGTGCGAATGACGGCCTGAAGGCGCCCGCGCACTCAGTGTGCCCGCAGTGCCATGAAGCCAAGCTGCCTCACCGTGTATGCCCCAGTTGCGGGTACTATGACGGTAAGGAAATAGTCGAAACCGAGTAGCCGTCTTCGGCTTGCTGCCGATTCGGACACTGTCTTCATGCCGGGGGAGGTCATAGCGCGTGCTCGACGAGTTCTTCTCTCCGCGATCGGTCGCCGTGATTGGCGTCTCACGGGATGAGGACAAGGTCGGGCACATAGTGTTCGACAACCTCCGTGCTGGTGGGTTCGCTGGTGATCTCTATCCGGTGAACCCCGGTGCGGACGAGATACACGGCGTCACTTGCTATCCTTCAGTGACCGCGATCGATGGAGACATCGACCTCGCGGTCATTGTCGTTCCGCCACGTTTCACTGAGGGCGCGATGCGCGAGTGCGGTGAGAAACAGATTCCCGCAGTCATCGTCATCACCGCCGGATTCAAAGAGACAGGTCCTGCAGGCGCGGCCATGGAACGGGCCCTCGTGGACACTGCCCGGGAGTTCGGTATCCGGCTTCTGGGCCCAAACTGTCTTGGTCTCATCTCGGCACACTCGTCGCTCAATGCCTCCTTTGCGGTCACGATGCCAACGCCTGGGTCTATCTCGTTCATGTCCCAGTCCGGCGCGCTCGGGACTGCGGTACTGGACTGGACCGCAGGTGAAGGAATCGGTCTCGCCGACTTCGTGTCACTGGGAAACAAGGCGGACATATCCGAGGTCGACCTGGTGCGCACCTGGGCGCAAGACCCCAACACCAAGGTCGTCACGGCATATCTGGAGGCCATCAACGACGGGCAGGCGTTCGTGGAGGCCGTGACCGACCTTGTGCGACACAAGCCGTTCGTCGCTTTGAAGTCCGGGGTGTCTGACGCCGGCGCCCGCGCCGTCTCATCCCACACCGGCAGCCTTGCGGGGTCCGAGCGTGCCTACGACGCGGCCTTCCTGAAGGCGGGAGCGATCCGCGCCACCACGATCGAGGAGCTCTTCGACATCTCGGTGGCCCTCTCCAGGCAACCGCTTCCCAAAGGCCCCGGTCTCGTGATCCTCACCAATGCAGGGGGTCCTGCCATCCTGGCGACCGACGCATGCGATCGAGCGGGCGTGCCGCTAGCGACACTTGAAGCCGAGACGGTCAGCCGTCTGCAGGCGGTCCTTCCGGATGCGGCGGCGTTCTACAACCCCGTGGACGTGCTGGGTGACGCTCCGGCACAGCGCTACGAAGACGCGCTCTCCGTGCTTGCTCAAGATCCCAACGTACGCTCCATCCTGGTGATCCTCACGCCGCAGGCGACCACCGAGCCCGCCAAGACCGCCGAGGCGATCGCCCGCGTCTCCCGTGAGTCCGGAATCACGACACTCGCATGCTTCATGGGCGATCAGGCCGTTGCGCCCGGAGTCACGGTCCTTCGTGACAATGGCGTACCGCAGTACCCGTTCCCTGAACGCGCGATCGCGACCATCGCAGCGATGGAGCAGTACCGGCAGACGCGTGACAGAACTGACACGGTCGGGAGCGCTATCGAGGCTGACAAGGTCACTGTACGGAGTGCCATCGATCATGCGCGCGCCGCCGGCCGCACCTTCATCACCGAACAATCCGCCTCCAACATCGCCAAGGCGTACGGCATACCCGTGCCAAAGGGGGGACTCGCTCGCGACCTGGCGGAGACGAAGCACATGGCGACAGAGATCGGCTACCCCCTGGTGATGAAGATCGCCAGCCCGGATATCTTGCACAAGTCCGATATCGGCGGCATTCGCGTCGGGATCCAAGACGAAGCCGAGCTTGTCTCGGCATATGAAGACATCATCGCCCGCGGACGCGCGTACATGGCCGACGCCCGCATTTGGGGCGTGACTCTGCAAGAACAGATACCCGAAGGCCGTGAACTGATCATCGGGGTCAACCGCGATCCTCAGTTCGGTCCACTGTTGATGTTCGGCCTGGGAGGCATCTACGTTGAGGTGCTCAAAGATGTCACGTTCCGACTGTGCCCCGTCAGCGAGAAGGAAGCGCGCAGCATGATCTCAGAGATCCGGGGTTTCGGCCTCCTGCGCGGGGTACGCGGTCAACGGCCTGCAGACCTGGACGGTGTCATTGATGTCATCACGCGCATATCCGCGCTGGTGACCGACTTCGACGAGATCACTGAGCTCGACATCAATCCGCTCATAGTCCACGACAAAGGCGGCGGTACCGTCGCAGCTGATATCCGCATCGGGATCGGAGGATGACCATGCACGCGATCCTCGTAACATCCACAGCGCCGTACTCCGGGAAGAGCGGCATCGCTCTTGCGCTCATCTACGAGTTGCAGGAGCGCGGACTGAAGGTAGGCTACTTCAAGCCGTTCGGCACGATGCCTGTGACCGTCGACGGGCTGACCACCGACCAAGACGCGTTGTACGTGAACCGTTGCTGCTTGCATGAACCGGCCCCGCTCGAGGACATCTGCCCCATAGTGCGCACACAAGGCTTCATCGAGAACGTGCTTGCGAATGAGAGCCATGGTCTTGAGGAACGGGTCCTCTCTGCGTATGCGTCGGCATCAAAGGGTCGGGACGTGATGGTCATCGAGGGTCAGAGCGACCTGTACCAGGGCCGAAGCATCGGGCTGTCGATGGAGCACATCGCTGAGCTTCTCGAAGCGTCCGTGCTGCTTATCGACCGTCCTAACGGGATGGACCTGCCCGATGACGTTCTCACGGTCACTGCTGCGCTGGGCGACAACCTGGGTGGCGTCCTGCTGAACTGGGTGCAGGAATCGCAGACCGACTTCGTCACCCGTAGGGTCGCACCGTTCCTCGAGTCATCGGGTGTGGACGTGATGGGGATTCTGCCCTACGACGCCGCGCTCTCATCTGTCACTGTGGGTGAGATCGTGGAGGCGCTGGGAGGCACCGTGCTGTGCGCGGAAGACCGCCTCGGCGAGCGTGTCGAAGCGTTCATGGTAGGTGCGATGGGGCAGGACAAGGCTCTGCGCTTCTTCCGACGGAAATCCCGCAAGGCGGTCATCACCGGCGGCGACAGGGCCGATGTCCAACTGGCGGCCCTTGAGACCAACACCCACGCACTCATCCTCACGGGCAACCTTCCCCCTGGGACTCTGGTGCTTGCCAGGGCAGAGGAACTGGGTGTGCCCATGATCATGGTCGACACGGACACTTTGACAGCCGTGGAGAAGATGGAGGCGCTGATGGGGCACGTGCGCATCCATGACACCGGTAAGGCTGCTAGAATACGCGAGATGCTGAACAGGTCAGTCAACATGGACACGCTGTTGGCGAAGTTCGGCATCTAAGACCGGCGCCCGAAAGAGGAGTGCACATGAGCGCAGGCCATGATGTGACCGTAGTGGTGGACTCCATGGGAGGCGACAAGGCCCCCGGCGTGGTCCTGGAGGGCGTGATAGAGGCACTGGCGGCTGACACTGCGCTGCACGTGATCCTCACCGGACCGGATGATGTGGTGACGCCCTTTGCGGCAGCCCATCCACGCGTCGAGCCCGTTGTGACGTCCGAGGTCATAGAGATGGGGGAGCATCCCGCCAACGCCGTGAGGTCCAAGAAGGACTCGTCGATCGTGGTGGGTTGCCGGCTGGTCAAGGAGGGAAGAGCGCTTGCGTTCTTCTCGGCAGGCAGCACCGGCGCTTGCATGGCGGCGGCAACGCTGGTCATGGGACGCCTGCGCAACGTGTCTCGTCCCGCGATAGCCACTGTGATCCCCACCGCTGACCGTCCCTGCGTCTTGCTGGATGTGGGCGCCAATGCGGACGTCAAGCCCGAGAACCTCGTGCAGTTCGCCCTGATGGGACGAGCGTACGCTCAAACCGTGCTCGATCGACAGGAGCCGACCGTAGGTCTGCTCAATATCGGTGAAGAGCCCGGTAAAGGCTCCATGCTCGCCCAGGCCGCCTATACGCTGGTGGACGGCAACGTCCCGGGATTCACCGGGAACGTGGAAGGCCGCGATATCCCCGAGGGGACCGTCGATGTGGTCGTCACCGACGGCTTCACCGGGAACGTGGCCCTCAAACTCCTTGAAGGGTTGTCCCGGACCCTTATGCAGCAGATCAAGACCGCGATGACCAGCTCAAGTCTGAACAGCCTTGCCGCTGCGGTCCTCAAGCCTTCGCTTCAGAGATTGAAGGAGCGCATCGATCCTGACACCTATGGCGGCGCACCACTGCTGGGTGTCCGCGGCGTGTGCATCATCGGCCACGGTAGCTCGGGGTCGCGGGCCGTGCGCAACGGCATCCTTGTGAGCGCCCGTGCCGCCAGGGCGGGACTGCCGGCAGTCATCGAGCAGGCCGTCGCCGATGCGGGGGAGCGCTAGAACGCGCTTTCCCCCTTGGTAACGAACGTGTACACTACACGGACATTCGCCCCAACCGGCGCCCGGTAGCGCCTTGGATAAGGAGCGTATCCTCCCAAAATGAAGCATGCAGCCGTCATCGGCATAGGGTCCTATCTGCCTGAACGCCGCCTCACCAACCAAGACCTCGAAGGCATGGTGGAGACATCCGACGAGTGGATCACCACTCGCACCGGCATCCGTGAACGTCGCCTTGCCGAGATAGACCAGGCCACCTCAGACCTTGCAACTGAAGCGGGACGCAGAGCGATGGCCGATGCAGGCATCGAAGCAAACGACCTCGATCTGCTCGTCGTGGGCACCTCGAGTCCCGATATGATCTTCCCTTCAACGGCCTGTATCACCCAGGCGAACCTCGGCCTTACCTGCCCCGCGTACGATGTCATGGCTGCCTGTACGAGCTTCATCTTCGCTCTGCAGAACGCGACTGCCGCCATCGAGAGCGGGAGGGCCAGGACCGTCATGGTGATCGGTGCTGACGCCTTGACGCGCCATGTCGACTTCAGCGATCGCGGAACCTGCATCTTGTTCGGCGACGGCGCAGGCGCGTTCATTCTTCAGGCATCCGATGAGCCAGGTGTTCTCGGCATCGAACTAGGCTCTGACGGAAAGGGTGGCGACGTCCTCAAGATACCGGCTGGAGGCTCCGCGCTGCCCGCGACCGTAGAACGGGTCGAGGCCGGGCTGCACTACGTCCAGATGGCTGGCAATGAAGTATTCAAGTTCGCGGTGCGAGTGATACCCAAGGCCACCGAAGCGGCGCTTGCAGCCTCGGGCATGGCGGTCTCCGACCTCACGTGGCTCGTGCCGCATCAGGCGAACCAGCGAATCCTCAACACCGTCGCGGAGCGTCTTGGTGTACCCGATGAACGTGTCGTCTCCAACATAGAGCTCACCGGCAACACGTCCGCAGCCTCGATTCCGCTTGCGGTCGACGACCTGTATACTAACGGCAGTCTGCATCCCGGTGACGTCCTCGCCCTCGTGGGCTTTGGCGCCGGACTCACCTGGGGAGCAGCGGTCGTGCGTTGGACCAAGGAGGTTCAGTAGATGGCCCTACGTACCAGACTCACGAGACTACTGGGCATCGAGTACCCCATTATCCAGGGTGGCATGGCCTGGACGGCCACAGCCGAGCTTGCAGCCGCCGTCAGCAACGGTGGTGGCCTGGGTATCATCGGTGCCGGCCACATGCCTACCGAGATCTTGCGTGACGAGATACGTCGCGCCAAGTCACTCACCGACAAGCCCTTCGGCGTGAACCTTATGCTGCTGACCCCACACATCGATGAGATCGTGGAAATGGTCCTCGAAGAAGGTGTCCACGCTGTCACCACCGGTGCGGGCAACCCTGCCAAGTACATGAAGGGGCTCAAGGAACGCGGGATCAAAGTGATCACCGTCGTTCCTTCGGTCGCACTGGCAAAGCGCATGGAGTCCATCGGTGCGGATGCCGTGATCGGCGAGGGGATGGAGGCGGGCGGTCACATTGGAGAGCTCACTACCATGGTGCTCACCCCGCAGCTTGCCGACGCGCTCTCAATACCTGTCATCGCAGCGGGTGGCATCGCTGATGGACGTGCGTTCGTAGCCGCGTTCGCTCTAGGTGCCGAAGGTGTGCAGATCGGCACAAGATTCATGTGTGCCGAAGAATGCACGATCCACCCTGATGCCAAGGCTCGCATTATCAAGGCGAAGGACCGCGACACCGTGGTCACCGGATACTCCACCGGACACCCTGTCAGGGTGCTCAAGAACAAGCTGTCACGACAGCTTGAGGCACTCGACAGGGACAACAAACCGGAAGAACTTGAGAAGCTGGGCAGCGGTAAGCTCGCACTCGCGATGAAACACGGCGATGTAGACCTGGGAAGCGTCATGGCCGGACAGGTCGCAGCTATGGTCTGCAAGATCCAGCCTGCCGCAGAGATCATCGGCGAGATCGCCAACGAGGCCGAGGCCCTCATGCCCGCTCTACGTGCGTCGTTCGAGGACTAGATAGCATGGCGATCTCTCACGCACTGGTCTTTCCGGGACAAGGTTCTCAACGTGTCGGCATGCTCGACCGATTGCCCGGTCTGGAATCAGTGGACCGACTATTGGACGCCGCCGAAGCCCTGAGCGGGCTTCAGCTCAGGACCATAGCAAGCCAGGGCCCTGATGAGTCGCTTGCTGATACGCGGGCTGCGCAGCCGTTGCTCTATCTGACCGACTGGGCATGGGGTACGAGCCTGCTCGCCGCGGGGCTTGAGCCTTCGGCTGTGGCGGGTCATAGCCTTGGTGAGTTCGCGGCGCTCGCGGTGGCGGGAGCCTTCTCCGTTGAAGCCGGCCTTGAGCTGATCAACGAGCGCGCCCGGCTCATGAGCTCGGCTGCACAGGCTACCCCGGGGACCATGAGCGCCGTGCTCGGCCTGGAGACGCCCATCATCACCGACATAGTGACCCCGATGACCGGCGTCTGGATGGCGAATGACAATGCCCCCGGTCAGGTAGTGATATCGGGCACACATGAAGGTATCGAGGCGGCCACGCAGGCGCTCACTGCTGCCGGGGCTCGACGCATCGTCTCCCTCCGGGTCGCTGGAGCGTTCCACTCGCCTTTGATGTCTCCTGCTGCCGACGCTTTCGCGACCATTCTTGAGAACACCCATTTCGCCGACACCGCGATCCCGGTCTTGCAGAACTCACACCCCACTCCCACGCAAGACGCGGGCCTGATCGTGCAGCGATTGCGCGACCAGATCACTGCACCAGTCCGCTGGACCGAGACCATGCAGGCTCTGCTCGATATGAACATCGCCGCGGTAGTGGAGGCTGGACCGGGAGCCGTCCTCAAAGGCCTTGCCCGTCGTGTCGAAGGGCTGAGCGCCTACTCTGTGGAGGATGGCGGGCTCGAACTCGTGGTGGAGGTGGTTTTGTGACGCAGAGACTCTCAAACAAGATCGCTCTGGTGACCGGATCGTCCAGAGGCATTGGCGCACAGATAGCACAGCGCCTTGCCGCTGAAGGCGCGACAGTAGCCGTGAACTACGCCGGCAGCGAGGCTGCGGCCCAAGAGGTCGTATCTTCGATCGTGGCGGCAGGTGGCGTGGCGGAGGCCTTCAAGGCAGATGTGAGCGATGCGGATAGCGTCTCGGCACTGCTGGATGCGGTCGTGAAGCGGTTCGGCCGGCTCGACATCCTGGTGAACAACGCAGGCATCACGAGAGACGGCCTGCTCGTCAGAATGAGCGATGATGATTGGAACGACGTATTGAGCACCAACCTGTCGGGGGCGTTCTTCGCCACGCGTGCCGCTGCCAAGCTCATGATGAAGGCACGCACCGGCTGTGTGATCAACATCTCATCGGTGGTAGGCGTTGCAGGCAATGCAGGCCAGGCCAACTACGCCGCGGCCAAGGCGGGACTTATCGGCCTCACCAAGTCCGTAGCGCGGGAGCTGGCCTCCCGCAACGTACGCGTCAACGCCGTGGCCCCCGGATTCATCGAGACGGACATGACTGCCGGGCTACCTGATGCTGCGCGCGAAGCAGCCTTGAGCGGCATCGCCATGAAGCGCATGGGGACCCCGGCCGACGTTGCGGCACTCGTGGCATTCCTTGCCAGCGACGAAGCCGCCTATATCACCGGCCAGACCATTGCGGTAGACGGAGGAATGACGTTCGCCTGACCACGCGCACGTGCGCGTAACATCACACCGTGGCAGGAGAGAGGAGGTGTTACACATGGAGAAAGAGGAAATCTTTGACAAGGTCAAGGAGGTCATCGTCGACCAGCTCAACGCTGATGCAGACGATGTGAACCTCGAAGCGTCCTTCATTGACGACCTTGGCGCTGACTCGCTCGATATCGTCGAGCTCGTCATGGCGCTTGAGGAGTCGTTCGGCATCTCCATCCCTGACGAGGAGGCCGAGAACATCAAGACGGTCGCTGATGCGGTTGAGTTCATAACCGCCAACGCATAGCTGACACTGGACTCATGGACACACCGGCCGACCGTGGTCGGCCGGTGTGTCATTCTCATCCCGGAGGACCCATGGAAATGCCCACACTGACCATAGGTACAAGAACCGCCCGACTACCCATCATCCAGGGCGGCATGGCCGTGCGCATCTCCATGGGCCCACTGGCCTCGGCGGTCGCCCAGGCAGGCGGCGTCGGGCTCATCGCAGGGTCGGGACTCACTCCCAGAGAACTCGCCAACGAGGTCCGCACCGCGCGCGCCGCGACCGACGGTGTGATCGGCGTGAACATCATGGTCGCGGTCAGCAACTTCAAACAACTCGTCCATGCCGCCATAGGCGAAGGTGTGGACCTGGTGGTTGCAGGCGCAGGCTTCTCTCGCGACGTATTCGGCTGGTGTCGCGAGGCCGGCGTCGAGATCGTACCCATCGTCGGCTCTGAGCGAGTAGCCAAGCTCTCGCAGCGTTTCGGTGCCTCGGCCGTCATCGTCGAAGGCTTCGAGGCAGGTGGCCACCTCGGCACCGATGAGCTGATGCTGGACCTGCTACCGCGGATCATCGAGTCCGTGGACATTCCCGTCATCGGCGCAGGCGGCATAGTGACAGGAGCTGACATCAAAAGAGCACTGGACGCCGGTGCTGCCGGCGTACAGATGGGTTCGCGTTTTGCCGCCACTATGGAATCATCCGCACCCGAGGCCTTCAAACAGATGTATGTGAACGCCACCGACGACGACATCATCGTCACCAAGAGCCCCGTAGGTCTGCCCGGACGTGCGATCAGCAATCCTCTCACCGACAGACTCGCAGCAGGCGACTACCCGCCTATCGAACGCTGCGTCTCGTGTCTGAAGGCGTGCGGCAAGGAGTACTGCATCATGGACAAGCTGGTCCGCGCGCAGAGCGGGGATGTCACCGGGGGACTGGTCTTTGCGGGCTCCTCGGCAGCGAGGATCCACGATGTCCCCACAGTCCACGACCTGATGGAAAGGCTCGTCGCCGAATGGCGTGCCGCGAGCGAAGGAGCACTCGCATGAGAAGGGTAGTTGTAACCGGTATCGGATGCGTCTCACCCGTAGGCATCGGGATCGAGGCCGCATGGCAGTCGATAGAGGCAGGTCGCTCAGGGATCGGACCTATCACATCGTTCGATGCCAGCGCCTATTCCACGCGCTTCGCGGGAACAGTCGATGACTGGGACCCGTCGCGCTGGCTCGACCCCAAAGAGGCGCGACGCATGTCACGCTTCCAGCAGTTCGCAGTGGTCGCTGCCGATGAGGCTCTGGCGGATTCCGGCCTTGTGATAGACGAGACCAACGCCGAGCGCGTGGGCGTCATCGTCGGCTCGGGCATCGGCGGTCTATCCACGATGGAGGAGCAGGCGGCGGTGCTCGCCGAGCGAGGACCATCGCGTGTCAGCCCTACACTCGTCCCGATGATGATCGTCGACCTCGCAGCCGGCCAGATCTCGATCCGCACCGGCATGCGCGGCATCAACTACGCGCCCGTCTCGGCATGTGCCACCGGCAATCACTCTATCGGCGAGGCCGGGGAGGCAATCCGTCGCGGCGCTGCCGATGTGATCTTGGCCGGCGGATTCGACTGCGGTGTGACGCCGCTTGGCATGGCCGGCTTCTGCGCCGCACGGGCGCTGTCAACCAACAACGACGACCCCGCCGGCGCCTCCCGGCCCTTCGATGCAGGACGCGACGGCTTCGTCATGGGGGAGGGCGGCGGCATCCTTGTGCTTGAAGAGCTGGAACACGCCACCGCGCGTGGCGCCCACATCTACGCGGAGCTGGTGGGATACGGTGCCACTGCAGACGCACATCACATCACCGCACCCGCTCCGGACGGCAACGGGGCGCGTCGGGCGATGCTCCAGGCGCTTGAGCAGGCTGGTTACGAGCCGTCGCGGGTGGGCTACATCAACGCGCACGGGACGTCCACCCAGCTGGGTGACGCCGCCGAGACAGGCGCGATCAAGGCCGTGTTCGGCGATGCGACGCCTCCCGTGTCCTCGACCAAATCCATGACCGGTCACCTCCTCGGCGGGGCCGGTGCCCTTGAAGCGGTGTTCTGCGTGTTGGCCCTGGACCGCGAGACGCTGCCGCCTACGATCAACCAGACCGAGTCCGACCCCAAGTGCGACCTGGACTACGTGCCCAATGCCGCTCGCAAGGTCAAGGTTGATGCGGCGATGAGCAACTCGTTCGGATTCGGCGGTCACAACGCAACGCTCCTTTTCGCCCGGCTGTAGACGTGACCATGGACCGCGACACACGGATCAAAGAGGCCGAGAGGATCCTCGGCGTGCACTTCAACGACACCGGTCTGCTTATCGAGGCGCTCACGCATCCCTCGTACGCCGCGGAGAACCCCGGGGTGACCGGCTACGATCGCCTTGAGTTCCTCGGGGACTCGGTGATGGGCTTTCTGGTGGCCGACCGACTGTTCCGCGATCGACCCGGCCAAGCGGAAGGCGTGCTGACGCGCCTCAAGATCGGCGCTGTGGCGGGGGAGACCCTGTCGGTGGTCGCCGAAGGCCTTGGGCTCGGCGAGGTCATCTTGATGGGAAAGGGAGCCGCACGCTCCGGCGGCAGGCAGCGTAGCAGCGTCCTTGAGAACTGCTTTGAAGCCGTCATCGGCGCTGTGTATATGGACCAGGGCCTTGAGCCGACTCGGGAGTTCGTGATGCGCCACCTGAGCCCCTACCTTAGTGGTACACCTATCCCTCTGGCAGACCCGAAATCAGCTCTCCAGGAGCTCGTGCAGGCCGATGGCGCGTTGCCGCCCTCTTACCGGATCGCCTCCACCACTGGACCGCCTCATGACCGCGTCTTCGTTGCAGAAGCGGTCATCAACGATCGTGTGGTGGGCACCGGGACCGGGGCTTCCAAGAAGGATGCCGAGAAGGCTGCCGCCACCAACGCGCTCGTCTCGTTGGCGCCCGGCCTCGACGTCTGATATCGATGACGGAAGACCGCCCGTTATAGCCCGTCCTGGCGGGCATGCTGTGTTAGCATAGTTCGGGTCGTTTCCCGCGCATAGATGCGTCGGCCGCACCGCACACCACCAGCAGAAAGGTCTGCGTTGTACCTCAAGTCGCTCACGCTCAAGGGGTTCAAGTCCTTCGCTGACCGAAGCAAGCTCTCACTGGAGCCTGGAGTCACGGTCATCGTCGGCCCCAATGGCTCAGGTAAATCCAACATCTCCGACGCCGTGCTATGGGTCCTGGGCGAGCAGTCGGCCAAGTCCTTGCGCGGCAACTCCATGGAAGACGTCGTCTTCGCGGGCTCCTCGGCCAGACAGGCCGTTGGCATCGCCGAAGTAGACCTCGTCCTGGACAACGGTGACGGCACCCTTCCGCTCGAGTTCCACGAGGTCACCATCACCAGGCGGATGTTCCGCAACGGTGAGAGCGAGTATCTCATCAACCAGTCGCCGTGCAGGCTCATGGACATCCAGGAGCTGCTGCATGACACCGGACTGGGCCGCGACACCCACTCCATCATCAGCCAGGGTCGTCTGGACGAGGTCCTCAACAGCAAGCCTGAAGAGCGTCGTGCGCTCATCGAAGAGGCCGCAGGCGTCCTCAAGCACAAGAAACGCAAGGAGCGCGCACTACGCAAACTGACGTCTATGGATGTCCATCTCGATCGAGTCAAAGACGTGATCTCCGAGATCGACCGTCAGCTCAAACCGCTCCAGCGCCAGGCGAGCAAGGCCTCGGAGTACCGCGAACTCTCCGGCGAGCTCAAAGAGCTTGAAGTCGCCGTTGCGGTAGCCGACCTGCGCGATCTCCAGACACGATGGGGCAGCCTGGAGAAGCGCGAGCGTGAACAAGACGCGGAAGTCGAACTCGCGCGATATCGGGTCGCCGAGAAGGAACGCGAACTCGCCAAGTTCCAGTCCCTGCTCGAAGAAAAGGGGCTGTTCGTCGGCGACCTCTCCGAGCAGCGCCGACGTCTTCAATCGGTACTTGAACGACTCAACTCCGGGCTGCTGCTATTGGAGGAGAAGGGCAAGAACCTCGTCGAGCGTCTCTCCGAGCTCAGGGCCAAGGTGCACCATAGCGAGACCCGCCTCGCGCAACGCAGCTCCGAGCTTGAACAGATCGCCGAGGAACGCGCCGTCACCGAAGCGCGAATCCGCGCGCTCTACAGCCAGCTCAGCGAAGTGCGCCGCGAGGCCGAGGCGACCAAGAAACTTCGGCTCGCCGCCGAGGAGTCACTTGCCACCGTGACATCGGAACAACGCCGCGCCCGTAAAGAGATCGACGATGGACGCGCAGAACTCGCCGCCATCAACCAGGCCCTCTCGGCGTTCACGATGGAGACCGAGATGCTCGGTGAGCGGGCATCCGCGCTCAAGCAGCAGCGCTCAGGCGTATTCTCCACGCTCTCGGCCCGACGCACCCGTATCGAACAGCTCCAGGCCGACCTGGGCAAGGGACGCCGTGAGCTGTCGCTCGCGGAGCAAGAGGTGGACAAGCACGTTCGTCTCACCGATGCGCGCAAAGCCGAGCTCGCCCGCCGCCGTGACGACTTCACCGAGCTTCGCGCTGAGATCAGAGCGCTTGAAGAGGTGGACCGCGCGTTTGACTCCGCGTCACCGGCGCTTGCCTGGCTCCTTCAGAAAGAGAAGCAGCTCCCGGATGTGATCGGGCCTATCACGGACGCGATCACCGTCCCGGAGGAGTACGAACGCGTCGTTGAGAGCGCACTTGGTGGAGACGTATTCTGCGTGCTGGTCAGCGACCGCAAGGCCGCCAGCGGAGTCGTAGCCACTCTCGAAGAGCAAGGCGCAGGCGACTACTCGGTCATGCCTGTTGAGGCCAGGCCCTGCGCTTATGACAAGAACGGGCCCGGCACACGACTCGTGGACACCATCCAGTGCTCCTCAGACGTCCGCCATGCCATCGAGGGTCTTATCGGCGACATCCGCATTGTGGACAGCCTGGAAGCGGCTCTTCGCGCTGCAGGTGAGGCGGATGCCGTCTCCAGGTATGCCACACGCAAGGGACACGTCGTCTGGCCCAGCGGAAAAGTGCGCGTCGGACCCGACCTCACCGAAGACGCCGGGGTCCTGGCGCGCAAGCGCAAGCTCGCGGACCTGCGTGACGCGTTCGGCGCCACCGAGGCGGGAGTGGGGGAGACGGAGGCCGCGCTGTTCGCGTCCAACGAAGCGCTCGGCTCGGCGCAGCAACAGGCGCTCGAGCTCAGCCAGCGCGTTGCCACGCTCGCAGGCGAGGAGGCTTCTGCCCGAGAGGAGATCGGCCGCCTTGAGCAGGCCATCACCGATCTGGACAAGGAGGCCGGGACGATCGATGTCCGGGTTCGCCAGATTGAGGAGAAGACAGCCAAAGACCGCCCGCAAGAACGTCAGCTCAAGGAGACGATCGCTGCCGCCGAGGCACTGATCGAACAGCTTGAAGAAGATTCCGCTGCAAAGCGTGAAGAACGGGACTCCCGCTTCCGGGAAGAGTCCGAGGTCGGGAATCGTCTTTCGACCTGTCAGGTGGAGATCGCGGCCGTCTCGGAACGAGAAGTGCATCTCAAGCGGCGTCATGCGTCCACTATCGCCGAGGCCAAAGAGCTGGATGTCGCGGTGGCACAGTCAAAGGCCACTGAAGAAGCCCTGGAGGCGCTGCGCGAGCGACTGCAGCCGCTCCACGACCTCTACTCCCTCCTGCTTGAGAACGGCGAGCACTGGGCTTTGAAACTCAGGGATCGCGCGCGCTTCGAGCAAGCGGACAGCGAGTCTTTGCGCACCACCATCCACAGCGCCCAGGATGCCGTAAGGACCGCCCAGGCGGAGCTCGAGGGTGTCAACGACGATATGGGCACCATCCGTGTGGAGAAGGGCCAGTTGGAGATTCAGGTCACAACGGCCGTCAGCCGGATAGTCGAGGACCTGGGCGTCCCGCTCGAGCGCGCTCTGGAAGCTCCCGCCATCACGGAGCGCGAAGCTTCCGTCGAGCGCATGCATCGTTTACGCAAGCGCATCTCCAACCTCGGACCCGTCAACCCTGTCGCGGTAGAGGAGTTCGACCGGCTCCAGGAGCGTCGTGACTACCTGCAGCAACAGCTCGACGACCTGAACGCGAGCCGGAAGTCCCTCCAAAAGGTCGTCTCGGCGATCGACCGCAAGATCCGCGAGCGCTTCTTGGAGACCTTCGAGCTTGTGGACCGCCACTTCCAGGAGGTCTTCAGCGTGCTGTTCCCGGGTGGACAGTCATCACTCGCGCTCACCGACCCGGACGACCCGGAAACGACGGGCGTGGAAGTCATCGCTCAGCCACGGGGCAAGCGTCTCGCCAAGATGTCGCTTCTCTCGGGCGGGGAGAAGTCTCTGACCGCGCTGGCGTTGCTGTTCGCGGTGTACCGGACGAGGCCATGCCCGTTCTACATCCTCGACGAGGTCGAAGCGGCTCTGGACGACACCAACCTGCGGCGCTTCATCGCGTTCGTCGACAGCCTGCGTCATCACACGCAGTTCCTGGTGGTCAGCCACCAGCGCCGTACCATGGAGATGGCCGACGTGCTCTACGGCGTGTCCATGCAGTCAGACGGCGTAAGCAAGCTCGTCAGCCAGAAACTCGAGCATGCAGCGAGTCTCGCGGAAGAGGTGACCGCCGATGGCGCAGTGGTATGAGCGCCTGACACAAGGGCTTTCCCGTACCAGAGAGTCCCTTCAAGGTCAGTTCAACGTGTTGCTCCGCAAGGGACCCGATCTTGATGAGGAGTTCTGGGCGGATTTGGAAGACACCCTCATCATGGCCGACATGGGCGCCGTGGCCGTCGCAGAGATCGTCGATCGTCTGCGTGACTCTGCTCAAAGAAAAGCCCTTCCTGACGCGCAGTCGGTGATCGACCACCTGGTCCAGGAGATCGCCGATGAGATGCGCTCCGGGGACAGTGACTGGCTGGCCGAGAGCCCGCTGGTCGTGCTGGTGGTCGGCATCAACGGAGCCGGCAAGACGACCACCATCGGAAAACTCGCTAAGGCATCCTCCGACGAGGGTCGCTCGGTAATCATCGGTTCAGGCGACACCTTCCGCGCGGCCGCGATCGAGCAATTGCGCGTCTGGGCGACCCGGGCGCACGTCCCCGTCATCGAACGGGAGCGCGGTACCGACCCTGCCTCGGTGTGCTTCGAGACCCTTCGCTCCGCCGAGCAGACCGGCGCGGACCTGGTCCTGATCGACACCGCCGGTCGTCTTCATACGTCGCCCGACCTCATGGCCGAGCTGCAGAAGGTGCACCGCGTCACCCGGCGGGAGAGCAAGTGGCCGGTGCGGGTGCTCCTGGTCATGGACGCCACGACCGGTCAGAACGGACTGGTCCAGGCCCGGGAGGTCAACCGTGCGCTGGGCCTGGACGGCATCGTGCTCACCAAGCTCGATGGCACGGCTAAAGGGGGTATCGCGGTGGCCATCGCCCGCGACCTTGCAGTACCCCTCGTTCGCATCGGCGTCGGTGAAAGCGTGGAGGACCTGCGACCCTTCGATGCCGACGAGTTCGCGCGCGCGCTCATCGCAGGCGAGTAGATGGCCTCGGATTCGTTCAGGTTCATAGCCTTCCGAGATCGCGACAATCGCTATATCCCGCTTGTCGCGGTGCTTGCGGTCATCCTCGCCGCACTGTGGCTCGTCTTCGGCGTTCTGTATCAGACCAGCATCGTGGACGGTGACTCTATGAACGACACGCTGCTCTCCGGTGACCGGGTGCTGATCACGAAGACATACACCGTCCCTGCGCGTGGCGATATCGTCTCCTCCAACGTCGTGGTCGATGAGATCCCGGACCGGATACTCAAGCGTGTCGTGGCGATACCCGGGGATACGGTCGAGGTCTTTGGCGACACCGTCGAGGTAAACGGCGCCGTGGCGACATGGTCCGGCGTGATCTTGGGAACGAACGACAAGTTCCATCTTGAGCCCTATGTCATACCCCAGGGCTACGTCTATCTCATGGGCGACAACAGACCGGACTCCCTGGACAGCCGGTTCCTCGGTCCGGTTCCGATCTCAGAGGTCAATGGCAAGGTTGTCGCTGTGCTCTCACCCGTGACACGCATCAGGCGCATTGACTGACATTCGCGCGCCGCTTAGCCTAGGAAGACCGCACACCACCCCTGTGGAGGAACGATGTTCGAGAGTCTCTCAGACCGCCTTCAAGGCGTTCTCACAAAACTGAAGGGCCGGGGCCGCCTCACCGAGGCTGATGTCGACGCGGCCATGCGCGAGGTCAGGCTGGCGCTTCTTGAGGCCGACGTGAACTTCAAGGTGGTCAAAGAGTTCGTGGCCTCTGTGCGCGTGCGCGCGGTCGGCTCCGACGTGATGAAGAGCCTTACGCCGGGGCAGATGGTCGTGAAGATCGTCCTCGACGAGCTCACGAACCTCATGGGCGGCAATGAGGCGCGACTGGTCCTGACCAACAGGATCCCAAACGTCATCATGCTGGTCGGTCTGCAGGGTTCCGGTAAGACGACCGCCGCCGGCAAGCTGGCCAACCTGCTTCGCAAACAGGGCAAGCACCCCATGCTCGTCGCTTGCGACGTCTATCGCCCTGCCGCCATCGACCAGCTCGAGACCCTGGGACGCGAACTGGACATCCCCGTCTTCCGTGGCGAGGGGGACGATCCGGTCCTGATCGCACAGGCAGCCGTCAAAGACGCCGTCGCTCGCATGCGCGACGTGGTCATCATCGACACGGCCGGGCGGCTCCATATCGACGCCGAGATGATGGCAGAAGCGTCCGCCATCAAGCGCGCGGTCAAGCCCGACCAGGTGATCATGGTGGTCGACTCGATGACAGGCCAGGACGCCGTCACCGCCGCCAGCGCTTTTGCCGAGCGAGTGGCGTTCGATGGCGTGATCGTCTCCAAGTTGGACGGTGACGCACGGGGTGGCGCAGCGCTATCGGTGAAGGCCGTCACCGGCAAACCCATCATGTTCGCCAGCGTGGGCGAGAAACTGGATGCTTTGGAGGTCTTCCATCCCGAGCGGATGGCCCAGCGGATCCTCGGCATGGGCGACGTGGTCTCCCTGCTCGAGAAAGCGCAAGAGAGCATGGACGCCGAGGCCACAGAAGATGCTGAGGCACGCCTACGCGCCGGCAAGTTCACGCTCGACGACTTCCTCGGCCAGCTCCGCCAATTGAAGAAGATGGGGTCGGTCTCCGACCTCATGGCGATGATACCGGGCGCGAACAAGCTGCCCAAAGACGCGAAGATCGATGAGAAGGCGCTTGCCCACACCGAGGCGATCATCCAGTCGATGACCATCGCCGAGAGGGCGAAACCGTCGCTGATCAACGGATCCCGGCGTGAGCGTATCGCCGCGGGTTCAGGCGTCACCGTCTTCGAGGTCAACCAGATGCTCAAGCAGTTCGCTGAGGCCCAGAAGATGGTGAAACAGCTCCAGAAGATGCAGGGCGGAGGCAAAGGGAAGGGCCGCCGCAGAGGGGGCTTCAACATCCCGGGGATGCGGCCCCCGTTCTAGGGAACATCTTGATACGTCGTGGAACCATGAGCCCTCAACGAGAGATGCTTTGACCGCAATAGGCTCTTGTCATATCATTAGCAGTCGCTCTTGCTCAGAAGTGGACGCCCACACGGGGCGCCACCTTACACGGAGGTGAACGTTTTGGCACTCAAGATCCGCCTGGCACGCGCCGGCGCCAAGAAGGCGCCGTTCTACCGCGTAGTCGCGGCCGATTCGCGCGCACCGCGTGACGGTCGGTTCATCGAGATACTCGGTCGTTACAATCCCCGCACCCAGCCTTCCACCGTCGAGCTCGACGTTGAGAAGATCGAGGCCTGGATCGCAAAGGGCGCCCAGCCCACGGAGACCATCTCGAAGCTGCTGGCAATCGCCAAGGGCGAGACCGCTGCCCCCAAGGCAGAGGCGAAGCTCTCGAAGAAGGCACAGGCGAAAGCCGATGAGGCCGCAGCCAAGGCCGCTGAAGCTCCTGCCGAGGCCGCCGAAGAGGCTGCCCCTGCGGAAGACGCTGAGTAGACATGGCACCCGTTGCTGATACTGACGGTCTCGTTCGTTACATCATCGAGTCGCTCGTGGACAACCCGTCCGACGTTGTGATCGAGAAGAACGAAGAGGGTCGGCAGACAGTTTACGAGGTACGCGTGCACAGCGATGACGTCGGCAAGGTCATCGGCCGTCAGGGTCGCGTGATCAAGGCCGTCCGCACGCTTGTGCGTGCCTCGGCATCGGTCGATGAGTCCGACGCCACGGTGGAGGTTCTCGGCTGACATCATGACCACGCCATTCCTGCCGATAGGCCGGATCGTGAAGGCACATGGGCTGCGAGGGGAAGTCTCGGTGAAAACACTCACCGACCTGCCCCTCGATGCTTTTGTGGGCCTTCACGTCTGGATTGCACCACCAACGGTGATCGCCCGGGAAGGCGACGTCATCGGGGCGCGTCGCGGCCCCAAAGGCCCGCTGCTGACGTTGAGCGGCGTAAGCGACCTGCAAAGCGCTTCACAATTGGCGGGAAGAACGCTGATGGCGCGCCCGGAAGAGCTCCCGGTAGAGATCCTGGAGGAGGAGCCTGACCCTGTCGGACTGCTCGTCAATGACGTAGAGCGCGGTCCGCTCGGCGTCGTCACCGATGTGATCCTTACCGGCGCCAACGACGTCTGGGTGATCGAGGGAGACACGTACGGTGAGGTGCTGATCCCGATCATCGAAGAGGTGCTCCTAGACCTCGACTTCGACGCAGGGGAAGCCACTGTAAAGTTGCTCCCAGGCCTGATAGACGAGGGAGAGAACTGATGCGCATCGACATCATCTCGATCTTCCCGGAGCTGTTCGAACCCACCCTGTCCGGCTCCATGCTAGGCATAGCCCAACAGAAGGGCGCCGTCACCTTCCATGTGCATAACCTGAGAGACTGGGCCGAAGGCAGACACAGGACCACGGACGACTACTCGTTCGGCGGGGGCCCCGGCATGGTGATGAAACCGGAGCCGTTCTTCCGCGCGCATGAGGCGATCACCGCGCAAGATTCGCGACCCGTGACCACCGTCTTGATGTGCCCCCAGGGTGAGCTGCTGCGCCAGCCGCTCGTCGAGGAGCTTGCGACACACGAGAGGCTGGTCGTACTGGCAGGCCGGTACGAGGGCTACGACGATCGTATCCGTTCGCTCGTGGATCGCGAGATATCCATAGGGGACTACGTGCTCACCGGCGGCGAGCTTCCCGCCATGGTGTTGATAGACTCCGTGACACGTCTTCTTCCCGGTGTTCTTGGACATGACCAGTCCGCCACCGAGGAGTCGTTCTCATGGGGCCTGCTGGAGTACCCGCAGTACACGCGTCCTGCCTCGTTCGAAGGAATGGACGTCCCGGAGGTCTTGCTCAGCGGTGATCACGGCAAGATCGCAGCCTGGCGTCGCCAGGAGGCCATACGGCGCACCGCGGCACGCCGTCCCGATATCCTGGCGCATGCGGACCTCACCGCTGAGGAGCGGCTGTTCGCCGAGAAGACCATGAAGGCCGATGCACGATTGGATGAGCGGTGAACGAGGATACCAACAGCCCGGAAGTCAAACCGCCGCCGTCCTTTGCGCGCTGGGTGGCCGAGTTGTTGCTCATGGTGGCTATCGCCTTCGTGGTTGCCCACGGGATCCGCACGTACGTGGTGATGCCGTACACGATTCCGTCGGGTTCGATGATCCCGACCATCGAGATCAACGAGCGCGTCCTTGCCAACAAGTTCATCTACCGATTCAAGGACCCGGAGCCCGGAGACATCGTGGTTCTGGACGACCCCACCGGTGGGACTATCCCACTCATCAAGCGTGTCATCGCTGTGGAGGGCCAAGAGGTGGACATCAACGACGGCCGCGTCTTCATCGACGGTATCGCACTTGAGGAGCCATACATCTCTGGTGCAGTGACCGAGATGGGGGAGGTCGCGCTACCGCTCGTGATGCCTGCAGACACTGTGTGGGTCATGGGTGACAACCGTACTGACAGCACGGACGCACGATGGTTCGGCCCGCAGCCGGTGGCCAGCGTGCACGGCCAGGCCTTCTTGCGCATCTGGCCTCTCTCAAGAATCGAGAAGCTCTAACATCGGTTTGCGTGTCACGGGAGGGCTGGTCTATACTATCCACTCGTGTCTGATGACCACCCGCACATGCGGTATAAGAAGAACAGGAAATCCAGAATGAACAGAATCCGTGCCATCGAGCAGCAGCAGATCCGCGAGGACCTGCCCGAGTTCAAGGTCGGCGACACCGTCAAGGTGAGCTACAAGGTCGTCGAGGGCGGTCGTGAGCGTGTTCAGCCGTTCCAGGGCATCGTGATCAAGCGCCACGGCGAGGGTGCCCGCGAGACCTTCACGGTCCGCAAGCTATCGTTCGCCGTTGGTGTCGAGCGCACCTTCCCGGTGCACTCGCCCAAGATCATGAAGCTGGAAGTCGTCACGCGTGGTAAGGTACGTCGCTCCAAGCTGTACTACCTGCGCGATCGGATCGGCAAGGCTGCACGGGTCAAGGAACTGCGGTAATTACCGGAGGCAGCGTGTCCGGATCAAGAGATACTGATCTGCATACTGATGCGACCCGGGAGCCATCTGCTCCCGGGTCGTCTCTGATTGCCGACGACCAATACGATGAATCGCCCGAGACGATACCTACTGAAAACGACGAGGTATCGATTGGTCGATGGCTCCTTGAGCTCGTGCTCCTGGTGGGTCTCGCGTTCTTGCTCGCAACCGGCATCAAGACGTACGTCATCCAGCCGTTCGTGATCCCCACCGGGTCGATGATCCCAACGCTGGAGATAGGCGACTACGTGATCGCCAACAAGTTCATCTACCGCTTCGAGGAGCCGGCGCGCAACGACATCGTGGTGTTTCTCTCCCCCGAATCCAACTCTACCGACTACATCAAACGGGTCATCGCCGTCGGCGGTCAGGAAGTGGACCTTCGTGACGGTATCGTCTACGTCGACGGGGTCGCGCTTGACGAACCGTACATCGCCGGTGCCACGTCCGCACCGGGGCCTATCAGCATGCCTGTGACTGTGCCCGACGGCTACGTGTGGCTCATGGGCGATAACAGAGAAAACAGCCAAGACAGCCGCTGGTTCGGCGCCCAGCCGGTCTCTCGCATCGTCGGCAGGGCTTTTTTCATCTACTGGCCGATCTCCGACTTCGGCAGCCTGTAGGCTAGGATGATGGGCACCCACAGTGTCAGTGAGGTGCGACTGCTTTTCGTGACTGCCGATGCGGCGGACCTCCCCGATCTCATCGAGAAGTTCTCTGCAGACTCGCGGGCGGGTGTACGCGCGCTCGTAACCTCGGCACAAAGAAAGCTAGCTGCCGAGGAGGCCGAACGCGACCGCGTTCGCCTCATGATGACCCTACAGCGCCAGCTGCACGAATCCGGCTACACGCTGATAGCGGGAGTCGATGAAGTGGGAAGGGGGGCGCTTGCCGGGCCCGTCTCGGCAGCAGCGGTCATACTCGGTGCTGACTGTCATATCCCGGGACTGGATGACTCGAAGCGCCTGAGCCCGTCGGCCCGAGAGGTCGTGGCGCTGCGTGTGCACGACGCCGCCATCGCGGTCTCTGTCGCTCATATCCCACCGGATCAGATCGACGCGCTGGGCATCGGTGGTGCCAACACACTTGCTATGCGCACAGCGATCCAGACGCTTCCTGTCACGGCTGATCACGCCCTGGGCGACGGACTCCCGGTCGACCTCGGTATGTCCTCCACGTTCGTGGTCGGTGGCGACAGGAAGTGCGCATGCATCGCTGCTGCATCGGTCGTGGCCAAGGTGGAAAGGGACCGCCTCATGAAGGAGAACGACGCGCTGTTCCCGGGCTACCAGTTCTCCATCAACAAAGGCTACGGCACCGTCGAACACATCGAGGCGATACAACGGATCGGCCCCTCGCCCATCCACCGGCTGTCCTTCTCGCCATGTTCTCAAGACCGGCTCTTCTAGACGGGCGGATAGTGTTCAGCTCGCGTTAAGCTCCCGGCAAGCACCATGCGGCATCCTCCATCCAAGGGGGAATGCCATCATGACCGAGGACACATCAAAGCTTGGAGCCCGGGGAGAAGAAGCTGCTGCCCAATACCTGCAGCGCATCGGGATGACCATCACAGAACGCAACTGGCGATGCGCGGCTGGAGAAGTGGATATCATCGCGCTGGACGGGAGCGAACTCGTGTTCGTCGAGGTGAAGACCCGACGTTCAAGCGCTGCCGGATCACCGGAGGAGGCTGTCTCGCCCACAAAACAGAAGCGACTGGGCAAGCTGGCTCGCAACTACCTGGCCTACTCGGGCCTGGATTCTACTCCAGTGCGGTTCGATGTGATCGCCATACGCGTGCTTGCAGAAGACAGGGCGCTCCTACGACACCATCGTGCTGCCTTCATGGTGGGCGCATAAGATGCAGGCTACCGTGATGACGGCGACTCTCAGGGGAGTCGACGCCCTTCCTGTGGAAGTGCAGGCGGATGTCACTTCGGGACTGCCTATGTTCGGCATAGTCGGACTTGGAGATGCGGCGGTCCAGGAAGCCAAAGAACGCGTCCGCTCCGCAGTCCGTGCCGCCGGGCTCGAGTTCCCCAACGCGCGGGTGATCATCAACCTGGCTCCCGCGCCCCTGCGAAAGCACGGCACAGGGTTCGATCTCCCCATTGCGCTCGCCATTCTGGCAGCCACCAGGCAGATACCGTTGTCCGTGATCGAAGGCTCCACAGCTGTTGGAGAGCTGGCACTGGACGGAAGCGTACGCGCCGTGCCGGGTATGCTCGCACATGCCTATGCCGCATCTCGATCAGGTCTCGACCTGCTCGGCCCCTCAGCAGCCATGTCAGCGGCGGCGGTCGTCGGTTGCGTGCGATGTAGGGTGGTGGACCATGTGACCACCCTTCGCCGAGGAGAGATCGACCCTCAGTACCCCTGCTGTGACATAACCATGGAGGCAGACGGACGTCCGGATCTTGCAGATGTGGCAGGACACCATGCCGCAAAGCGAGCTCTGGAGATTGCCGCCGCCGGAGGGCACAACCTACTGTTGGTGGGTCCGCCAGGCTCAGGGAAGACGATGCTCGCCAGGCGTCTCGGCGGGATACTGCCACCTCTCCACGATGATGAACGCATGACGACCGCGTTGGTCCACTCTGTAGCAGGGATCGACGAACGACCCGCACTGGCCGGGATCCGTCCGTTTCGAGCGCCGCACCACTCGACCTCCACCGTGGGACTCATTGGGGGAGGGACTCCTCCACGCCCCGGTGAGGTCAGCTTGGCCCACAACGGAGTGCTGTTCCTTGACGAGCTGGCAGAGTTCGGACCGGCCACGCTCCAGGCGATGAGACAGCCTATGGAAGACGGTACCATCTCGCTGGTAAGGGCCGACGGTCGCGTACGCTACCCCGCAGCGTTCACGCTCATCGGGGCAATGAACCCATGCCCCTGCGGGTACCTCGGTGATGCAGAGCACAGATGCACCTGCTCTCAACCGATGATCGACCGCTACACGGCGAGGATAGGCGGGCCCTTGTTGGACCGCATAGACATGAGGATCCGCGTCGATCGGATAGACCCGGGCAAGATCTTGCGCGATGACTGTCAGGATGAGCCCTCCGCCGAAATAGCACAGCGGGTGATCTCAGCAATCGCGTTCGCGGGCTCCAGACCACCGACGCGGACTCTCTCCGGCGCCCGACTCTTGGAGGCATGCAGACCGCAACGGGCCGCCAGATCGACTCTCGAAGCGCTGGCACGCACGGTGGGGATGTCGGGACGCGCAGTCACAAGGACTCTACGGGTGGCCAGAACCATCGCAGATCTTGAGGGTCACGACTCGGTGGGCTGCGACCACATCCTGGAGGCGGCTGGATACAGGATGAGTGATGTCCGGTGAAGGCACTTGAGAAGTGGGAGATCGTCTTGCACGACGACCTCTATCCCGAGCTGCTTCGGCAGACCCCTGATCCGCCTGAAAGGCTCTACGGATTCGGCGATCCGGGGCTGCTCGGACCGGCGCTAGCGGTGATCGGAGCACGAAGAGCTACACCCTACGGACTGACATGCGCCTCGAGGTTCGCGGGGTGGGCGGCGTCCAACGGGGTGACGATCGTGTCCGGCGGAGCCATCGGATGCGACATGGCGGCACACAATGCGGCACTGGAGTCCGAGGGGGGGACTGTCGCCGTCCTGGGATGTGGAGCAGACGTGGACTACCCGAAACAGGCTTCAACGCTCCTTGCAGGACTGCGACGCTCTCACGCCGTCGTATCAGAAGTCCCGTGGGGCACTCCACCACAGAGGTGGGCCTTCTCCAGGCGTAATCGCATCATCGCCGGACTCTCACTGGCCGTGCTAGTGGTCGAGGCGGGCCTCCCCAGCGGGACGTTCGGTACTGCAGACCATGCATTGGCAGCCGGCCGGGATGTGCTTGCCGTTCCGGGTTCGATATTCGCCCCTGAGTGCAAGGGCTCCAATCGCCTGATCGCGCAGGGCTGTTCGCCGGTGACCTGCGAATCCGAGCTGCGAGACTCACTGATCTCTGTCGGCTTCCTGCTCGGCAGCGCCACGACAGACGACGGTTCAAACTCACCCCCGCTCTCCGATCCGATCCTTATCGCCCTGCGCTCGAACCCTATGCGACCGGACGACCTGTCATTCCATCTTCGACAAGACATCGTCTCGGTGGGCCGTGCGCTTACCAGACTCGAACTACAGGGGACCCTGGTCCGCATGCGTGATGGACGGTACTCGGTTCGCAAACCGGAGTGAAAGGCGGTTACAATCCCTCAGATGGTCGATGTCGATATCGGGAGAGCCGTTGCATAATACTCCGCTTGTCACCGTCATCGGTGGAGGCCTCGCTGGATCAGAGGCTGCATGGCAGCTCGCTGAACGTGGGGTCCAGGTAAGGCTCTTCGAGATGCGTCCCGGAACAGCCGGACCCGCACACCATACGGGCAACCTGGCCGAACTCGTGTGCTCCAACTCCTTCAAGGGCGACGACCCTGACACACCGCCTGGGATGCTCAAACGAGAGCTCTCCCAGCTTGGCAGTCTGATCATGTCGGTCGCGCGGCGCACGGCGGTCCCCGCTGGCGCTGCACTCGCTGTAGACCGGGAAGCGTTCTCAGGTCTTGTGACCCGGACCATCCAGTCTCACCCGCTCATCGATGTCATCAGGGAACAGGCTGCCGAGCTGCCGCAGTCGGGACCCGTCATCATCGCCACCGGGCCGCTTACCGGACCCGCCCTAGAAGACGAGCTTTCCAGACTCGTCGGGGATGACCGATTGTCCTTCTACGATGCCGCCGCGCCCATCGTGGACGCCTACAGCATCGACAGAACGGTCGTCTTCGCTGCATCGCGATACGAGAAGGGAGAAGGAGCTGACTACCTCAACTGCCCCATGGACCGAGAGCAGTACGAGACGTTCATAGAACAACTCCTCTCTGCCCAGCGAGTGAACGCGAAAGAGTTCGAATCCTCAGACCTGTTCCAGGCATGTCAGCCGATCGAAGAGATCGCGCGCCGTGGTGCGGATGCCGCACGTTTTGGCTCCATGAAACCGGTCGGACTCACAGACCCTCGCACCGGACAACGCCCATGGGCGGTTGTCCAGCTTCGACCCGAGAACCGGGACGGTACCGCGTACAATCTCGTCGGATTCCAGACCAACCTGACCTTCGGCGAGCAGGCGCGGGTGTTCCGTCTGATTCCAGGACTTCATGACGCGGAGTTCCTGCGCTTCGGAGTGATGCATCGCAACACCTACATCGATGCACCACGGCTTCTGACGCCCGGCCTCTGTCTGCGGGACAACACCCGCATCCGCTTCGCGGGACAGGTCTCGGGGACCGAAGGCTATCTCGAGGCCGTCGGCTCCGGTCTTCTCGCCGCACTGAACGTCTATGCTGAGATCACATCAGCCCCTCCCTTCGTGCTCCCCAAAGACACCGCTCTGGGCGCTCTCATCGGGTATGCGACCGATCCTGAGACGCGCCACTATCAGCCCATGCACGTCAACATCGGCCTCTTGCCCGCGCTGGAGCCTCCCGTCCGACAGAAGCGCGCGAGATATGCCGCCCATGCGGAGCGCGCAAGACAGTCACTGAGCGGATACCTGCTATCGTCTTCCGTAAGAGTCCTCGATCAAGCTCGCCCGATTGACGGGGAGGATGGCCAGGGATGAACAGCGGCGCGGTGCCAGAGCTGGTCGACCGCTTCTTGGAGCACCTTGCCGTGGAGCGCAACGTCTCGCCGCACACGGTACGCGCATACGCCACAGACATGCGCCAGTTCCTGGACTGGTGCGAACGCTCCTCCATGGACCCGCTGCAGCTCAAGCACAGACAACTACGAGGCTTTCTGGCTGAACTCGACCGGGCGCATTACCAGCGACGTACGATAGCGAGGAAGACATCCACACTGCGGTCGTTCTACTCCTACCTGCAGACACAAGGCCTCACCGAGACGAACCCCGCTGCCATCCTGGGCACACCGCGGCTGCAGAGGCGACTGCCCGAAACGGTCCCTGCGGACCTCATGACCGCGCTTCTCGATGCGCCTGATGAATCTGAACCGCAGGGCTTGAGAGACAGAGCGATCCTCGAGCTGCTCTACGCCACTGGAATCCGTGTTGGAGAGCTCGAGGGTCTGGACATAGGCGACCTGGACCTGGCCCAGGGTCAGGTCCGCGTCATGGGGAAAGGTTCGAAAGAACGTATCGTTCCCGTCCATCGTAAGGCTGTCAGCAGGCTGCGAATGTACCTGTCCGCCGGTCGACCGCACTATGAAAAGGGAGAGGGGGACGAGGCTTTGTTCCTGAACCGATCCGGCACAAGACTGCAGAGCGGCAGTGTCCGCAGGATGCTTACCCGCTACCTTGACCAGCTTGGCGGCGACAGGGGGATCCATCCTCACGTGCTCAGGCACACCTTTGCCACACACCTGCTTGAAGCGGGCGCTGACCTGCGCAGCGT
Source organism: Coriobacteriia bacterium (assembly GCA_016938135.1). Lineage (GTDB taxonomy): Bacteria > Actinomycetota > Coriobacteriia > Anaerosomatales > Anaerosomataceae > UBA2279. The sequence continues at coordinate 58,639 of JAFGVD010000024.1, forward strand.
ACAAGAACTCCTGGGCCACGTTGCACTGTCCACCACCCAGATTTATACTCACCTAAGCATGAAGCGGCTTAGAGATGTGCACACGAGCGCACACCCACGAGCGTGATCTGGAAGGCTCCCATCGAATGAGACCAGACCCGAAGACGGACGTATCCGCCTACTGGGCCGCATATAAGGAGGACGGAGACCCTCTCGCCAGAGAGACTCTCATTCTCAACTACTCGCCCCTCGTGAAGTACGTCGCGGGGCGGCTCTCATCCAATCTCCCACAAAACGTCGACACCTCTGATCTCATCTCCTACGGCGTGTTCGGCCTGATCGATGCTATCGAGAAGTTCGATATCGAGCGCGGCATCAAATTCGAGACATATGCGATCGCCCGGATCAAGGGTGCGATCATCGACGAGTTGCGGGCGATGGACTGGGTTCCGCGCTCCGTAAGGGCTCGTTCTCGCGAGATAGAGCACGCCTACATTGCACTGGAGAACCGCCTGAAGCGTGTGCCCACAGACGCGGAGGTAGCCCACGAGATGGGCGTCACCCCGCGTGAGCTGCAAGACATCCTCACCAAACTCTCATACACGTCTGTGGTCTCGTTTGAGGAACTCTGGGTCGGCGGACAAGACAAGGACGACAAGGGCAACGCCATCGGCACGATCAAAGACGAGTCCGCTGAAGACCCGGTCAAGATGTTCGAGAGCGTCGAGCTCAAAGAGATCCTTGCTCGCGCCATCGACCGACTCCCCGAGAGGGAGAAGATCGTGATCGCGCTGTACTACTACGAAGGACTCACCCTCAAAGAGATCGGAGCCGTTCTCGGCGTCACGGAGTCACGCGTCAGTCAACTGCACACGAAGTCCGTCTTGCGTCTCCGTGCGCGTCTCCACGCCGCGCAGGGCTACGTGCCTGCGCACTGATCGAAAGGAACACAACGCTATGTCAGGACATCGAATCCTTGTGGTCGAGGACACCGAGCTGCTGCGCCGCATGTATCACGACAAGCTTGTGGCTGATGGTTTCCAGGTCTCAGCGGCGGCAGACGGACTCGAGGCCCTGACAGTGCTCCGCGCCAACGAGTTCGACCTCGTCCTTCTAGACCTCATCATGCCCCGCATGGGCGGCCTTGAGGTATTGGAAACGATGAACGCGGATCCTCGTCTCACGAAGATCCCGGTGATCATACTCACCAACCTCGGCGAAGAATCAGCCATTCAGAAGGCGCTCGATCTTGGGGCGATAGACTACATGATCAAGAACTCGGCAAAACCTGCCGACGTCTCCGCCAAAATCACCCTTTCCCTGCAACATCTCGCGCCCAAAGCTCCCGAACCGACCGCCGCTACGCCTGCGCCAACGCCGCTGGGGCCTTCGTTCAAGGTGCTCATCCGCGATCGCGAGGCGGATGCCGATGCGCTCGTCGCACATGCAGGACTTCAGCGACGATTCTGGTGTCCTGCGTGCGAAGAGGAACTACTCCTCGAGATGGTTCCAAACCCCACTCGCGACGGCTGGTATGAGGCGCATCTCGTCTGCACACGATGCGGTCGCGAGTACTGATACAAGCCATCGATACCGCCCGATCCAAGCACGAGTCACACGCTTCCTTAGTAGTGTGTCCTGTGATACCCTGTATCGGCTCGTAATCAAGCACGTCCGCGGACTCTCGCGCATGGTGCCGTCACAGACGGTTGCGTATCAGGGAGGAAGATGCGGGCGGAAGAACAACCGAAACTGGAGGTAACACTATGACTGTTGTCTCGATGAAGGGTCTTCTCGAGGCCGGTGTCCACTTTGGACACCAGACCCGCCGCTGGAACCCGAAGATGAAGCCGTACATCTTCACTGAGCGTAACGGCATCTACATCCTCGATCTTCAGCGCACACTGCGAGAGCTCGACTCCTCGTATCGCTTCGTCCGCGACCTTACCGCCAAGGGCGGCACCGTGCTGTTCATCGGTACGAAGAAGCAGGCGCAGGACACGATCGCCACACAGGCGACCCGCTCCGGTCAGCCCTACGTCAACCAGCGCTGGCTGGGCGGCATGCTGACCAACTTCGTCACCATCCGCAAGCGGATCGCTCGCATGGTGGAGCTTGAGACCATGGAGGAGAACGGCGTCATGGCCAGCCTCCCCAAGAAGGAAGCTCTGAAGCTTCGCGGCGAGCACGAGAAGCTGCAACGCAACCTTGAGGGCATTCGCAACATGACCCGACTCCCTGACGCGATCTTCCTCGTTGACACCAAGCGTGAGAACATCGCGGTCGCCGAGGCCCGTCGCCTCAAGATCCCGATCATCGGTCTTGTTGATACCAATGCCGACCCTGACGAAGTTGATTTCGTCATCCCCGGCAACGACGACGCCATCCGCTCGATCAGCCTCATCGCACGCGTCATCGCCGATGGCGCTATCGAAGGCAATGGCGGCGGCCAGGAAGAGGCTGCTGCAGCACCCGAGCAGCCTGTCGCTGCGGAAGCAGCGCCGGTGGAGACTGCTGTCGCTGAGCCCGCGCCCGCCGCGGAGACCGATGCAACGGCCGAGACCGCTCCCGCTGCCGAGTAGTCCTCAAACGTCTGCCGCACTGCGGTTATCCCTCAAGGAGGAACCAAGTATGGAAATCACCGCTTCCATGGTGAAGGATCTGCGCGCCACGACGGGTGCAGGCATGATGGATTGCAAGAAGGCACTTGCTGAGTCGGATGGCGACATGCAGGCGGCTGTCGACATCCTGCGCACCAAGGGTCTTGCAGACCTTGCCAAGAAGGCTGGCCGGGCCACGCATGAGGGCATCATCGGCTCCTACATCAGCGAGGATCTACGCTCGGGCGCTATCGTCGAAGTCAACTGTGAGACCGACTTCGTCGCACGTAACGACGGCTTCAAGTCGTTCGTGACCTCCATTGCCAAGCACGTCGTGGAGGCCGCACCGGCCGATGCTGACGCGCTTCTCGGCCAGCCGTATGTCGAGCGTGAAGAGATCACAGTCGAGCAGTATCTGGGCGAGAACGTCGCCAAGATCGGCGAGAACATGGTCATCCCGCGCCTTGTGCGCTTCGAGCTGACGACTGATCACGGCACCATCGCCGCCTACATCCACGGCGTCGGGAACATCGGTGTCCTTGTAGAGGTCGCCACAGGCACCGCCGATGCCGCCGCTTCTGCCGAGGTTGCGACATTCGTTCGAGACATCGCGATGCAGATTGCCGCAGCCGCGCCGATCTCACTGACCGCCGAGGACGTGCCTGCCGATGTCGTCAAGCACGAAATGTCCATCTACATGGCGCAGGCCGCCGAGACAGGCAAGCCCGAGCCCATTCAGGCCAAGATCGCTGAAGGCCGGATGCAAAAGTTCTACAAAGAGGTCTGCCTTCTCGAGCAGGTCTTCGTCAAAGACCCCGACATCACCGTTGCCCAGCTGACCAAGAAGGTCGCTTCCGCTGTTGGCACCGACGTGTCGATCTCGCGTTTCGAGAGGTTCGTTCTCGGGGAGACCAACCCCGAGGCCAAGCCTCCGTCGTGCGGCTAACGTTTCAGGAACGAAAGGGGCGACGCGCACGCGTCGCCCCTTTTTAGATTAGAATGCACCTCGGGGTCACGAAGACCTGTTTGCAGTCAGACACGAGGGAGGATCATGACCGACTACCGCTACAAGCGCGTGCTGCTCAAGCTCTCCGGCGAAGCCTTGATGGGTGATGCCGGATACGGGATCGATCCTAAAGTGATCAACGCTTTGGCCGGCCAGATAAAGACCGTCCACGACGACGGGGTCGAGATAGCCATAGTGGTTGGAGGCGGCAACATCTTCAGGGGAGTCGCCGCATCAGCTTCGGGAATGGACCGCGCGCAGGCGGACTACATCGGCATGCTCGCCACGGTCATGAACTCGCTTGCTCTCCAGGATGTCCTTGAGAAGCACGACGTCTATACGCGGGTCATGAGCGCGATCGAGATGAAGGATGTCGCCGAGCCCTACATCCGTCGCCGAGCAATCCGTCATCTGGAAAAGGGGAGACTCACCATCTTCGCCGCAGGCACAGGGAACCCCTATTTCACGACGGACACCACCGCAGCGCTTCGGGCGCTGGAGATCGGTGCGGAGTGCATCATGAAGGCAACCAAGGTGGACGGCGTATACGATTCAGATCCCAAGAAGAACCCGGAAGCCGTCAAGTTCGACGAGCTTACCTACATCGATGTCCTCAACCGCGGCCTTGCCGTGATGGACAACACCGCTATCTCACTATCTATGGATAACCAGCTGCCGATCATCGTCTTCAACATGGAGCGCGAAGGTAACATCGTCTGCGCACTGAAGGGCGAAAAGGTCGGCACCATCGTTAGAGGAGGGAACCGATGACCCAGCACGATCTTGCAGATGCGAAAGACAGGATGTCTCGAGCGGTCGCCTCACTCGGTCACGAGTTCGCAGGCGTACGCACTGGACGGGCCTCGGGTTCGATATTTGAAAAGATCTCGGTCGAATACTACGGCGTCCCCACGCCGATGCTGCAGATTGCCAGCGTCAGCTCGCCAGAAGCGCAGCTGCTGGTCATCAGCCCTTACGACAAGTCAGCCATGCCCGCCATCGAGAAGGCGATCCTTGCCTCCGACCTCGGACTCAATCCTAGCAACGACGGCAACGTGATCCGCGTGCCTTTCCCTCCTCTTACCGAGGAGCGTCGCAAGGACCTCGTCAAGCTGTGCAAGCAGTACGCCGAGGAAGCACGCGTGGCCATCCGCAACATCCGCAGAGACTCCAACGAGTACTTCAAGAACCAGGAGAAGGAACACGAGATCTCCCAGGACGACCTGCATCGCCTTGAGGCGGACGTCCAGAAGACCACTGATTCCTTCATCGCGGACATCGATGAACTGCTCAAGCGCAAAGAGCAGGAGATCATGGAGGTCTAACGCTCCATGGCACCTACAGAGTCTTCACGCCTGGAGTTCTTCTCCTCCAAGCGAGAGCGTGAGCTCCTCGCGCAGTTCGACGCGCAGTCCGTCCCGCATCACATCGCTGTCATCATGGATGGGAACGGGCGCTGGGCGTCTCGGAAAGGGCTACCCCGGATCGCAGGCCATCGCGCGGGCGCGAAAGCGATAAGGGAGGCCATCGCCGCGTCGATCGAGCTCGGCGTCGATGTCTTGACGCTGTACTCGTTCAGCTCGGAGAATTGGCGGCGGCCTGCCGAGGAAGTCGGCGGGCTGATGCGTCTGTTCGTCGAAGTCTTGGAGCGGGAGCTGGGCAATCTTCAGAAGCAAGGGGTGCGGGTGAAGGTCGTCGGTCGCGCCGACGGGATGCCCGAGGACACGATGGCCGCGTTCCGTCGTACGGAACTCAGCACCGCCGACAACGATGTTCTGACCCTCGCCGTGGCCCTGAACTACGGAGGCCGGATCGAGCTGGTGGACGCCGCAAAGGCCATCGCCCGTGATGTCGCATCCGGAGCGCTCGACCCGGAGGACATCGACGAAGACGCGATCGCGAGCCGGCTGTATACCAGCGGCCTGCCGGATCCTGATCTGGTGATCCGCACCAGCGGCGAGATGCGGATATCGAACTTCTTGCTCTGGCAGATCGCTTACAGCGAACTGTGGGTGAGCTCGGTGCTATGGCCGGACTTCAAACGATACGACCTGTTGCGCGCTGTGGTTGACTATCAGAAACGTGCACGCCGATTCGGAGGACGCTGATGGCCGTGCCCCCAAAGGCCGAGAAGGGACTGTCGGCGCTGCTCATACGCACCGGAACCGCAGCCCTCATCGGCGCCGCGTTCCTTGCGGCGATCTTGTTCGGGAAGACCATGGGGCTCGCGGTGCTGATCTCAATGGTCGCCACCTTCGCGGTTGCCGAATTCTTCGCGATGTCCCGTCGCGAAAGAAGGCTCCCCAATGAGCTTTTCGGATGGGCCGCTGTCGCGGCGATGCCCTTCTCGGCGGCCGCTTTTGGCGCGTTCGGACTCACCGCGGTGGTCAGCATCCTTGTCATCGCTTCACTTCTTTGGCACCTGTTGTTTCGACAGGTCCGCACCACGGACACGGCCATCACGGTGTTCGGCGCGGTCTACGTCGGCTTCACGTTGTCACACTTCGTCTTGATCCGGCAGCTGGATGCGGGCACGGTCCTCGCGCTGGCTACGATTTTCAGCGTATGGGCTAACGACGTGTTCGCCTATCTGGTGGGCTCCGCTGTGGGTCGCCATAAGATGGCGCCGCGAATATCTCCCAACAAGTCCTGGGAGGGCTTTGTCGCAGGCACCGTGTTCACTGTTGGTGTATGGGTGGCGGTGTACTTCCTCGCCACTACGGGGCTATCGCTGGGAAGCCACATAACCGTGGGTGTCGCGGTCTCGCTTGCCGCGGTGGTCGGCGACCTGGCGGAGTCCAGACTCAAGCGTGAGGCCGGGCTGAAGGACTCCGGGACCGGACTACCGGGACACGGCGGGTTCCTCGACCGATTCGACAGCCTCACACTCGTCTCCATCGTCACCTACTACATGCTCCTTATCGGCGGAGCCACGGTCGGTGGTCCGCTGTGAGTCCACGCTTGCGCATCGCGGTCCTCGGTTCCACCGGCTCGATAGGACGTCAAACACTGATGATCGCTGAGCGCTTCCCGGAGCGCCTCGAAGTCGTCGCGCTCTCCGCGCACAGCAACGCCGATCTTCTTGCGCAGCAAGCGACGGCGTTCGGCGTCTCAAGAGTCGCCCTTAGCGACACTGCTGCCGCCACGCGGTTGCAGTCGCTGCTTGCAGGCACCGACATCGAGGTGGGCACCGGAGCTGAAGCAGTCACAGCTCTCGCGTCGCTTGAAGATGTCGACGTCGTGCTCAACGCCCTGGTAGGCGCCGCAGGACTGCGCTCGTCCATAGGGGCATTGTCGGCAAACAAGCGTCTTGCCCTGGCCAACAAAGAATCCCTCGTCGTGGGTGGCGAACTCGTCATGCAGCTTGCTGTAAACGCCGAGATGCTCCCGGTGGACAGCGAGCATTCCGCCATCTACCAGTGCCTCGTAGGAGAGCGCGCTGCTGACGTCTCCCGCATCTGGCTCACCGCGTCAGGCGGACCGTTCCGCGGCCGTACCCTGGATGAGCTTGCCGGGGTCACCGTGAAACAAGCGCTTGCGCACCCCCGCTGGACGATGGGCCCGAAGATCACCATCGACTCGTCCACGCTCATGAACAAAGGTCTCGAGGCCATAGAGGCCCACCACCTGTTCAACGTAAGCTACGAGCAGATCAAGATCGTTGTGCATCCGCAGTCGTGCGTGCACTCGATGGTGGAGTTCTGCGACGGGTCGGTCAAAGCACATCTGGGCGCAACGGACATGCGCATCCCCATCCAGTACGCGTTCAGCCATCCGGGCAGATGGGGCGCCCCATTGCCCCCGGTGGACTTCACCCAGATCGGTCGACTCGACTTCGAGGAGCCTGACTACGCGTCGTTCCCGTGTCTGGAGCTTGCACTCGAAGCCGGACGAACCGGCGGCACGATGCCGGCGGCGATGAATGCGGCAAACGAGACAGCTGTGGCCGCGTTTCTCGGCCATAAGGCAGGCTTCCTCGATATCCCCCGTGTGGTGGAGCACGTCATGGGCCGTCACACCGTGGAGCGATTGGAAAGCGTCGAACAGGTGGAAGCTATAGACAGTTGGGCTCGGCAGACGGCCGACCAGCTCCTCTAGTCCTTCTGGTTCGCCTTTTGCTCACCTGTAGTAGAGGTCGGTCCCGCATCGGCGGGAACGCTTACGAAGATTCGGATGGTGCCATGACTGTTCTTACAACGATATTCTGGGGGGTCCTGACGTTCTCGATCCTCGTCGTCCTCCATGAAGGCGGGCACTTCCTGGCCGCGCGCGCCTTCAAGATCAAGGTGCACGAGTTCATGATCGGCCTGCCCGGTCCGGCGATACGGCTCAAGACCAAGAACATGACCTGGGGCATCACAGCCATACCCCTGGGCGGGTACGTCCGTATCGCAGGCATGGAGCCCGGACCCGAGGACCCGCTCCTGGGCGCAGCGCTCAAAGCCGCCTCGATCGCAGGTCGCGTGGATGCCGCTTCGTTGGCCAGGATGCTCGACACCGACAGAGACACCGCCGCAGCGCTTCTCGCCACACTGGCGGACTGGGGGGCGATCGACCCTGCGGAGGATGATGACGTCTCCTACCTGTCGCTCCACTCGGCCACCCCGGACACCGACGAGCAAGAGCTCCTCTCGGCGGCACGGGCCATCACGTATCGTGGCGCCAAGACCTGGCAGCGCATCACCGTGCTCGTCTCCGGTGTTGCCGTCAACATGCTGACCGCCATCGTGACGTTCACCGTTGTGCTCGCCGTCTGGGGATACTTCGCGATCACTCCGGAAGTCTCCGAAGTCATGGCAGACACCCCCGCATACACCGCAGGACTCCAAACAGGCGACACGCTGACCGCGATAGACGGCGTGGAAGTGGACTCCTGGCAGACGTTCAGCGAAACCATCGCCGCGCTTGAGCCCGGCTCCTCGGTCGTTGTCACGGTGGATCGCGACGGCACGTCGATCCCGTACGAAGTCTTGCTTGCCGAGAAGGACGGACACGCCTATCTGGGCGTGGCTCCCACGCTTGCGCATGTCGATTTCACCGTTCCCGAAGCGCTCACGGAATCGGTCAGTTACATCGGCCTCGTGTTCAAGGCCATCAGCGGGTTCTTCCAGCCGGCGACCTTCGAAAGCAGCGTCAACCAATCAGCCGGCATCGTGGGCATCGCGATCATGGCCTCCGACGCTGCGACCACCAGTCCTCTGGACTATGCGTTCCTGATCGCGTTGCTGTCTCTGTCGCTGGGCGCGATGAACATCCTGCCCATCCCGCCGCTGGACGGCGGCAAGGTGCTGGTGGAGGTCGTCGAGAAGGTGATGGGCAAGCCGCTCAGTCGTAACATCTCCATAGGCTTCAGTGCAGCCGGTGCCATGCTGCTTTTCACTTTCATCGGTTACATCATGTACGCTGACATCGCTCGTCTGGTCGGATAGCGGAAGCGGGGGAGAACGTGGTTCAGTCACGTCGGGAGAGTCGCACCGTCCGTGTCGGTGGAGTCTTAGTGGGCGGTGGTGCCCCGGTCAGCGTACAGTCGATGACCAACACCGACACCCGCGATCACGCAGCCACGCTCGCTCAGATCGATCGATTCACTGCTGCGGGCTGTGAGATCGTACGCGTGGCAATCCCTCACGCTGACGCCCTCGACGGCTTTGAGCGCGTATGCCAGGGCTCACCGCTGCCGGTGATCGCTGACATCCACTTCGACCATCGCCTCGCCATCGAGGCCGCACGACGCGGTGCCGCTAAGCTGCGCATCAACCCAGGCAATATCGGGGCCACCCAGCGCGTCGACGCAGTCATAGAAGCCGCGGGTGAAGCGGGTATCCCCATCCGAATCGGCGTGAACGCCGGTTCGCTCGCCGAGGAGTTCCACGATAGAGACTGGCCGCTTGCCCAGAAGCTCGCCGCCAGCGCAGAGGCGTTCTGCACGCATTTCGAGAGCCGCGGATTCAAAGACATCGTCGTCTCGGCGAAGGCGTCGTCGGTCAACGCCACGATAGACGCCTACCGCATGCTGGCCGGTACGCTGCCGTACGCCCTGCACATCGGCGTGACCGAGGCCGGCACCACGTTCGCAGGAACCATCAAGTCCGCCGTAGGACTCGGTGTGCTCCTGGCCGACGGCATCGGAGACACGCTGCGCGTGTCGCTCACAGCAGATCCCGTGGAGGAAGTGCGTGTGGGCTGGGAGATACTGGCCGCGCTCGACATCCGCCGCAGAGGACCCGAGCTTGTCTCATGCCCTACGTGCGGTCGCTGCCAGGTTGACTTGGTCCCTATCGCCGAGGAGGTCGAAAGACGCCTTCGCAGCATCGATACCCCGGTGAAGGTCGCGGTCATGGGATGCATCGTCAACGGACCCGGCGAGGCTCGCGACGCCGATATCGGGGTCGCGGCCGGCAAGGGCGTAGGCCTCATCTTCAGAAGAGGAGAGCCGGTCAAAAAGGTCCCCGAAGGCGATATCGTCTCGGCGCTGATGGATGAGATCGCATCGCTCGACGTTGAGTAATCGGATAGCAGCCCACTCCTGCTCCTGGTATCCTGCGTAACGTATGTGAGCCTGTACACGGTGAGAGGGGATGGCATGACCAAGGAGAAGGTTCGAGTAGCGATAGTCGGCGGGGGACGTACCGGCACACCGTTGCTTGAGGATTTCCTCAAGCGCCCGTTCATCGAAGTTGTCGGCGTTGCTGACGCGGACGCAGACAGCCCCGGCGCCAGGCTTGCACAGGCACAGGGGATCTTCTTCACCGAGAACGCAGATGTCCTGGCCGCGCGCGGCAACGACATCGACCTCATCATCGAGGTCAGCGGCGACCCTTCGGTCAAGCCTGCGCTCAAAGACGCGTTCGTCGCCCAGGACAACCGCCACACGCTCATCGTGCATGACCTGCTCGCTCGTCTTATCATGAGTCTGTCCGCAGACAGCGACACGCTCATCGAGGCGTATCATCCTGAAGACCAGGGTATCGGCTAGACCGTACTGTAATGAACGTACGACGGGCGTCGGCATCGCTGGCGCCCGTCTGCATCACACCAAGGAGTACCGATGGCTGTCTCTCTCAAGATGTCCTCTCTCTACGTGCCAACACTCAAAGAGGATCCCGCCGAAGCCGAACTGGCGTCGCACCGGTTGCTTCTGCGCGCAGGCATGATCCGCAAGGCTGCAGCGGGCATCTACACGTTCCTGCCTCTGGGATGGCGCTCGCTCCACAAGATCGAGCAGATCGTCCGAGAAGAGATGGACGCCATCGGTAGCCAGGAGATGCTGATGCCTGCTGTGCAGCCTGCCGAGCTGTGGCATGAGTCCGGACGCTGGAGCGACTATGGACCTGAGCTCATGCGCCTCAAAGACCGTCACGGGCGGGAGTTCTGCCTCGGCCCCACGCATGAGGAGATCATCACCGCCACCGTTCGGCATGAACTGCGTTCGTACCGGGACCTTCCCGTATCCCTCTATCAGATCCAGGTGAAGTTCCGCGACGAGGTACGGCCCCGCTTCGGCCTGCTCCGCGGGCGGGAGTTCATCATGAAGGACGCCTACAGCTTCCATGCGACGCAGGAATCGCTGCAAGAGCATTACGACGCGATGGCAGGCGCCTACGGGCGCATCTGCGAAAGACTCGGACTGGAGTACAGACCCGTCGAGGCTGATTCGGGACAGATAGGCGGTAAGATCACCACGGAGTTCATGGCGCTTGCCGAAAACGGCGAAGCTGAACTCGTCTACTGCGATTGCGGCTGGGCAGCCAACGTGGAGGCCGCAACCACTGCGGTCCCTCGCCATCCTGCGGTCACAGAAGCGGTGCCGATGGAGAAGGTGCACACACCTGGCCTTCGTACGATCGCCGATCTGGCGCAGGCGTTCGGTGTCGCTGAGTACGACACGGTCAAGACGATGGCCGGCAAGACCGCTGAGGGTCGCCTCGTGTTCCTTTGCGTCCCGGGAGACCGCGAGCTCAATCCCGTCAAAGCGGAGAGTGCAGTACCCGGCTTCGAGCTGCTTGAGGAAGAGGACTTCAAGACCTTCGACATCCCGAAGGGATCTTTGGGCCCGGTCGATCCTCCCAGCGGCGCGCTGGTCGTGGCTGATGACTCCCTGCGCGACACCGTTGCATGGGGCGTTGGCGCCAACATCAACGACTATCACTACTTCGGGGCGCAGCCGGGACGCGACTTCGAGATCGACGTCTGGGCGGACCTCGTCCTGGCGGCACCCGGCGACGGATGCCCCGTGTGCAACGGCACTCTTCAGGGTGCCCGCGGCATCGAGGTAAGCCAGGTATTCCAGCTGGGGACGAAGTACTCGGAGTCCATGGGCGCGACGTATGCCGATGAAGACGGCAACGAGCAGCCGTTTTTGATGGGCTGCTATGGCGTGGGTGTCAGCCGGTCGCTAGCTGCCGTCATCGAACAGTACAACGATGAGAACGGCATCGCCTGGCCGGTCTCTGTAGCGCCGCTCGAGGTCGCCGTTGTACCCCTGAATGTGGGAGACGACATCGTGTGGCCCGTCGCCGAGAGCCTCTGGCGTGACCTTGCATCTGCAGGCGTGGAGACCGTCATCGACGACCGCGACGAGCGGGCCGGGGTCAAGTTCGCCGACGCCGACCTTATCGGCTTCCCGTATCAAGTGGTGGTAGGGAAGCGTGGTGTGGCTGATGGCGTCATAGAGTTGAAGGTGCGCGCCACAGGAGAGCGAGAAACGCTTCCTATCGCCGAGGCGACAGAGCGTATCGCCGCCCTTGTGGCACAGGCGCGCTCGGCACTGGCCTAGGCCAGCCGCTGATCACGCTCATCCGACCGGCGATGAACGGCGCTTTTGCACGCCCCGGGTTCCGTTGACCGGGTAGTGCCGTATGCTACAATCTTCGGGAAAGTAAAGAATGACCTGCAAGAAGTGGGCTCACCCCCGCTTCTTTTGTTCTGGAAGGAGGTACGCACATGTCCGAGAAGGGCCTGGCAGGCACGCTCATAGACCTTCTTGAACCGATCGCTTCCGAACACGGATTCGAGCTCGTCACGGTTGAGATCGCGGGCGCCGATCACATGCCCATCGTGCGGGTCTTCCTCGACCGGGAGCAGGGCATCAATCTCGACGCCGTTGCAGGCACCAACGAATGGGTGTCTGAGGCGCTCGACGAGTTCGACGGATTGAGCGGACCGTACACGCTTGAGGTGTCTTCACCCGGGATCGAACGCGCGTTGCGCACGCGGGAGCACTTCGTACGCTTCGTGAACAGCAGGGCCAAGGTGAAGACGTCACGTCCTATAGACGGTCGCTCGGCGTTCACCGGGACTATCACCGCAATAGACGGCGACGACGTCGTCATGGACTGCGAAGGAACCACGTGCCGCATCCCGCTGGATGCTGTCCGAAAAGCAAACCTGAAAGTCGACATCGACTTCGGAAACGACAAGGGAGTGCCACAATGAGCTCAGAACTCATGGACGCGCTTCGGCAACTCGCGCGCGAGAAGAACATCGACGAGATCGATATGCTCGACAAGCTGGAGCAGACGCTTGCACAAACGTACCGCAAGACGCTCGACCTCGAGAACGAGGCTCGCGTCACGATCGACCGCGAGTCCGGTCGCATCTGTGTGCTTGAGCTCGTCCCTGTTGGTGGCACTGAGGAAGAGCCTGTCTTCGAGGAGAGCGACATCACTCCTCCGGACATCTCGCGTTTCGCCGCGCAGGCTGCCAAGCAGGTCATCACACAGTCGATACGCGAGGCCGAGCGTGAGCAGATCTTCGAAGAGTATGCTGACCGCATCGGTGACAGCATCACGGGTACCGTGCAGCAGTCGGACAGCCGCTATACGCTCATCAAGATCCGCGAGGGCGTTGAGGCACTGCTGCCCCCGAGCGAGCAGTCCTCGAGCGAGCGTTACGATCACAACCAGCGCATCAAGGCGCTCATCATCGACGTCCGCAAGACGTCCAACGAGCCGTCTATCGTCGTCTCGCGCACGCATCCCAACCTCATAAAGCGGCTCTTCGAGCTTGAGGTCCCCGAGATCTATGACGGGATACTCGAGATCAAGAGCGTCGCGCGTGAGCCCGGGCTGCGCAGCAAGATCGCGGTCTCATCGCGCGAGGCCGGCCTTGACCCCGTAGGCGCATGCGTCGGCCCTAAGGGCAGCCGCGTACGCATGGTGGTGGCCGAGCTTCGCGGCGAGCGCATCGACGTTGTGCCGTGGTCCGAAGACCCGGCAAGCTTCGTGGCTCACGCTCTGTCTCCTGCGAAGGTCTCGTCGGTCATGACCAATGATGCCGAGCACACGGCAACGGTGATCGTCCCCGACGATCAGCTGTCTCTCGCCATCGGCAAAGAAGGCCAGAACGCCCGGCTGGCGGCAAAGCTCACCGGCTGGCGCATCGACATAAAGAGCACATCTCAGGCCGTCAAGGCCGGTATCGCAACTGCGGTCTCGAGCGACGATTCCCAGGTAGATGACGGCGATGGACGTTGCATCGCGGTCACGAGCACGGGAATCCGTTGTCGCAACCAGGCACGCCCCGGCAGCAAGTACTGCGGCGTGCACGAGAAGGAGGACGCGGCGGAGTAATGAAGACGCGCAAGATCCCGCTCCGCACCTGCGTCGCATGTGGCAAGGAAGCGGACAAGCGCGAGTTCGTCCGGATAGTCAGGACTCCGGACGGCGAGGTCGCCGTGGACCCTACGGGGAAAGCGAACGGCCGCGGGGCGAATGTATGCCCTACGACAGCGTGCTTTGAGCAGGCTGTCAAACGTAAACGGTTTGCGGCGGCGCTCCGTGTGAATCTGCGCGAGGAAGACGTGGAGCGCCTCAGACGAGAGTTCGAGCGGGCCGCGAGCAAGTAAGCCCGATCGACGAGACGGACGGTGACATCTATGCCTGCAATGCGAGTACACGAACTGGCCAAGGAGTTCGGGATGAGCTCGAAAGAGCTTCTCGACCACCTTGCTGCCCTCAAGATACCAGCCAGGAATCACGCCTCCACGCTTGTAGAGGCCTATGTCGACAAGATCCGCAAAGACCTTGCTCCGGTCATCGCTGAGAAGCAGGCCGAGCTCGAGGCTAAGCGGCTGAAGGCTGAGGCTGCTGAACGCAAGAAGCTCGCGGCTGAAGAGGCCGCGCGAAAGGCTGAAGAGGCTGCCCGTCTCAAGGAAGAAGAGGCCGCCCGGAAGGCCGAAGAGGCCGCCGATGCCGCTGAGCGTGCAGAGCGCGAAGCCGCCGAGAAGGCACAGCAGGCCGAAGAAGCCGAGCGCAAGAAGCTGGAGGAAGAAGAGCGCAAGCGTCACGAAGCCGACGAGTCGGCTCGCAAAGAGGCCGAGCGCAAAGCCGAGGAAGAAGCCGCCCAGCTTGCTGTTCAGGCCGCAAAGCTCGAGGCAGAGGAAGCCGAGCGCTACCGGCAGATGGCGCGCGAGGCCGAGGCAGCGCAGCGCACCGCTCCTTCAAGCATCATCGCCGAAGCAGCGAAGATGGCTGCAGCTTCCGGCCCCATCGGAAAGAAGAAGAAGAAGACCAAGAAGCCCACGGGACGTCGAGAGCAGACCGAGCCCCGCGTAGCGGCCGCACAGACGCCTGCTCCCACACTCGAGCAAGGCGTTGTCATCACCGAGGGCGCAACGGTGGGCGAGTTCGCCGACGCACTGGGTCTTGCGTCGACCGAGATCATCAAGCGCCTCATGCTCCTTGGCGAGCTTCTCACCGTCAATCAGCCCATGGGCAGAGAGATCATGGAGATCTTGGCCGAGGACCTTGGCGCTCAGCTCACCATCCAGAAGCCTGAAGAAGAATCGCTCATCACGTTCGATGACGATCCTGCAGACCTCAAGCCCCGTCCTCCGGTGGTCACCGTCATGGGTCACGTCGACCATGGTAAGACCTCGCTGCTGGACGCGATCCGCGAGACGGGCGTTGCGGCGACAGAGGCCGGCGGTATCACGCAGCACATCGGTGCTTCGATCGCGTACCACAACGACAAACGCATCACCTTCATCGACACGCCCGGCCACGAGGCGTTCACCGCCATGCGTGCACGCGGCGCCAACGCCACCGACGTGGTCGTCCTGGTCGTCGCTGCTGACGACGGAGTCATGCCGCAGACCGTTGAAGCCATCCACCATGCCAAGGCCGCGGGTGTGCCGATCATCGTAGCGGTCAACAAGATCGATAAGGACGGCGCCAACCCCGACCAGGTACGACAGATGCTCACAGAGCACGAGATCGTGCCCGAGGAATGGGGCGGCACCAACATCTTCGTAAACGTCTCGGCGAAGAAGCGTCTCAACATCGATGAGCTCCTCGAGATGATTCTGCTCCAGGCAGACGTCCTCGAACTTAAAGCGAACCCTGACGCTCCGGCAAGCGGTGTCGTCATCGAAGCGAAGCTCGACAAGGGCCGTGGTCCTGTGGCCACCGTGCTGGTCCAGCGAGGCACTCTGCATGTTGGAGACGCCGTGGTAGCCGGTACCAGCCATGGTCGCGTACGTGCATTGCTCGATCCTCTCGGCAAGACGGTGGACTCCGCCGCTCCTGCCGATCCGGTCGAGATCCAGGGACTTTCAAGCGTGCCCGGCGCAGGTGACGAGTTCCGGGTGTTCGCTGACGAGCGCGATGCCCGCAACCTTGCCGAAGAACGGTCTTTGAAGCAGCGTCTTGCTGCTCACGAGCGCAAGAGCCACGTGTCTTTGGACGACTTGTTCGCACGGATCCAGGAGGGCGAGCTCAAAGACCTCAACCTTGTGGTCAAGGCAGACGTCCACGGCTCGATCGAAGCGCTCAAAGACGCGCTGGACAAGATGGACCAGAGCGAGGTCCACATCAACGTCATCCACTCAGGCGTGGGCGGTATCACCGAGACCGACGTCACACTTGCGGACGCCAGCGACGCCATCATCATCGGCTTCAACGTGCGTCCTATCGCCAAGGCGAAAGAGCTCGCGGAGCACTCCAAAGTCGACATCCGCTTGTATCGAGTCATCTATAAGGCCATCGAAGAGATCAACGCTGCACGCGTCGGGCTTCTGGCACCCACGTTCGAAGAGCATGACACGGCTCGTATCGAGATCCGTGAGCTGTTCAAGGTGCCCAAGGTGGGGATGATCGCAGGCTGCTACGTCCAAGAGGGCGAAGTCACCCGAGACGATCAGCTGCGCATCGTTCGTGACGGTACGATCGTCTGGGAAGGCAAGATGGGCTCTCTGCGCCGCTTCAAAGACGACGTCAAGTCTGTGAAGTCAGGCTACGAGTGCGGTATCGGCATCGACGGCTTCCAGGACATCAAGGAAGGCGACGTGCTGGAGACCTTCCGCACCATAGAGGTTGCGAGAGAGGCGTGATGGCGTGAAGTCCACACCTCGTACTCGCAAGCTCGGTGAGGCAGTCAAAGAGGCTGTTGCCGCCATACTCCTTGAAGAGATCGCAGATCCGCGAGTCTCACTCGCGACGGTGACGTCGGTGGAGGTCAGCTCCGATATGGGTCTGGCCAACATCTACGTCGTCACCCATGGAGACGACGAGCGCCAGCAGGCGCTCATATCCGGGCTCGACTCAGCGAAGAACCGTATCCGGTCCTCGCTTGGCAAACGTGTCGCCATGCGTGTGGTGCCTGAGCTTCGCTTCAGGATCGACCCCAGCGTTGAGCAGGGGATGCGCATCTCGCAGGCCCTCAAGGAAGAGGCTGAGCGCCGGCCGATCTCCAGCGACGAGGAGTAGCTCATGTTCCCCGGCGGCGAGGACGTCCATTTCGCCGAGTCGATCCGTACCGCAAGCAGCGTGGTGGTCGGCGCGCACGTCGATCCTGACGGGGATGCCGTCGGCTCCACTCTGGGGCTTGTGCTCGCACTTCGCAGCATCGGGATCGATGCCAGCCCGGTGCTGCCCTCGAGTGACGCAGTCCCGCAGACGTACTCGTTCCTGCCCGGGTCCGAGCTGTATCGCCACGTTGCGGATCTTACAGCTCCTGACCTCTTCATCGCACTGGATACGCCGGGCTTCGCCCGTCTCGGCGATGCAGAACCGCTCGCACGAGATGCACGCAAGCTCATCGTGATAGACCATCATCCGGACAACGCCCGCTAC
This sequence comes from Coriobacteriia bacterium, assembly GCA_016938135.1. GTDB lineage: Bacteria > Actinomycetota > Coriobacteriia > Anaerosomatales > Anaerosomataceae > UBA2279. The sequence goes on from JAFGVD010000024.1 coordinate 76,296, forward strand.
GGGACGCTCTCCATCGTCGATGCGAGCGCCTCATCGGTGGGTGCGATGGTCTGGGGACTTCTCGGCACGCTTGGTGTTGAGCCGGATGCGCGGATTGCCACGTGCCTGTATACCGCGCTTGTCACCGACACCGGGCGATTCAGCTACTCCAACACCAGTCCCGAGGCGCTGCGCACCGCGGCAAGCATGCTCGAGGCCGGCGTGGACGTTCAGCAGGTGTTCACCGACGTCTACGAGAGCCGCTCCGTTGGCGCGCTGGCGCTCATCGGCCGCACGCTTGAGCGCATCACATGCGTGCAGGATGGCGCCATCGCATACTCATGGGTCACCGACGATGACTTCGCCGAGACGGGCGCACTCAAAGCCGAGAGCGAGAACCTCATCGACGAGGTTCGCGCGCTCCGCGGTGCCCGCATCGTGTTCCTGATGAAGCTGAACGCCGGTGCCGTACGTGTCTCACTGAGGGCCAAAGGCGGCGCTGACGTGGGCTCCGTGGCTCGAGCGTTCGGCGGGGGAGGTCACAGCGCCGCCGCGGGTTTCACCTTTGACGGCGAGGTGGACGCCCTCTTAAACGTCTTGCTTCCCGCCCTGACCGAGGTATTGGCGTGAGCGCCAGGCGCGGGGCGACAGGCCTTGCGGGCCTGCTCGTTATCGACAAACCCGCAGGGATGACGAGCCACGACGTGGTCGCCGCGGTCCGACGTGCCACGGGTGAACGCCGGGTAGGACATGCCGGCACGCTCGACCCTTCGGCCACCGGCGTGCTCATGGTGCTCGTGGGCCCCTACACCCGACTGGAACGCTATCTCAGCGGCAAGACGAAGTCCTACGAAGCGGTCATTGCTTTCGGCACCGAGACGGACACCGATGATGCCGAGGGCGAAACAACGGTGACAGCGCCTGTACCGCCGCAGGTGCTGGAAGCGGAAAGTGCAGCCGCTGTTCTCGGCGGCTTCCTGGGCCCATCCATGCAACAGCCTCCGGTGTACTCCGCTATCAAGGTAGCCGGGAAGACGGCACACCGCGTGGCCCGCTCGGGCGGAGACATCGAACTAGCGCCTCGCCCGATCACGGTCAACAAGGCCGATCTACGCTCCATCGATCTCGAGCAGGCCACTTGGACTGTGGACTTCACGGTATCCAAGGGCACCTACATCCGGGCGTTGGCCCGTGACATAGGCCGGGAGGCGCACACGGCGGCACACCTGCGTGACCTACGCCGTACCGGCAGTGGAGACATCACCGTGGCGCAGGCTGTTACTCTCGAAGACGTCCGTGACGCACAGGACATCCGTGCGCTGTTCTTGGACCCGATTGCCGCACTTGGTATGCCTGTGCTGCACCTTGATGACACCCAGGCCGGGACGGTTGCGGACGGACGGCCCCTCAGTGTGGCCGGTCCACAGGATGGTCCGGTCGCGCTCGTTTTCAATGGCTCACTGGTTGCGGTCTACCACTCACAATCAGGTCGGATGGTCGCCGAGACCGTGTTGGGAGTCCGCCGATGAGCCGTGTCGTCACTTGGGAACCGGGCATAGCGCCCCTGGGACACGCCGCTATCGCCATCGGCGTGTTCGACGGTGTCCACCTCGGTCATCAGACGCTGGTGAAAGACACGATCAGGATAGCCCGGGAGCTCGGCTCTCTCTCGGCAGTGGTCACGTTCGACCGCGACCCGGACCGCGTCGTATCCCCGGACTCTGCGGCCCCTCAGCTGCTGGAGTTGGAAGACAAGCTCGCATGTCTCGCCGAGCTTGGGCCAGACATCATCCTCATGGTGCCGTTCGATGTCGCACTGGCCTCGATGTCTCCTGAACGCTTCTTGCACGAGGTGCTCCTGGCAAGCTTCGAACCGGTCGCCGCGGTGGTGGGTTTCGACTTCCGGTTCGGCAACCGGGCTCAAGGCGATGTCGGCGTTCTTGAGGGTTTTGGCGCCAAGCATGGCTTCTCGGTATACGCACACGAACTCATCACCGTTGATGCGGAGGCCGTGACCTCGACCCGGATCAGGGCAGCTGTGCGCGATGGTGACGTGACGCTGGCAGCCAGGCTGCTCGCCAGACCCCATCGTGTCTGTGGCCGCGTCGTCCATGGCCGCGGCGAGGGCACCTCGCTGCACGTGCCCACCGCGAACCTGGCCGTCCACCACCAGGCCGCGATCCCGGCCTATGGCGTCTACGCCGGCTTCGCCGTCATCGAAGGCCTGCGAGTTCCCGCCGCGATCTCGGTAGGCGTCCCACCGACGTTCCCGGCCGCCCACGACATCCTGGAGGCCCATCTGA
>JAFGVD010000025.1 GCA_016938135.1 Coriobacteriia bacterium
GGGTTCGAATTCGGGCTCGGCCTACGTCTTCACGCGCTCGGGCACGGCGTGGACCGAGCAGGCAAAGCTCACCGCATCCGACGGCGCTGTAAGCCACAACTTCGGCATCTCGGTCGCTATCTCGAGTGATACCGCCGTTATCGGTGCGTACTATGCTGACAGCTATCGAGGCTCGGCCTACGTCTTCACGCGCTCGGGCACGGCGTGGACCGAGCAGGCAAAGCTCACCGCATCCGACGGCGCCGCATTCGAGCAGTTCGGCTTCTCGGTCGCCGTCTCGGGTGATACCGCTGTCGTCGGTGCGTTCGGTGACGCCGACAATGGTTCGTATTCGGGTTCGGCATACTTCACGCAGCCTCCCGCGAACACCGCACCTGTCGCGACCGACGACGGGGCACTTGCCGCCACCGAAGACACCGTTTTCGTACTCGCCGCTCCCGGCGTGCTTGCAAACGACAGTGACGCGGAAGACGACACGCTGAGCGCCTCAGTGCTCACGGGCCCCTCCCACGGCACCGTGGATCTCGCCGCATCCGGCGAGATCACCTACACACCGAGTCCTGACTTCAACGGCACCGACACCTTCACCTATCGCGCGTTTGACGGCATTGCCTACTCGGCGCCGGCGACGGTGACGATCGAGGCCGCTCCGGCAAACGACACGCCTTCCTTCACGGGCGCAGGCGACGTCACTGTCGACAAGGACTCGGGTCCGTACTCGGCGACCTGGGCGAGTGCCATCAGTGCCGGTCCTGCCAATGAGAGCGGACAGGCGCTGTCCTTCCAGACGGTGTCTGCCGACCCCAGCCTGTTCTCGTCCGTGCCCACCGTGGCCTCCGACGGCACGCTGAGCTTCACGCCCGCGGCCGGTGTGTTCGGCTCCACCGAGGTCACCGTTACCCTCACCGACGATGCCACGGCCGGCGGACCGGCACGCTTCGTGAGCCGGACCTTCACGATCGCGGTAGTCAACACGGCACCCACCGAGAATCGGCAGTTCTCGGGCAGCAACCGCTACGCCACCACCATCCAGGTCTCCGAAGATTGCTTCCCTGAAGGTGCTGACGCCGTCGTCATAGCCACGGGTGAGGACTGGCCTGATGCGCTCGGCGGCTCCGCGCTCGCGGGCGTGCTCGACGCACCGATCCTGCTCACGCGCTCCGGGATGCTCCTCGACGAGGTCGCGGCTGAGATCGAGCGTCTGGGCGCGACGGACGTCTGGATCCTCGGTGGTGAGCGCGCGCTTTCCTCAGACGTCGAGGCCGCACTCGTGCGGATGATCGGCCAAAATGGCGTGCATCGCATCGGCGGCGAGAACCGCTACAAGACTGCAGCGTTGGTCGCCGACCAGGTCATCGCGCTTCAAGGCGGCGACTATGACGGCAACGCGTTCGTGGCGACCGGCCTGGAGTTCGCCGACGCGCTCGCCGCTTCGCCGCTTGCGGCCAACCTGGGTTGGCCCGTCTATCTTGCAGAGCAGCCGGTGATTGCGGGTACGGCCGTCGACGCCATGCTCGCTGCAGGCGTCAACCACGTGGTGCTCCTTGGCGGCGAGGCCGCCATGCCGAAGAGCACGAGTGTGACGCTGATGAGCGTAGGTCTCACCGCAGAGCGCATCGACGGCGCGGATCGCTATGAGACCGCCGCGAAGATTGCGATCTGGGGTGTTGATGAACAAGGGATGTCGTGGGCGGGCGCCGGAATCGCCACCGGCGAGACGTTCCCCGATGCGCTTGCGGGCGGTCCGATGCTCGGCGCGGAAGGTTCGGTGATGTTGCTGGTCCGCGAGCTCACGCTCCCCACAGCCACCCGCACCACGCTCACCACTAACAGGAACGCGATCGGTGCGGTCACGTTCCTCGGCGGGGTCAAGGCCATCTCTCAAAGCGTGCGTGACGACGTGGACGCGGCGCTCAAGTAGGCCCACCGTCCCTAGCCGACCTCGAAGGCCCGTCGCTCCCAGTCGGAGTGGCGGGCCTTTCTGTGCCGGGCCTTGATATCGAATTGCGCTAGCTGCCGTGCCCAACGTCGTGTGCTCGGGGACCCGCACCGAAGAGTGTCTGGCGAAGACCTCCTTGGCAAACAAGTAGAGTGCGGATTCGACCGCGCCCTCACAGCTAGTCTCCTTGTGGTGTGCGAAGTGCGGGACTCTTACCTTGCCCATGTTCCGTGCCTGGAGAGGTTGCTCACACTTGGGGCAAACGCAGCCGCACTTCAGGCCATTCTCGGCCGGAGTGAGTTCGGTGATATGCACAATCGTTCCATCGTATCGACCGGGCTTGACATCGACTGTAGGCGGTGAGGGGTGAGCGGTTTCAGGCGTGGATTCGTACCGATCATCCCCCTCGAAAACCGTTATGCGGGTATCCCCCGTATCGAGGGTTCGAATCCCTCCCTCTCCGCCAGAAGGACACACCAGAGACTTCGGCCATGCCGGGGTCTTTTTGCGTCGTGCGTTATGTAGACTGCACGAGCGGATACGGCGACTTGTGCGCTTATCGTGAGCGGCATGTCGCGCTAGTAATGGGCGCTTCTCGCAGTGATATCCCTCAGTCGGTGCTCTCGTTGTTGTACGTGTAGATCTTCTCTTTGTACTGGACGGCGGTCACCTGCTCGCCGTTGGCGAGCGTCACTGTTGCATGAATCAACTCTTCATCGCGGGCGTCGGTGATGCCGTGGCTATTGAGAATCATCTGGTCGGCCATGAGCTGCGCCTCGTGCGGAACGACTTTGACATCGACCGACTTCACCGGCACGCCCTGTTCTTCGAAGGAGCTCCTGAACTGGGAGTCGAGTGAGGAGGTGGCACACCCTGCGGTGATGACGGCCAGAGAACCTGCGAGCAGTAAGACGATGGCGACTCGTAGAGTCTTGGACATGCGATACCTCCCTCGATGGGTGGTACGACGCGAACAGCGCGTCTCACCACGGTAAACCCTCATGCGCCGAGTCTACACCAGTCATCGACGCGCAGCGCTGCTTGTGCTGCTGGTGCTGCACGGGTCATGCAGTCCGCCATGTCATGCCCGGAGCAGCCTATATGGATCTGCCTGAGGCCGCCTTGTGCGCCGCAGTAGCTCTGAGGTCGCGTGGATCCGCTACGTGTCGTTCATGGAGTGTGGGGAAATCGGCGACGCTTGGTTGCTCGGTATGGCATAGTCAGGTGAGTGTCAGCCAGACCCCCGGAGGCGTCATGAAGAGGCAGAGAACCGCCAAGACACTCCTCGGCATCCTTGCCGGACTCGTCGTCATCGGCGTTGCGTACACGGCGGTGTCGAGCTACCTCGAAAGCCTTCCTGCGCTGGACTACGTCATGGCCGATCCGGTCGTGCAAGGGGCCATCTATCCGGATGCCCGGTTCGCGGTGATGAGCGACCTTCACTACTACGATGTCGCACTGGGAACCACTGGCGCCGCTTTCGAGGAAGTTCTGGGTTCCGACCGCAAGCTCCTCGTCCAGACCGCTGACTTGCTCGAGCTGGCCATCGACGACATCCTGGAGTCCGGTGTCGAGTTCGTGTTGATTCCCGGTGACCTCACCAAGGACGGCGAGGTCGTCAACCACGAGGATGTCGTTGCGGCGCTCGTCCGCCTGCGCGATGCCGGGGTAGGGGTGTACGTCGTCCCCGGCAATCACGACGCGAACAACCCCGAGGCATTCGAGTTCGACGGCGACGAGAGCCGTCCGGTCGAGGTCTTGACGCAGGCCGATTTCGCGGACCACTACAGCGATTTTGGATACGGCGACGCGATCATGCGGGATGAGTCATCTCTGAGCTATGTGGCCGAGCCGGTCGACGGGCTCTGGCTCCTGGCGATTGATTCCACGCGCTCTGAGGAGAACGAGCCCGACGGCGAGGAGGTCACCGCCGGCGCGTTCACCCAAGAGCAGGAGCAGTGGGTCGAGCAAGTCCTACAGCAGGCAAATGCCGAGGGCAAGGCCGTGATCTGCATGATGCATCACGGCGTGGTGGAGCACTGGGACGGCCAGAGCAAGCTGCATCCGGAGTATCTTGTGCAGGACTACCCGTGGGTCGGGGAGCTGCTTGCTTCCTACGGTGTCCGTGCCGTGTTCACGGGTCACTATCACGCGCAGGACATCAGCCGCGCGGACTTCGGCGAGAACGGTTTCATCTACGACATCGAGACCGGGTCTCTTGCGACCGCTCCGTGCCCGATCCGCTACTGCGAGTCGAGCGGGAGTCAGCTTGCGATCAGCTCGACGATGGTCGTCGATGAGCTTCAGCCGGGCACCGACTTCGGCGCCGAGGCGCGAGCCTTTGTCCTTGCGACGATCGAGACCGAGGCGTTCGACGTGTCACGCGGATACTGGGTCTCCGAGGAGGACTCCGCCTACATCGCCAGCATGGTCGCCCCTGCGTTCGTCGCGCACTACAACGGCGATGAGGTAGCCTCCGACATGCCGGTGATCGACACTGGCAAGCTGAGCCTTTGGGGCAAGTTCATCTGGTCGCAGCAAAGCTACGTCGTCGACGGCCTGTCGGTCGACATCGCGCCTGCTGATAACGACGTCATGCTGGATCTGAGCCAGTAGCGAGGGGCTACCGGCCACGCACGCGTTCGCTCGCTCGTGATGCGCGTCGTTGAACGGGGAGTAGTGGATCCCCTTCTTTGTACCGGAGCTCGAGGTTCTGGATGCGCGGCTATGAGCCGGCGCTATGCCTACGTGAGCGCGGCGATCATGTATCCGATCGCCATCAAGGCGTTCGTCGCAAGTACCGCGATGATGTTGGATGCTTGCGCGGGGAGAAGACCCTCGAAGCTGTCGTAGTGAGTGAGGGTGGTTCTGATTGCTTGTACTCCAAAGATGCCTCCGCCTAGGCCGAGCAACGCCCATGGCGAGAAAGTACCGAAGGCCACGCCGAGAGCGATTGCGATAAAAGCCCCTGCCTCAATGACTGCATACAGCCGCGAGGCGTTGCGCTTTCCCAGGAGCACGACCATGTGGTGTCGGCCGCCGGCGGTGTCCGCTTCGGTGTCGGGGAATTCGTTCAACAGCAACAGGTTGTATGTGAGCAGTGCGGCAGGGATGCCGGAGACCCAGGCCACTGCGTCGAGTCGGCCTGTGAGCAGAAAGTAGACGCCAACTACTGGTAGAGCTCCCAGTGTGAGCCCGGTGACGGCTTCACCCAACCCGATCCTTGTCAGGATCGGGGTGTACGCCACGACGGACACAACGCCGATGACCCCGATAATCAGCAGGGGTGGTCCCGCGACCAACGCCAGATACAACCCTACTGCCGTACCGGCCACCAGAGTGCCGATGCCCAGCACGAGTGCTTCTCGTGGGGACATCGTGCCGGCGGGCAGCATCCCGCTGCCACCTGAGAAGGGGGTGCGGGGTGTCTCATGGTCGATCCCGCTCCGGTGATAGTCATGCCAGTCGTTGAGAACGTCGACGCTAGCCTGGAGCAACACGAGCGCGACGGAGGAAAGCAGTGTCAGCCACCAGTTGAACGAGCCCTGCCAGGCGGCAAGCGCTGTGCCGTGGGCAACGAGGACAAGGGACAGGACCAGGAACTGCGGTCGGGTCTCCAGGATCCATCTCTTCACAGCGGTGATCTCCTCTTAGGATGGTGCTCATTGTGCGCGAACACCTGTCGGACACGGTGAGGGGATTGTAGCAGCCGAGAGAATCAGTCACACGATTCTGCCTTTCAGATCATTGTGTGCAGCAGCGTCATTGTTGTCGTCCGGTTGAGATTGCTGGTACTGGGTGGTTCTCAGCTCATCCCTGTGGACCCACGCGAATATTTGTTGGGGCTGCCGCGGTTTGCGTCAGCTGCTAAGATTGAGAGGGGAATGACAGGGGGAGTCCGATGAGCGAGTCACGGATTGAGACCTACGTCAGCGACAGACTGCAAGATCAGATCACGTATCACGATGCCAGTGCCGTGCGTGCTCAGCGGGCGTTCCGCCGGCTGGCGATTATCTCGATTGCGGCTACCGCGCTCACACCTCTCTTGCTGGCTTCGGAGATGGTATTCTCCCCTCCGCCTACCGATGAGCCACTGCAGATGGTGGTTGAGATCCTGCCGATTGTGATATCCGTCATTGCTGCAGCAGCGACGATCAGTCTTTCGGCGTTCAAGTACAAAGACACCTGGATCGCGCATCGGATGGCCTGCGAATCGTTGCGTCGTGAGATGCAGTTGCACTCGTTCGGTGCTGGCCCATACGCGATGGCCACCGACCCCGACGCCCTCCTGGTGGAGCGGGCCGAGGTCATCATGAGCGAAGGAGATACGGCCTGGCAATCGTTCCAGGCTGACGCCGGTGCCGGCATCGATGGCATGGGGACGTGATGAGATTCGATGTAGGTGTTCGGGAGTCCCTTGCTCGCGCCATCCATGAGGCTTATCTCGTGCGTTTCGGCGGTGAACCGGGATCGGGCGCAGTGCCCTGGGGATCACTGGCCGAAGACTTGCGAAACGCGGCTCGCGGGCAGGCGGATGACCTGGTGGTGAAGGCGGCTTTGGTGGGATGCAGCATCGTGCCCCAAGATCGCGCGCAGGTCGATTTTTCGCTGACAGATGACGAGATCGAGATGTTGGCTCGTCACGAGCACTCCCGTTGGATGTCGGAGCGTATGAGCTCTGGATGGACCTACGGTGACTTGCGCGACGACCAGACGAAGCGGCACCCCGATATGGTGGAATACGATGCCCTGTCCGAGGAGGCCAAGGACAAGGACCGCGACGTCATTCGACGGATGCTCGTGATCCTTGAATCTGGAGGATATGGATTGCGCAGGCAGACCGAGTAGCCGGTCACGGGCATCATACGTCTGCAAAGGGCGGGCACTCCCTAGGCCGCTCGACTTCTGTTGAGTGGGGTAGAGATAAACGTGGGTGCGGACTTGGGGAGAACACCGTTGCGCGAAGCGGTCTACGGCTCGGGGAAGCCGGAGATGGCAGCTTACCTTCTTGCGGACGGTGTTGACTTGGCTTCCGGCAAAGAAGCGGTCTCGCTGCACGGCAAGCCTATTCGGGATGAGAGGGGAAGATGTAGATGGGGCTGTTTAGGAAGAACAAGCGAGCAGATTCCGGCAAGATCCGCGCGATGCTGATCATGGTCGTGCACCCTGATTCCACGTTCATTGAGCCACCGAGCAACGTGAAGGAGTTCTGCACAAACGTGGCTACCGACAATCTTGTGGGAATTGAAATGGATGCCGGAGCAGCGGCCGGAGTCATACCGGTACCCTACTCTGGCACTCTCGATGATGCCGTCGCGCTCGCGCAGCGCGATCTGCCGGATGTGATGAACGACTTTCTTGCGCAACAGGGTGTGAGTGCTGCAGGCTTGGACATGCAGTACGGTGTCGACGAGCTGAACCCAACAATCAAGCTCGTCTACACAGCCGCTGTCGGTTAGGTGTCGAGTGCTGCGCGGATGCGGGCCGCAATGGCATCGACCGAGGCGATGAGTCCTGGATGTTTGCTGGATCGGGCGATGGTTTGAGCTTCGGCTGCGAGAGCCCATACTCTTTCCGCGCCGCCGGGGGTCCCGACGAGGAGCACGCTACGATTCGCGAGACTTTGTGCAAGTCCAATCGCATCGTTCGCCTGTCTACATAGGTCGGCCTGTCTTTGGAACAGGGCGGTGGCCCTGTCTCGGTCTCCTTGAGCTTCGGCCACCACTGCTCGATTGCCTATGGTGTTCCGAACACTACGCTCATCGCCGATCGTCTCGAAGTGCTTCTGGGCGTCGGCAAGTAAGACTGCTGCTTCCTCCAGTTCACCCATTTTCCACGCAGCGAGTCCGAGTCCGCCGATCGCCTTGGCCAACTCGGCGGGCATGGCCGCCTCCTCGGCTATGCGGCGCTGTTCTTTGTGGAGGTGATAGGCTTCTTCGAGATCCCCTTGCTCACGCTTGAGTGTGGCGCGATTCGCGAGGGCGGTGAGAAGTCCCCTCTGATTTCCAAGTCGTCGGCAGATGTCCTCCTGGCCACGCAGGAGGTCGAGGGCTTGAGCTTCATTGCCGAGGGTCTGGTGTGCGAGCGCCTGGTGTCCCAGGCAGGCCTGCAAGATATCGAGATCACCTTGACGTCGGCACAAGGACTCTTGTTCTTGTAGCAGTCCGAGAGCCTCTCCAAAGGCCCCCGTTCGCATGATAAGCAGAGCCTGATTGCCGAGGCATACGGCAAGGCTGCTGTCGTCGCCGATTTGTCGGCAGAGCCCCTCTTGCTTTCCCCATACACCAAGCGCTTCTGCTGTAGAACCTTGCTGTTCGAGCGCCATGGCCGTATTGCATAGGCCGCGCTGAAGTCCGTTCATATCAGCTGTCTCAGCGGTCAGCGCGCGCTGCTCATTGAGGGCGATGAGAGCCTCCTCGGCTCGGCGCATGTCGAGCAGGCAGAGAGACTTTCCTAGAAGAGCTCCAGCCAGGTTCTTCTGATCTTGTGTCTCTCTTGCCCCGCGCTCGAGTCTTTCCCATAGGTGGAGGCTGTCCCGGGCGGAGCCACTCTTGCGCAGGAGATCGGCGGCTGCCAGAAGGCTTGCATCACTCGCGTCTGGGTTGTCGGCGAGGGATTGATACGCCTGGGCGGGCTTCAGGTCAACCTCAGTACCGAGAGCCACCCAGAGCTGGCGCACGGAGTACTGATCTCGAGCGTATGCCTGGCCGATGAATGCAGGATCAGAGAGCATCTGCAGTAGTCCATCGAAGTCCCGAGACCACAAGAGCTGCCATGGCGTCTCATCAATGTGACGACCGTCCAGTTCGCGGTCATAGAAATACATCGCCAGCGTCCGATGTGATTCTCTCTGCATCGTCTCATCATGCAGATATCGTGTTTCGATCGCAGCGCGTACGTATTGGTCGGAGGGTACAAGGAGCCCTGCCTGCTCGCGCAGCATGCATTCTGCGGCCAGGTAGAGCGGAGAGAAGATTGCTCTTGGTAGCGGTTCGCCGTCGCCTAGCAGATCGCGCAGTTCAGCTTCTCCCAGGCCCCTTCGCGCTGCCCAAATCAGCGACATGGTCTCGTTGACTAGTCCTGGTCGCTCGCGTTCGTAGTCCATCTCGAACCGATCAAGGATCTTCTCGAATAGTTCGACCCTGTCATTGCATGCGAGATATTGTTTGATCATCTGGGCTAGGTTCTCGTGTTCGGCGCAGAGCCTCAGCTCGTCGAGGAGCGTGCACAAGAAGGCAGGATTCGCCGTCTGGGGAGCATCGATGATGTACGTGAGCTGATCAGCGTCCAGCTCCTTGCGGAATCGCTCAAGATACCCGGTGGCGATTGCGTGCTTCTCGTCCGATGATAGAGGCGGCATCTGGTAGGCGCGCCACTCCCGACGCTTGATCTCCCGTGCGGGTCTGCCTCCCAGACGTGCGGTGACCATGAGCCGCACACCACAAGGAATCGAAGGCGGGATCCAGCCCAGATCGAGCGACATCGTATCGCCTTGGAGTCCGTCGAGCCCCTCGATCAAGAATATGGCCTCGCGGCGACGAGCTGAGATCATGTGCATGACGCGCGCGAGCAGGGTCACCGAGACCTCAGACTCATCCGGTACGTCCAGTTCGAGGCCAAGGGCTTCACGAGCCATTGATGCAAGTCGTCGAACCGCGACACGCCAGTCGTCGGCGCCCCCACCTGCCTCGACGAAGTGTGTGAAGATTGGGATATCAGTCTTGGCCCGGGCCCGTTCTGCCCAGTGAGCCATAAGGGCCGTCTTGCCGCTTCCAGGGTCACCCAGAATTGCTACAGGAGTGTCATCTTGCATGAGCGAATCGACGGCCTTGATGTCCCTGCTGCGGGCAGTGAATCCGATGCCCGCAAACTGTGCGAATCTCTCCTGCAGGGCGTCCAGATGCTCTCGAGCATCGGGTTCTCTGGCTTGCGGGAAGAGAGAATCGATGATGGCGAACAGGTCCCTGCGCACAATTGCACCGAGCTCGATGGCATTTTTGAACCCCTCTCGCACAGGCAGGCCGCTGGAGCGGATGCGATCTTTGAGGTTGAGTAGCATAGATAGTCCGCTGTCAGTCTCAGGGCCGCACTCCGGTCCGAGGACGCGAGAGACCTCGGGGTCGCGAAAGTAGAAGTAGGCTCGTTCTGCCATTTCGGGACGTGCGAGCACGCCGTGGATGATCTCGAGCTCTGTTACAGATCTTCCGCTGGGCTCAATACTCCAGTATTTCGCTTCGTGTTCTCGTACGGAAGCGATGTCATCGGGGATCCAGCCGTACCGTTCCCCAAGAATACCGATGAAGAATGGTCGGCATTCGTCGATCTCGCGAAGGCAGATGTCGAGAACGCGTCCTTCAGCGGCGGCCTCATCTGTGATCCCCCAGCGGAGGTCCACATCCTCGAAGACCACACCTCTCGAAGCGCAAAGGTGTTTCACTGCCGGAAAGACACGCTTAGCGAGTTCATCCCGCTCCGCGCGCATGTCGCGAAACGTGGATGATACGAAGACTCGAATTCGCCGTTCCCTTGGGTCCATGTTCCCCCTCACATATGCATGATTGGAGAGACAGATTCACCGGCGGCAAGCCGACTGTGTGTTTGCGGCGTCTCTATGTTACCGGTCAGTCAAAAGGAGAACGGGCTAATCGTCAGTATTTGCCTCCTTGGCATATTCGTCTTTGCCCTTCTGGTCGCCGCGTACGTTCTGCGCCATCGCGGAGAAGTTGCAGAGTGGTTGAATCTGAGCGATTCGAACACTTGAAGCGGTTATTCCCCGCTTCAAGTGTTCGAATCGCTCTCTTTCCGCCAGGAAGATGCAAGAAAGGATCGCCACAGATGGTGGCCCATCTGCGCGAGCACCTGTCGGACACAGTGAGGGGATGGTAGCAGCCGAGAGAATCGGTCACGCCACCCTGTCTGAACCTCGGTACCTGGCCTGCCACGGTATACTGCGGGTATTCTCGACTTCGAGATCGCGCATGTCCTACCTCGACTGGGACACCTTGCATCACCGACATCGGCTCTCCCGCGACCCAGGTCGTGTTCTTGGAAGCGCCGAAGTCCCATCATCACGATGAGCCGCAATCCAGAAGCCATCGCGGGGGACCGCGGCATTCGTGCGGTCGCGTGCTCTTGCCTCAAAGGCGCAGTCTGGCTTCTGCTTATCCAGGGAGACCTATGTCCCCACTACGAGTGCTCAAGCCGTTGCATGTCCGCAGCCACGCTCCAACGGCTGTCGTCTACTGCGAGGGCAACTTCGGGTCTATCGATGGCAAGACGGCGAACGGACTTGTTCGTCAGTCAGAGAAGTACAAGATCGTCTCGGTGATCGACAGCGCAAAGGCCGGTCTCGATGCGGGCGTGATGCTCGGGGAGGTTGCTTGCGGCATTCCCATATGCTGCGATCTTGCTCAGGCGATGGCTCCAGGTGAGCGACCGCCGGATGTCTTCATCTTTGGAATCGCACCCGCAAACGGTTTGCTGTCAGTTCACGAGCGCGGAGTCGTGCTGGAAGCCATGAGCCGGGGGATGGACATCGTGAGCGGGCTGCACGAGTTCCTTGGAGATGATCCGGTGTTCATCGCCGCGCAGGCCGAACACCAGGTGACGATTCGAGATGTGCGTCGCCCCCGTGCAAACAAGGACTTGCGCCTGTTCGACGGCCGCATTGCGACGGTTACGTGCCCCCGCATCGCTGTACTGGGGACGGACTGTGCCATCGGCAAGCGGACAACCGCCACTATCCTGACACGCGCGCTCAACAGGCGAGGAATTGGATTCGCCGGTACGGTGCGGATACTTTCTGAGGAAGACCCGGCCGGTCCTGGCTCAGCTGTGTTCCCGCGTTGAATGCGGAGTCCGACCGGGTATCGATAACGATGACCTCTGATGAGGTTGTTAGGGGGCTAGCTTCCTGGTCCACCATCGCAGCGATGCGCGTGCATTCGCGCGTTGAGAGGAGTTATGGCCATGAGTGAAAGTAGCAAGAGCCATGGAATGGGTCATCCCAGCGTGCCTGTTGCGGGCGCCGGTACGTCCAACCAGGATTGGTGGCCTGAGCAGCTGAACCTGAAGGTCCTTCACCAAAACGGGCCGCAGGTCGACCCCATGGGCGAAGCGTTCGATTATGCCGAGGAATTCGAATCTCTTGACCTGGACGCGGTGAAGCAGGATCTGTACGCGCTCATGAAGGACTCGCAGGAGTGGTGGCCGGCCGACTTCGGGCACTACGGCGGCCTCATGATCAGGATGGCGTGGCACAGCGCGGGCACCTATCGCATGGGCGACGGCCGTGGCGGCGGCGGGTCGGGCAACCAGCGCCTGGCGCCCCTGAACAGCTGGCCGGACAACGTGAACCTCGACAAGGCGCGCCGTCTGCTCTGGCCCATCAAGCAGAAGTACGGCCGCAAGATCTCATGGGCCGATCTCATGATCCTCGCCGGTAACTGCGCGTTGGAGTCGATGGGGTTCAAGACCTTCGGCTTCGGCGGTGGTCGAATAGATATCTGGGAGCCGGAAGAGGACGTCTACTGGGGAGCCGAGAAAGAGTGGCTCGGCGATGAGCGCTACTCCGGTGAGCGGGACTTGGAGAATCCGCTCGCGGCAGTGCAGATGGGCCTCATCTATGTGAACCCCGAAGGTCCCAACGGCGTGCCGGATCCCGCCGCTTCAGGGCATGACGTCCGGGACACGTTCGCACGCATGGCCATGAATGACGAAGAGACCGTCGCGCTCGTTGCCGGCGGGCATACCTTCGGCAAGTGTCACGGCGCGGGGGATGCGTCTCACGTGGGTCCTGAGCCTGAGGCCGCTCCTATAGAGCAGCAGGGCCTTGGCTGGAAGAGCAGCTTTGGTAGCGGCAAGGGCGCCGATACGATCAGCAGCGGCATAGAAGGTGCCTGGAAGCCCAATCCCACCAAGTGGGACATCGGATATCTCAAGGTCCTGTTCAAGTATGACTGGGAGCTTGTGAAGAGCCCGGCGGGAGCGCATCAGTGGCTGGCAAAGGACGTGGATGAAGAGGACATGGTGGTCGACGCGTTCGACCCGTCGAAGAAGACCCGGCCGATGATGACCACGGCGGACCTCTCGCTCAAGTTCGACCCGGTCTACGAGCGGATCGCGCGCCATTACCTGGAGAATCCCGAGGAGTTCGAAGACGCCTTCGCACGCGCCTGGTTCAAGCTGACGCATCGTGACATGGGGCCGCGTTCCCGGTATCTGGGTCCGGAAGTCCCCGCCGAGGAGCTCATCTGGCAAGATCCCGTACCCGCGGTCGACCATGAGCTGATCGATGATCAAGACGTCGCCCTCCTCAAGGGCAAGATACTGGCCTCCGGACTGTCCGTGTCCCAGCTGGTCTCGACCGCGTGGGCTTCGGCATCCACGTTCCGTGGTTCCGACAAGCGAGGAGGGGCGAACGGCGCCCGTATCAGGCTTGCGCCACAGAAGGACTGGGAGGTCAATGAGCCGGTCAAGCTGCGGAGCGTGCTCACCACGCTTGAGGGCATCCAGGAGGAGTTCAACAACGCTCGATCCGACGGCAAGAGGGTCTCGCTCGCCGACCTGATCGTGTTGGGCGGCTGCGCGGGCGTGGAGCAGGCGGCCAGAAACGCCGGTCACGACGTCACGGTCCCGTTCACGCCGGGTCGCACCGACGCGTCGCAGGAACAGACCGATGTGGCGTCGTTTGCTGTGCTCGAGCCTATCGCAGACGGCTTCCGTAACTACCTGAAGGCGAAGTATTCGGTCTCGGCCGAGGAGCTGCTTGTCGATCGCGCACAGCTGCTGACACTTACCGCACCCGAGATGACGGTGCTCGTCGGTGGTATGCGTGTCCTGGGCGCGAACTTCAAGGGGTCAGGGCATGGTGTGTTCACGCATAGGCCCGAGGCTCTCACCAACGACTTCTTCGTGAACCTGCTCGACATGGGTACCGAGTGGGCGGCCTCTTCTGAGGACGGAGAGGCGTTCGAGGGCCACGATCGCGTCACGGGTGAACCCAGGTGGACCGCCACTCGCGTCGACCTCGTCTTTGGCTCGAACTCGCAACTGCGGGCTCTGGCGGAGGTCTACGGAAGCGCAGATTCCCAGGACAAGTTCATGCACGATTTCGTGGCGGCCTGGAACAAGGTGATGAGCCTGGACCGCTTCGACATCAGGTAGACGCGACCACGGTCGCAAGGCGGGTCAGAAGAGCGACAGGTCGACTTCTGCGATCGGGTATTTGTTGCGGTCGCTGTCGTTGTAGTGCCACCACTCCGTTGTGGCCGCCGTGAAGCCATTGCCGAGCATGGCGTCTCTAAGGACGTCGAGGTTCGCTCTTGCCTCGGCGGACATGGCGGAGCTGGTAGGCGATGCCTTGTCGGAGAAGTCGTCGAAGCCAGTAGGCATGACAAGCTCGTTGCCGTCGCGGTCTACAAGGGTGACATCAACCGCGCAGCCACGGTTGTGGACCGAGCCACCTGTCGACGGGTTGGCCACGTATCTGCTGTCGGGATAGATGCTCCAGAAGATCTTCTGGACCGAGACGGGCCGATAGGCGTCCCACACCTTGATGCGGTAGCCGAGCTTGGCGACCTGGGCGTTTGCGGCAGCCAGCTTCTTGGCTGTGGTGAGTCTCAATACACAGGTGTCGGTGGGATAGACCTTTTGGCCGGTGAAGTTGTCAGTGGTGGCATACCTGAGGTCGGTGACGATGGTGTCATCGATGTCGGTCACCTTGACGAAGCCGTCGATGACCAGCAGCTCCGGCGAGACGGACTTCCGGGCCGAGGCGTCCAGTATCGACACCGGCGATGGTTCCGCCGAAGTGGTTGAGACAGTGGTAGGAGCGGCAGCAGTTGCTGTCACAGATTCCGCGAGCGCGGGACGATAGACTAGATCTCCGCTTATGGGAGCGGTTGTCTGAGCGCAGGCGGCAAGTGCGAGGGTCATGCTCGCGATCATGACTGCAAGAACGAGTCTCTTCCCGGTTCTGGCCACTTTACACACCTCTGGTTCCTACGCGGCCGATGTGGGCACGGTTCATGAGGCTCTAGTATTCTAGCAGCTAGGCCGTCCAGATTCGCCGAGAGGAGCCCCAGCGTGTCGGGCAAGCACAGGGCCAGCACCTGGTCTCGCGTCATGGGCTTCATTCGCAGACACCGGCTTGCCGTTGTTGTCTCGGCGGTTGGGCTGCTTGCGGTTGTTGGCGTCACTGTGATCTTTCTCAGCATCGCGCATATGGCTGATGAGCCCGCCTTGTCGCCTGCGGTCGACATCGCCGATGTGGCCCGGCTAGACGATCGGGTGGTGTCGGAGACCACTGCATCTGTTGAGCCAACGGTTGCTGAGGTTCCCGGTGAGACGCGAGAGCCTGATATGAGTGCGACAGAGCCTTCTGCACCTGCCGTGAAGCAGACGACACCGCCGCCGGCGAAGTCGTTTCATGGCGCAGCCTTCAGTGGTGCGACCCAGGTCATCGTCGTCACCGCGGATACCATGAGCACCACACGCGCTACCCTGGCGACGTATCAGCAGACAGGCACCACCTGGAGCAAGGTCATGTCCACCGCTGCCTGTGTCGGGAAGCGGGGGATGGTGCTTGATGCCGAGCGCGTCGAAGGACAGCTGCAGACGCCCATCGGCGTGTACTCGCTGTCCTACGCGTTCGGGACGGCCGCCAACCCCAATACAAGCGACAGCTCGCTCAGCTACAAGCGGGTGGGTTCGAACACCTACTACGACGGCAACTATGGCTCCGCGACCTTCAACGACCTGGTGGAGGGCGTGCCGACCGCCGGCGACAACTACGAGCACATGTACCAGCCCACTGCCTACAAGTACGGGATCGACACCGGCTTCAACCTGGAGCAGAAGCCCGGCAAGGGCAACGCGATCTTCATCCACTGCAACACCGGTTCGGGCTATACGGCCGGCTGTGTGAGCATCAGCGAGAGCAAGATGGTGGAGCTGCTTCGGTGGCTCGACCGCGGGCAGGATCCGGTCGTCTTGATCTGTCTGACCGGCAATCTCGACACCTTCTACTACTAGGCCGAGAGATTCTCCCCAGCGGGTCCTAGTCCGGGATGATGCGGTACCGAACCTCGTGCACTCCGTTGAAGCCGAGCACCCGGATAACGCCAGGACCCAGATCGAAGGTGCGGCCCTCGGTGTATGGCCCGCGATCCGCGACCTTGGCGACCGCCCGCTTGCCGTTGTACTCGAACTCGACGAGTGTGCCGAACGGCAGCGTCTTGTGCGCGATCATCATCGTGTACGGGCCGATGGGCTCACCGCTGGCCCCGGTACCCGTGAAGTTGATCCCGTAGTGTGACGCCACTGCGGTCTTCCAGGCGCCGGACCCTGTGACTTGCTGCGTCCGGTCCGTGCTTGTTGTGGACTTGGCGCTTGCGGTGATCCGGGCCTGGTACTCGCTCAGGGCGGCCTCGCTTGAGGCGAGCTCTTCTTTGGCGCTGGCGACCTTCTCGGCCAATGAGTCCACGGCTTGCAGCCCGTCGCTCTGAAGTTCCAGGAGCCTTTCTGCCGAGACTTGCGCCTCGATGCGCGCGTCACGCAGAGCTGTCAGCGTCTCGGCGTCTTGCTGCGCGATTCTGGACAGCAGGTCGACGCGAGTGACGAAGTCCTCAAAGGTGGTGGCGCTGAACAGTATCGAGATGAAGCTTACATCATCAGTTCGGTATGCCGTGAGGACAGAGACCCGGAGCCTGTCTTGTGCGGCGGACTCCGCCTCGATCGCGGCGTCCAGTCTTGCAGTCGCTTCGGCACTTAGTGCCTCGATCCTGGCGGACTGCGCGACGGCTGCGTCGTACTCCTCGACCGCACGCTCAACGGCCGCCCGGTCTTCGGCGGTCTGGGCCGCCGAGGGTGCGGCTATTGCGGGCAACGTCGGCATGAGCAGCAGGCACAGTGCGCCTGCTGCGACGAGTACGAGCGAAGATGTTCGCCGAAGAGACATCCGTCTAGTGTATCAGGCGTATGCAAGCAAGAGCGATCCGCGCTTGCTGGTATGATTTGCCTCAAGCACGTGACTTCTTCGAGGTTGCGATGAGCAGAAAGGAAGTGGTGTACAGGTGCGGGAGTGGATGACATCTCATCCCAAGATGACCGGCTTGATTCTTTGGGTGGCGGCCGTACTCATCGCGGGATTCTATGTGGCCTATGAGAACGATCCCTATGATCCGCTCAAAGGAGAGCTGGAACTGGCGGACGGCCAGACGGTGGAGTACGAGCTGGTAAGAAGCGTGGTGCTTGATGAGCCTCTCCAGATCGCCATTGACGCTCCTGAGGGGGTTTCGGGCTACGTCGAGTACTGGCGCGTGAACTCCGATGATGAGCCCAAGACGGCGGACATGGAGTTTCAGGCCATCGAGGTCAAAAGCATGGGTAACACTGAGACGGTCGAAAGACTTGCGACGGAGCTGCCTGGTCTTTCCGAGATGGCAGGCAAGTACGCGTACTTCATCCACCTGGACTACGAAGGCCAGGAGTACGTTATCGACGACGGCAAGGGCGGTGCCGTGATCCCTCGCTATCGTGGCGACGTCCCCATGCTCACGGTCGTGCTGCCGCACGTTGTGTTCATCATGCTCTCCATGGTGCTTGGCATCCGTGCAGCGTTCGAAGCGCTCCGTCCTGGCGGGAAGCCTGTGTGGATGATGTGGGCGACGCTCGGGACGCTGATTCTAGGCGGCTTCGTTTTCGGGCCGATCATGCAAAACCACGCGTTCGGCGTCTACTGGGCGGGCGTTCCCATGGGTTGGGATCTGACTGATAACAAGGTGACCATCGAACTCGTGCTCTGGTTGGTTGCCGTGTTCTTCAACACGGGGAGCCGTAAGGGCGGTAAGTGGTCCAACCGGACTATCGCAATCGCTGGAATCGCCACCTTCATCATCTACATGATCCCGCACAGCCTCTTCGGTTCCGGGTTCGATTACAAGGCCGGCTCTGCCGTGACCGAGTAACCCGCAGGGGGGACTTGCCCGTCTCCACAGCGTAGCTCTCGACCATAATACGTCTTGCATGGTATTACGTATTGCGTAATACTTGTTGTGACGGCAATTCGCGCCGCCATGTGAGAGACGATTAGAGGGGGCGGTTGTGGTGGCGGGCTTCGATCCCATGAAGTTCTTCGCGTTGTGGATGTTCACTCACGAGCAGGCCGACGATCTGATGGTGGAGTCTGTCGAGCGTGGTCAGGCCGGTGCAGGAGAGGGGATGACTGGCGGGGCCGACGCGTTCACGGACGGCTTCATGGCGATGGTGGCCGAGGAGAAGGCGCGCCTCAAAGAGCAGATCGCCTCGGGCAAGGTCGATGAGGCCGTTGACCCGCAAGATGAGCGCCTTGAGGAGATCCGCTTCGAGGTCGCCCAGCTGCGCGGCACCGTTGAGCAGATGCAGGTGACGCTCGACGCCATGGCCGAGCATCTGCTTGCCAAAGGTGCGTGATCGTCGTGTCTGCGCGTTCGGCCCGCATCACGCGCGTGCTGCTGGGTGCCGGGGTACGCGGCCTTTTCCGTTCGCGGCTAGGGCTTGTCTCGGCCAGCACCAGGCGGGCAGCGTTCGCCGCTGAGTGGCGTCGGGCGTTCGAGGAGCTGGGCGGGGCCTTCATCAAGCTTGGGCAGATGATCTCGGTCCGTCCGGATGAGTTCGGCGATGAACTCGCCGGGGAGATGGCCCGGCTCAGAGACCAGGTGGCGCCCATCCCGTTCGCTCGCCTGGCGCCTGTGATCGAGAGGAGCCTGGGCGCGCCGATCGGGGAGCTGTACGCCTCCATCGACCAGAAGCCCCTGGCGACAGCGTCCGTGGCGCAGGTGCATGCAGCGGTGCTTGCCAGACCGTATCGGCCGGTGTGGGGCGAGGAGCTTCCTGCAGGCGCTGAAGTGGTAGTGAAGGTCATCCGCCCGGGTGCCGCCGACGCTTTGCGCGCGGATGTCGCCGAGGCCAGGCGTCTCGCCACGCGCAGGGTCGTCCGCTGGATGCTGCGCGGCGTCGATGTGGACTCCACTCTCAAGGAGTTCGCTGATTCCCTGGAGCGTGAACTCGATCTTCGTGTGGAGGGACGCATCGCCGACAGGTTCGCCTTCGACTTCCGTCCTGACCCGAAGATCACCGTCCCACGTATCGTGTGGACGCATGCGGCAAGGCGAGTGCTCACGATGGAGCGCATCTACGGCTGGCGGCTCTCGGAACTGAACGAAGCGGAACTGGCCGGAGTGGACGCACACGGGCTCGCGGTACACGGCGCCACGGCGTTCATGCGCCAGGTGATGCTGTACGGTCGCTACCACGCCGACCTGCATCCGTCCAACCTCTTTGTGACGCCGGATAATCGCATCGCCTACCTTGACTTCGGGATCGTGGGGCACCTCACGGACGCCGAGAGGGGATACATCGCGCAGGTCCTTGCGGGTTTCGTCTACCGCGATGCCGATCGCGCGCTCCGTTACTCCGAGAAGCTCGGTGTCGTCGTCCCCCCGCAGAAAGTCGAGAAGGTGCGAGCAGAGCTTGGGGAGCTTCTGGACAAGACCATGGCGGGCGGCAGCACGGACTTCCGTCACTTCGGGTTCGGTTTCCTTGGCCTGCTCCGTCGCAACAAGATCACCATACCCGGCGGCTACGGGTTGCTCGTCAAGTCGCTCGCCACCGTGGAAGGCGTAGCACGACGGCTGTACCCGGACATCGACATCATGGATGTGGCAAAGCCGTTCGTGACGCGGATGATCGGTGACAGCATCGGCTCCCCGGAACAGCTCCAGAAGCGGGTTCCGGCCGTCTGGCGGGCGGCCATGCGGGAGCTGCTGGCGTAGGTCCGGCACATTCGTATGCGTGCGTTCATGGCGCACGTCAGTGGTGAGGAGATCGACATGTCGGAGACGAGGAACGGGTCGGGAACGGACATGTTGTTCGGTGCGGTGCTGGGCGGGATCATGGCTTCATTTACCGGTTCGGTGCTCTTCCGTCTGGTCATGGAGGGGGACCTTCTGTCGCCGTACGAGCCGGTGGGGCCGCAGGGGCTCTTCTTTCAGGCCATTGCGGGCATAGCGTGTGCATTGCTGTTCATGGCGGCCGGCCTGTTCACCAGCCAGCGGCAGGGGTGGCTTAGAAACGCTTTCTTGTTCGCCAGCGGCTTTACCGCACTGTGGAGTTCCGCTATGTCTCTATCCCTGGAGCCGGAGTGGGTGGGGCCTTCGGCCCTGGGGCTGGCAGCTGTTATAGGCGCCGGACTCGGCTGGCTCAGATATCGTAGATTTCCGCACTCGACATCCATCGATGGGAGCGAAGCCGAGTGGATCCGCTGACAGCCTGGCTTGCACAGACACGAAAAGGCATCGTTGAGTTGTTCGTCCTGGAGCTCTTGCAGAGTCGCGGACGGCTGCACGGCTATGGGATCGTGCAGGCCCTCGACGAACTCGGTGACCTGGTGGCCGGTTTGAGCACGGTCTATCCGGTGCTCAAACGGTTGGAGAAAGACGACCTCGTAGCGGCAACCTGGGAGACCGACGCACCGGGCAATCCGCGCAAGTACTATGAGATCACGGCTGGTGGCGCGGAGTTCTTGACCAGCGCACGGACTGAATGGCAGCGCATTGGCGACGCCATGGACACTCTGAGGGGGGAGGGCGCATGACGCGCTCAGTGTCGAAGATCGCCGAGGAGTACCTGTCCCGTCTGCGAGCGGAGCTTGTGGCCGCAGGCGCTGAGGATACCGAAGAGACGATAGCGGAGATTCACTCCCTGCTTATGGAAGCCGGGGAGGAGGGTCCGGAAGCCATGGCGGCGGCGGTGATCCGCCTGGGCGATCCGGCAGAGCTCGCTCGTGGCATCCTGGCCGAGAGGGGCCTGGACCCGGCCGCGGGTATGTCCACCGGACTGTGGTGGCGTCTGGGCATAGCTGCGCCTATCGACATCGCGCTTGGTGTCGCGCTTCCTTTGGCGGCAGCGATTCCCCTGTACGTGGTCGCCCTGTCCGGCCAGCCCCGTGTCCTGAGCATCGCGATCTCTCTGGTGCTCGCTGCGGCCGTCCTGATGTGGCCGGCCTACATCTGGCGACCGTGGATGGAGGGCGGACGCGTTTTGAGTCCGGGTATGACGCTGGCGGGTCTGGCCGTGGTCCGTGCTCCCGGCTTCTGGCGGGTTCTGCGCATCGAAGACCTGAGCGCCATGGGCCTAGTGCCACGCCGCAGGGTGATCTCCTCGCTCATCGTGGTCCTGGTCGGCGCAGCGCTACTCGTTGGCGTGACGGTCATGGGTCTTGACGTCGGCGGTTCGTGGCTTTCCTCGGCAGCGATATCCACCGAGTTCTCGGGGGACGCCGTCGGAGGCGGGCTGCCGCTGGAGACACAGCTTCAGTTCATCGTGGAGCAGGTCTACTTCGGCTCGCCTGCGGCACCTGAGGCGGAGGGCAACACGGCGCTGCTGTATCTGTCTCCTGAGGGCTCCCTGGAGCTTGGAGCGTTGTTGTCCAAAGTCGCCGAGCAGGGCATCGTGCGCGTCAGAGTGGGGGATCTTGAGCAGATCACGCCCGGTGTCTACCGGTTCACGGTGAGCGAGTACAGCGAGGAGAACACGGGCTCACCGGACACGGGCACCTCGACGTTCACCGTGGGCAGGCGGCAGTGGCTGCTTCCCGAGGGCACGGGAAGCGACTGGGTCGTGGTGGACATACAGCCGTAGCCGGCCTTCTGGCAGGCGGTACCGGGCCCTGTGGTCTACTCGGCACTCTCGCTGTCGGAGGCTGTCGCCTCGTGGCACTCCGTGCACGTGTCAAGCCCGAAGTCCTGATGGTTCTCGGGCAGGGTGGTACGGGTCTCAACGTGATGGCACTGGTCGCAGTCTTCGAACAGGCCGTCCAGCGCATGGGGGATGTCATTTGTGGGGCTCTTGGAGAGCCCGGCGGGTGGTGGCTGCTTGTCGTAGCCCGTGGAGCTGACCGGGTGGCACAACAAGCACTCCTCGGTCTCGTACTGAAGGTGTCCGACGGGCATTCCGAAGTCACGCGCGGGTTCTCCGTGGCACAGGGGGCAGCGCGAGTCACCCATGGCGATCGAGTGCGGCACGCGCACGGCCTCGGTCGTCTGATGGCACGACTCGCATGTCTCAAGCCCGAAGTAGCGATGGGTCTCCGGGATGCTTTGCAGCTCAAGGCTGTGACACTCCATGCAGTCGTCGGTGTGTCGCGCTGACGGATGCGGATTGTCCGGCGCGGCCGACGTACCCTCTTGCGGCGCTACCGATGCGGCGGTGGTGGCGAACAGCGCCACAGCTCCCACGAAGAGCGCCAGGATGATGACCACCACTGTTGAGACGATACGATGGTTCATGCTGCCTCCCTAAACCATGTCGAATCGCTCGGTATGGATACGGTCCGCCGGTACGCCGATCTTAGGCAGGACTTCCTCCATGGCATCCATCAGAGGCGTAGGCCCACAGATGAAGTACTGGAAGTGGCGGTACAGAGACGTTGGGAGATAGCGCGTGAGCGTCTCGGCTGTGACAAAGCCGCGCTCACCCTCCCAGTCTTCGTGGGCGCGCAGCAGGACCGTCACGAGCGTGAGCGAGGGCATGCGCTCTGCGGTGGCTGCGAGCTCTTCTCGGAAGGTCAGGTCGTCGAAGTCGTTGGCGGCATGGAATACGAACACGGGACGTGAGTCGTCGCGCGTTTCTAAGGCCTGTAGCATGGAGTACAGCGGCGTGATGCCCACGCCTCCGCCGATAAGGACGTAGCCGGCACCCTCCTCGCGGTCCATGGTGAAGACGCCGTGAGGCCCGTCCAGCCAGGCAGTCGCGCCCACCTTCACTTTGGGCACGATCCCGCCGGACCAGTCGCCCAGTTCCTTGATGGTGAAGGCGACGGTGCCGTCGTGGTTGGGGATGTCCCCGTTGGAGGAGAAGGAGATGGGATGCTTGTCTGTGCTGAGAGGACTGCGTCCGAAGCCGATCCAGGCGAATTGGCCGGGCTCGAAGCGGAATCCGTCATGTCCCACCGGACGCAGAACGAGTGTGTGCGACTGGCCGTGTTCTCTACGGTTCTCAACGACTTCCCATGGCTTGCTCCTGAGCATGAGGGGCCTGAGCAGCCTGTAGTTTAGGAACATGCCGACGAAGAAGACGAGGTAGACGATCAGAAGCGTCCGCATGACCGGTAGGGCTGCAAAACGGCCCACACCAAGGATGTGGACGGCCGCAACGCCGATGAGCAGTACCGAGAGGATCCCGTGCGTCGTGTGCCACACCTCATAGGAGAGGTGCATCAGGCGGCGGTAGACGGAAAGCCCTACCACAAGCGCTGCCAGGACAAAGGCGACGGTTCCCAGTGTGACCGGCCATGGAGTGGCCGCGGTGGGCACGAGTATCCGGCTGGTATAGGCGAGGTCGGCCACCAGCAGTATGGGGTGGGCAACGGCAAAGGCCATCGAGGCGATGCCTATCTGCCGATGGAACTGCAGCAGCGAGTCGATGCCGAATGCGCCGGCAACACCCCGCAGGCGAGACACCAGTGCTAGCTCGGTGGCCATGAGGGCCAGCGCTATGTAGCCCACGGCATCAGCAAGATATATGAGAGGGCTGGCAGCCTGGCCGGGGTCGAAGAAGACCACGCCCACCACGAGTGGGGCCAAGATGATGGTCAGGTACGTTCCAAACCAGAAGACGCCTCGCATGATGAGCCGCATGAGTACCTCGCGAAGTAGGGTGCGTAGGGGTCAGTCCTGTTTGTCCCCGCGCCGAAGTATACCCAATGGGAACAACACCGGCGTGCTCTCTTTGTACTCCTCGTACGCGGCTTGCCCGCCCCATTTCTCCTCGGCCTTCTTCTCTAGGAGTGGAACGCCGCTGATGCGGGTGATGAGCACGAAGACGAAGAGCGGCGAGATGAGCGTCGCGTACTGCCAGCCGCTCAGCGTCGGCAGCGCGATGATGGCCACGCCCACCCACAGTGTGATCTCGCCGAAGTAGTTGGGGTGTCGTGATATGGACCACAGCCCGGTGTGGATGAAGGCGCCCTTGTTGGCCGGGTCAGCGCGGAAGCGGCTTTTCTGGAAGTCGGCCATCGCCTCGAAACCGAAGCCGAGAAGCCATACTGCCAGGCCAACGACTACGAACACGTCGAGCCTCGGGGCGCTGTTGCCGGACGTGATCGCCCCCAGCGTGGCAGCAAGCGTGAGGCTCACCCACAGACCCTGCAGCGTCCACGTCATCAGGAAGTCGGGGAAGGAGTTCTTGAGCCGGTCGAAGCGGTCGTCTTTGCCGGCCTGGAGCACTCTGCGGAACAGGAAGGTGCCCAGTCGGGCGGCCCACACCAGCACCAGTGCAAGCAGCAGGATAGATCGAGCGCTTGTCTGCCCGCTCGCGATGATCGCGAACACCACCACCGAGATGTAGGTGAAGCTCCCTGTGAGGTCGAAGAAGCGCTCGGTGCGCGCCAGGTAGGACGGCACGAAGACCACCCACTGCACCAGGAATGCGAGTGCCACAGCGACTGCGAAGACCGGTATGTCCCCCAGGGTCGCGCCACCTTGCGAGCCCGCCCAGGCGACCGCCGCTCCGATGAGTACTGCCACAAGCGTTGCCACTGCCGCGCGTCCTGGTTTCTCGGCCATCGTGTGATCCAATCTGCTCGATCCCGGTCCCGGGAATTTCCTTGATGAAGGTTAGCAGGACGCCTCACTCGGAAAACTACCATGTATTAACAGAGGCGCATCGATCGGAGAATCCGTATGGGCGTACGTATCGTGACAGATTCGGCAGCCAGCATCACCGATGCGGATTGCACACGGCTTCATATAGGGGTTGTTCCCATTCACGTGACTGTCGACGGGCATCCGGTGCCCGAGGCGGAACTCCTCGATCCCGACTTCCACGTCCGGCTCGCTGGAATGACCCAGATGCCCCGGACCTCACAGCCTGCGCCCGAGGAGTTTGCGGAGACGTTCCGGCAGATCCTCGATGCGGGCGATGACGTGCTCGCTGTGCTTATCTCGGCGGGAATGAGCGGCACGGTGCAGTCGGCCGAGGTGGCCGCCGCTGAGGTGCGCACCCAGCGACCGGGTGCCCGTATCGAAGTGGTGGACAGTCGCTCCAACAGCATGGAGGAGGGGTTCGTGCTTCTCTCGGCCGCTGAAGCGGCGCTTGACGGCGAGACCCTGGAAGGGTGTTCCCGTATCGCTCGGGAGACCACTCGACGCACGCGTTTCCTGTTCACGCCGCGCAGCCTTGAGTATCTGCGCCGGGGCGGACGCATATCGGGAGCAAAGGGCCTGCTGGGCGTGATGCTGCGCATCGCACCGATCCTCACCGCCGAGAAAGGCCTCACCGGCGTTGCTGCCGTCGCCAGAAACTCCCACTATGCCCGGACGAAGATCGGGTTGCTCATGCGCAATGATGTCGAGAAGTGCGGTCTGCTCCGGGTCGGCGTGCAGTTCTTCGGGGAGCAGGAAACGGCGAGAGCTTTTGCGGAAGAAGTCGTGGCACCGATCGCTGGTATGGAGGTTCCCGTGTTGCCGATCCATCCGGTCGTGGGCCTGCATGTGGGACCGGCCATGGGCGTGGCGTATGAGACGGAGCGCCCCCTTCGCTAGGACGCCAGGCCATAGCCGACATCAGTCTGCTTAATGACTGTTTTGGACAATCGTCAACATGCTGTAAACTGTGCGCTACTCTAGAAGGCGCACCCTACGCGCGCCACTCGCTACGAAACGTGATTCCGGGCTTGCTATCCCTGGTCAGCCCGCGCGGTTCATG
This sequence comes from Coriobacteriia bacterium, assembly GCA_016938135.1. GTDB lineage: Bacteria > Actinomycetota > Coriobacteriia > Anaerosomatales > Anaerosomataceae > UBA2279. The sequence goes on from JAFGVD010000025.1 coordinate 25,685, forward strand.
ACTGCACAGCAAAGGAGCCACCCTTGATCGAGCTCGTTGGCGTGAACAAGCATTTTGGTAGCCATCACGCCCTGAAAGACATCAACCTTGAAGTACCCTCTGGCCAGAAGCTGGTTATCATCGGACCTTCGGGTTCGGGCAAGTCCACGCTCATCCGGTGTATGAACATGCTTGAGAAGCCCAGCTCGGGGCAGGTGATCGTCGACGGCGTCGACCTCACCGCGCACCGCGCCCCCATCGCCAAAGTCAGGCAGTCCGTGGCCATGGTGTTTCAGCAGTTCAACCTCTACCCTCACAAGACCGTGCTCGAAAACGTGTCTTTGGCCCCCATCGTGGTCTCCGGCGTCTCCAAAGAGGAGGCGACGGAGTCTGGCTTCAAGTACCTTGAGCGCGTGGGTCTGGCCGAGAAGGCCGACAAGTACCCGGCCCAGCTCTCTGGCGGACAGCAGCAGCGAGTGGCCATCGCCCGTGCTCTCAACATGCATCCCAAGGTGATGCTCTTCGACGAGCCGACGTCGGCGCTCGATCCCGAGATGATCCAGGAAGTGCTGGAGGTCATCATCGACCTCGCGCACGGCGGCATCACGATGGTGGTCGTCACCCACGAGATGGGATTCGCCAAGGAGGCGGCCGACAGGGTCATCTTCCTCGACGACGGCAACATGCTCGAGGATGGCACACCGGAGCACTTCTTCGAGAACCCCGAGCACGATCGCACCAAACTGTTCCTGAGCAAGATCCTGCGTTAAGGGATAGTTGCTCAACAACCGGCTGATCGAGACCCCCGAACGGTCTCTTACACTGCACGTTGGATCAGCATCATCGAGTATCCCGGGAGCTCTCGGGAAGAAGGAGGAAGAATGAGGAAGACGGCACTGCTTCTGGTGTTCGCGCTGGTCTTCAGCGCCTTCGCCCTCGTCGGATGCGGTTCTGACGAGCCCACCGACACAGGCTCCACCGCTGTTGGGGATCTGCCTGCCGGTGTGCAGGAGATCGCAGACTCCGGCGAGCTGCGTGTTGGCGTCAAGGCTGACGTTCCCAACTTTGGCCTGCAGGATGCGGCAAGCGGCGAGTTCGAGGGCATGGAGATCGACCTTGCCTACGCGCTTGCTGAGCGTATGGGCCTGAGCATGGACGACGTGGTGTTCGAGGCTGTCACGGCCAAGACCCGCGGTCCGCTGCTGGACAATGGTCAGCTGGATGTTGTCATCGCTACGTTCACCATCAAGCCCGAGCGGTTGGAGCAGTGGAACTTCTCTGATCCGTACTATCAGGACGAGGTCGGTCTGCTCGTGAAGACCGCTTCCGGCATCGAGAGCCTTGCCGATCTTGATGGAAAGACGATCGGTGTCGCGCAGGGTGCGACCTCCCGCGATGCGGTGCAGGTCGAAGCCGACGCGCTTGGCATCACCGTCGAGTTCCTGGAGTTTGCGACTTACCCCGAGATCAACGCCGCTCTTGAGTCCGGTCGTGTCGATGCGTTCTCCGTGGACAAGTCCATCCTCTCGGGCTACCTGACCGAGGACTCGGTCATCCTGCCCGACGGTTTCTCCCCGCAAGACTACGGTGCCGCCACCAAGCTTGGCACCGACGACCTGACGACGTTCATCAACGAGATGCTCGCCGAGATGGAAGCCAATGGCGAGATGACGGCCCTTCTTGAGAAGTGGTCGCTGAACTGATCGCTTGCGATCAGTCTGCAGCCGGACATGTCTGACATCATCAGCAAAATAGGTTTCTTGCAGCAGGGACCGTTCGCGATCCCTCGCTGGGAGGCGCTGTTCGCAAACATAGACGTGCTCGGTCGCGGTGCGCTTGTGACGTTACTGGTGTCGACCCTGGGGCTGGCGCTTGCGCTGGCCCTGGGGACGCTCATCGGCATGATGTCAGCTTCGCACGTACGTCCTGCCAAGGCGTTCGCCCGCGCATACGTGGAGTTCTTCCAGAACACCCCTCTGCTCATCCAGGTGTTCATGCTCTACAACGCCATACCTATCCTGTATCCCGGGCTGTTCATCCCGGTCATCGTGATCGGCATCCTTGGCGTAGGCATGTATCACGGTGCCTACATCGCGGAAGTCGTCCGTGCCGGGATCCAATCGATCGGCCGCGGGCAGCTTGAAGCTGCCATCTCCCAGGGGTTCACGTACGTGGGCGCTATGCGCTACATCATCATCCCGCAGGCTATGAGGATCGTTTTGCCGCCGCTCACCAACCAGGCGGTCAGCCTCATCAAGAACACCTCGGTCATCGCCATCATCGCCGGCGGCGACCTGATGTATGCGGGCGACTCCTTTGCTGGTCGTTTCGGTCACTACGGCCCGACATACATAGTCGTCGGCCTGCTCTACTTCCTCATGTGCTTCCCGCTCGCCCGTCTTGCCCATCGCCTTGAAGTCCGGACGAGGGGCAACTGATGGAAGCATTCCTGAACACTCCCGTTATGCAGATGCTGAGCGACCCGGTGCTCTATATCGGCCTCGGCTACGGCCTTGTGCTGACGCTTGAGATCTCGGTGCTTGCCGTGGTGTTCAGCTTCATCTTCGGGACGATCCTGGGCGCGATGCGCTACTCAGGTCTTCCGGTGCTCAGCCAGATCGCCACCACATACATCGAAGTCGTGCGAAACCTGCCGCAGTTGCTCCTCATCCTGACGAGCTACTTCGTGCTTGGTCTCCCGGCGATGTGGGCGGCAACGATCGGTCTCACCATCTACACGTCGTCGATCATCGCCGAGGTGATCCGAGGCGGCCTGAACTCGGTTCCCGTCGGGCAGTGGGAGGCCGCGCGTTCTCAGGGATTCTCGTTCTTGCAGTCCATGCGCTACATCGTGCTGCCGCCGGCGGTCGTCAAGATGATCCCGCCCATCGTCTCGCAGTTCGTGACCGTCATCAAAGACTCGTCTTTCGCCATGGCGATCGGGGCGTACGAGCTGATGTTCAAAGGCACGATCCTGGCGGCTAAGTACTGGAAGCCTTCCCAGATCATCACGATCTATGTGGTGATATCACTGGTGTACTTCGCCATCAACTTCACCATCTCCAGCGTCGCCCGACGCCTTCAGAGTCGCCTGACCGTGGGCCGGGGCAGCATCGGCGCGTAGCGCTCACCCTCCGTTCGGCACACAGCTACTCGATCACGCCCAGCCGTCTTCCAACGCGCTCAAACGCGCTCACTGCCAGGTCGAGCTGTTCGTCGGTGTGCGCTGCTGAGATCTGCACGCGGATCCGCGCCGCACCCTTGGGTACGACCGGATAACTGAAGCCGATCACGTAGATGCCTTCGTCCAGGAGTGCGTCCGCCATCCGGTGGGCGACGGCTTCATCGCGCAACATGACCGGAACGATGGGGTGTGTGCCTGGAGTGATGTCGAAGCCGGCGCCGGTCATGCGCTTGCGGAACGAGAGCGCGCTGCTCTCAAGGCGGTCACGCAGTTCGGTCGTCTCGGAAAGCAGGTCGAGGACAGCGATGGTGGAAGCGGCCACCACCGGTGCCACGGTGTTGGAGAACAGGTACGGGCGGCTCTTCTGGCGCAACCACTCCACGATCTCGGCGCGGCCGCTCAAGCAGCCGCCCGACGCGCCGCCAAGCGCCTTCCCGAACGTCGTGGTGATGACATCCACGCGCTCGGTGACTCCGCATAGTTCGGGTGTGCCCCGGCCTGTGGGTCCCACGAAGCCGGTCGCGTGCGAGTCGTCCACCATCACCACCGCGTCGAACTCCTCGGCAAGGTCGCAGATCTGCTCGAGCAGTGCGATGTCGCCATCCATCGAGAAGACGCCGTCAGTGGCGATCACCCGGTAGCGTGCGCTTTGCGCCTCGATGAGCTTGGCGCGCAGGTCGTCCATATCGGAGTGCTTGTAGATGAATCGCCTGGCTTTGGTGAGCCGCACGCCGTCGATGACGGACGCGTGGTTGAGCGCATCGGCGATTATGGCGTCGTCCGGCCCGAAGAACGGCTCGAAAAAGCCGCCGTTGGCGTCGAACGCCGAGGAGTACAGGATGGTGTCCTCACAGCCGAGGAACTCGCTCAACCGTGCTTCGAGCTCCTTGTGGACCTCAAAGGTCCCGCAGATGAAGCGGACTGACGAGGTGCCGAAGCCCCAGCGATCGAGCGCCGCGTGTGCGGCCTCCACAACGCGGATGTCGTCGGCGAGCCCGAGGTAGTTATTGGCGCAGAAGTTGACGACTTCACGCGGCTCGTTTGCATCAGGCGTCGCAACAAGGATGGTGGAGCGCTGTGGGGAGACGATGACCCGCTCGCTCTTGTAGAGGCTGGCGTCATGTAGCGCGCTGATCTGGGAACGCAGCTCGTCTTTCATCGATCCGAACATCACAGGCCTCCCATATCCAAAACGACCTTGCCGCTGCGACCTTCGATCATCGCGGCGAACCCCGCTTCGTACTCCATGAACGGCAGCTCGTGGGTGATGACCGGTGCGATATCCAGCCCGCTTTGCAGCATGGTCTGCATCTTGTACCAGGTCTCCCAGATCTCGCGTCCATAGATGCCTTTGATCGTGAGACCGCGGAAGACGACCTCGTCCCAGTCGATGCTCACCGGCCCTGGGGCGATGCCCAGCAGCGCGATCCTCCCGCCGTTGTGCATGCTCTCCAGCATCGTCTCGAATGCGGTGCCATTGCCGCTCATCTCAAGGCCCACATCGAATCCGATCATTCCGAGCTCCTCCATCGCATCGGCGATGGTGTTCCGGCTCACATTGACCGCTCGCGTGGCGCCCATACGCATTGCCAGATCGAGGCGATAGTCGTTCACGTCGGTTATCACGACGTTGCGTGCGCCCACGTGCTTGGCGATTGCAACGGCCATGATGCCGATAGGCCCTGCGCCGGTGATGAGCACATCCTCGCCGACCAGGTCGAAAGAGAGCGCGGCATGAGTTGCATTGCCGAAGGGGTCGAAGATCGTCGCTATGCGCGAGGGGATGGAGTCGGCGAGATGCCAGGCGTTCTTCGCGGGCAGCGCGAGGTACTCGGCGAAACAGCCGTCGCGATTCACACCCACACCCACGGTGTTCGTGCATAGGTGCCGTCTGCCGGCGCGACAGCTGCGGCAGACGCCGCAGACGATGTGTCCCTCACCCGAGACGCGCTGCCCCACGCTGAAGCCGCTGACGGCGCCGCCCATCTCGGCCACGTGGCCTACGAACTCATGCCCGTAGATCTGCGGCGGGTTGATCGTGCGTTGCGCCCAGGGATTCCAGTCGTAGATATGCACGTCGGTCCCGCATATGGCGACCTTCTCGATGCGTATCAGCAGGTCGCCCGCACCGATCTTGGGTACGGGAACCTCCACGAGCGTGGCTCCGGGAGCGGGGCTGGTCTTGGAGAGAGCCTTCATCATGCGATCCATATGCGAAGCCTATCTGCCGAGTGGACAGGGCTTCTTACAACGATACAACAAGCGTGGGCAGCCGAGGACTGCGGAGTCTGACGCCGGTCGAGGCCTTCTGGTCCGGGGGTCCCGCCAATCTACCAGCCCATGTTGATGACCGCGCCGGGAGTGGTGAGAGTATAGGCGCCGAAGACATCCTCGTCATAGGGCTCATCCGGCGTCCCCCATGAGGCGACCACCCAGTAGGACGTGGCGCTCACAGGCAGGGCGAGGTCGGTCGAGCCGTTGAATGGCCCTTCTTGCAAGACCGTGTAGTCAGGGGTGGCGTCCCGGGTGCCCTTCCAGACGAGCCATTCGATCCATTCGCCGGTGGCAAGAGGGCCGGATGTGAATCTCATGGTCGCGGTTCCACCGATGACGGTGAAGTTGGCCGTCTTGGTGGTCTCGATGTTGCCGGACCAATCCTCGGACCAGTACTGCAACGTGTGGGCGACCGTCCCGCTCGGGGCGGGCACCGTGAGCTTCGTCCCCGTTTGAGTGGGCCCACCGTCAAGTGAATAGTAGGTGGCCTTCACGCCCATCGAGCTGGAGTCCGTTGCGGTCAGCGTGATCGTGGCCGGATAGTAGTAGTACGTGGACTGGGCATTCGATGTCGTGACAGGGGCTGTTGTGTCTGCCGAGACGGTGAACGTGGCTGTCTTGCTCGGCGATTCAACGTTTCCGGCCTGGTCGACCGACCAGAAGCGAAGCGTGTGAGTGCCTGCCGCGGACACGAGCGCGCTTCCGCCCACCTGGGTGTCGCCATCGTCCACGCGGTAGAACGTGGTGCCCACGCCCACCTTCCCGCTTTCAGTGATGGAGAACTCGATGAACGCCGCACCCGTATAGCTGGCAATCGCATCAGAAGACGTCACCGGTGCGGTGGTGTCTGAAGCGCTGTAGAAGGTGTGGCAGTTGGCGCATTTCGACTGGACAGGAGTCCCGATGCCGGTGGTGTGGCATTGTCCGCAGGCGCCTGAGCCGTCCGATGTGGAAGCCCAGGGGTCGTGTGCCTCAGCGGCACCATCATGGATAGTGGTGTGGCACTCACCCTGCTGACAGCCACCGTTCCAGCTCCCAAGCGTGTCGTAGGGGCTGGTGTGGCAGACCTGGCACTGCTGGGCGTGTATCGCGTTGAGGTCTGGGGCATGGCAGATGTTGCAGTCCACCCAAACCTCATAGGCAGCCGTGGGCCAACCCACCAGGGCGTCGTCGTGCTGGCCCGGCTCAAAGATCATGACGTAGTCGTCAGCGGGGTTGGAGTCATGGACAAGCGAGTGGCAGTTGAGGCACAGGCTGTACGGCTCGGAAGTCTCGGGCGCGCGCACCAGGAAGTCCGCGTTCTCGCTCTCGTGCGGGAACGTCTGGAAGCGGGGATTGTCGGTGGGGCTGGCGTCCTCGCCGTACGCTGTGACGCGGAACTCCTGAGCCGTGCTCGTGAGGGTGGGGTTGGTCTTGCGGGTGCTCGGACCCACATCGCGCGCATCCTCATGGCACTGCTGGCAGAGAGGGGCGTATCCGTCCTGGAGGGCGGTCTTCTGGGTGGGCTCAGACAGGATGGGTCCGGGCATCACGTATCCGCGGTTGCTCTGGCCAAGCGAGCCTAGCTCGGTAGAGGTAGCGTTGACGCCGGTGACTACGGGCACCCGGTCGTAGTAGTAGGTGTCATCCTGGGCAACCGGGTGCTCTTGCATGAGCCCCGAGTCCTCGTCGTGCTTGTCGACGCGCCCGTTGTGACACGACGCGCACCACCCGGTACCATACTCGGCAACCGCCTCCGCGGCGCCTGTGGGCTGCTGTTTGAGGAGACGGTTTGTTGCTGTCGCGTATGCGGTGTCGCTGGTTGCGTCACTGCGCAAGCGGTCGCCAACGAATGCTCCCACGGTGCCCGTGTCGTGCGGGGAGTGGCAGTCGCTGCATGTCAGCGTGCCATCCGCTCCCGAGAAGGCCACGGTGCTGGCGCCGCCCGCCTCATCGCCGCCGGGGACCACATTGGTCTGACCGATCCTGTGCGAGGCAGCCGGTTCGACGCCGGTTCGGGCCTTGATGACTCCATACACGCCGTTTCCGCCTGTGCCGTCATGGCATGATTCGCAGATATCCTCGATGGTGGCTGCGGGAAGCAGCTGGGTGCCGCCTTCAGGTGCCGCGTGGAGTGAATGGCAGGTCTGACACTTGTCTGTGACTGAGGAGTAAGACCCGTGCGGGCCCTTTCTCACCCCTGCGAGCAGTACGGGGTCGGTACCTGGTTCAAGGAGGGATTGTTCGTCGGCGCCGTGGCAGTCCACACACTCGGTCCGCGACAGTCCGTCAGGGTACTGACCGGCTTCATTGGGGTATGCGGCAGCGTCGCTCGCGCCGACGAGCACGGCCGATACAACGAGTGCGAGCACAATGGTCGCTCTTGTGAGCTTCATGTGAGGACGTTCTTTCGAATACTGCCGAGTCAGCTACAGGGATATACCCAGCAAGTATGATACCCCATACGTTAAGTATCGCTAAGTAATTGAGAGAAGGCCCACTGCGCCTTGCGTTTAGCCGCGCATCTCTTCCCTGCAGATGTCCATGAGTGCTTTCGTGATGGCGCCAACGCGGCCGTCGCCGATCGTGTGATCGTCGATCTGCACGATGGGCACCACACCACGGACGCTGGACGTGATGAACGCCTCGTCCGCGCTCAGCGTGTCCTCCAAAGTGAGGGGGCCGTACACGACCTCGAACCGTGAAGCAGCGCGTTGCATGACCATGCGGCCCACAGTGCCGGGTAGGACTCCGGCGTCCGGCGCGTGGATCTTGCCGTCGCGCACCACATAGAAGCTTGCCGTTGCGGCTTCCGAGACCAGCCCGTCTGCGTGATACAGCAGGTCGATGGCCCCGTTTCTCTCGATAAGGTCGTGGTTGCGAAGCCACGTGATGTAGTTGGTGGTCTTGGCCTCCGGGACTTCTCGGCGGTGCTCCTTGGTGAGAAGTCGGGTGCCGTTCACGTATGCGGTCTCAGGGACTTCGAACAGCTCGTGCGTGATGATGAAGAACGTGGGTGTCTTGGGGTCGAAGTGCATCCCGTCGGCGGATTCGCCACCTGTGAGCACGAGCCGCACGATGGCTTCGGGGTAGCCGTTGAGAGTGAGCAACTCATGGACTACAGCGGTTATCTCCGCATCGTCAGCGGGCACCGTGAGGCCGAGCATGTCCGCCGAAGCACGGAAGCGCGCCAGGTGATCTTCAAGCTGGAACGGTTCGCCGTTGATGGTCTGGAACAGGTCGAACACCGCATAGCCTCTCAAGATCCCCACGTCGAACGGGGAAATCGCGGCTTGTGATGCGGGCAGGATCCGCCCGTTCAGGTAGACATGTCCTGTAGGATTCATGAGGACAGTTCTACCACAACCACCACACCACGCGAAGGAGGGGAGCACAGATGGCCCAAGTCCCATCTAAAGACCCGCTACATGGCGTGACACTGGAAACGATCTTGAGGAAGCTGGTCAACAAGTACGGCTGGCCGGGACTCGCGAAGCGGATCAACATCAACTGCTTCAAGAGCGATCCCAGCATCAACTCGTCGTTGAAGTTCCTTCGCAAGACCCCGTGGGCGCGCAAGGAAGTAGAGGACCTTTACGTGAACTCCAGGTTCTGGACGCGCGACGAGTAGCGGGAGTCGGGTTCCGGCAAGATGACAAGCGGAAGGCGCGTCAGTCCGAGAAGACGGCGTGCCAGAAGATCCTATCGGCCAGCAGGAGGGCGCTGCCAACGCCGATGTAAAGGGCACCGAGGACGCCGGCGCCTATCTGCCCCGGATGGACGAATAGTTGCCGCAACATGATGCCGCCAAACATCATGACAGCGATCAGTCCCCAGGACTTGAGCGAGAAGAAGCCGAGTGCAGATCCGCGGCCGCGCGCACGGATGCGCTCCACGGCGCGCCGGCCCACGTCGTCCAGCAGTAGCTGCGATTTCGCCACGCCAAGCACGAGGCCCGCGGCCAGCGCCCACGCGTGCCAGTGGCGGTCGTGTACGTAGCCCACGCCGCGTGTGAGCAAGATCGAGGCACCGATCAACCACATGGAAGCGGCGGCCACCATTTGGGTGCGCGAACCGATCTTCGGCATGTACTGCTCCAGGCGCTGCTTGACCGCAAGTGCGGGGTTGCTCGTTGTCACGTGTGCTCCCAGGTGGGGCGGACGGATGCCCGCACGCTTGTAGGACGAAGCATCATGCATGCCAATCCCGGGTGGTCTTGCATGCGAAGGGGCGTCGCGTGGTACGTTCTTCGGTGTTGCATGTCGTAGATATCGACCCTGAACGGAGCGACGATGGACAAGAATACCATCACCACAGAGATCACGAAGGCGATGCGCGAGCATGACAAGCCTCGCCTGGGGATCCTGCGGCTTGTGAAGAACGAGATCGACATCAAGGAAAAGGACGTCAAGCGCGAGCTGACCGATGAGGAGGTCGTCGGGCTTTTCAAGAAGGTCCTCAAGCAGACCGGCGAGACGCTGGAAGGCTCCATCAAGGCGGGCACCAATGCCGAGCGGACCGCGCAGCTACAAGTGCAGGTCGATATCCTCAATAGCTATCTGCCCAAGCAGGTGGCAGGAGACGAGCTTGTCGCGATCATCGATCGGGTGATGGCCCAAGGTGGGTTCTCGGAGAAGCGCGATATGGGCAAGGCGATCGGCCTGGTGGTGGCCGAGACGGGCGGCAACTGCGATAAGGCCGAGGTCGCCAAGCTGGTAGGCGCCAGGCTCAGCTAGGCATCAGGCCTGGCTAGGAGGAGCTGCCCTTACCCGATGTCGATGAGGCCCCGATCGCGCAGGTAGGCGCGTATCATCTGCTCCCATAGCGCTGTAGCCGCACGGACGTTGGCGCCCTCGGGATCCAGGGCGTTCTGGATAGAGAGTCCATCCACCATAGCGATCATCAGCATGGCGAACGGTTGCAGCATCGCGCGGTCGGGTCCTGTTGACGCGTCCAGTACCTCAAGAATGGTCTCGCGATAGCCGGCGTACAGCTCGGATATACGGGCGCGCAGAGACTCGTCCCGCATCGCGTGCGGCAAGATCTCAAGCAGCGGGCGATAGCTGGCTATGTCTTCCACGATCCGCTCTTCGCCCTCGATCAGAGCACGCACGCGCTGTTCACCCATCGGGAAACGATGAGTCTCATCGACCAACCCCCGGTTCGCCTCATGCACGAGCGAGTCGACGAGCGCGACGATGAGCCCTTCTTTGTTGCCGAAGTGGTAGCCGATGCTCGCTTTGGCTTCGCCTGCTTCCTCGGCAATGGCCGAGAGGCTCATGGCGCCGAAGCCCTCTTGTTCCAAGATCCGTCGCGCAGCGGTGAGGATGTTCATCGCGGTAGGAGGGAGCACTTCGATAGGGTCTTTCGCGCTCAGCGCACCAAGGTGTCCGCGGGTACGTGGACGCCCCGGCCCTTTGCGTGTGCTGCCGTCCATGCGATCTCCTAGGATATTCGTCACATTATTGTTTGACATCTTGATTATAGCGGGTATATTTGGATTTGTCCGACCGGACGAATAACTATCTGATAACAGTACAAGGCGGATTCGTGCGGCCAAAGATTTGACCGATTGGACGAAGAATTATCTCAGACCGGTTCTAGTGGGATGACTCGCGAAAGAGAGGTACGTCATGACGAAACAGACGATCGTCGTGGCTCTTGGAGGAAACGCACTGCTCAAGCGCTCCGACCCCATGACCGCCGAGGCGCAGCGCGCGAACGTGAGGGTGGCAGCGAAGGCACTCGCGCCTCTGGCGGAGGAGTACAACCTTGTGCTCGCACACGGCAACGGGCCGCAGGTAGGCCTGCTTGCATTGCAGGCAGCGGCCTACACCGACGTGGAGCCGTACCCGCTGGATGTGCTAGGTGCGCAGACGCAGGGCATGATCGCGTACATGGTCGAGCAGGAGCTGGGCAACCTGCTGCCGTTTGAGAAGCCGCTCGCAACCGTGCTGACGATGACGGAGGTTGACGCTGCAGATCCCGCCTTCGAGAATCCCACCAAGTTCGTGGGCCCTCAGTACGACAAGGAAGCCGCCGACCTTCTCGCCGAGAAGAAGGGCTGGATCTTCAAGCTCGACGGTGAGAAGTGGCGCCGCGTTGTCGCCTCGCCCGAGCCGAAGCAGATCTTCGAGCTTGACCCCATCAAGTGGCTTGTCGAGAAGGAGACAGTAGTCATCTGCGCGGGTGGCGGAGGAATCCCCACTGTCTATCTGCCGGACGGCACCCGCACGCTTGTGGGTATCGAGGCTGTCATCGACAAAGACCTTGCCGCTGAGCTGCTTGCCCGTGAGCTGGGCGCGGACATCTTCATCATGGCGACAGACGCCGAGGGCGTGTATTTGAACTGGGGCGCGCCCGAACAGAAGCTCCTTGGCTACGTGACCCCTGATGAACTTGCGGCGCATGAGTTCGCGGCAGGTTCGATGGGTCCCAAAGTGGAGGCCGCCACCAGATTCGTTCGGGCCACCGGGAACCGGGCCGCTATCGGTCGGCTCGAAGACATCACTGAGATAGCAGCGGGACTAGCGGGCACGAACGTCGTCCGCAAGGTCTCGGGCAACGACCAGAGCTAGCGAAGGGAGCACGGCACATGAACGTATCCGAACTACCCGCACTTAGGTACCTGAGGGGGCGCCATTACCTCACCGACCTGGACTTCACCCGCAAGGAGCTTGAGGACATTCTTGTGCTCGCCGTTCATCTTAAGAAGCTCCGAGGCGAGATGCGGCTCACGCCGTTCCTTCCGGGCCGCCATCTGGCGATGATCTTCGAGGCTTCATCCACGCGCACACGCGTCAGCTTTGAGAACGGCTTTGCCGAGCTTGGCGGAAACGCGCTCTACCTACGACCCGGCGAGATCCACCTCCCGGGTCGCGAGACCGTCGCCGATACGGCCGCGGTCCTCTCGCGTATGAACGACGCTATTGAGATTCGTTCCAAGAAGAATGAGACCATCGAGGAACTCGCCCGTCATGCGACCGTGCCGGTCATCAACGGTATGGACAACGATCGTCACCCCGCGCAGTCGATGAGCGACGCTCTCACCATCCTGGAGAATGCCGGCTCAGTCGCAGGCGTCACCTTCGCCTATGTGGGCGACGCAGCACACCCCTGCAACTCGCTTTCCACCACGCTCACCAAGCTGGGCGCCAACGTCCGTGTGGGCAACGCGCCCGGCTACGAGATGGCGCCGGAGCTGCAGGCGACTGCGCGCAAACTCTCCGAGGATAACGGCGGCTCGTTCCTGCTCACGAACGATCCTCTTGAGGCGATCGATGGTGCAGACTTCGTGTACACCGACTGCTGGTGGTGGACGGGACAGGAAGCCGAGTACGATGATCGCATCAAGGCATTTACGCCATTTCAGGTGAACACCGAGCTGTGGTCGCACACGAAGCCGGGAGCCAAGTTCATGCACTGTCTGCCAGCGATGCGCGGCGAGGAAGTCACTGATGAGATGGCCGATAGCGAAGCTTCTATCATCTTCCCTCAGGCCGAGAATCGCATGCACTTCCAGAAAGCACTGATGCTTGCCCTGATCGGTATCGATGAGATGCCGTCGGATGAACGTCTGCACCCCATCGCCACGGCTCTGCTGTCCTGATCGGTCACTTCTCGGAAGGGAGAGGGCATGTCTGAGAAGACTGCTCCAGCAAAGAACAAGGTCTTTGGTCTAGCGTCGATGATCCTATTCTCTGTGTCTGCGATCTTGGTGGGGGACACCATCGCGTCTTCGGCTGCCATGGGCGTCCAGGGACTCACGTTCTGGCTCGGCCTCGGCATCCTGTTCTTCATCCCGTACGGCTTTGTTACCGCTGAACTGGGTGCCGCCTGGCCCGACGATGGTGGCATCTATGTGTGGGTGCGTGAGGCTTTCGGGCCTAAGTGGGGTACGGTAACGGCCTGGTTGTACTGGGTCAACGTGGCGCTGTGGGCGCCGAGCGTGTTCGTTCTCTTCCTCTACTCGGCAAGCGCAGCCTTTGGACTCGCCTTGCCCCTGTGGGGAGAGGCGCTCGTCGTCATCGCGTTGATATGGGTCATGGTGCTCGTTGGTGTTTTGCCCATGAAGTACTCGAAGTGGGTACCCAATCTGTCAGCTGCTGTGAAGATCGTCGTGTTCGTCATCCTGGGACTTGCGGGCGTCGCCGCAGCTATCAACAACGGCGGGCTTGCCAACAGCTTCGCGCTGTCCGAATGGGTGCCTGTGTTCTCATTCGATAACCTCACTTACCTGCCCATCGTCATCTACAGCTTCATGGGCTTTGAGTTGATGAGCTCGGTGGGCGACTCGATCCATGATCCGAAGCGCGACGTGCCGAAGATGATCTTCGGTGCAGGCGGTGCCATCCTGTTCATCTACATGTTCGCGACATTCGGCATCTTGGCGGTCATCCCGGTCGCCGATATCCAGATCGAGACCGGCATCGTCGATGCCCTGCGCCCGGCGTTCGACTCCGTGCTTGGCGCCGCAGCCGGACCCGTGTTCGTGGTGGTCGCGTTGGGTGTGCTTTTCACGTTCATCGGAAACATGGTCACGTGGTCTATCGGCGCCAATGAATCCATCGCTGCAACCGGCATGGACGAGGCTGCGCCCGGCGTCTTTGGCCACAAGCATCCCAAGAACGGTACTCCGGACTATGCCTTTTACCTGATGGGCATCATCGCCACGGTGGTCACGATCATCACTTACGCACTGTTCGGCAACAACGAAGGCATCTTCTGGGCGATCTTCTCACTGTCTTCGGTAGTGTTCTTGTTGCCCTACCTGCTTATGTTCCCGTCGATTGTGGTGCTGAGGAAGAAGTTCCCCAATCAGCATCGACCCTACGTGGTTCCGGGTGGTAACACAGGTGCCTGGATATTCGCAGTGATGTGCGAGTTGGGCATCCTATTCACACTGGCATTGTTCTTCCTCGCTCCACCGGAAGGCACGCCGTTGGGCGCGTTCTATGCGATTACCGGCGGCGGTACGGTCATCTCGGTGGCGGTGGGCTTCTGGCTCCACTCGCATGCGAAGAAGGCAAAGACACTGAAGACCGCTGCGTAGCGTATTCGCAGGCGGTGTGAAGGAGAACCGATGGCAACGATAGATAGTACTCCGCGAGCAGACGGGTTCCGAATGCCCGCAGAATGGGAGCCGCACGCCGGCACCTGGATGCTGTGGCCGCAGCGCCCGGACAACTGGCGCAACGGCGCGAAACCGGCGCAGCGCGCATGGGTCGCTGTGGCGAGTGCGATCGCACGATTCGAACCGGTCACCGTGGGTGTGAACCCGGAGCAGTTCGAGAACGCACGCGCGATGCTACCGGATGAGGTCCGCGTGGTTGAGATGTCTAACAACGATTCGTGGATGCGCGATATCGGCCCCAGTTTCGTTGTGGATGACCATGGCCATGTACGTTTGGTGCACTGGCATTTCAATGCCTGGGGCGGGCTCTACGATGGACTGTATGCTCCCTGGGACAAAGATGAGCTGGTACCGCGGAAGATCGCCGAGATTGAGGGCATCGATCGGTACCGGGCGCCGCTCGTGCTTGAAGGTGGATCGTTCCATGTTGATGGCGAGGGCACGGTCATCACGACCGAGGAGTGCCTGCTTTCGCCCGGTCGGAACCCTGACCTGACGCGCGAGGAGATCGAAGGCTACCTGGCCGAGTATCTGGGGATCACCAAGGTCATCTGGCTCAAGCGCGGTATCGATCCCGAGGAGACGAACGGGCATGTCGACGACGTAGCCTGCTTCGTGCGTCCCGGTGTCGTACTGGCTGGCTGGACCGATGACGAGAGCGACTGGAGATACGAGATCCTTGCCGAGAATCTTAAGATTCTCAAGAGCGCTACAGATGCCAAAGGTCGGTCGCTCGAGGTGCACACCATACCCATGCCCGACACGATGACCTATACCGTGGAGGAGACAAGCGGTGTCGACGTGGTGGAAGGGACGCTTCCGCGGGAAGCGGGCGATGAGGTTCCCGCCTCCTACGTGAACTTCTACGTCTGCAACGGTGCTGTCGTCCTGCCGGTGTTCGGCGATCGACATGATGAAGTGGCCGTAGAGGTGTTGCGCGGCTTGTTCCCCGACCGTGAGGTCGTCACCTTCCCCGGGCGCGAGATCGTCCTGGGCGGCGGGAACGTCCACTGCATCACGCAGCAGCAGCCTCTCGGCTGACCCTGAGTCACAGGTGGCCCCGCTGGAAACGGCGGGGCCACTTCTCATTCAAGCCTTTCAAGCTTGTAGGGCCTGGAGAGCTACAGCTCAATCTCCTCGGGGAACGGCCGCTCGTCGGCGTACCACTCCTTGTCGAAGTCTCCCTCGGCGATCTTGTCGATCGGCATCTTCATGTAGCGGCCAGAGGCCTCTACGGCGACCGTCCCGTCTTCCAGGAGGATCTCGCCGCTGCCCTCGAACAGCCGTCGCGAGTCTTTGGTTATGCGGGCCACGGCGCGCACCTCGGCATCCAGCGGTACGGGCTTGCGGAATCGCACCGAGAGCTCCACGGTGACACCCCATGCGTCATGGTCGCTCATGTTGATGGCGCGTCCTATCGTCTCATCCAAGATGGCCGAGGAGACACCGCCGTGCAGGCGCCCGGGGTAGCTCTGGTGCTGCTCCAGGGGTCTGAAGATGCCGAGCAGCTCGCCGCTCTCCAGCTCATAGAAGCGGGCATGCAGCCCCATGTCGTTCTCGGTACCGCAGATCATGCACATCCTGCTGATGTTCTGGGTGCGGTCGACTCGGTGTCCCATGGAGGCTTCCGTCCTAGTATGTGGTTGACGTCTCTGTCTCCTGAAGCCTGTTGAGGGCGGTCTGCAGCTCGGAGAGGCAGGCGCTGTATGCAGCCCAGTCACCTTGCTCCTGGGCGGTCAAGGCCTCTTTCAACAGCGCGTCGACGTGAGCTGCCTCAGTGACCAGGTCGGTGGGTTCCTGCTGCGTGGTGAATGTCTCGGCAAGGGCGCTTGCGAGGGTGGAGCCCATTCGGACACGCTCACCGTTCACCACGACAACGGCTACCAGCTCGGTGATCGCCGAGTTATCCGCCTTGAGGAAGATCGGTTGGATATAGGTGACAGCCCCTTCCACCGGGAGGACGAGCATGTCTCCGAAGACGACGCTCCGTCCTTGCTGATTCCACAAGGAGAGTTGAGGCGCGATTTCCGGGTCTTGATTGATCTGGGCGCTCACCTGCTCGGGCCCCAGGACCACGCGGTCTTTTGGCAGCATGTAGACGGTACGAACGCCGTAGTCGTCCGGATCGCATCCGGCTGCGACTATACCTATCATGTTGTCCCGGTTCTCCGGTGCGTACGGCTGCATTAGGTAGAGACCGTTGTCATCCTCACCACTGGGCAGGTCGAGCATCAGGTAGGAAGGCGAGAACGCATCGTCGCCGTCGCTGCAGACTTGCCACTGGTCCTCTTTGTTGTAGAACGCCGTAGGATCCGTCATGTGATAGGTGCAGAAGATCTCGGCTTGTGCGGCGAACAGGCGCTTGGGATAGCGAAGATGCTCCGCAAGCGAGTCGGAGATCTCGGTACCGGGGGTGAGTACCGTGGGGAAGATCTCTCCCCATGCGTCACGGATGGGGTCTGCTCCAAAGGCGTAGAAGGTGGTGTCTCCTGTGAATGCGTCGACCACCACTTTCACCGAGTTGCGCATGTAGTTGATGCCACCATCGATCGTCTGTGAGTACGGGAAGTGGTCGGTGGAGGTGTAGGCGTCGAGGATCCACACGATCCTGCCATCCACCAGTGCGGGATAAGGCTCCTCGGACAAGGTGAGCCACGGGGCGATCTTCTCGGCGCGCGTCTTCACGTCCCGGTAGATGAGCACCCGACTATCGGAGTCGATGTAGTCCGAGAAGAGAATCTGCTCGGATCCGAGCCGTATCGCCCAGGCGACCTTCTCGGCACCGGAACCCATCGGGATGCCGCTCTCGGCCTCGTAGCGGTATGTCACGTTGGTCTCACTCGAAGGATAGTCGAACTCGTCGAGTCCGGTGTCCACGATCGCGTAGTCGCTGTCGTTGGTGCCGAAGTAGATTCGAGGCTGCTCGGTGATCAGATCTGGAGACCCGGCTTCAACGGTCTCTGCGATCTTGGGCGGGACATCTCCCACGTAGAACACCGGGAAGCCCTGTTCGGTGGCATCGCTGACCGAGCTGATCGCCAGCCCGTATCCATGCGTGTAGACGAGATGCTCGTTGACCCAGGTGCGGGCCTGCGAGGGGAGGGACTCCGTATCGAGTTCACGCGCGGATACGAGCACCTCTCGAAGCTCGCCATTGACCTCGTAGCGGTCGGTCTGGATGGCCGAGAGCTCGTAGTAGGGGCGGATCGTCTGTAGTTGTTCATACGCCGTCTCAACCGTCTTCGGGGTCCATAGGCGGGCGTCTCCCAGCACGCTCGCGTTCTCAGCCGATGTAGCCGTGAGGCTTGCTAACGCCGGGTAGGTCTCGCCTTCAACCGAGGCGAGATCGAACGCTTCCCGCGTCATCTCGATGTTGTCCTCGATATAGGGAAGCTCTGCTGAGGCCTCGTTGGGCGTGGCGACCAGGCCCTGGACTACTGCCGGCCAGGCTGTGCCCAGCACGAGCACCCCCGCAATCCAGACCGCAACGGAGGCCGTCGGCAGTCGCCACTTCCGCGAACGCGCGGACGCTATGAGTATTCCTGCGAGGACTATGCTCGCCCCCACAAGAATCCAGTAGGCCGGCAGCTGAGCATGAACGTCGGTGTACGATGCTCCGGTCTGTGAGGTACGCGACGACAGGTCCAGACTCCATATCTTCAGGCGGAAGTCGAATGCCGCCACCACAAAGAGCAGCCCTACGAGGCGCATGCCCAGTGCCTTGAAGTCGGCCCAGCGGGCATCCATCTTCTCGGCGACACCCGCCCACATAGCCAGGAACACGACGCCCAGTGACAGCAGGATCGCGAGTACCACAAGCCCGCTGAACCAGTCACTCAGCAGCTCGAGGGCCGGCAGTCTGAATACGAAGAACGCGACGTCTTTGCCGAACAGGGGATCTGTCACGCCGAACGATGGCTTGGTGACCGCCATCCGGAAGGTCATCCACTGCTTGGACATGTTCCAGCCGCCGAGCACGGCGAACAGCATCGAGCCTCCAAGTGCGAGGCCGGACGACAGGCTCGAGCGCCCCACGATGGAGCGCGCGGCGCGAGCAGGCATATAGAGTAGGGCGAAAGCCAGCAGTGCGGCAGCGAGCCACACGATGCCTTGCGCGGAGATCTGGGTGGTGAACACAGACTGCTGTCCAAGGCTCTGATACCAGCGGAAGTCGGTCCAGATGCGTGCTGCACAGATCAACAGCACAGAGGTGGTGGCGATGCAGGTGAGTATGCTGAACGCGCGCAGAACCCTACGAGAATAACGAATGCGCTTCACGGCTGTCCTTGTTCCCCTTAGTCACGTCAGCGCATCAGGCATGTATTCATGGCGCCAATGGCTTTGGCTTGAGCTGACCGTTCCACATTCTACTACTCGCTCTGCTGGTCGTCTTGTCCGATTAAGGTGTGCGCTTATGACGACCGATACTGAGTGGTACGAGGCTGAACACCCCACATGACAGGAGTCTCAATGGTGAGCAGACAAGGTCTCGTCGCGATGGTGATGGCCGTTACCATGTTGTGCACGCCGTCCCTGGCCCTTGGCTGGTCGAACGGTCCTGACGACGGGAACGGCTATGGCACGCACGACTGGGTCCTTGACGAGGCGCTGGCCTTATCGGGTGAGACGTGGGTCGACAGAGAAGCGGCGCTTCTCAAGACGGACGACCCCGATACGCTCTATGGCGATGAGGACAAGATCTACCATACGTTCATGGTCGATGGCGACTATCGGGGTGCGCCTGCAAAGGTCGCCGAGTTGTACTACGATGCCGTGGTCGCTTACCAGGAAGGCCGGCTCACAGAGGCTAGCGAGTATCTCGGCTTGTTGTCACACTATTACTCAGATATCGGCGTGCCGTACCACACGTTCTACAACGAGGCCGATGCCGCCGACCACCTGGCGTATGAGCTGGAAGTCGACTCCAACCACCGCAACCCTGGGGACGCATCGGGTTGGATCACGCCTCGGTCGCGACGCGCCGTCACAGATATCCGCCAGCAGACCGTCGACATGGCGATAGCGAGTCGTGCCACGTACGCTTCTCTCCGGAGCGCCTACGCGTCTTCCGGCTACAACTCAACAGTAGATTCCATCACGAAGTCGAATCTCTCGATGGTGGTCAACGGCCTGGCTGATGTGATCTGTTCAATCGCAGACGCTGAAGGAGTATCCGGTCCCGGTATTGTCAGCGCTTCTGTGCCGACCACCTATGTCGGGCGTGACAAACTGGCGCGCGTGGATGCAAAGGTACTCGACGCGTCCGGCGACCCCATCGAGGGGGTGCTTGTCCGGTTCACATGGCCCAAGATCGCCGGGACAGTGGTTGACATCGAATTCACAGACGAGAACGGACTGGCGACGAGCTGGGAGCTTCTGGGCAAGGAGACCTACAATAAGCCGCTCGTAGTCACTGCCACCTCTGAATGCGGAGGGAAGTCCAGCACTTCATCGGCAACACTGATTCCAACCGAGGTCATCGGCTACATCAAGACCGGCGTCTCTAATCACTCTCCGGAACAGGGCACGCTCCTGACCGTCCGGACAGTGATCTTGAACGAGAAAGGCAAGCCCATATCGGGACTGCCGGTCACCTTCACGTGGACGCACAAGACGACCACGCTCACCTATACGACGACGACCAATGCCTGGGGCGTTGCATATCACCAGCGGAACATAGGTCAGTCAACGCTCGGTTTCCGCGTTTATGTGAAGGCGCAGACCCAGTCGGGGGGGATCAATAGGTCTTCCACGGCGTCCTGGCTGCCGAAGTCACCTCTCGATCCGGTCGGCTTGAGCATGGTCAAGGTCGAGGGTTCGAACCGTTTTGAGACTGCGGTCAAGATATCGGCCAAGGCGTTTCCAAACGGCGCGGATACCGTGCTTGTGGCAACCGGGCGTAGCTTCCCGGACGCGCTCGGCGGGGCCGCACTTGCCGGCGGCTACAATGCTCCGATACTACTGGTGGAGAAGACGAGCGTTCCGTCCACGGTGAAGGCTGAGATCCAGCGGCTGGGGGCGAAGACGGCGATCATTCTGGGAGGCACGGGTGCCGTCAGCACCTCGGTAGAGAGTTCTCTGCGGAGCGCTGGCATCACGACGATCAAGCGGTACGGCGAGGCGACACGCTACTCAACGGCACGCAAGATCGCTCAGGCCGCCATCGCCAAGGCGGGTGCCGGCTGGGACGGGACCGCGTTCGTGGCGACGGGAGTCACATTTCCTGACGCCCTTGCGGCCTCGCCGCTTTCGGCATTCCGGAAGTGGCCGATCTACCTTTCCAATCCCGCTGAAGACCCGGCTACGCTCATCTCTCAGATGAAGGCGGACGGGGTCAAGCGTGTGATCATATTGGGCGGAGCAGCAGCCGTATCCACTGACTTCGAGACTGCGGCGCGGTCTGCTCTGGGAAGTGCCGAGAGGATCGCCGGGGATGATCGCTATGACACCGGAGCCCTCGTCGCCGAGTATGGTGTCGAGTCCTGTGGGCTCATCTGGGACGGCGTTGCCGTTGCCACGGGGCAGGACTTCCCTGACGCGCTTGCGGGTGGCATGTTGGGCTCAATGAAGGGCACCGTCATCTTGCTTACCGGCGGCACCAACCTATCGCCTGACCCGAGAGGCTTGCTTACCGAGGCGAGTGGAAGCATAGGCACAGTGCACTTCCTTGGCGGGTCGTCGGTGTTGAAGGATTCGGTGCGCGACCAGATCGGTTCGCTGCTAGATTAGAGTCCTGACGGTTTCGTACTGAGCGGTTCGGAGTTGTAATGCGCCCTGGAGTCAAGGTGACGATCCTGTTGCTGTGCGCGCTAGTCGCGGGCTGCGTGAACCCTACGTTACAGCCCCCTAGTTCGCCGTCGCCATCTCCGGACGACCCCGCTTCACCCCTGGTGCCGCCGCAAAGCGAGCCGTTGGCCAGCAACGTCGTCATCATGATCGGCGATGGTATGGGCTTCAACCACGTGGCTGCAGCCGACCTCTATTCATCCGGCACGACTGGAACCCAGGCTTATGAGCAGTTCGAAGTCCACATGGCTGTTTCGACGTTCTCGCTTGACGGCGATGGCTATGACCCTGCCCGAGCCTGGAATGAGCCCGGTTACGTGTTGGATACGCCAACGGACTCTGCGGCGGCAGCCACGGCCATGTCCACAGGCGCAAAGACTCAGAATGCCGCAATCGGCGTTGTCGGATCAGGAGCTGAACAAGTGCTTCTCGAGCACCTGTTCGAGGACGCCGAGAAGAGGGGGAAGGCAACCGGCGTGGTGACGACGGTACCGTTCTCTCACGCGACACCTGCAGGCTTCAGCGTCCACGTTGACTCCCGGGATGACTACCAGGGAATCGCCACCGCAATGCTGCTGGATTCCGGGCTGGATGTGATCATGGGTGCCGGGCATCCCGGTTTTGATGCCGACGCCAAGCCCACATCCAACCCGTACGGATACACCTACGTCGGAGGGAAAGAAACCTGGTCCTCTGTCACGCAGGGCCTCGCACCCAATGACTCGGACGGTGACGGAGACCTTGATCCTTGGACCTTCATCCACTCATCCGAGGAGTTCGCGGCGCTGGCGGTTGGTGAGACACCCGTTAGAGTGCTCGGGGTTGCGCAGGTGGCCGAGACGCTCAACCAGCGTCGAAGCGGTGAGATTGACGCAGCGCCCTTCGAGGTCCCGCTCAATGAGGGGATCCCGTCGCTTGCCGACATGACCGCGGCGGCGCTCAACGTCCTCGATGAGGATGCCGACGGTTTTGTCCTGGTGATCGAGGGCGGGGCCATCGATTGGGCGAGCCACGCCAATCAGTCCGGACGAATGATCGAAGAACAAATGGACTTCAACGCCGCTGTTGACGTGGCTATGGCCTGGGCTGCGGAGGATTCTCGCTGGGACGAGACGCTTCTTGTCGTGCTCGCAGACCATGAGACAGGCTACCTGGCGGGTGTCGACATGAAGGGAACTCGAATGTCCGAAGAGGGCTTCGGTCTTGGTCCTTCATCATCCGGATCCCTTCCCGGGATGCGATGGAACACGACGCACCACACGAACTCACTGGTGCCGTTGTTCGCGCATGGCGTAGGCGCCCGTCTGTTTCTTGAGTACGCAGTGGGGGACGATCCTGTGCGCGGGCCCTACCTGGATAACACGGCGATTCCGACTGTGATCAGGCGTGCAGCCTGGCGCGATGCCTCCACGCCTTAGAGCCGGTTGAACCAGTCCACGAATCGCTCGCTGGCATGGCCATCCATGAGATGACAGTGTTCCTCGATGAAGGCGTCATACGACGTCGGGTCGAACGGGCCTTCGATGATCGCTTGAGCCACTCCATCGGTGTCAACAGCTTGCGCCCCGATCATCGCTGTCTTGTAGTCAATGTAGAGTCCCGGATTTCTCGAGTAGCTTTCGAGGTCATCGACTAGTAGGACGAGCGGTTTTCTGAATGGAGCATATTCGAAGATCGACGATGAGTAGTCAGTCACCAAGACATCGATTATCGGGAAGAGCTCGTTGATGTCGAAGGAGTCCGCGGCGATATCGTAGTCGCCGGGCTTTTCGCTGTGCACGTCGAGAACGGGATGGTTCTTGTTGATGAGTACATAGTCATCGGGGAGAGCTTTGCGCAGGGCTGCAAAGTCCAGGCCCGCGTACGGCTTCTTCTTCCGCCCGTGTCCTCGGAAAGTAGGAGCGTACAAGACGAGCTTCTTGCCCTTCAGTTCAGGGTATTTCGCGAAGAACCTGGCCCTGGTCTCGGCGAGGGCATCTTCGTCGAAGAAGTAGTCAGTCCTGGGGGTGCCGAGCGTGATCACATGCGCGGGGTCTGTGCGGAGAGCTGAGGCGTAAGGCGCAATGGCCGCCGTTGAACCCACGACCACATAGTCGTAGTTGCGGTGGACGAAGCGATTCTCGGTCGTTCTTTCTTGAGCAGAGATATCCACGCCGAACCGCTTCAGGGCCCCGGCCGCATGCCAGACCTGGATGACAGTGGTGCCCTTCCTGTGCTTGGCCACATGCAGCGGCAGGTAGGCATTGTCAACGATGAAGAAGCGGGCGGTGGCCAGATGATAGGCGCCGCGGACGAGTCTGAACATGTATCTCAGCTTGCCGACGAAGTCGTAGGAGTATCGCTCCAAAAGCAGCACGGGCCTGAGGTCCGGACGTTCCCGCCGGATAGCACTGTGCAGGTGCTTCAGGTTGCCTTCCAGCACATCGGCTCTCGCAGAGGCGAACACGATCTTATTCTGATCGACCGGCGCAAGCCTGAACAGGAAATAGCAGACGCGCAGGGCGAATGCGGAGAGCAGATACTCCAGGCGGTTCATCCTGAGATGGACGGATTCTGGCGGACTATGATGTTTTGTCCATCCAGACACGTCTCCTCGTCGCTCAGCAGGTTGGCGATCACGTCGGCCACGTGGCTTGGCTGCATGATCGTTGAAGGATCTTCCTCGGGTGCGAGTGCCCTTCTGAGCTCGGTTGCGCATCTGCCTGGCGAAACGCAATAGACCTTGATCTGGTATTCGGCGAGCTCATCCGCGAGTGTGTTGGAGATCGATACGACCGCGGCTTTTGAGGAAGCGTATGAGAGCCAGCCCGGCCGAGAGGTGACACCGGCGGTCGAGGCCACGTTCAGCACCTTGGACTGCCGGTTCCTCATGTACTTCGCGCACTCGCGCGTGAGTACCACAAGTGCGAACACGTTGATGGTGAAGGTGCGCGTGAGATTCTCGATGGTCGTATCCGGGAGAGAGCGAGGGTCTGCATAGCCCGCGATGTTGAGCAGTAGGTCGATACTGCCAAACTCATCGTAGATGCCCTTAACGAGTCCTTCGATAGCATCCAGGTCGGCCAGGTCGAATGGGACGATCTTCACGTTCGTCCCGTGCCGGTTCATCGCGGCGGCTGTCTCTTCAAGAGCTGATTCATTCCGAGCGATCAGGACGATGTTCCTGACGCCGGGTTCTTCGCTCATGCGTATGGCGGCAGCTCTGCCGATGCCCTGGCTTGCGCCCGTGATTATGCAGGTCTTCATGATTCTTATGCCTTCCCCAGGATGTATTCGGCGTACAGTGCCTCACCGATGACCAGGTCGCTTGGATGGGTGATCTTGATGTTCAGCTCCGATCCTTCAAGGATCCGGACGGTGCCAAGCCCGTAGTGAAGGAACAGGCTTGCGTCTTCTGTGAAGCTCAAGCCTTCAGCAAGGGCCTTCTCGTGACCTTCTTGAAGCTTGGCTGTGTCGAACTTCTGAGGTAGCTGGACGTTGACGAGTTCCGTGCGCTCCAGGTTTCCTTCGACGCGCTCGTTGCCCACAAGGACAGTGAACGGAATCGGGATCCCGTAGATGGCGTTCTCACACTCGCTGTCTATAAGGTGCCGGAACTCTTCCACGGAGACGAAGGGCCTGACGGCCTCATGGATTATCACCGTCTCGCAGTCCTTCAGCGCCGCGAGTCCGTTCATGACGGAGGCCTGCCGAGTCTCGCCGCCCTCGATGCACTCGAACGATGTCCCGAAGTTGCGGTGCCTCAGCAAGTCGCGAGTCTCGTCCAGGTGCTCTGCCGGGCAGGTGATCACGACCTGATCCAGATCCGTCAACGCATCGATCTTCTCCAGCACGTGCACGATGATGGGCTTGCCGCCCAGGAGTAGATACTGTTTTGGCGTCGACTTGCCCATGCGGGAGCCTACGCCACCTGCCAAGATGATCATTCCAATACCCATAGCTGCACCTTCCGCACTGTGATCAGGGTTGAGTGATCGTGAAGCATCAACCATACTATGCTATCCCAGAGTCTGCAGACATGCATTTATGCCGTTACTCTGTGGTTTCCCTCTTAACGCTGTTTGAGCGAGAATAGGCGTAACCTGCAACGGTGGGCTCATCTTGCCCCGCCGTGGCACGTTCCATTTCTGAGGAGAAGCACGACGTGCGTAC
Organism: Coriobacteriia bacterium; assembly: GCA_016938135.1. GTDB lineage: Bacteria > Actinomycetota > Coriobacteriia > Anaerosomatales > Anaerosomataceae > UBA2279. Next base: position 51,172 of record JAFGVD010000025.1, read on the forward strand.
CGCCATATTGAGCCTTCGCGACATCGTCGTGACCAACATGAAGTACTTCAGAAGGACCCTTGATATGGCGAGGGTCGACCTGGTGAAGCGTTATAGCGGTTCTATTCTCGGCATCTTCTGGGGTATCGTGCGGCCCATGGTGTTCATCTCGGTCTACTGGTTCGCGATCCAGGTGGGGCTCAGGGGTAATCAGCCTGTGGATGGCGCTCCATTCCTTCTATGGTTCCTGCCTGGAATCGTCTGCTGGTTCTTCATCTCTGATGCGTTGACCATCGGGGGGGCCGCCATACGGGCGAACAGCCATCTTGTAACCAAGATGGTCTATCCGGTGGCCACGATACCGGTGTTCACGGTGCTTTCTCTCTACTTCGTGCACCTGATGCTGGTCGGCATCGTGGTCGTCATCTTCATACTTTCGGGCTACGGTCTTAGCGTCTACATCTTCGAGCTCTTCTACTACACGCTTTGCACTCTGACGTTCGCCTTTGTCGTATCAACGATGCTCTCGACGCTCACGGCCGTCAGTCATGATGTGGGTCATATGGTCAAGTCGATCATGACCGCCCTGTTCTGGCTGACACCCATCATCTGGTCGGTTGATACTCTGCACGGCATCGTGCGATACATCGTGATGTTGAATCCGGTGTGCTATCTCGTTCAGGGCTATCGAAACGCTTTCGTTCTGGAACGTTGGTTTTTCGTCGAGTGGGAGTACACCGTCTACTTCTGGGTGCTCATGACCGCTCTCACGCTCTTCACGAGCTTCCTTTTCGCCAAGTTGCACAAGGAGTTCTCCGACATCCTGTAGGGAAGTATCCGATGGGAAACGCGGTTCGGGTCAGTGGCCTGACCAAGACATACAGGCTCTATGAGTCCTCGATAGACCGTGCGCTGGATGTCTTCAGGCGCACGGATCGCTCGCGCAAGTTCACCGCTCTCAACAACATCAACCTCGACTTCCCTGCAGGAGAGGTTGTAGCCATCCTGGGCAAGAACGGCTCGGGTAAGTCGACCCTGCTCAAGATCATCACCGGAGTCGCGTCGCAGACCACAGGAGAGGTGGAAGTGAACGGCCGAGTCTCGGCCATGCTGGAGCTCACTTCCGGCTTCGACAAGGAGCTCTCGGGTGAGGAGAACATCTACCTTAGGGCTCTGGCGATGGGCATCCCTCGCGATGAAGTCGAAGCGAAGAAGCAAGAGATCATCGACTTCGCAGACATCGGGACCCACATCAACCAGCCGGTAAGGACGTACTCAAGCGGGATGAAGGCGCGCCTGGGGTTTGCCGTCTCGGTCAGTGTGGACCCTGACATCCTCATCGTCGATGAGGTGCTCGCGGTGGGCGATGATGTGTTCAAGCTTAAGTGCATCGACAAGATGCAGCACTTCCGCAAGGAGGGCAAGACGATCCTGTTCGTCAGCCACTCTCTGTTCACGGTCAAGGCTTTCTGCACGCGTGGAGTGTGGCTAGACAAGGGCGTGGTGATGGCGGAAGGCGATCTGGGTGACGTCATCACGAAGTACGAAGACTTCCTCCGAGAGGAACGCCGTAGGGCGAAGGCGGTTGCGCCGAAAGATGAGGCGCCTCCGATGGACAAGTCAGACGTGGTCAAGATCGCTGGCTTTCGCATGCTGAACCAGGCCGGCGAGAAGACGACCAATTTCAAGTACGGCGAGGACGTCCTGTTCGAGTTTCGGTATGAAGTGAAGCGCCCTGTGGAGAAGCTGACGTTCTGCTTCACCGTCCGTAACGCCGAGTACCATGAAGTATTTATGGCCGACAAGCAGAATCCTGACAACACCATTGCTTCGAATGTCGGAAAGCACACGCTGCGCGTTCGGTTGCGAAGCCCCAATCTCCTGGCTGGGACATACGCCCTCTCAGGGGAGCTCTGGAACAACGAGGCCGCTTTCTACGTGGGCTACTCGAACAAGAGACCCTTCACCATCGAACAGGATGAGTTCATAGGCACCGGTATCACACGTATCGACTATGAGTTTGAGAATGACTGAGGGCTTTGTGATGGAATCGTCGCAGGTGAGGCTCACAATCGATTCGGTCACGTGGCAACGCGTGCAGCTGATCATCGAAGGGGTGCTCGAGGGTGACGCCGGTCCGGATTCTATTCAGGAGATGTACTTTGAGAACGCGCTGACGGGCGTTCGTTCTCCGATACACCGCTGGAGCATGGTCGATGGGCGGATCCTCATCCGGTACAACGTGACGCAGGGCCTTGGAACCACGGCCCTGAAGAGCGGTACCTGGACGCTCAGGGCCACGGCGATGACAGGTGAGCCCCTTGCTCTGGCAATCGCCGAAGGACTGTCCATACCTGTTCAGGGATACGGTGGTATTTTCCGGTCTGGCAGTTGGTGCTACTCGATCCTGCCCGCGTCGAACGCGGTGGCGGCATTCTCTTTGGAAGTGGCCTATGTGCGGACGAAGGGTGCTGGGCGCCGCAGGATCCCGTTCGGGTCCTGGATCAAGAGCCTGCGCCAGAACGTGTATCGATCGACCTTCTGGGTCCTCAGCACACTGCTCCCCAAGAACGGGCGACGGATACTGTTCACGTCCGACTCCCGGGCGACCCTGTCGGGTAACCTGCAGTTCATCCACGATCGGATGATCGAGCGCGGCATGGGCGCGGACTACCGTATGTACACGAAGTTCAAGCCCAGCATCAGGGCGCGGCGGGGTTTCATGGATAAGTGGCTCTTCACCGCATACTTGGCTATTGCGGATGTCGTGTTCATGGATGACTTCCAGCCGATGGTCTACAAGGTGGAGCTGGATGCTCAGGTGAAGCTGGTCCAGCTCTGGCATGCTTCCGGTGCGTTCAAGACGGTGGGCTACAGCCGAGTCGGCAAGCCAGGGGGTCCGAACCCATTCTCGAAAGACCATCGTAGCTACACGCATGCCATCGTCAGCTCCGCTCACGACGTCCCCTTCTATGCCGAGGCGTTCGGCATTCCTGAAGATCGGGTCATCCCCACAGGCATCCCGCGGCTGGACCCCTTTTACGACTCCGTGTACGCCGAGCGCGTAAGGGCTGAGGCATATTCTGCGTTCCCGTCCGCGCGTGATCGCAAGGTGTGGCTATTTGCCCCCACGTTCAGAGGTACAGGTCCCAAGAACGCCTACTACGATGTCGACAAGATCGACTTCGATGCGCTCCATGCACTGTGCGTGAGAGAGGACGCTGTCGTCATTCTGAAGATGCACCCGTTCGTCAGAACGGCCTTATCCGTGCCCGAGGAGTACCGCGATCGCATTCTCGATGCAACAGACATGCGTGAGCTGAACGACCTTCTGTTCATTGCTGATGTTGCGATCACCGACTATTCGTCTCTGGTGTTCGAGGCATCCCTTCTGGGCGTACCGATGCTCTTCTATGCCTACGATCTTGAGGAGTACATATCTACCAGGGACTTCTATGAGGAGTTCGAGTCGTTCGTGCCGGGGAAGGTCGTCGCTACGTTCGATGACCTGCTGGTCGCCTTGCGTGACGGCGATTTTGAAGCGGAGAAGGTCCATGAGTTTGCCGCCCGTCATTTTGGCGACGCGCGCGGCGGTGCGACGGATCGAGTGATCGACGCAGTGGTCCTGGGAAGATGAGCACTGCCGTTCTGGTCTTCGCGAGGAAGTGGATGCTGAGGCTGGCCTACGCGCTGTTCTATCCTCTTCCGGTCCAGAACAAGGTGGTCCTCGCATCAAGCAGCGCTTCTCGGGCACGGGGCAACCTGAAGGCGATCAGTGATGAGCTCGCTCGTTGTGAGAATCTGCCCGCTCGAGTCGTGATCCACACGCATCGCTCTTCGGCAGGACTCGCGGGGAAGCTGGCGACTTTATGGGCAGCCATCGTTGGCGAGTATCATCTCGCCACTTCCAGAGTCTTCATCGTGGATGACTACTATTTCCCCATCTACGTGATCAAACCCAAGAAGGCGACGACCATAATCCAGACCTGGCACGCTTGTGGCGCCCTCAAGAAGGTGGGCTACAGCGTTGCCGATCGTGGTTTTGGCGCAAGCAAGGAACTTCTCAAGCAGGTCCGCATCCACTCGAACTACACGTACTGTCTGGTCGCATCTCGATCTGCTATTCCGTACTACTCAGAAGCGTTCGGGCAGCCGGAAGAGGCGTTTGTGGTGCTTGGTATCCCTCGAACCGATGTGCTCTTTCAGCGTGATGAGGGCGCGATAGAACGCAAGGTCAGGGCAAGATACGGGATCCCCGAGGGCAAGAAGGTGATCTTGTATGCGCCGACTTTCCGCGGGGACAGTGCGCATGTGGCCGAGTACGGCGACTACCTCGATCTTGATCTGTTGCGCGCGTCTTGCGGTGATGAATACGTGGTGTTGGTGAAACTCCATCCCTTCGTGCGTAGCGCTGTCGATCTGGGCGGCTCAGGCTCCGGTTTCGCCTTTGATGTCTCTGACTACGGTGACATCAACGAGCTGATGCTGATGAGCGATGTGCTCATAACGGACTACTCAAGCGCGATATTCGAGTACTCGCTGCTTGGCAAGCCGATGCTGTTCTTCGCCCCGGACTACGTCGAGTACGAGGCGGAGCGCGGCTTCTACTTCGACTACGAGACCGGCATCCCCGGACCGCTGTTTACGTCGTCGGCGAGTCTGGCTGGGTACCTTGCGGCGGGGGATTATGACGTCAGCGCCGTGCAGGAATTCAGAGAGCGTTCTTTTGACGTTGCCGACGGCCGCGCCAGCGCACGCGTGGTAGACGAGCTGGTGGTTCCTTTCTTGCGCAAAGGGTCAAGTCCGGGGGCCGAGTAGACATTGGTTGAAGTGAGCGTGATTGTCCCGGCATACAACGTCGGCGAGTTTCTAGAGGAGTGTCTCGATTCGATACTGGAGCAGAGCTTCCGGGGGGTCGAGGTGCTGGTCATTGATGACGGCTCATCTGACAAGACTCCGCGTGTCATTGAGCGTTATTGCAGCATGTACAGCGCGTTTCGGTCCTTCAGGTTGGAGCATGGCGGAGTCGCTGCAGCGCGGAACCTCGGCCTGGACAATGCCCGCGGACGATACGTCTGCTTCCTGGACGGAGATGACAAGTTCAGGCCGAATGCGCTGAACGCCCTCTATGATCGCGCCGAGGAGTGCGACGCAGACCTCGTCTTCGCCGATTACGTTTCGTTTGATGGAATCCGGGAGTGGGAGGCTCAGGGCGCCGGCAGAGTGTTTTGTGAGGCAACCTATGACAGATTCGATCCCAGACTCCTGTGGCTGGTTGCGGTGTGGGCGAAGCTGTATCGACGTTCACTAATCGATGAGACCGGTTTGAGGTTCGCCCCTCTCTCTTTTGCTGAGGATGCACTCTTCTACTCCTCCTTCGTCTGGTCCTCCAGACGGATCGTCACTCTGGATGAGAAGGTCTATTGCTACCGGCATCGTCCGTTCACAGGGCAGCTTTCAATCGTCCAGTCTGCATCGTTGGACTCCCTCCACGACCTGCAGTCAGGCTATCGCCTTATGCGCGAAAGGGCCGAAGAACAGCTCGGCCATGAACCTGGTTCATCCTGTGTCGACGGGCAGGATTGTCTTGCTGCGAGGTCCTACATTGAGGAGCTTCTGAGGAAAGAGGCCCTCACTCTGCTCAACCTTCAGTATCGACGTCTGGGCACGTCGGAGGCTGGAGCGGGAGCACTGATCGGCGAGCGTCTCGGCCAGATTCGAGAGTCGGTCTCCTATGGCGTATGGTCCTCCCTCGTCAGAGGGTTCTCGTCTCTGTGCCTGGAGCGACTCCCCGAGTCATTGGCTGAGGCGTCTGAGCGTGCACTGGTCACGGTGGCGGTTTGGGACGAGGGGTTTGATCCGGCGATGCTGATGCAGACTCTGGAGAGTCTGTTGATACAGCGTCTGCCGAGGATTCGGGTGCTGCTTTCCGCGGAAGCCACGGCTTGGTTGCAGCAATCAGACGTGGTTATTCCCGAGTTCGTGGCGACGTGCGATGGCGGTTCGCAGGGCGACTTCTACGACGCCGCTCTCCGGTCCTGCAGGACCGACTTCCTCGTGCTGTCGCAGAGTGGCTTGATATACCTCCCCGACGCTATTCGCAGGCTGCACCGTGCAATCGGACATACCAATCATGATGTTGCGGTGTGCATGTCGGACCCGCCTGCGCCGCTCGGGTTGATGATTCCTGGTACCGTTCTGTTTCGCCGTTCCTATCTGGCCGCAACTGGAGTGCGCTTCGCGGGCCGGGCTGTCTCAGACGTGGATTTCATATGTCGGAATGCCTATCTTCACAATGTCGGAGAGCGGCTAGTTCGACGTGCCGAGAACTGGCAGCCGGACTCCGGGTGCGAGTGATGAGTGAGGTTGTGGCTGGTTTGGGAGATGTCCTCATCTTCGATGCAACCGGAGCGGGATTCTCGCAGAATCTTGTGAGCTTCAGGAACGCGCTTCTCCCTTTGGCTGGCCACTGCAGAATCGACTACCACTTCTGCAACCTTGGGCGTTGGAAGGGGGAGCGCCTGGGACGCGTCAAGGCCGAGGCGTGCGTGGCCATTTCGAAAGCCGACATGGTGGTGTGTGCGACGGACTCGATGCGGGGCTTTGACGTTCGAGAGGACCAGCATACGGTCCTGCTCTGTCCTCCAAGGCAGAAGTTCGTTGACGGGAGAAAGCTCGAGGCGATGGAGGACTCTCCTTACACACACGTCATCGTCCAAAGCGACGCGTTCAGTGACGGAGCGCGTTCAGTCTACGGTGGAGAAGTCGTGGCGTCAGGCCTACCGGCTGTTGACTCTCTCGTGTCTTCCGAGTCCCGCATCCAGGCGACGTCCCGGCTCTATGACTATTGCCCTCAGGCCGAGGGCAGGACGGTGATCGTACTGTTGTCGCATTATCCGGCTCGCAAGCTGTTCGCGGGTCTTGATCTGGACGACCTGTTGGGTCGTCTGACAGAACAGCACTTCGTGGTTGCTGCGGTGCCCGGGCTTCGCGACATGCTGACGGACCATCCTGCCTGCTGGGCGGACCATCTGTTCGAGGCACAGGGATGCTTCAAGCACTTCGAACTCCTTGGTATGGCCGACACGCTTATCACCACGCGATTCACCGATGGTCTGTATTTCTCGGCGACAGGGAGACGTTTTCTTGCTCTCAAGCCCGAATGGGACAAGAGTGCGAATCTCTTTGAGGGGCTGAGCTTCGGGTCTTTGGCCGACCTGCCTGACATCCTTCAGGGTGACCAGGGTGACTCGCTCGAATCCTTCCGCTCCAGGTACCTCGGCCCCAACGTTTGCAGTAACTCTGAACGAGCTGTTCAGGCGGTCGGTTTCTGCTCCACGCGACTTGAGTGAGCCGGTAGCTGCCGAGTCGATGATCGTGCAGCCGCAATCGGGGCGTTCTCGCGGTATGCTGATACGCGCAGGTTATCGCGAAGTGAGGAGGCGCTGGTGAGCGGAAAGCCCGGGCGGCTGCATGTGATCGTAGGCTGTATGAGCTCAGGCAAGACCGGCGAGCTGATCCGACTGCTCTCCAGACACCGTGTCATCGGTGACGAGATCGTTATCTTCAAGCATGCCGTCGATACGCGTGACGGGGACAAGGCGCGTTCAAGACTTGGTACGGAGATGAGTGCGCATGTCGTCTCCGAGCCCACGGAAGTTGCCGTTGAGGGACGTTGTGTCGTTGCTGTCGAAGAGGCGCAGTTCTTCGGCGAGGGAATCGTCCAGCGGATCCAAGAGATCCTCAGAGACGGTTGCGAAGTGTATGTCACAGGGCTGAACCAGGACTTCCGAGGAGAGCCGTTCGGGGTGATGCCTACCCTGATGTCGCTTGCAGACGAACTCTCATTGCTCACGGCCATCTGCCAGAAGTGCCACGGCGTTGCTACCCGCACGCAGCGGATCATCGACGGGAAGCCCGCGCCATGGGACTCTCCCACAGTCCTTGTTGGTGGGTCGGACTACTACGAGGCTCGTTGTCCCGCCTGTCACGAAGTGACTGGCCGGCCAGGCTCTTCCTAGCCTCGCGTTGCGTATCTGTCGCGATAGCCCTCGGTGAACTCGATGAACCTGTAGACATCGGCGAAGTTGCTTGCGATACCCAGCGACATCCTGATGGTGTTGGGCAGCTTCCCGGTTGTGTCACTGATCATCGACTGGCATTCGCGCAGCGTGACGGGTACGTGGTCTTCGCTGAAGCAACCCGCCATGTCTTCTTGTTTGATGTCGTGGGCGACTTCGCCATCACCGGGGTTGCAAAAACACCCCGTCCGGATCGAGATGCGCTGCTTGCCGGCTGCGCTCTCGACACCGTAGACCTCAAAAGGCAGACCGTCGGGATCGAGGAGATAGAACGCGATGGTCGCGCCGCGCCTGTCCATCGTCTCGGGTCCGAAGATGCGGAACATCGGAGCTCCGTTGGAGTGCGTCAGTTCGCGCATCCTTCCCAGCGTCCAGTCCGCGAGGGCATAGGTGCGCGTCTGGATCGTATCCAGCCCTATCGCCGAGAGGTGCTCCAGCCCTATGGAGACCGCCGGCAGGCTCAGGTAGTCCACCGTGCCGTCTTCGAATCCCGTGGCTCCGGCCGCCAGGTGATACCAGCCTTCACCCTGGACCGAGGCAAGGGTTATGGTGCCTCCAGCAAACCACGGGCGGCGCAGCTTTGTCAGCTTGTCTTTGCGCGCGATTAGCGCGCCCACCCCTGTTGGATAGCCGAACATCTTGTAGAAGGACAACGGCACGAAGTCCGGCTTGATCGTGCCAAGGTCGATACGGCTTGTGGGGGCGTACGCTGCGCAATCGAGCAGCACATCCCAGCCAAGAGCCTGAGCCTCGGCAATCCATTCCAGCGGATGCTTCACGCCGCTGAAGTTCGACTGGGCCGGATACGCGAACAGTCCGGACCCATCCTCCGGTTTGTGTGCGAGCCCGCGGCGCAGCAGCGATTCATCGAGTCGGAGTTCCGGGTTGCGGACGGGTATATAGCTCACCTGTGCACCCTTGTTGCGCGCGAACTCGCGGATCCCGTTGACCGAGTTGTGGTTGTCGTATGCGAGCAGGTAGCAGGAGTCCTTGTCAAACGGGTAAGACTCCCCAACCAGTTTCAACGCCCCGCTTGCGTTTGAGGTGAATATGACCTCGTACTCGTTGGGATCCGCGTTGAAGAACTCATACACATGGCAGCGAGCCTTCTCCACCTGCGCGGTGCTGGCCAAAGATGCCGGGTTGTGTGAATGGGGGTTTCCAAAGACGGCGTTGTCCAAGATCGCGTGATGCGCACGCACCTGGGACTCGGCGTACAGGCCGCCACCCGTGTAGTCCAGGTAGACGTGATCGAGTCGGTCAAGACGCGAGTACTCGTCGCGTCGGAGATCATCCAGGGCAACGGTGGCCGCATAGCCGGGGTGTCTCGAAACGAACTCGATGTACGCCGCATCGGATGGGGACGTCATGGTGCTCTCAGACATGCCTGTACCTCCATATGAGGCGATTCTTCCTGTGGGTGAATCATACCGTCCGGGGCGCATTGATGCGATGCAGAGAGCTCATCGTGGAAAGCGACCTGAGCTGGGGTAGGATAGGGTGCGATATGGGAGGCTACGGGTAGGAGGACTCCATGCAGCTTGGTGTTCACTCTGAGGTTGGCAAGCTCAGGACCGTCATGGTGCACCGACCTGGCCTTGCGCTCGAGCGCTTGACTCCCGCTAACCGCCAGGACTTCTTGTTCGACGACCTGGTGTGGATCGAGCGGGCGCAACAGGAGCACGACGCGTTCTGTGACGCTCTGCGCAGCCGCGGCGCCGAGGTGCTGGACTTACAGACTCTGCTCACCCAAACGCTTGAGGCGTCCGCCGAGGCACGGCGTTTCGTGGTCGAGCGGGCGGTTTCGTCGTTCACAGTGGGCCTCTCGCTCGTCGCAGAACTCCGTGCGTACCTGCTGGAACTCCCGGCCCCCCGACTCGCCGCTGCCCTTGTGGGCGGGTTGCTCCTCTCGGAGATAGATGGCGTCGACCATGCTGCGCTCACCCGGCATTCGCTGGGTGCGGTCATGGCGGGACCTGACACCTTCGTCCTTCCGCCGCTGCCCAACACGATGTTCACGCGTGATTCCAGCGCGTGGCTGTACGGCGGTGTGGTCTTGCCGCCGCTGTTCTGGCACGCCCGTCGCCTTGAGGTTGTGAACATCTCCACCATCTACCGCTTCCACCCGCGATTCACCGGTGCCGAGTTCCAGTTCTGGTATCCGCCGTCGGGTGACGCGGAGCGCTTCGCGGTGGAGGACTTCGGGCAGGGTATCTCGCTCGAAGGCGGCGATATCATGCCTATCGGCAACAAGACGGTCCTCGTCGGTATGGGAGAGCGCTCCACCGGCCGCATGGTCGAGCACCTTGCGCGCTCGCTGTTCTCGGCAGGATCTGCCGAGCGCATCATCGCCTGCCGGATGCCACAGAACCGCGCGTACATGCACGTGGACACGGTGCTTGGCTTCCTGGACCGGGATGCCGTGACGCTCTACCCGCCGGTCATCGACTCCATGAAAGTGTATAGCGTGCGTCCCGGTGACGGCCCGGATGCCTTTGAGATCACCGAGGAGCGCGACTTGCTCTCGGCGCTGGCCGATGCTCTGGACGTCAAGAAGATGCGTGTGATCCCCACGGGTGGCGACAGCTTCCAGGCGGCGCGTGAGCAGTGGGACGACGGCAACAACATCGTGGCGCTGGGGCCGGGCGTGGTGGTGGGCTACTCGAAGAACTCGCACACCAACGCGCGATTGCGCGCTGCGGGTATAGAAGTCATCGAGGTCGAAGGTTCGGAGCTAGGCAAGGGGCGCGGTGGATGTCACTGCATGACCTGCCCCATAGAGCGCGACGGAATCTAGGGAGGCAGCGCCATGGCCCAGGGCGACGTGAACGTCCGGATGTTCGGCGTACTGGACGGGATGTGTAAGGAGCAAGGTCGCCCTTCGCGCGTGACGGTGAGCGTCCCGGAGGAGGGAATCTCAGCCGAAGAGCTGGCCGAGCAGCTCGAGCTGCCGCTCGATCAGATCGAGGGCGTCTTCTGCAACCACACCGTCTACGGCGTCGACCGCATCATCAGGCCCGGGGACGAGGTGGCATTCGTTCCATATGGCACACCGGGCCCGCATCGGTTCTATCTGGGCCTGTACAGGGCCGGGAAAAGCAGCAATCCGGAGTAGGAGTAGGCGTGCCCTGACATTGGGGCGGTTTGAGCGCTACCATGTGATGCACAACGAGCCGGGACCCTAGGAGCATCGTGCGCATCATCGACTTCCACACCCATGTCTTCCGAGACGACATCGCACCCACGGCGGTGCCTGCGCTTGAGTCCCAGGGCAACCTACGGTCGGTCTACGACGGCACCGTCCACGGCCTGCTTCGCGCAATGGCGCGTTCCGGTGTGGACATCTCCGTCATACAGCCGGTTGCCACCAAGCCGGGTCAGGTGTGCTCCATCAACGACTGGGTGGCTGCCAATGAGGATCCTCGCATCATTCCCTTCGGCGCTATGCATCCTGACTTCGAAGACCCGTTCGCCGAGATCGCCCGCATGGCGGAAGCCGGTCTGAAGGGCTTCAAGATGCATCCGGAGCATCAGGCGTTCGTTCCTGATGAGGCGCGCTTGGAGCCTGTCTATTCCGCTGCCCAGGAGTACGGCATGATCGTGCTCTTCCATGCCGGCGCCGATGAGATCCACTCCACCGTGCACGGAACCCCGCAGTCTTTCGCCAACATGCTGGATGATCATCCGGGTATGACGGCAGTGCTCGCGCACATGGGCGGTTACCGTCAGTGGCCGATGATCTTCGAGGTCCTGGCAGGCCGTGACGTCTACTTCGACACCGCGTACACCCTGGGCCACCTGTCTGATGAAGATTTCGTCGCGCTTGTTCACAAGCACGGGGTCGAGCATATACTCTTCGGTTCGGACGGACCCTGGACCGATCAGGCGGCCGAGTTGGAGCATCTGAGGTCGCTGTCTTTCTCGGCAGATGAGTTTGACGCCATCGTGGGCGGCAATGCCGAGAGACTGCTTGAGCTCTAGCATGCCGGACCCTGCGTTCGACTATACTCTGCGCGAGAGTCCGCGGGCCCGTAACGTTCGCTTCCGTGTGTCCGCACGCGACGGCCTGGTGGTCGTGGTGCCCCGTGGCTTCCCCGTCTCGCGCGTGCCGGCTTTGCTCCAGACACGGCAGCGCTGGATAGAGCGGGCGATGCATCGTGTGGAGGCGCAACTTGCGTACCGGGCGGCACAACTGGCGACCGGTGCGCCCGCCAGGCTGCGCTTGCGTGCCATCGGTGAGGAGTGGGACGTGGAGTATCGCCACACCGATGCGCTCAGAGTCACCGCGCGCGAGCACGCCGACGGCAGAGTGGTGGTGTCCGGGGACATCTCGGATGACGCCGCGACGCGCGCTGCGATGCGGCGCTGGCTTGCGCGGCGGGCGAAGACCACGCTGGTGCCGATGCTCATGGGTATGGCAGATGAGCACGGCTATCGGGTGAGCAAGGCAACCATGCGTTGGCAGCGGTCGAGGTGGGGGAGCTGTTCCGCCAAAGGGACGATCAGTCTCAACACGCAGTTGCTCTTCTTGCCCGCCCCCGTGACGCGCTACGTGCTGCTCCACGAGCTGTGTCATACGGCCCGGATGGATCACTCGGCGGCCTTCTGGGCGCTTGTGGCATCGCATGAGCCGGGCTACCGCGAGCACAAGGCCGAGTTGCGGGAAGGTTGGAGCAAGGTACCCGCATGGCTGCAGGTCGACGAGGCTTTCTGACTATCGCCATCGTATGCCGATTCGCTTACACTATTTCTCGGGTCGATCAACGGCCCAAGGATTCGCGGCGTGATACCCCGGGTCTATATGGCAAGCGTCTGAAAGCAGACGCGTCGGGAATGTCGGGTCGCTCTGTTTTTGCCCCGAGGGGCGAGAGGATGGATTTAGATGGCACAGGGTACCGTCAAGTGGTTCAACCCGGACAAGGGCTACGGCTTCATCGCTCGCGAGGATGGCGACGACGTGTTCGTCCACTTCTCCGAGATCCAGGGTGAGGGCTTCAAGACCCTCGATGAGAATCAGGCTGTGGAGTTCGAAGTGACGACGGGCCAGAACGGCAAGCCGCAGGCGAGCAACGTCCGCAAGCTCTAGTCGTTGAGCCGAACATAGCATGCAGTGGAAGGGCGGTCCCACCGGGGCCGCCCTTCTTATGTGGTGAGGTGACCTGCGGCATCATCGGGTATCATCGAGCAGACATTGCATCGCCGAGGGGGTAGCCGTGCTCGCACTGAGCGAGATCGTCCACAGCAAACTCAAGTTCGCGTTGATCGCGCTGGCGATCGGGCTTGTCGTCGCCCTCACGATGACCCTCTCGGCTATGTCCGAAGGGCTTGTGACGGGAATGACCGGCGCGAAGGGCAACCTCGACGCTGATGCACTCGTCTTCCAGGGCGACACGTACCTCAACTTCGAGCGCAGTCTGCTGACCACCGAGGATGTGGAGCAGATCCGTTCTGCCGAGGGGGTCGCCCAGGCGTACGGTGTGGGCCACGTCTATATCTCGGTGGATGCGCCGGAGGAGTCGTTTGACACGCACGCGTTCGGTCTGACGGACGACTTCGAGCAGCTCCCGGTCGTCGAAGGCGTGGGCGGCATGCCCCAAGACGGCGAGACGATCGTTGACGAGACGGTGCGCTCCGAAGGCGTCGAGGTGGGCGACACGGTCACGCTGACCCCCATCGGGCGGGAGCTCACGGTCATCGGCTTCACCGAGAGCCGCCGCTACGTGATGGCGCCGGTCTTCTACGTGAACATGAACACCTACGAGGACCTGAGGGCGGCGTCCATGTTCGGCGTGATGGCCGAGACGAGCGATGCCGAGCTGCCGTCTGCCACCCACGTGATCGACGCGGTGGAAGGCAATGTATCGGTCGCCGCGGTCAAGCTGGACGAGGGGACCACCGTTGAGGGGCTTGCCGCCGCGTTGGAAGACGACTTCGACGTGGTCACACCCGACGAGGCGGCCCTGGCGGGCAACGGCATGCCGGTCATGGTGCTGGCGGTGAACGGCATCCAGGGGGTGTCCTTTGTGATAGGGGCGCTGGTCATCGGCGTGTTCTTCTACATAACGACGCTGCACAAGACGGGTCAGATCGCCGCGATCAAGGCACTGGGTGCATCCAACGCGTTCGTGTACCGGCAGTTGCTGGCGCAGATCCTGTTGCTCGTGACCGCAGGAGCGCTTCTGGGCACCGGGCTTGCGCTCGGCGCGGGTGCATCGATGCCGCCGGCGATGGCGTTCGATCCGCGCCCGGATCGTTGGGGCGTGACTCTGGCGCTCGTCTATCTGATGGCGTTCGTGGGGAGTCTGTTCTCGCTACGCAGCATCTTGAAGATCGACCCGGCTACCGCCCTCGATCACGCAGAGCATTAGGAGGCATGACGATGAGCCTTCTTGAGGTCAGCGATGTGAGCAAGACCTACGGCTCGGGCCGCGGTGTTGTCACCGCGCTGGAGGACGTCACGTTCAGTGTGGAGACCGGCTCCATGCTTGCTATCCTGGGGCCCTCCGGCTCCGGCAAGACCACACTGCTCTCTATCGTCGCGGGTCTTCTGCAGCCCACATCAGGTCGGATCGTCATCGACGGGCAGCCCATCCACCTGAGGTCTCAGCGCGAGGCCGCACTGTACCGGCGTGACAAGATAGGCATCGTGTTCCAGGACTACCATCTGATCCCGTACCTCAGCGCTGTGGAGAACCTGCTTCTGATGCCACGGCTCGCGGGTCGTGCCACTCGCGCCCATCGCGAGAAGGCCCTGGGGTTGCTTGAGGAGTTCGGCATCGGGGAGCGGGCCAAGCATGCTCCCTGGGAGCTTTCGGGCGGAGAGCGTCAGCGAGTGGCTATCGCACGGGCGTTGATGAATGACCCGGAGATCATGCTCGTGGATGAACCCACAGCGAACCTGGACACCGAGCGGGGGACGCAGGTCGTGGCGATGCTGGGTGAACACGTCCGGGGCAGGGACATGACGTGTCTCATGGTCACCCATGATGTGCGGATGGCCGAGGGTGCCGATCGCGTTCTGCGCCTCGTGGACGGACGTGTCGTCTGAGGTTGCGCTGGCTTTTTTCGCCATTGGCATGCATACTGCTCCAGGTAGTCCGGTTCCATACCTAAGACTCGGTTGTCCTGTGCCTTGCAGAATGCAGCGCGCTTCACGGATCAGCTGCGTCTGCAATCTTGAGCGCCAATGATGGCGCCCAGTACAGGAGACTCATGACTTTTCAATCGCTTGACCTTGAACCACGCCTGCTCAAAGGCGTGGATGCTTTGGGTTACACATCACCCACTCCCATCCAGCGGGAAGCAATTCCTCACATCATCCAGGGCCGCGATGTTGTCGGCTGCGCGCAGACCGGTACCGGCAAGACCGCCGCATTCGTGTTGCCCACGCTGCACCGCATCAAGCCCCGCGGGGGCCTGAAGGCTCTTGTCGTCACTCCTACGCGTGAACTCGCACTCCAGATCGGCGAGGTCGCCCGTGACGCTGCGCGATTCACAGGTCATCGCTTCGTGGTCATCCACGGCGGCGTCGGCTACGAGCCGCAGCTCCAGAAGATCCGTCGCGGCGTCGATATGGTCGTCGCTACCCCCGGTCGTCTTCTCGACATCCACAACCGTGGTGTGCTCGATCTCTCCGGCGTTGAGGTGTTCGTCCTCGATGAGGCCGACCGCATGCTCGACATGGGCTTTTTGCCTGACGTCCGCAAGATCATCGCGCTGCTGCCCGAGAAGCGTCAGAACCTTCTCTTCTCGGCGACCATGTCCAGCGACGTCTTGCGTGTGGTGCAGTCCACGCTTCACGAACCTGTGCGCGTGGAGACCGCTCCCACCGCTACTCCAGTTGAGAAGATCCACCAGGCTATCTACCCCGTGAACCAGATGCAGAAGTCTGACTTGCTCGTGGCGTTGCTCAAGCACGATCATCTTGAGCGCGTCTTGGTGTTCACGCGGACCAAGCACCGTGCTGACAGGGTGCACCGCACCTTGGAGCGCAACGGCATCCGTGCTGCTGCTATCCATGGCGACCGCAGCCAGGCACAGCGCCAGCGCGCACTCGACAGCTTCAAGGCCGGGAAGACGCGGGTGCTTGTGGCGACCGACGTCGTGGCCCGGGGCATCGATGTGGATGAGATCACGCATGTCATCAACTTCGACATGCCCAACAGCCCTGATGACTACGTACACCGCATCGGTCGCACGGCTCGTGCCGGCGCTTCCGGTAGCGCACTGAGCTTCCTTGCTTACGAAGAGAACGCGCAGCTGCAAGACGTCGAGCGGAAGATCGGCATGACGATCGTATGCGAAGACCTCGAAGGCTTCGAGTACAAAGACCGCATCGTGCCCGCAGCCGACCGACCGGTCCCAAGCAAGAACCGTGCGGTCTTCTCCAGCGGTGTCATGGGCCGTCGCGGTCGCTCCGGCGGTCGCGGCAGGGCGGGTCGCCGATAACATCGGCCCCGCGCCTGCGCTTGTCCCCTGGCATCACCCTGAATACACGACCTCGACCTTCGGAGCATCATGCGTCAGAACGACATCCGTAACATCGCGATCATCGCGCACGTTGACCACGGTAAGACCACGCTCGTCGACCGCCTCCTCCAGGAGACCCATGTCTTCCGAGAGAACCAGCAGGTGGCCGAGCGCGTCCTGGACTCCAATGACCAGGAGCGCGAGCGTGGTATCACCATCCTGGCGAAGAACATCTCCATCAGGTATGGCGACACCAAGATCAACGTCATCGACACGCCGGGCCACGCTGACTTCGGCGGCGAGGTCGAGCGCGTCCTCAAGATGGCCGATGGCGCGCTTCTGATCGTTGATGCGTTCGAAGGCCCCATGCCCCAGACACGGTTCGTGCTGAAGAAGGCGCTCGAAAACGGCCTCAAGCCATTCGTCGTCGTCAACAAGATCGACCGTCCTGGCGCACGTCCGCACGAGGTCATCGACTCTGTGTTCGACCTCATGGTGGAGCTTGGCGCCAATGACTCCCAGCTTGATTTCCCGGTGATCTACACCAGTGCGATGAACGGCTACGCACGGTATGAGCCCGAGGACGACAACGCTGACATGAAGCCGCTTCTCGATGCGATCATCAAGCACATACCCGCGCCTGACTGCGACCCCAACGGGCCGGTGGCCATGCAGGTGTGCACTATCGACTACTCGTCGTTCGTTGGCCGTATCGGCATCGGGCGTATTTTCTCGGGCACCGTCACCAACGGCGAGCGCATCCTGGTCATCAAAAACGATGGGACTCGCTACCAGGCCAACGTGAAGGGTCTGTTCACGTTCGAGGGGATGGGCCGCGTCGAGGCTGAAGCCGCTCACGCCGGTGACATCTGTGCTGTGGTCGGCATCGACGATGCGGACATCGGTGACATGTTCACCTGCCGTACGGATCCCGTGCAGCTTGACCCCATCCACGTGGAAGAGCCCACGATGTCTGTCGTCTTCGCTCCGTCCACCAGCCCGCTTGTGGGTCAGGAGGGCAAGATCGTCGGCGGTCGCCAGATCAAAGAGCGCCTGTTCCGCGAAGCCGAGTCAAACATCTCGATGCGCATCGCTGAGACCGAGGACAAGGGCGGTATGGAAGTCTCCGGTCGTGGCGTGTTGCATCTCTCGGTGCTCATGGAGACCATGCGCCGAGAAGGCTACGAGTTCCAGGTGGGTCGTCCGCAGGTCATCCTCAAGAAGGAGAACGGCAAGACCTTCGAGCCGATCGAGCAGGCCGTGGTCGATGTCCCCAGCGAGCACGCCGGCAAGGTGATCGAGATCTTCGGCAGCCGCAGCGGTGAGATGACCGACATGGTGCAGCGTGATGACATGGTGCACCTTGAGTTCAAGATACCTTCGCGAGGAGTGATGGGGCTGCGCACGCGCATCCTCAACGCCACTCGCGGCGAGGGAACGCTCTTCCATCACTTCTCGGAATACGGTCCGTACAAAGGCGACCTTGGCGGTCGGATCAACGGCTCGCTTATCGCCATGTCGACGGACAGGTCTGTGGCCTACGGCCTGGACGCGCTTCAGACGCGCGGCACGCTCTTCGTGGGTTCCGGCGTCATGTGCTACGAAGGCATGATCGTGGGCGAGCACGCCAAGGACAACGACCTCGTGGTCAACGTCTCAAAGGCCAAGCAGCTCACCAACATGCGCGCGGCGTCTGCCGATAAGGGTATCCAGCTTGCACCGCCCACGACCTTCACGCTTGAAGAGGCGCTTGAGTATATCGAGGACGATGAGCTTGTGGAGATCACGCCTGAGAGCATCCGCCTGCGTAAGCGCTTCCTTACCGAGAACGAGCGCAAGAAGAACCGCAGAAGCTGACGTCCGTAGCCAACCTCAGTGTGTCTCGGCTTCGCCGGGGAGCACGCTGAGATCGGTGACAGACGCGTCGTGGAAGAAGATCGTCACCTCGGAAGGCTCGATCCCCGGATTTTCGGCGTAGATGTCACGCAGTGTCGAGATGAACGCGGACTTGAGCGCAGGCGTGCGCCCCTCATAGAGCAGCACCTCAACGGCCGTGAAACGGTCGGTGCGGCATGCGGGGACATCCACGCATGCCGGCGAAGCTTCGAAGACCCGTATGTTGACCCGGCTGTCCGGAACGCCAAGCGCGCTCGTCACGGCGAGCCGTGCACCCGCTAGCAGCGCGCGCTTGTAGGCTTCGGGCTTTGCCCCGGTGATGTCGATGCGTACCAGCGGCATTGCGTCCTCCTTGACGTCAGCGTCCCATCCAGGTTTTCAGATTCCCGAAGACGACGGTTCCTAGCGTGCACATAAGAGCGGCGATCCATGGCGTAGCCGCGGTTCCCGCGTTCCCGGCGATGACGGTCGGGAGCGTGATAGCCATGGCAGCAGCCAGAAACGAGCCTCCGAATGCGAGCGTCAGCGAGAAGCGCTGCGCCCGACGGCGAGCCGCAAACCAGGCACCCAGTGGCGCGCCCACGATCAGACCGAGAAGCGCCCCGAACAGCGTCAGCTCGATGTTCTCAAGGCGTTCCGGGCCGAATGCCATCACGAGGAGCGCCGGCCCCGCCAGCGCGAACACGACCATCAGCACTGCGCCGGAGAGCGCGCCTGCTATCGCTTCGATCGAGAGATCAAGGACGGCGGGCCCGGGAGGGCTCTCAGCGGACACGTTCTTGGGCATGGCGTTCCTCTCGCGATTCATCCGATGCGCAAAGCATACAGCCTATCGCTGCGCGTTCGCGATAATCGCGTCGTGCCAGTAGAGCGCCATTCCTTCGTGGATCGTCTCGTAGGTCGCTGTGAAGCGGGGATCGGCGATGTACATCTCGGCGAGGTTCACATGCATCTCATGCGAGCACGGGTAGAACCACGTGTCGATCTGCAGCCGGGCTTGCTCAGCGAGGTCCATCGCGCGCGGGTCCGTGGCAGGAACGCCGGCATCCATCAGCGCGGCGGTATCCGTGTTGATCTGGTCGCTCTCGGCCTTGAAGCGCGCCCAGTCTTCTTTGGAGTAGCGAGCACTGCGTCGGGCCGACTCCTGATAGGCGTCGGTCTCGCCCCAGCGCTCTTCGGCTTCCTTCTCGTGCTCTGAGGGGTCGAAGTCGCCAAAGACCTCGAACATCTCTTCTTTGTTCATCGTTATGCCTTTCTGTGCGCCATCGATCGCTTTGTCGATTGCATCGATCATATGGGCCAGGTGTTCGGCCTTCTCGGCCAACAGACGTCGCTGTGAAACGAGCGCCTCGAAGCGGTCGAACTCCGGGTCGTTTATGACCTCGCGTATGTCCTCAAGTGAGAACCCGAGCTCCCTATAGAACAGGACCTGCTGCAACGTGGCGAGGTTCTCGTCTGTGTAGAGCCGGTATCCCGCATCCGAGCGTTCCGAGGGGGAGAGCAAGCCCAGCCGGTCGTAGTGATGCAGCGCACGAATGCTGATCCCTGCGAGTGAGGCCACATCGCCAACGGTCATTCCCATTCCTGATCACCTCCTGGGCGCACTCTAAACCCTAACGTAACGTCAGGGTCAAGTCTCTTTGCGAGAAGGGCTGCTTTCTTGTGACCGACAAGCTGCTAGGATTGGCTCATCCCTTATCGCAGGAGGAGCACATGAGCGAGATCAATCCCAACGACCTCGACGCGTACCCGGCGTCATTACTCGAACAGGTAGTAGGCGCCGAAGCGGAGTTTCTCGCCGGCGGACACGGACATGCCGAGAACACCGAGAGCGCGGTGCGCATCTTTCTGGAGTTCCTGCGCGGCTTCGAGTTCCTCAACATCGACGTGCCCATGGTCACGGTGTTCGGCTCGGCGCGTTTTTCTGAGGACCATCCGCACTATGAGCTTGCGCGCGGCATGGGTAGAAGACTTGCCGAGGCGGGCTACAGTGTCATGACTGGTGGCGGCCCGGGGATCATGGAGGCTGCCAACCGCGGTGCCCAGGAGGCTGGCGGGCTGTCACTGGGCGCCAATATCCACCTCCCGCACGAGCAGGACCCCAATCCGTACCTGGACCGTGTCATGACGTTCGAGCACTTCTTCGTGCGCAAGGTGATGATGGTGAAGTACTCACGGGCATTCGTCATCATGCCCGGGGGTTTTGGGACACTGGACGAGCTGTTCGAGGCCGTCACGCTCATCCAGACCGGCAAGATGGAGTCGTTCCCCGTGGTCGCGATGGGTACTGAGTTCTGGGGACCCATGATGGAGTTCTTCAAAGAGAAGCTGGTTACAGAGGGGACTATCTCTCCGGGTGATATCGATCTTGTCCACATGACTGATTCGTGCGAGGAAGCCGTTGAGTACATCAAGGCGCATCCGCACGGCAATCACTTCAACGTATAGAAGGTACAGGCAACGACAATGCTGAGCATCGATATCCCCGGTCGGGGCGCCTTGCAGCTGGAGTACCTTGTCCTGGACGTGAACGGGACGCTTACGCTCGACGGTGAGGTAGTCGCGGGCGTATCTGGGGCGCTCACGGTTCTTTCCGGCGCCCTGCATGTGGTCGCTATCACTGCCGATACCCGTGGCAGGGCTGCAGAAATGGCCTCGGCCCTCGGGATCGATCTGCATATCATCGAGAGGGGAGCCGAGGCCGCGCAGAAGCTCGCGTTCGTTCGTGAGCTGGGTGCCGCCGGGGTGGTGGCTATCGGCAACGGAGCCAACGACGCCGCGATGCTGCGTGAGGCGGCGCTGGGCGTCTGCGTGATAGCAGGTGAGGGCGCCTCGGCCGAGGCAGTACGCGCGGCTGATGTGATGACGACAGGGATCGAGCAGGCCCTTGGACTGCTGCAACATCCCACCCGACTCGTTGCGACTATGAGGCACTGACACATGCTGACACCCGTTCTCGCGATCCTCACCTCGCTCGGCTTTGGTGCATCTGACTTCTTCGGCGGCCTTGCGAGTCGCCGTGAGTCGCCTGTGAAGGTCACAGCCAATGCCCACGTCCTGGAGATAGGGCTGTTCGCGCTTGTGTTGCTCTTCAGCCCGGGCGCTCGCTTCGTCACGGCCGACCTGGGCTGGGGTGCGGTCGCCGGGGTCGTGGGAGGCGTGGGTGTCTCGGCGCTTTATGCTGCGCTGGCCTCCGGGCGCATGGGAGTGGTTGCGCCCATCACTGCGGGCCTGTCCGGCTCGGTCCCCGCTCTCTATGACCTTCTCAGTGGTACACGCGTAGGGCCGCTTTCCGTCGCAGGCCTGGCGCTTGCCGTCATAGCTGTGGTCGTCGTAAGCCTTGCGCCCGGTCACGAGGAGGACGAGGGACGCACGATGTCGGCGAGGTCGCTCGGGCTCGCTGTCTTAGCGGGAGCATGTTTCGGGACGGGCTTTATCGCCCTGTCTTTCACTACTCCGGGGTCCGGTTTTTGGCCGCTTCTTGTTGCGCGCGTCACGTCCGCGGTCATGCTGCTCGCCCTGGCTGCGATCTTGGGCCGTGGGCTGGTCGCCGACAAGGCCGCACGATCGCCCATCATAGCCGCCGCAGTGTTCGAGGCCTTCGCGAACGTCACCATTCTTCTCGCGATCCGAATCGGTCCGCTGGCGGTCGCAACGGTTCTGGGCTCCATGTTCCCTGTAGTGGTGTTGCTTCTCGCTCGCGTCTTCCTGGGCGAGAAGCTCCGCTGGATGCAGCGAGCGGGAGTCGCTTTGGCCTTGATCGCGGTGGTGCTGACGGCGATTCCCTGAGGGCGCCATCATCCGGTTCATGTCCACCGGTGTCATTCCCGGGCGGGTATGACTTCCGAGAGGAGATGTGACCATGGCAAGACGCATACTGGTGATCGGCGGCGCCAATACCGACATCATCGGCCTGCCCGATTCCAGTCTTCTCCCACATGACTCCAATCCCGGGCACGTGCGCATGGGCCATGGTGGTGTAGGTCGCAATATCGCCGAGAACCTCGCCAGGCTGGGCGTGGATGTGAACCTGGTGACGGCGGTAGGCGATGATGCGTCGGGCTTGGCGTTGATCGAGGCCTGCGAAGCAGCGGGGATCAGCACCTCGGGATCGCTGGTCGTCCCGGGTGCGAGTTCTTCCAGCTATCTGGCCATCATGGATGCCGAACATGACCTTGAGGTCGCCATAAACGACATGCGCGTCCTGGAGCATCTCACACCTCAATACCTCGACCGGGTGGCGACGAAGCTCGGCGATCCAGCGCTAGTGGTCTTCGACACCAACCTGCCGCAGGTCACGCTCGAGCATGGGTCGACGTTGTGGCCCGGGGCTCGCAAGCTCCTCGATCCCGTCTCGGCTCCCAAAGCGGTCAAGGCTGCAGGTATTCTGGGCAGGCTGGATGTGTTGAAAGCCAATGAGTTGGAGGCGTCAGTCCTGGCGGGTGTGTCCATGCACACCCAAGAAGGGCTCAACCGGGGAATCGACGTGTTGCTTGACGCAGGCATCCGCGAGGTGTTCATCAGCATGGGCGAGCGGGGAGTGTACTGCGCGGACTCGACCGATAGGTTCGCGGTCAGCGCCCCGCATGTCGCCATTGCCAACACCACCGGGGCCGGGGACGCGTTCGCGGCGGGCATCGCGTACGCGACTCTGGAAGGAATGGGGCTCCGGGACGCCGCAGAGTTCGCATCGGCGGTTGCGGGTATCACACTGGTTACCGAGAGAACGGTCAGTCAGGCTTTGACTGCCGAGGCTGCACACTTGCAAGCAGGGAGGCGGGCACAGTGAACATGGGTATCGATATCGCGCCATCGGTGGCCGAGGCTTTGGCGATGGGGGCCCCCGTTGTGGCGCTGGAATCCACCATCATCTCGCACGGCTTCCCGTATCCGGCTAATGTCGAGTGTGCTCGCGAGGCACAGCGGGTGGCGCGCGAGGAGGGTGTCATCCCGGCTACGGTCGCTATCCTCAACGGTCGCCCCACCGTAGGACTCACAGATGAGCAGATGGAGCATCTGGGAACCGCACCGGGGATCGCAAAGGCGAGTCGTCGGGATATCGCCATGCTCGCCTCGCGTGGCGCGGACGGCGCCACCACCGTGGCGGGCACGATGCTCATCTCGGCCATGGCAGGAATCCGCGTCTTCGCAACGGGCGGCATCGGCGGCGTGCATCGCGGCGCGGGGGAGAGCTTCGATATATCAGCAGACCTCATCGAGCTTTCGCGCACTGATGTCACGGTCGTTTGCGCGGGGGCGAAGTCGATCCTCGATATCGGCCTGACCCTGGAGTACCTGGAGACCCACGGCGTCCCCGTGGTGGGATATCGCACTGATGAGTTCCCCGCGTTCTACACGCGCAGCAGTGGTTTTGGCGTGGACGCGCGGGTGGAATCCGCCGAGGAGATCGCCGCGTTCATGCGCGCGAAGCGCGGGCTCGCTCTTGGAGGCGGAGCGGTCATAGCCAACCCCATACCGCAGGAGTACGAGCTCGACTCGAAGATGCTTGATGGCGTCATCGCGTCGGCGTTGGCCGAGGCGGACGAGGCCGGAGTGCACGGCAAGGAGGTCACGCCGTTTTTGCTGGCGCGGATACATGAGCTGACCGGTGGGGCGAGTGAGGAAGCCAACAAGCAGCTTGTCTACTCTAACGTCCGGCTGGCGGCGCAGATCGCCCGTGCGCTCTAGTGCTTGCGTTTCCCGCCCACGCAGCGCGGTGAGACGCACACGCTGCACGATCCCATGCACATGGCGATAGGCATGCCACACGCTGTGCACCTGAACCTGTGGGGGACAAGGGGGGCACCGCAGCGCTCGCACAGCCCCGGGTCTTCGGAGGGCTCGGCCCACGTGTCTTCGAGCAAGACGCTCGGGTCAGAGACCTCGTAGCGTTCGTGGGTGTTGTTATCGGAGCTCATACCGGAAGCCTAGCAAAAACCACGCCATACGGTGGCGACAACGCCTAGAGGTGCTCGCGCATCACCAGAGGCGATAGACCCCGCCGCGACTCTCGACCTGCGCCGGGATTTCGAACAGTGCCGAGAGGCGCTCATCTGTCAGCATCTCGTCTTTGCAACCGTCCGCGAACACACGTCCGTTCTTGAGCATGATGACCCGATCGACCTCCGGCACGATGTCTTCGATATGGTGCGTGATCAACACGAGTCCCCGTCCGGCTTTCAGGAGCGCGCGGAGCGTCCGTAGGAAGTGGTAGCTGGCGTTGGCGTCCAGGCCGTCGCAGGGCTCATCAAGCACGAGCGTGGGTGGGTCGAACACCAGGGCGCGTGCGATAAGCACCCGGCGGGCCTCGCCGGTGGAGAGCACGTTCATCGTTTGTCCGGCAAGGCGCGTGATCTCAAGCTCGGCCATCAGCGCGGTGACACGATCGCGCATGGCGGGTGTGACGTCCGCGCGACGATACAACCCTACCGACCCGAAGTACCCCGACATGACCGCGTCGGTCACTTCCACCTTGCGGTCGTAGTCCTCCTGGAGCGAATCCGACACGACACCGAAGAGCTTGCGTGCCTCGAACAGGTCCCAGTGCTCGCGTCCGCGTAGCAGCATCGCCGGAGTGTCGCCCGCAAGCGGGAGGATGTCGCGCGTGAGCAGCTTGAGCAGCGTGGACTTCCCCGCGCCGTTGGGGCCCAGGATCGCGATACGCTCTCCCTCGCGGACGGCCAGATTCGCGATGTCCAGGATGGTCTTCCCATCTCGCACAACGCGGGCGTCGTTCAGTTGGAGTAGTGGCCAAGAGTCCATCGTGTCATCGTAGCCCAGACCGACTCGCCCCGCACGCATGGGGTGTACCGGTCGTGGTGCTAGATCAGGCCCGCCTCGATGAACGCCTGCCGGGTGGAGTTCGTGCTTCCGCCGGACAGCTCAAGGGAGTACTTCTGGTCTGCCGTCTTGATGGTCACCTTGTCTGGTGTGCTCGCCGTCTCGCCGTCGCCAACCATGCCCACCTTGTACTTCACCTTCTGGATCTGCGAGATGTCCAGTGCCCAGTTGCCGGGTGTCTCGGCCAGTACCTGTGCCGGGTCCATCTCAAGGTAGCGGTCAGCCAGATTGAAACCTGAAGCGATCTGGGCGCCCCACTGCTTGAAGAACCCGCCGCCTTCGGCCTTCGCCTTGTCACGGGCCTCGTTCACATGCTGCTTCATCATCTCCTGCGTGGACTGAGCGAACAGGATGCGGTGGTTGGTCATCACCAGCGTGTAGGTCACGCGTTTGATGAGCCCTGCCTTCATGCGGAGGCCTGCGGCCGCCGAGACGACCCGTTCACCGGTTTGGTCGGGTATCGGTACCATCGCTGGTTCGGGCGCCGTTGCCGCTGCAGGCGCGGCCTGTGGCGCAGGCGCCGGTGCAGGCGGGACCTGCGGTGCGGATGTCGCCGTGGAGGCGACGGGGAGTTGGGCGCCGCAAGATGTGCAGAACGCTGTGTCGGGCTGAGTGGGAGCACCACATTGGGTACAGAAGCGATTCGGTGCAGTGTCCACGGTTCCCCCTTGGATTCGCCGGGCATATGCTGGGTCCAAGTGTATCCTAAACCCGGGGTGTTTCAGGAGCCCGAGGGAGGCGAGGATGAGTAGGATCGAAACCGCGCATCACTGGTGGACGACGCCGTTGCGTGTGATTGCTGCCGTCGTGATACTGGCGGTGCTAGGCTTCATCGTCTGGGCAGAGACGCCACTGGGCCCGGCTCCCGAGGCGCTTGAGGCGCTGCGCAGTTACGGCGGTATCGTGGTCACTGATACGGACAGCGGTCTTCACTTCGCTCCGGAAGGCGACCGCAGCGGCGCTGGGATCGTCTTCTACCCGGGTGGGCGAGTGGACTATCGTTCCTACGCTCCACTCGCGCGCGCGCTCGCCGAAGACGGCCACGTCGTGGTCATCGTGCGAATGCCCTTGAACCTTGCGGTGTTCGGAATCAACCGGGCCTCGGAGGCGATGAGTTCAGACGATGACGTGGACCGCTGGTTTCTAGCCGGTCATTCACTGGGCGGCGCCATGGCGTGTGTCTTTGCCGCGGACAACCCCCAGGCCATTGCAGGCCTGTGTCTGCTCGCATCCTATCCGCCCGATTCGTCAGACCTGAGCGACAGTGGCATCCCCGTGATCTCGATCCGTGGCACAGAAGACGGCGGGGATCTTGAGAAGTGGCAGAGCGCTGCCCGTTTGCTGCCGGCGGATACCGTGTTTCTGGAGCTGCAGGGCGGCAACCACGCTCAGTTCGGGGCGTACGGTGAACAGCCCGGCGATGGAGTGGCGGCTATGTCGGCTGTCCAGCAACTTGAGGCAACGGTCGCGTTCGTAGAGACGCTTGTGCGGTAAACGGTCCACACCGTTCATCGAGTTTGTTCGCCAATTCACGAAAACCTTGCTATGATGTCAGTATAGTTAATTTGCCATCAGACTAGAGCAGCTGCCTAAAGTAGCCATCATAGCTTGCCGATACAGCCCAGGGACCTGGAAAGCGTGTTTCTAGGTGAGCCGACCTGGATGAGCTGGATCAGGCAACCATCACAATCGGAGGTGCTTCGTTCGGACATTCGTCCGTGCTTAGCTGGGGATTAGAAGGGAGTTGATGCTCGTGAAGGAGAAGACTGAGGAGGATGTCGCCCAGGATGCAGCGCCCAAACGTAAGAAGCGGCTGTATATCTGGCTAGGCGTTCTTCTCGCGGTTGCTGTCATTGCAGTCGCTGCACTGGAGTACACGTCGTCGCCAGGATTCTGTGCGTCGTGTCACGAAATCGAGCCTTCAGTGGAGGGCTGGCGTGCGTCGGTACATGCGCAGGAAGATGCGGCAACGTGTCTGGATTGCCACGCTGACCCCGGTTTTGTTGGCGAGATGGTCGCGCATATCGGCGGTCTTCAGGAGGCATACGTGCATCTGACGGTGCAGCCTGAGGCCGAGGATATCTCCGGACTCGTGCCTGCTGAGCGTTGCTTGGAGTGCCACGAGGACGCATGGGCTGATGAGGCGTTCGCCGCCGATCACCCCACCAAAGAGGCGCCATGTGCCGTGTGTCATCGCGATTCCATGCACACCAACGAGAAGCCCGTCTACATCCCCGCTGATGATGGAGGTGAGTAGGCCGTGACCATCAAACGACTGCTCACTGTTGCCTTTATCGCTGTTGCCGTGATGGCCGTTCTCGTGCTTGCCGGCTGCAGCTCTGAGCCCTTGGTAGCCGAGGCGGGACAGGTGACGTGCGCCGGATGCCATACCGATCGAGAGATGCTGAAAGCAGACCTTGCGGCCAACCCGCTGCCTGTCGTTGAGGTGGCTGAGAGCTCTGGCGAAGGTTGAGGTGGGTCACTGCCTCCGGTGGAGGCCGACCTTGGCGCACTTGTAAGCATCGCTTTCTTTGATACCACGCACGGCAAGATGGACTGCCGTGACTGCCATGGTGGCGAGAAGTTCGCTGCTACACGCGCCGAGGCCCACGAAGGTATGGAACCTCGTCCGTCGGCAACGTATGCCGAGTCGGTTTGTGCGCCTTGCCACAACGAGATGACCTCGACGTTCGCTACTAACATGCACGCAGATACCGCTGGCTGTTCGTCGCCTACGGACGCGCTCGTGCTGGCCCGTTCTACCAACGATGAAGCTGTGATCCAGGGCCTCGACAACAACTGCAGCACGTGTCACGTGTCCGGTTGCGGCGACTGCCACGTTTCTCGTCCGCAGTTCAACGATGGTGGCCTAGTACAGGGCCACGTGTTCTACGCCGAGCCGAACTCCTCGCTTAACTGCATGGGCTGCCATGGTAGCCGTATACAGAAGGAGTACACCGGTGCTGGCGAAAGCGAGAAGACCGTTCTGAAGGCAGACGTTCACTGGAGCCCCGGTGGCATGCAGTGTGTGGACTGCCATACGGTCGAGTGGATGCACGGCGGCGAAGAATATGACAATCGTTATGATTCGCCCGCCGCGCCCAAGTGTGTAGACTGCCACCCGGCAGACGACACGTTCCTCGCGATCGGGATGCACTCGAAGCATGCTACGCCTGAGTCTAACACCTACCTGCAGTGCCAGGTCTGCCATGCGCAGGACTACAACAACTGCACTGCATGCCACGTGGCTCTCGACGAGAACGATCTGCCGTTCTATGAGACCGAGTCGAGCGAGTTCGACTTTAACATCGGCCGCAACTACGCGCAGGACGACAGTCGTCCCTGGGACTATATCGTCGTCAGGCACGTCCCCGTGGCTGAAAGCACGTTCGACTTCTATGGCGAGGATGCGTTGGGCAACTACGACGCCGTTCCTACCTGGAAGTACGCTACGCCTCATTCCATCCAGCGCGTCACGCGTCAGACCCAGGACGGCTGTTCCAGCTGTCACGGGAACCGGGACATCTTCCTCACCGAGGACGATCTTGCCGGACTGTCTGATCTTGAGCGTGCCGCTAACAAAGACGTGGTGCTAACCGAAGTCCCGTAGAGGGGACTCGGATCCAATGAAGGAGGAAGGCATGACAAGTAAGAAATGGTTGTCGGTAGTGCTCGGCCTGGTTCTCGCGATGTCTCTGATCGTGGTTCCCGGTTGCTCCACCGACACGGAAACCCCGGCCGAGCCGGCTGTCTCCGAAGAGCCCGCAGTTGAGGCGTTTGACGCGTCGCAGGCAATGATCGATGCCGCCGCTGATTACTTCGGTAGCGAGCCGGTTCCCACGATCGCAGCTGCGGACCTGCTCACGATCGTCACGAGCCAGGACCCCGGTTACCAGATCGTCTCTGTTCGTAGCGCTGAGGACTATGCAAAGGGTCACATCGAGGGTGCCATCAATATCCCCTTTGCGACCATCGCTGATGAAGAGAACCTGGCCAAGCTCGACCCGAACAAGAAGATCGTCGTGGTCTGCTACACCGGCCACACCGCGTCTGAGGCCAACATGTTCTACAACATGCTCGGTTATGATGCGATCACTCTGAAGTTCGGTATGTCCGGTTGGACGAACGACGAGGAAGTCTATGCCCTTGGCGCCCTGCCGAGCGGCAAGGCTGCTGGCTATCCCACGACGACCGAGGTTCCTGCTGCAACCGGCGGCTTCGATCTCCCGGCCGTTGCTTCGGACTACGAAGATGTTCGTGCCGCGATCATCGGTCAGGCTGAGGCCTACTTCGCCTCTGGGCTGCCCTTCACCATCTCTGCTGAGGACGTGTACAACATCGTCCAGTCGCAGGACCCCGGCTACCAGATCCTGTCGGTCCGTGCCAGTGACGTTT
Organism: Coriobacteriia bacterium; assembly: GCA_016938135.1. Lineage (GTDB taxonomy): Bacteria > Actinomycetota > Coriobacteriia > Anaerosomatales > Anaerosomataceae > UBA2279. Next base: position 80,832 of record JAFGVD010000025.1, read on the forward strand.
ACGCCGCCGGTCACCTCGAGGGTGCGATCAACGCTCCTTGGACCACAGTCGCCGATCCGGCCGTTCTGGCTCAGCTCGATCCCAACAAGAAGGTCATCGTCTACTGCTACACCGGTCACACCGGTGGCGAGGTAACCATGTTCCTCAACCTCATGGGCTATGAAGCTATCAACATGAAGTTCGGTATGTCCGGTTGGAACAGCGACGAGGCAGTTGGCGGAAACGCCGGCTACGATCCTTCGACGGTCGTTGCCAACCCTGTCGTCCAGTAGATAGTTCTATCTGGTATTTTGGAAGGGGCTCCGCTTAATCGCGGGGCCCCTTCTTCTTGGGGCTTTGCCTCAGGTGTCATCAGGGTACATAGTGGACAGGGTGCAATACGTGGTGCCATCTGATTGGCGAGTGGCTCGAGGAGCTGGATTGAATGGCTGAGAAGATCCTTTTGGTTGAGGACAATCCGCAGAACCGATACCTGGTGACGTTCTTGCTTGAGAAGAACGGCTATGAGGTCATCTCGGCGGAAGACGGCGAGCAGGCTATCGACAGTGTCGAGAAGGAGCTCCCGGATCTCATCCTTATGGATGTGCAGCTTCCCAAACTCGATGGCTACGAGGCCACGCGACGTATCAAGGCCGACGAGCGCTTTGCGAGCATCCCGTTGATCGCGCTCACGGCGCATTCGATGAAAGGCGATCGGGGCAAAGCCCTGGCCGCTGGTTGCGATGACTACATCACAAAACCGGTCGATGCCGAGGGTCTGCTTGCGCGGATCCGGGAGTTGTTGCCCGACGGCGCCTGAGGGTGCGCTGTACGCAGCTTCGGCATATACTGTGTATCCGCGCTTCGATGCTGGAGTCCGGGTCCGGGCGGCGGTATGTCGTGAATCTGGTCAGATCCGGAAGGAAGCAGCCATAAGCGGCCTCTGCCGGGTGTCCGGATCCGGTCTCGAGCACCGAAGCATCAGGGTCGGACCGCGTGTCGGTTCGACCTTGTATACTTCTTAGGATGAACTCCGCTGATCTGGCGCAATCTTGGAAGGTCGACGATGGCACATCAGTCCTGGTATCGCACATACCGCCCTCAGCGCTTTGACGAGGTCGTCGGACAAGAGCACATCGAGCGCACTCTGCGAAACGCCGTTGCCGATGACAGTGTCTCGCACGCGTATCTGTTCACGGGCCCACGGGGGACCGGGAAGACCACGACCGCCCGTATACTGGCCAAGGCCCTGGACTGCGAGCAGGGTCCCACCGGCGAACCTGACGACACCTGTGAGGACTGTCGCCTTATCGCCGAAGGCCGTCACCCCGATGTGTACGAGCTCGACGCCGCGTCACGGACGGGCGTTGACGCTGTGCGCGAGGAGATCATCTCCCGGGTGAACTACGCGCCTACGCGGCGCACCTGGAAGGTCTACATCATCGACGAGGTCCACATGCTCTCGACCTCGGCGTTCAACGCGCTTCTTAAGACGCTTGAGGAGCCGCCCAGCCATACGGTGTTCATCCTGTGCACGACTCACCCGCACAAGGTGCCCGAGACGATCCACTCAAGATGCCAGCGGTTCGACTTCCACCGCTTGAGCGTTGAGGACATCGTGGCCCGGCTCCGGCATATTGCGGATGCGGAGGGCGTGCAGGTCGTGGACGGGGCTTTGACCCTCATCGCAAAGCATGCGCTTGGAGGCATGCGTGACGCGATCACCACCCTGGAACAGCTCGCGTCGTTCACCTCGGGCAACATCGCTCTCAGCGACGTGGAGGGCCTGCTCGGAGAGGTGGATGACGATCTGCTGTTCGAAGTCGCGGACCTGGTGGCCCGTCGTGATGTGGCTGGCGCGTTCCGCTTCGTGGCGAGACTCGCCGAGGCCGGCGTGGATATGACCGAGTTCGTCAAGAGCCTGGTCCAGCACTTTCGGGACCTGTTCGTAGTCTCGGTGGTCGAAGAGGCGGACGGCGCGGTGGACGTGACCACAGAGGCGCTCACGCGGCTTGAGGGTCAGGCGGCTTCGCTCGGAGCGGACCGCATCGCCCGGGTCCTCGACGTGCTCGCCCGACTGTCGGCGGAGCTTCGCTGGACGGGGGATCAGAGGCTTTCTGTCGAGGTCGCCCTTGTGCGCATGGCACGCCCCGAGTCCGATCTCACCATCGAGGCTTTGGCTGAACGGATCGCAACGCTGGAGGCCGCGGGTCCGCTGCCGTTCTCGGCCCCGGTGCCAGTTGTTGCTTCGTCCGCTGCTCCCATCCCCGCCACGGCCCGCAAGGCCGACCCTGACGTGAACAAACAAGAGCCCACGGTAGCTCCTGAGCTGCAGAAGCCTGCTGCTGAACCAGCTCCGCCAACGGCGCCGGTTCACCAACCCGCGCCCGTCGCTGCTACGGGCGCGTCTCTTGACGCGGTGGTCGTCAAGCGTTCATGGCCTGCGATCCAGGCGGAGTTCAAGAAGCTGCGTCCCTCGCGTTCGCACCTGTTCGATGGCAGCGAGGTGGAGGTCGAGGACGACGTCTTGGTCGTGGAGTTCCCCGCGTCACAGGACTTCTCCCTACAGATAGCGCGTACGCCGGAGACGGTGCAGTTGCTCAAGCAGAGCATCGTCGCGGTGCTGCGGATCGATCCGCCGCTAGAGTTGCGGCTCGGACGTTCGGGAGGCTCTCGTCCTAATGTGAAGCCGTCGGTGCCGTCTCCCGACGACACCGCGCCGCCACTGGTTGATGAGACGGAGTCACGCCCTGCTCATGTGCCGGATCAGGCGGACTCCGATATCACCAAGCTTGTCATGGATGAGCTTGGAGCAGAGATGATCGTCGATCACGAACCTGAGAGCTGAGGAAGTAGAGTTTCCCTTTGAGAGGAGCACGATGAAGCCCAACAACATGGCGAACATGATGAAGCAGGCTCAGAAGATGCAGGCGGATATGGCCCGCGTTCAGGACGAGCTCAAGTTCGAGCGCGTCGAGGCCTCCGCGGGCGGCGGCGCCGTCAAGGTGGTCATGACCGGTGAGCTCCTGGTGGAGTCCGTCACCATAGACCCTGCCGCCGTGGATGCCGAAGATGTGGCTATGCTTGAGGACCTGGTGACTGCGGCCGTGAACGAGGCGGTCCGCCAGGCGCAAGATGTAGCCAGCCGCAAGATGTCTGCCGTCACCGGCGGGCTGGGTATTCCCGGTCTGATGTAGATGCCGTTCTACGCCGCACCCATCGTTCGACTTCTCGAAGAGCTTGAGCGCTTGCCGGGCATCGGTCCCAAAAGCGCCCAGCGTCTTGCGTTCCACATCCTTCGTGCTGACGAGCAGTCTGCAGGGCGACTCGCTGACGCGATCGTCGACGTCAAGCGCTCCATCCACTTCTGCGCGCAGTGCTTCAACTTCGCGGAAGATGATCTGTGTGAGATCTGCTCGGACTCCAAGCGGGATGCGTCGATCGTCTGCGTGGTGGAGGAGCCAAGAGATGTAGTAGCTATCGAGCGTACAGGCGAGTTCCGCGGCCTGTACCACGTATTGCAGGGGGCGATCTCCCCTATAGATGGCATCGGTCCGGAGCAGCTGCGGGTGAGGGAGCTTGTCGATCGTATCGGCAAAGGCGGTATCGACGAGCTGATCGTGGCCACCGACCCTAACGTCGAGGGGGAGACCACCGCGCTGTATGTCGCTAGACTCGCTAAACCGCTTGGAGTACGCGTGACGCGTATTGCTTCAGGACTGCCCGTGGGCGGGGACCTGGAGTACGCTGATGAGGTGACTCTTGGCAGAGCGCTCGAGGCCCGCCGTGAGATGTGAAGAAAATGCCAATGTTTTACTACCGTTCACCGATTGGTGACCACCACTCACCGCTGTAGCCGACCCCGCAGCGGCAGTCGCGCCCGTATCCTTGTGTGACCCACCGTCCCGTTGCACATGTGATGCGTCTTTCAGCCCCCTCGGGACGGGTCATGACGATCGTTTGAGGAGGGTGAGACCATGCAGCAGCTGACGGAGATCCGTTGGCATGCGCGCGCCGGCCAGGGCGCTGTCACGGCGGCGAAGCTCGTCGCAGAGACCGCACTGGAGCTCGACCAGTACATGCAGGCCATGCCTGAGTATGGCCCGGAGCGCATGGGTGCGCCGATCCAGGCATTCACGCGCATCAGCACGATCCCCATTGAGATCCACAACAACATCGAGCACCCGGACGTGGTAGTCGTGCTTGACGAGAGTCTGCTCTCGATCGTTGATGTGACTCGCGGACTCAAAGAAGACGGTGTCGTCATCGTCAATACATGCAGCCCGGCTGCTGCGGTCCGCTCACGTCTTGGCCGCACCACCGGCCGCGTAGCGGCAATCGATGCGTCCGGTATCTCGCTGGACAAGTTGAAGCGCGAGATGCCGAACACGCCCATGATCGGCGCTCTCGCCAAGGCGACCGGCCTTTTCGAGGTCGACGCTGTGTGCGATCACCTGACCAAGACGTTCGGCAAGAAGTTCACGCAGGAGATCATCGATGCGAACGTCGCATCGGTACGTACGGCTTACGAGGAGGTGTCCATCGATGGCTAAGTGGGACATCTCACGCATCGACGAGTGGAAGGGCGACGAGTTCCCTCTGGGCGCATGTATCCCTGAATCGGGTAACTCGCGCGACTATGTGACCGGCGGTTGGCGCAGTGAGCGTCCCGTGCGCGACGACGCCAAGTGCACCCAGTGTCTTATCTGCTGGATTATGTGCCCGGACTCCGCGGTCGTAGCTGCCGGCGAGAAGGTCGTCGACTTCAAGCTTGACCACTGCAAGGGTTGTGGCGTGTGTGCCAACGAGTGTCCTGCGGATGCCATCACGATGGTTCCCGAGGGCTGCGAACTGCCGGAGGTGAAGTAGATGGCCACCCAGAAGACCGTTTCCGCCACCGGTAACGCCGTCGTCGCTGACGCGATGCGTCAGTGTAAGCCCGACGTCATGGCTGCATACCCGATCACCCCTCAGACCACTATCGTCGAGGAGTTCGCCGGGTTCGTGGCCAAGGGCCGCGTGCACACCGAGTACGTCACCGTAGAGTCTGAGCACTCCGCGATGAGCGCCTGCGTTGGCGCTTCGGCTGCCGGAGCTCGCGTCATGACCGCTACCTCCTCGCAGGGCCTCGCTCTTATGTGGGAGGAGTTGCATGTCGCCTCCGGTATGCGTCTGCCCATCGTCATGGCCAACGCTAACCGCGCGCTGTCCGCGCCTATCAACATCCACTGCGATCACGGCGACGCCATGGGCGCCCGTGACGCCGGCTGGGTGATGCTCTTTGCGGAGACGGCCCAGGAAGCGTATGACAACACGATCATGGCCACGCGTATCGCAGAGAACCCTGCAGTGCTTCTGCCGGTCATGAGCTGCCTTGACGGCTTCATCACCACGCATTCCATCGATCGTGTCGATGTTCTCGATGACGAGTCGGTTGCTGAGTTTGTGGGCGAGTATGCGCCTCAGAACGCGCTGCTCGACATCGACCAGCCCGTCACTCACGGCGCTTTTGCCGGACTCGGTGGCCCGTTCTTCGAGTTCAAGCGTGCACAGCGTGACGCGATGGAGCGTTCACGTGAGGTCATCAGTAGCGTGGGAGCCGAGTACAGCGAGCTGTCCGGTCGCCCCTTCGGCGCCGTCGAGTCCTGGGGTATGGAGGACGCGGACGTGGCGATCGTCGTCATAGGCTCTACCGCAGGCAACGTCCGACACGTCGCCCGCCAGCTTCGTGCTGAGGGAGTCAAAGCCGGTATCGTGAAGGTGCGCGTCTTCCGCCCGTTCCCGTACGCGGAACTCGCCGCCGCTCTCTCCGGCGTAAAGGCTGTAGCGGTCCTTGACCGCGCTGAGTCCTTTGGTGCCGAGGGAGGACCGCTCTTCCTTGAGGTCCGCAGCGCGCTCTATGACGCTGAGACTCGCGTACCGGTCGCCGGATACATCTACGGTCTTGGCGGCAGCGATGTGCGCCTTGAGCTTATCGAGCGCGTCTATTCCGACCTGTCCGATATCGCCGCCGGCACCGCCCAGCCCGGTGGATTCGTCTACCTGGGCGCACGGTAGGAGGGAGGTCACATGGCAACGCTTAAAGAACTCACTCATCGCGAGGACCGCCTCGAAGGCGGCCACCGTCTCTGCGCCGGTTGTGGCGCCTCGATCGCCGTTCGCCAGGTGCTTCTGGGCGCCGGCGAAGAGCCCGTCGTCGTCGGTTGTGCGACCGGCTGCCTCGAGGTTTCCACCACGATCTACCCGTACTCGTCGTGGAAGACCCCGTTCATCCACAACGCGTTCGAGAACTCTGCAGCGACCGTCTCCGGTGTTGAGGCCGCGTTCAAGGGTCTGAAGGCAGCAGGCAAGATCCCTGCCGATAAGCGCATCAAGTTTGTCGCCTTCGGCGGCGACGGCGGCACCTACGACATCGGACTGCAGTCTCTGTCCGGCGCCATGGAGCGCGGCCATGACATGGTCTATGTCTGCTACGACAACGGCGCGTACATGAACACCGGTATCCAGCGTTCCTCGGCCACGCCGAAGGGCGCCTGGGCAACGACCGCCCAGATCGGCTCTGCCCAGCAGGGTAAGCAGCAGAGGCGCAAGGACCTCACGCAGATCATGGCGGCCCACGGCATCCCGTATGTCGCTCAGGCTTCGATCTCGCATTGGAAGGACCTAACCGCAAAGGCCGAGAAGGCCTTTGCGGTCGAGGGACCGGCGTTTCTGAACGTCTTCGCACCGTGCCCCCGTGGCTGGCGCATTCCCTACAACAAGACCGTGGAGATCGCCAAGCTCGCGGTACAGACCGGCTTCTGGCCTCTCTACGAGGTAGAGGATGGAGTCTTCCGTCAGACCGTCAAGGTGCACAACAAAAAGCCCATCGAGGAGTTCCTCAAGCCGCAGGGCCGTTTCAAGCACCTTTTCAAGCCCGAGAATGCCGAATTGCTCGCCGAGATACAGGGCGATGTCGACCGTGCATATGGCGCGTTGCTGGGTCGGTGCGGAGCTCAATAGAACGACTGGTCTTGAAGAGGTACGCTTCTTGCTTGCATATCAGGGGTCCCGCCTATTTTGCGGGGCCCCTGATGTTATGATGAGGCGGTGGACATCGCTACGTGAGCTGTGCGAAAGGATCAAGAATGAGGCGACTCATGAGCTTCGCTCTACCCGCGCTGCTCACGTTGTCGATGCTTGGAGGGTGCACGCCAGCTGCGGACAGCGTAAGTCCAGCGGGTGACACTGTAGGCGAGCAGCTTCGGGTCTCCGGTTCGGGTACCTGCCTTCCGCTCATTCAGATACTCACGGACGAGTACACCAGTGACTCGGAGTTCGTCTTCCTGCCGGGTCTTCATTCGGGTGGCGGCATAAAGGGCGTTGCCAATGCCGACCTGGAGATAGGTGCCGTGTCTCGTTCCCTTTCTGACGACGAAGCGGCTCTTGGTCTTGAGTACACGTTGCTCTCCAGCGATGGTTTGGTCCTTGCCACACACTCCTCTGTCACCATCGACGGGCTGTCCACCGAACAGGTCCGGGACATCTACTCGGGCGTGTATTCCAACTGGAGCGAGCTTGGGGGACCGGATCTTCCGATCACGATCTTGGATCGCAACGAGGACGAGTCCGCAAAGATCATCCTCCGCCAGTATGTGCTTGGACCGGATCTGGAGATCACGCCCAAAGCCGTCAATCTGTACTACGAGCCGGACATGATCGAGGGGCTGCAGTCAACGGCCGGTTCCATCGGGTACTTCTCGCTGGGTTACGGGCTGTCCCAAGACGTGCCGGTGCTCTATATGAAGCTTGACGGTATCAGCGCCACAGTTGAGAACATCGAGAACGGGACGTACAAGGTGGTGCGACCGCTTGGTGTTGTCACGGCCGAGGACGCCTCAGACGAGATCACCGCGTTCCTGCAATGGGCGACGAGCGCGGAAGCCAGGGACTTGATGAAGAGCCAGGGATTCGCGCCAGCGAAGTGACGAGAGCCGAATGACACGGAACCCCTTCGGGAAGCATCTGCATAATCAGATCATCGTGCCGCTTGTCGTGGCTACTCTTGTCGTAGGCGTGATGGCGACTTTGGTGGCATGGGCTCTGCTCGACCAGATCATCAATGGCTGGATCGACGAGACAGCGTCTGCGACATCCACAGGCGTTTCGGCTCGGTTTGACGACAAGAGCGAAGAGATGCAGCGTGCGGTCAAGCTGGCTGCAGAGAACTCCCGATTTGTGGAAGCAGTACAGAGCGGCGACGCCATGACGATCTCCGCGCAGCTCGTGGGCACGAGCCAGGCGCTTGATGCTCCCAATCCCGGCTATCAGAAGGTCGAAGCAAGCAACCTGATGCTCCTTGACGAGGACGGGGTCGTGGTCGCTTCTACCGGCGGGCTGACGGTCGCTCCGGGGCAGGCCCCGCTTGGTGACAAAGACCTCAACTGGATCAGCCTCGCGATGAGCCACCCGATCATGATCCAGATAGCCGGCGAAGAGACTCTGACTGCGCTTGAGCCCGTGAAGGGTCCGGATGGACAGGTCTATGCTCTCGCGTACTCCCAGATCATAGGTGACACGTTCGTGGCGGACTTCCGGACGGGTGTGCAGACGGGGCTTGCGCTCTACAACGAGGATCTTGTGGCTGTGGGAATCGACATTCCTAATGAGCTTGGCGGCACAAGCATGGCAGCGCAGCTTGAGAACCCCGAGAGCGTCGTCATCGAGGCGCTGAGGGAGTCACAGCAAGACCCAGGGCTGTCGGTAACGCGCAAGCTGGTCTTCGAGGGTGCCGAGTACCGTGTTGTCGCCACCCAGATCCTATTCGAGAACGACCCTACGCGCACGGCATCCTATCTGGTGACCGTCCTGGGTACGGGGGTCGCCGAGCAGACGCGGGTGACGACCCGCAATCTCATCATGCTTTGGTCAGTTGTGGCGGTCGCCTCGCTCCTGGGGCTCAACTGGTGGGTGGCGCGACGCGTCTCAGACCCGCTGATGGCACTGTCCCAGAGTGTGGCGCGTGTCGCAGAGGGCGACTACTCCACCAAGGTCGCCTTCGAAGGCTCCAATGAGGTCTCGGATTTGAGCGAGAACTTCAACCGGATGACCGACTCTCTGCGCGATCGCAGCGAGAGTCTGACCAAGAAGGTCCTTGAGCTCGCGACGCTCTATGAGATGAGCCGCGCACTGGGCTCAACGCTCGACCTTGATGTGCTTCTGGACTCCGTACTGGATTCTGCGATGCGGATATTCAATGTGGAGATCGGCTACGTCACCTTGCGTGACCGCGAAACTGCCGAATTGCATGTCCGCGCGTGGCGTGGTGGCGGTGCCCAGGCAGATGAGTCGGCGGTTCGGACCTCTATGTCGGAGTGGGTCATCCGAGAGGGGAGACCGCTCATCTTCAACCCGCCCCGCGATGGCGAACAGAATCGTATCGACACCGTCAGTGGCGCACTCGCGGCCTTGTGTGTTCCGCTTGTCTCTACCGAGGGTACTCTCGGCGCTATCACGGTGGGCAGCAGAAGTGAGACGCAGCGTTTCACCAGCGATGATGTCAGGCTGCTTGCCACCATCGCCAACCATGTAACCATCGCGATCGGGAACATCGAGCTGTTCTCAAGCCTGCAAGAGGCGTATCTGGCAACGGTGCGCGCCCTTGCGGCGGCCGTGGACGCGAAAGACCCGTACACCAGGGGCCATTCGGATGGCGTGGCGCGGCTCTCGATGGAGATCGCGGACAGCATGGGTCTATCGGCCGAACAGCGCGTCTCTCTGGAGATGGCGGCGTATCTGCACGACATCGGGAAGATCGGTATCTCCGAGGATATCTTGCTCAAACCCGGGAAGCTGACTGACGAAGAGATGGCGCAGATGCGACACCATCCGTTGATCGGGGCCAACATCTTGCGTCCTGTCGCCTTCCCTTGGCCTATCGCCCCAATCGTCCGCCATCATCATGAGCACTATGACGGCACCGGCTATCCTGCAGGACTCAAGGCCGAAGAGATCCCGGCGTTGGCTCGCGTGCTCACCGTCGCGGATGCCTTCGAGGCCATGGTCTCGGATCGTCCGTATCGCAAGGGTCGTTCACAACACGAGGCGATTCTAGAGCTACGCAGATGCTCGGGAAGTCACTTCGACCCGCGCGTCGTCGACGCCTTCATCCGGGTGCTGGAGCATGATGCGGTGGATGATCAGCCTGAGCCGGAAGATGACGAAGACGTCACCGGCGTCGACGAGAAGTACGCTGTCTGCGTCGCGGTCGCTGACGGCATGATATCCAGCTTCCGGAGGCTTGGAGGCCCGCGCCTGGCGAGCAACCTAGAGAAGGACCTTAACGCCGAATTCGGCCGTCAGGAGCTGCCGTTCACGGTGCTGGCGGGTCACCTCAGCATTGGGAATGGGTCCGGTGTCACGGAGCAGGGACAGGTGGAATACATGCGGCGTGCAGTGGCTGTTATCGCCGTTGCGATGGAGCGCACCTCTGGGGCGACGCTTGTAGAGCACTTCTATACGGAGTCCGTGGACAGCCTTCCCGAGCGCATGCGTTTGCTCGCCGGCTCCATGCGACTGCTCGGTGATTCGTAGCGTGTCGGTCGCGCTCTCGCCACCCACCGGGGGAATGCTGGTACACTATCTCCCAATCTTGTGACCCGCACGCTTCTTGTGTGGCGGCCCTTGTCGGGGAGGATGCATGGCGCTCATCGTTCAGAAGTTCGGCGGCACTTCAGTCGGGACACCCGACCGCATACGTGCGGTTGCTGAGCGCATCGTTGCCACGCATACCGCCGGCAACGACTGCGTCGCGGTCGTCTCGGCTATGGGTGATGTCACCGACGATCTGCTTGCCCTGGCTGCGGCCATCAACGCGGATCCGCCTGAGCGGGAGATGGATATGCTCCTGGCCACGGGTGAGCAGGTCACCATCGCGCTTCTAGCCATGGCCATACATGCGCTTGGTCATGAGGCGATATCATTCACTGGCGCGCAGGTGGGCATCGTCACGGATGCCGGTCACACCAAGGCGCGGATTCAAGAGGTCCGGGCGGAATGCGTCAAAGACGCGCTCGCCGACGGCCGGATAGTCATCGTTGCCGGCTTCCAGGGCCGCACGCCCGAGGGCCAGATAACCACGCTCGGTCGCGGAGGTTCTGACACCACTGCGGTCGCCATCGCCGCCGGTATATCGGCGGACATCTGTGAGATATACACGGACGTGGACGGAGTGTTCACGGCTGATCCGCGGGTGGTCCCGGACGCGCGCAAGATCGACCTCATCTCTTATGACGAGATGCTGGAGATGGCCGCCACCGGTGCCCGCGTCCTCCAGCTCCGGTCCGTGGAGTTCGGCAGGAACCACGGAGTCGCCATCCATGTCCGCTCGAGCTTCAACGATCATCCTGGTACCATCGTCAAGGAGGCTGACGCTTCAATGGAGCAGGCAATCATCTCCGGTGTCACGCATGACACCTCTGAGGCCAAGATCACGATCCGCGATGTCCCCGACCAGCCGGGTGTCGCCGCGCAGGTCTTCTCGGCATTGGCCGAAGCTAATTGCAACGTGGACATGATCGTGCAGAACGTGTCCGAAGAAGGCGCCACCGACATCTCGTTCACCATTCCCAAAGAGGATCTGGCTCGCGCCAAGCGGACCGTTGAGGCCATGGTGGAGCACCTGGGCGCGCGCGCCTGGTCGGTGGACGAGTCCATCGCCAAGGTGTCTTTGGTGGGAGCCGGTATGAAGACCCATCCCGGCGTTGCTGCACAGATGTTCAACGCGCTGGCTGAGGCGGACGTGAACATCCATATGATCTCCACCTCGTCGATCCGTGTGTCGTGCGTGGTCTCTGGTGGGCAGGCCGAGAAGGCCGTTCGCGCGTTGCATGCGAGCTTTGGACTGGCCGAAGATGAGATCGTTGCGGAGGCCGCCCCGGCAGCGAGAGGTGGCAACTGATGGCCTGGAACAAGCCCATGCCCTCCCGGCCGGTAGTCGCCGTAGCAGGCGCAACAGGTGCGGTAGGGATCGAGATGCTCAAGACCCTCGAGCAGCGGGGCTTCCCCGCCTCGCGCGTGATCGCGCTTGCCTCGTCGCGCTCGGCGGGCAAGAAGCTGCCGTTTGCCGGCGGAGAGCTTGTCGTGGAAGAGCTTACGGAAGCATCGTTTGAGGGCGTGGATATCGCGCTCTTCTCGGCAGGCGCATCGGTGAGCAAGGCCATGGCGCCCGCGGCTGTAGCGGCCGGGTGTGTGGTCATCGATAATTCCTCAGCGTTCAGGATGGACGAGGACGTGCCGTTGGTGGTTCCCGAGGTTAATGCTCAGGATCTGGACCTGCACTCAGGAGTGGTGGCCAACCCCAACTGCTCGACGATCCAGATGGTAGTGGTGCTCAAGGTGCTGAACGATCTGTCACCCATTCGCCGCGTCGTCGTGTCCACATACCAGGCTGCCAGCGGCGCCGGTCAGGCTGCCATGGATGAGCTCTATGACCAGTCTCGTGACTTCCTGGAGGGCCGAGAGCTGGAGCCCTCGGCGTTCGCGCATCGGATAGCCTTTAACTGTATTCCTCAGATAGACGTGTTTCTCGATGACGGTTCGACCAAAGAAGAGTGGAAGATGGTCGTCGAGACCAAGAAGATCATGCATGCACCGCAGATCGAAATGGCGGCCACGTGTGTCCGCGTGCCCGTCTTGCGGTGTCACTCCGAGTCTCTCAACATCGAGTTCGACTCCGAGATCTCAGTGGACTCTGCCCGCGAGGCGTTGTCGTCCGCTTCCGGCATCACGATGACGGATGACCCCGCCGCCTCAAGCTACCCCATGCCGGCGCTGCTCGAGGGGAGCGACGACGTCTATGTGGGTCGTTTGCGGGTTGATACAAGCGTTCCGCATGGCCTCGTCCTATGGATAGTGGCCGACCAGCTCAGGAAAGGTGCGGCGCTAAACGCCGTTCAGATAGCGGAAGCACTGCTCTCGCGTTAATATTAAGGAACGAGACCGCATCCAATGTTCGCCTGAAGCGTTGTCTTTGTTCAAACAGGCTGTTTGTGAGGGGAGCTGTGTGACCATGACGGAATCCAGCGTGCTCATTGTCGAAGACGACGCTACGATCGCGCGCTTCGTTGAGCTCGAGCTGCAGCACGAGGGCTACGGTGTGCTTCGGGCAGGGGACGGGCCTTCCGCGATCGATCTGATGGACGGCAATGAGGTGGATCTCGTTATCTTGGACCTCATGCTTCCGGGAATAGACGGCATCGATGTTGCCAGGCACATCCGCAAGCGCGGGTCTTCTGTGCCGATCTTGATGTTGACCGCTCGCGCCGAGACGCACGACGTGGTCTCCGGCTTCGAAGCGGGCGCGGACGACTACTTGCGCAAGCCCTTCGAAGTGCCGGAGCTGTTGTCGCGGGTGCGGGCTTTGCTGAAGCGGGCGAAGATAGCAGAACCCGCGGCCCCGTACGAGGCATCCGGCGTGCGTATCGACATCGACAAGCGGGAAGCGACCAGCAACGGCAAGGTCCTGGATCTCACGGCCAAGGAGTTCGACCTGCTGTGCTATCTGGTCCAGAACGCCGGTCGTGTCATCTCCCGTGATGAGATCCTCGATGCCGTTTGGGGTGGCCAGCATGCGACTGACAGCAATGTCATCGAGGTGTTCGTGTGCCATCTCCGGAACAAGATAGACGACCGGGACAACAAAGTGATCCAGACGATCCGAGGAGTCGGGTACTTCTTCGCTAGGGGATAGATGCGCCTTTCATCGATCCGCGCGCGCGTCCTGTATCTGTCGGGCATCTTTGCTCTTTTGCTCGTCGGCAGCGTCACGCTTGCAACATACTTCTTCGTGGCTGACGGTATGTCTCGGTCCGCGCAGGAGACTACGTGGCGCCTCACCCACATCGCATCCAGGGCGATTGCCCGCACCACGACCACGGTCAAGCTCGATGCTGCGGCAGAAGGGCTCGAGGGAGTGGATCGCGAGCACGAGGCCCAACGCCAGTTGCTGCGGGCGATACCCGATATCCTGGGGTCGGGCGGTGCTGAGGAGGGCGCGTACGCGTTCTATCTTGAGGATGAGGACAGCGGACTGAGCCTGGTGTGGTATAGCGCCGACGAGGGCATCGTCGATCTGGAAGCCCAGCGTCTGGATGCTATAGACAGGCAGCAGCCCGTCCAGTCCGGTCCGGGTCAACGCTCCGCGCTGACCGGTATGCTGACGAGCGCAGATCTTGGGAACTACATCGTGCACGTCCCCCTGACGCTTCCCGACAAGACGCAGGGTGTGCTCGATGTCGTCTATACCCCTGACAAGGAAGAGGCGATCTTGGACTCGGCGAGAGCGCCGATGCTCATCGTCGCCGTGTTCGCCTTCATCGTCGCCGTGCTCATGATGCAGATCATCATGAGCTGGGTGCTGTCTTTGGTCGACAACGTGCGTGTAGCGGCAGACTCGATCGAGGCCGGGCAGCTTGATGTCCATCTTCCCGAAGAGGGCGAGCATGAGATTGCCGATCTTGCCCATGCGCTCAACAACCTGATGGACAGGCTCAGACTACGCGCAGAGGCGCAGACCCGTTTCGTTGCAGATGCCTCGCATGAGCTCGCGACGCCGGTTGCGGGCATCCGGGGGTACGTGAACATCTTGCGCGAGTGGGGCTCGGAAGATCCGATCACCCGCGATGAAGCGGTCACCGCTATCGACCGGGAGTCCTTGCGCATGGCAAAGCTGTGCGGCGATCTTCTGTCGATGATTCGCAGCGACGAGATGCTCGAGTACCGCCATGTGCGCTACGACATCAATGCGCTGTCCCGAGAGGTGCTGGCCACCACAGCCACGCGCTTCATCGACAAGGGTCTGGAGTTCATCGGCCCTGACGAAGGGCCGCTTTGGGCGGTGGGGGATCCTGACCGCATAGAGGAGCTTCTCGGCATCCTTCTGGACAACGCCGGGAAATACACTCCGGAGGGCGGGAGCGTCGTCGTATCGACCTCGCGACAACGAGATCATGTCACGGTCAACGTCAAAGACACGGGAGTCGGCATCCCGGAGCAAGATCTACCTAACGTCTTCGAGCGCTTCTATCGCAGTGACGCTTCAAGATCGAAGGACACGGGTGGCTTCGGTCTCGGGCTTGCGATAGCCAAGCACATCGTTGACATGAGTCAGGGAGTCATCCGGGTCTCAAGTCACGTGGGGGAAGGCACCGTCTTTCACATTGAGCTCCCGCGCACCCGTATGAAGGAGTGACTCTGTGACCCGCTCACGATATGTCGCCCAGGCGGGGATCATCGCCGCCATCTATGCAGCTCTCACATTGATCGTCCTCCAGCTCCCCAGCCAGCTAGGGTGGGGCCTTGTCCAGTTCCGGGTCAGCGAAGCCGTCACGGTGGTTGCGCTGTTCACGCCTGCGGGGATCCCGGGCCTGGCTATCGGTACGATGGTGGCCAATGCCTTCATGCTCACCCAGGTGGGGCCGCTCGCCATGTTGGATGTGGTGTTCGGATCTGTTGGATCGCTTCTCGGCGCGGCGTGGATGTGGCGATTCAGAAAGCGGCCTTCGCTGGCCCTGGCAGGACCTGTTATCGCGAACGCGCTTATCGTTCCGGCGTATCTGCCGATACTCCTCAAAGGGTTCGGTTTGTACCAGGTGCCCTTCCTGGGTATCGACCTTGAAGGGCATTGGCTGGCGATGTACCTGTTCGGAGTCGTGGCGATCGCTCTGGGCGAAGCTATCGTCGTCTACGGACTGGGACTGCCGTTGTATGGTGGTCTGAAGCGGTTGGGGCTCGGCAGACTCGTCGAGGGTTCATAACAGGGGGCGAATATGGGGGCTGGCGAGTTCGAGGTGACACCGCTTCAGCTGCGTGAGCCGCTGATCAGGCATCAGCCTTCCCGGTGCCACGAGTGCTGGCGGTGTGTTCGCCTTTGCCCCGTCCGCGCGATCCGCGTCGTGGACGGACGACCTGAGATCATATCCGAGAAGTGCGTGCAGTGCGGGCTGTGCGTCAACGAATGCAGCAACCATGCGTACGTGGTTCGTGACGACCTGCCACGTGTCATGGAGCTGCTACGGTCACGCCGCCCTGTGGTGGCGTTGTTGGCGACGGAGTTCACTGCAGCTCTCTACCCGCTCACGGCAGCACAGATAGAGCGCTTGCTGGAGCTAGCGGGGTTCTTCTCGGTGGAAAGCACGCTCCTCGGGGAGGAGATCGTCGCCCGGGAGTACGAACGCTTGCATGCGCGGACCGACTCATTGTTCGTTCTCCGTTCTACGTGCCCGGTTGTGACCGACTTCGTTCGGACCTACTACCCGGCTCTCACTCCGGCTCTGGCACCCATCGTGCCGCCCTACATCGCCCAGGCGCGCCTCATCAGGGAGCTGTATACGGACGTCGCGATCGTCTACGTCAGTCCGTGCTACGCCCGGAAAGACGAGGCGATCGCCGACGAGTTCGGTGGAGCGGTCGATGTCGCCATCGACTTTCTGGAGCTGAGGCGTCTTTTGGATGGCGCCGAGGAGAAGCCCTCGGCAAGGCTCAGTGGTGGGCCGGCGCGACAACGACCTCGTTTAATCAAAGAGGTCTCTTTGACCGACGGTTTCCCCAGACAGACCCTGGCTTCACGGGATATGACTGATACGGAGCTACATGTCGTCCGGGGCATCGACGAACTCGATCGATTGCTGCGTGCGATGTCGTCGGGGGAGATTGCACCCATGATCGTCGACATGCTGAACTGCGAAGGTTGTATCGACGGGCCTGCGGTCAACCCGGGGCTCTCTTTGTTCGCCAAGCGCAGTATCGAGTCGGCCGCCAATGCCGTGAGCGGCAAGACCCGGGTGAGCACCAGGGCTCTGCTGGGCGTGCTCCCGGCTATCGATGCGGTCCGCTCCTTTACGGCTGCAGCGCTTGAGGTTCCGGATCCTTCTGCGTCGCACATCGATGAGATCTTGGCCGAGGGAGGATTCGCTTCCCGTGACGACGTTCTGGACTGCGGTGCTTGCGGCTTCCGCTCGTGTGTCGAACATGCTGTTGCGATCCACCAGGGCGTTTCCATGTGGGAGATGTGCCTGCCGCTGCAGAGGCGTCGCCTCCAGGCCGCCGAGGACTCGCTTCTTGTCCCCCAGACGCTGGATGCCATGACCGGTCTTTGGAACGCCCAGGCGCTAGGAGATCGCATGGCCCTGGAGACCGACCGGGCGGTGCGTTACCGCTCGCCCCTCTCATTCATGATCTTGGACATCGATGACTTCGCCGGGGTCAACGCCGCACTTGGCGATGACATCGGTGATGCCGTGCTTCGTGCGGTGGGTGAGCGTCTCGCTCAGCAGCTTCGCTCCACGGACATGCTCGCCAGGATTGACGGTGATCGTTTTGCCATCCTGCTCCCCGGGATCGGGAAGACCGCTGCGTTCGCTGTGGCCGAGAAGCTCAGGGTCGCTGTTGCCGCTGACGCCATCCACGTGGACGGCGAGGGGTATACAGAAGAAGTGAGCCTGACTCTAGCCATGGGAGTCACGAGTCTGGCGCCCGACAGAGAGGATCCGCTCGCGCTCATGGAGTCTGCTGAGGCGGCCGTGATCGCGGCGATGTCAGCCGGGAAAGGCCAGGTGCGTCTGGCCTCCGGTTAGAGGAGGCACGATGCACGAGGCGTTGCTCTGGGAGGCCGACGGTGACCGTGTCCACTGTCACCTGTGCCCGCATGACTGCCGGATCGCCCCGGGGCATACGGGAGTCTGTACCGTCCGCGAGAACCGGGGCGGCCGACTGATAGCCACCACGTACGGTCAGGTCTCCTCGGTTGCGGTCGATCCCATCGAGAAGAAGCCCGTCTTTCACTACCGCCCGGGAACGCACGCGCTGTCTATTGGGAGCGTGGGCTGCAACATGCGGTGCGGCCACTGCCAGAACTGGCAGATCAGTCGTGCCACGCCCGAAGATGGCAAGCTCGACTATCTGAGCCCTCAAGAGGTGGTCGATCTTGCTCGACGCTACCAGTGCGAGGGCGTGGCTTTCACCTACAACGAGCCTGTCATCTGGGCGGAGTACGTGGCAGATGTCTCCGACGTCTGCAAAGCTGCCGGCCTCTACACGGTGATGGTCACCAACGGCTATACCACCAAAGAGGGGCTGGATCTTCTCGGTGAACGGATCGACGTGTGGCGTGTGGATGTGAAGGGTTTTGACGACCGAACGTACCGGCAGCTATGCAAGGTGGGTTCGGCGCAGCCGGTGCTCGCAATGGCGGAGCGGGCCAAGAAGCGTTGGCTCATGCACGTGGAGGTCGTCACCAATGTCATCCCGACCATCAATGACGACGAGGACACCCTTCGCGGCATTGCTGCCTGGATCGCTGCGGTCCTGGGGACTGACACGCCGTGGCACATCACACGCTTCTTCCCGTATCTGGAGCTGGCCCATCTGACGGCCACGCCGATGACCACACTGCGCAGGGCCCGCGAGATCGGGGCGCAGGAGGGTCTTTCTTTCGTCTATCTGGGTAACGTGGATGAGCCGGGTGGGGAGGACACCATATGCCCAAGATGCGGGGTCGTTGCCATGAGCAGAGACCGATATCGCATCGTCAGTCGCCAAACGTCGTCGGGTGCGTGCGCGGCATGTGGCTGTCCGTTGAACATCGTCGAGTGAGAGCGGGTAGGACATGGATGCCGGGGAGCCAGCGCAGCACAAGACCGCGGGCGTGACAGAACGGCCAAGGGTGCTCGTCTTCTATGACTACGCATGCCCTTTCTGCTACATCGATCAGGTCAGGCTTGCCAGACTGGCAGAGGAGTATGACGCGGAGCTGGTCCTGGTGCCCTTTGAGCTGCGCCCCGACATGCCCGATGAGGGCATCTCGGCCAGCGAGCATGGATTGACCCACAGCGAGCGGGTCGAAGAGCGACTGGTCGAGATAGCCGCCGAGCAGGGACAACCGTGGGTGGCGCTCGATCACATCCCCAAGACACATCTGGCGATGGTGATGGCCGAGGTCGCACGCGACAAGGGGTTTGCTGTGCACTGGCGTACGCACATGGCTATCTTCACCGCTCACTACGGCACGGGAGCCGATATCGGTGACAGGAGGGTGTTGCTGGGTATCGCTGATGAAGCGGGTCTTGATCGTGCCGAGGTCGAACGGTCGTGGACCGATCCGGCGTTTGATGAGCGGCTCCACCAGTTCCAGCATCTTGCGATGCATCTGGGCGTTGAGCAGACGCCGGCGGCACTCGTCTGCAACGAGCTTCTCATCGGTTCCAGGCCGTATGGAGTGTTGCAGGCCGCCATCGAGCGCTGTCTGGTCCGGCCCGAGAACGTGGGGCAGGAGACTGGGGTAGAGAACGGCCCGGGTGTGGCATCCTCTCTGCCAGACGAACGTGGGGCAAAGGGGCCAGAAGCGGTATCATAGGCGGTGACCGTTCCTTGATGTCCCCCTCAACGAGAGGACGCCAGAGTGTATCCGTGCGTCATACTCCCAACATTTTGGATGCGCCGGCGCAGTCGTGGCACTGAACGTACGCATGCCATCTACGACCACCCCACGCCCGTTGACCAGGACGGTACGCTTCCCGATCTTCTCCGATCGCTTGAGGCCGTGCGTGGTCTGGGCCGTGTCCTGGTCCTTGTCGCCACCACCGATTCGTCGATCGAGCACGAGGCCGAGGACCGTGTGCGCGGCATACTGGCGGACTTCCCTGAGATCGACGCGTTCGTCATAGGTGCCGCCGAGATGGGCTCGTTGCACCGCCGCATGGAACAGCTGGAGTTCGCTGATCTCATCAGCGGTGTCAGCCTCTCCGGCTACGGGGCTGTGCGCAACGCCGGGTTGATCGCCGCCGCGGTTCTTGGCAGCCCGTCGGTGGTCTTCGTCGATGACGACCAGATCATCACGGATCCCGGCTTTCTGGAGACGGCGCTTGAAGGTATAGGCGAGCGTACCGCTTCGGGCAAAGTGATCATGGCCAAGAGCGGCTATTACACCGATGAGGCGGGCAACTATCGCGCGCAAGACAAGGCGGCGTGGTCGGACACGTTCTGGCGCCAGAACGAGTTCTACAACCAGGCGCTTGAGGTGCTGACGGCGCCTCCAAGGATCCGGCCGAGCTCCCTGGCCTTCGGCGGCTGTCTGGCGCTGCATCGTGACATGTACTGCAATGTCTCGTTCGACCCATGGGTTGCCCGTGGCGAAGACATCGATTACGTGGTGAACGCGCGCATGCATGGCGGTGATGTGTTCTTGGATGACGAATGGTCCGTGGTCCACAAGCCGCCGTCGGTTGCCGGTACTGCGCGCCATTTTCGCCAGGACGTCTACCGGTTCATCTATGAGCACCGCAAGCTTGAGTTCTCCAAGTCCCAGGTGGACCTTCGTCAGGTTACGCCCGAGTCGCTCATGCCGTATCCGGGGCAGTTGGTGGGCTCCTCTATCGGCTGGCGAGCGCGCATGACGGCGTTGCTTCGTGCCATCTCCGGCCGCGAACGTAAGGCGTATTTCAGCATAGCTCGCAATGCGGTGCCCCAGGCCTCGGACTACGCGCGTTCCAACTGTGAACGCTACTTCGCCTTCCAGCGTAGATGGCCCATGCTGATGGACCGGCTCTGGGAGGACATCGCTCTCAAGTCATTGTTCACGGGTGAGCGTCGTGTGGACCGAAGCGCGATCACGGGTCGTTTCCCGATGATCAGCACGGATTGATGACCGGCACCGACATCCTGCTGTCCGTTCTCATCGGCCTTGGATCGGGCTTTTTGTCCGGGCAGTTCGGCATTGGTGGCGCCATGGTGACCACGCCGGCCATACGTCTCATCCTGGGCAGGCCTGAGCTCATCGCTGTGGGGACGCCGTTGCCCATTATCATCCCATCCGCGGTCGCCGGAGCCATCGCGTACTCACGCCGGGGCATGATAGACGTGCGCGCGGGTGTCATGATAGGGCTTGCCGGATCGGTGGCCTCGGTTGCGGGAGCCTGGCTGACGCAGCTTGTGGGTGGCTCCTTCGTGCTGATAGTCACGGCCGCCGTCATATGCTATATGGCGGTGGACATGGCGCTTCTGGCCTTTCGCAATACATCGGCGGATGAGCAGGGCGTCACCGCTTCTGCTCCGCACAGCGTTGTCCGGAGCCGGACGATGGGGTACATCGGTCTGGGTCTGATGACCGGCCTCTACTCCGGATTCCTTGGCCTGGGTGGCGGATTCATAGTGGTCCCGACCCTCATTCGCTGGTTCGGCTTCGACGCGAAGCGAGCTATCGGCACCAGCCTTGTGGTCGTCTCCGTGCTGGCCGTGCCGGGCAGCATCACCCATTATCTTCTGGGGCACGTCGATCTACTGCTTGCGGGGACGATGGCGTTGGGAGTCGTACCCGGGGCGTTGGTCGGTGCCAGGGTCACCGCGGTGGCAAGTGAGCGAACGGTCAAGATAGCGTTCTCTATCTTGCTCCTGATCACGGGTGCCGTTCTGGCTCTCGCTGAGCTTGGAGTACTGGGGTGAGGCGCACGCTGCGTATCGCTACCGGGGAAGACCTCGCGATGGTGTGGAGCGCTCTGCGCTCGACCCATATCTTCGAGGAGCGGGCGCAGCTGGATGATTTCTTCGCCGAGGCCCCCTGGCGGGTAAGGGTTACCGATGTGGGCGAAGCCGTCGTCTTGGAGCGATGGCGCGAGCATCTTGCTATCCTGAGCGTTCGTGGCCTGTGGTGCGCCGAGCACCGCATCGCCCCGCTCATGAAGGCAGTGGATGAGGTGGCCACAGCACAGGGTTACGCAGACCTGGTGAGCCCTGTCATTCCTGAAGCGTATGCTGATCCCTATCTTCAGGCGGGGATGAGGATATGCCAGCGGATAGTCACCATGCGTCTTGATCACATCGGACAGACATCGGAGTCCGCTGTGAATCTGTGGGACGGGGTCAGGTTCCGGCTTGCGGACGCCGCAGATCTTGCGGAGTTGATCGCGGTGGACATACTCGCTTTTGATCCGTTCTGGCGAGCAGATGTGCCTACTATCGAGAGGTACATGCAGGCCGGACGTGTTGTCGTGGCTCAGGCCGCAGATCGGCTCGTGGGCTATACTCTTGCCACCGCGAGTCGCGGAGATGGCGTGCTTGGTCGCCTGGCGGTCGTGCCGGGCTACCGTGGGCGTGGAGTGGGCACGGCATTGCTGCAAGACGCTGTAGAGTATCTGGCACGGTGTGGCGCACGGTCGGTCTCTCTATGCACGCAAGAGGACAACGCGTCGTCGCGCTCGTTGTACTCAAGGGTCGGCTTTGCCGAGGTGGGGGCGCCGTCGGTGTTCCTGGCGTTTTGCAGGACACCGAACACTTCGCCCATCCCAGATAGTCGGGAGGACATGCATGTCGAGTAGGCGAGGCATCGTGGTCGATGTGCTCCTCGTGATAGCGACCTCGGTCATAGGGGCCATCAGCGCGGCGGCCGTTGTGGTCCCGGGCGCTATTCCCCGACCGGTATTCATCACCGCTGTCATCGGCTTGGCGATCGTCGCGTTCGGCTCTGTGATCGCGCGGCTGGCCACTCGGCCCGATCATCTCAAGGCGATGCAGTCGCATCAGATCCTGGAGATTGCCGATCGCAGCCTCGTTCATCTGCGACGCGGACTGGACCAGGAGACCGCCGGCGCCGTGTGTCGGTTGGCGCTGGAGCAAAGCGAGGCGGCGGCAGTGGCTATCACCGACACCGATACGGTCCTGGGCTTTGCCGGCCTGGGGGAGGATCACCATGAAGTGGGCGGTCCCATCTTGACCCGGGCGACGCGGGAGGCGATTGAGACCAACGAGCACCGCGTCTTGGCCACGCGCGAGGAGATCGGCTGCCCGAAGGAGGGGTGTCTGCTGCGCGCGGCTATCGTGGTGCCTCTCGAGGTTCGAGACGAACCCGTTGGCACACTCAAGTTCTACTACACTACGCCGCGCCTGCTCAATGAGACGCAGGTCACCATGGTCGACGGTCTTGCCAAGCTTCTCTCCACGCAGCTTGAGCTCTCCGAGCTTGAGCGGCAGACACAGCTGGCCTGTCGCATGGAGCTCAAGGCGCTCCAGGCGCAGATCAACCCGCACTTCCTGTTCAACACCATCAACACCATTGCGATGCTCATTCGCACCGAGCCCATGAAGGCTCGCGAGTTGCTCCGTGAGTTCGCCCGCTTCTATCGCCGTATGCTGGAGAACAACGAAGGACTCGTTCCCTTGCGCGACGAGTTGGACTACACCCGCAGCTATCTGACGTTCGAGCGCGCCCGCTTCGGTGAACGACTCAGGCTTGAGGAGAAGATCCCAGACGACATGCTCGACGTGGTGGTCCCTGCTTTCATCTTGCAGCCTCTCGTTGAGAACTGCGTTCAGCACGGCATCCTGACCGAAGGTCCTCTCGATATCTCGATCGAGGGTTCGCGTGACGGTCGCATCGCCATACTGGTAGTGGCGGACAACGGTGCCGGTATCCGCAGCGAGGACCTGCCCCGGGTGTTGTTGCCCGGCTTCGGCAAGGGGCTGGGTATTGCGCTCAAGAACATCGACGATAGACTCAAAGGGTACTTCGGCGCTGGAAGTGGCTTGCTGGTGGAGAGCGTCGAGGGCATCGGGACGGCAGTGACGCTTACGCTCGTGCTGCCCGAGGAGTAGGAGGGAGCCCGTGATGATCAAGGCCCTTGTCGTGGACGACGAGGCCCCCGCGCGCTCCGAGCTCCGCTACCTGCTTGAAGAGGCCGGTCGGGTGGAGGTCGTAGGCGAGGCCTCCAATGCGCAAGAGGCACTCCAGCTCATCAAGGCCATTCCCTACGACGTGGTGTTCCTCGACATAGATATGCCGGGCCTGTCAGGCATGCAGCTTGCCGAGACCCTCGCCCAGCTGGAGCGCCAGCCCGCCGTCGTCTTCGTCACCGCCTACAGCGAACATGCCGTCAAGGCGTTCGAGGTCCAGGCTGCCGACTATCTGGTCAAACCTGTCGAGGTCGGTCGGCTGCGCCAGGCGGTGGAGCGTCTCGTCCCTGCCGAGGAGGCACCGGTGCGCATCGAGCGCATACCCGTGGAGAAAGCCGGCAAGAAGCTGCTGCTCCAGGTGGGAGAGATCTTCTACATCATGGCCAAAGATGACTACTCCTACATCTTCACTTCAGAGGAGCGCTATCTTTCGACCATCTCGCTCGCGCAGCTTGAGCAGAAGCTCGAGCCGCAGGGCTTCTTCCGCGTACATCGCCGGTTCGTGGTCAACCTCTCGCAGGTGAAAGAGGTCGCTCCCATGTACGGTGGGACCATGTTGCTCACTCTCAAAGACAAGGCCGCCACCCAGGTGCCCGCTTCCCGTCGTAGGGTGCCTTCGCTCAAGAAGGCGCTGGGGCTCTGACCTATGCGTGTCGGCGTGATCTCTGATACCCATGGCTCGCTTCCCGCGGCGGTGCACGAGGTCTTTGCGGGCGTCGACCGGATACTGCATGCGGGGGACATCGGGAACGAGGATGTCATCACAGAGCTTGAGACCATCGCGCCGGTCACGGCGGTCTCGGGCAACACCGACCCCGCTCAGATTGGATTCACTCACCCCGAGCGCGCGTCCGTTGCTGTTGGGGGAGTTCGCTTTTTGGTGGGCCATATCTATGCCGAGCTAGTCCGCCCCGGCATTCCTGCCGATGTCGACGTGGTCGTGTTCGGCCATACGCATGTTCCCAAAGTCGAGCACGCCCATGGGCTTCTGCTGCTCAATCCCGGCTCCGCCTCGCGGAGCAGGAGTGGCCACGGCCATACCGTTGCCCTCGTTGAGGATGCCGCCGGCGGCCTGGAAGCGCGCATCATCGAGTTCTAGGCGCGGCGGGCGGCCCTGCGGGTGTCCGTGAACGGTCGTCTGAGGCCGTGAGTGGCATTCTGCCGCACTTGCCGCACCCCTTCCGCCGCTCATACCTCTGCGTGCCCCTCTTGCCGAGCCATGTCCGCCGTACGCGGCGGCTTCATCGCCCGTCCGATCCTTGCGTTGTACGTTCAGATTGCGGATGCAGAATGCATCTGCCAGTCACACGAGGAGGTGAAGCGCATGAAGGTCTGCATCAGGGGTGCTGCTGAAGATCTGAAACTCGGCGATATCCAAGAGGTGTGTCATGAGATCGACCGCATCCTGCTTCCAACCGATGGCTCTCAGCCTTCGGTTGCGGCCACGGAATACGCGGTCATCCTCGCGAAGACGTTCAGCGCCAAAGTGAGAGCCATCTACGTTGATACGGGCCTTGAGGCGCTGGAGTATCCCGAGGAGATCATGAACGAAGACGCGTTCGAGGGGGTGCATCCATCCATCAAGGGCCTCGTCATCGCAAAGACGATGTGCGAGCGCAACGGGGTCGAATGTGAGGTGGACGTCATTAACGGCGGTGTCGCCAAGCGCATCATCGCCGACGCAGAGGCGTGGCACGCAGACATGATCGTCGTCGGCGACACGGGACGAACCGGGATAAAGCGCATCGCACTGGGTTCGGTCGCCGAGATAGTCGTCAAAGGATCGCCCGTTCCTGTGGTGGTCGTGAAGGCCGACTAGAGACATTCGATTTCTGCGCCGAGGTATTCGGCTGGAAGCAATGGAGGAGGTGCAACATGGGAGACACGACGATGCAGGCTGCCGCGCCGGCCAGAGGCGGTGGTTCACAGACGGAGACCCAACATGGGACGCACATCGACACGATCGAGAACGTCGACATCGTGTTTCGTGCTCAAAGGAGACTCTCGTTCTCATATGGAGCGGTGTTCTTTGCTGTAACGCTTGCGATTCCCGCGTCTTCGGTGTGGTGGAAGAGCTGGTATGCCACGCCGATCTGGGGCGGTTTCACGGCCAACTACTTGTTCGTCTCGCTGTTCTACTACGTGTTCTTGTGGACTATGGCTTGGACTTACTCGAAGCAGGCGGACAAGCTGGATGAGACGCTCATGCACATGGCCGATGCCGCTGTCGCATCCGCCGATACGATCGGAGAGGAGGGGTAGCGGTGGGAAGTCTTAATACCATAGCGATCGTGCTTGTCGTTGGCCTGATCTTGTTCACTATCGGGCTCTCGATCTTCTCGCGGCGCTTCACCCGCACCACCGCTGACTTCTACCTTGCCGGACGTAAGGTCGGCTCGTTCTCCAACGCGTCAGCGATCTCAGGAGACTACCTCTCTGCCGCCTCGTTTCTGGGCGTTGCAGGAGCGGTCTACGCGTCCGGCCTCGACGGCGTCTGGTACGCTGCTGGCTTTGCGGGCGGCTTCATGGTCGTCGTGCTGTTTATCGCCTCGGCGCTGCGCCGGTTCGGTGAGTACACCGTTGCCGACTTCGCTTTCGGGCGATTCGGTTCTCACCGTATCCGCCTCGTCACCGTGGTCATGGTCCTCATCACGAGCATGTTCTACATGGCGCCACAGATGTACGGCGCCGGGACGACGTGGAAGATCCTCGTCGGACGCGGCATCTTCGGGATGGATCCCTATACGTCCGGCGTCGTTGTTGTAGCCGCGATTATGATGTTCTACGTGGCCGTGGGTGGCATGAAGGGCACGACGCTGAACCAGATATTCCAGTTCTGGTGGCTGAACTTCGCCATCATCATGCTCGTTTTCTTCGCCTTTGGTAACGGGTTCAGCTATCCGGCAGAACTCGAGGCGGCCTCGGAGAGCACGCTGGTGAACACGAAGGTCGTGACAGTCGAACAGCTGACTGCCGATGACGGCGCGATGCTGGCAAATGCCAAGAGCGTCATGACAGCCGAGGAGTTCGCCGCGGTCCAGGCCGCTGTGGATGCCGGCGACGCTGAGGCCAAGGTCCCGGTCGCATTGTCTGCGGTCAACAAGCTGCACGAGACCAGGGACATGCTGTTCAACGAACCCGGCCATCGCTACAACGGCTTCGACCAGTTCTCGATGGTGCTGGCGCTGGTCTTGGGTACTGCCGGTCTGCCTCACATCCTCAACCGGTACTACACCAATCCGTCAGGTGCCGCTGCGCGTCGCTCGACGTTCTGGGTTCTGGTATTCATCGGTGTCTTTTACATCCTCGCCCCGATCGTCGGCCTTGCCGGTATCGGTATGATCCGCGATGCGGTAGCAGGCGGGACCGCTCCTGCCACGGCCGACTATGTGAACGGCATGCTCGTCAAGCCGGACGCCATCATGCCCACTATCGCTCAGATCCTGGGCGGGGAATGGCTGATGGGTGTGGTCTCGGCGGGCGCCTTTGCGGCGATGTTCTCCACCATCGGTGGGCTGCTCATCGCGTCTGCCTCGGCAGTTGGCCATGACGTCTATGAGAAGTACGTCAACCCCAATGCGAGTGAGAAGCAGCGCGTCTTCGTCGGCAAGACCTCCGTCGTCATCTTCGCGCTCATCGCTATGGGCATCGGTCTTGGGATCCCCGCTTCCGGTCTGGACCAGGCGTACCCGGCTCTGATCGCCATGATGGTGACCTGGGCGTTCGCAGTGGGTGCGGGTGCGTTCGTGCCGATGCTGCT
Organism: Coriobacteriia bacterium; assembly: GCA_016938135.1. Taxonomy (GTDB): domain Bacteria; phylum Actinomycetota; class Coriobacteriia; order Anaerosomatales; family Anaerosomataceae; genus UBA2279. The sequence continues at coordinate 108,268 of JAFGVD010000025.1, forward strand.
CACAGGCATCTGGTGGAAGGGGACCACTGAGCGCGGTGCCATCTCCGGCATGATCGTGGGTGGTGGCGGCTCGATCTTCATCATCGTGCTCAACATCCTGGCGCAGCTTGGCGTCATCGGGAAGACCGGCCTGTTCGGCTTCCTAGGAGGGCTGACCTTCCCGACGCTGTTCACGTTCCCGCTGGCCCTCGCCACGATCATCATCGTGAGCAAGATGGATGGGCAGCTGCCCAAGAACGTGGATGAGATCTGGATGCGGATCCACGGAACCGCTCATGAACGGCACGAGCGGGAACTTGGTCTGGACAAGGTGGGTACCTTGTTCGCCAAGCACTAAAGCGTCCCTATTCCAGGGCGAAGCTCCACCCCCAGGGAGCTTCGAGACGGTGCCGGTCCTTCATCCCGAAGGGCCGGCACCACTGTTGTTGCTGGTCAGTCGTTTGCTGCCGCCATCAGGTCGTCGGCAAGCATGGCGATCTCATGGGGGGACGCGCCGGGAAGGTCAACACGCATCACGCGCCTGTCGTGGGCGGCCAGCGTGACGATGTCTCCCTCCGCCTGGGCGCGATGCAGCGCCGCCAGGCGGAAGTCCTGTCTGGGGATCTCGAAGTCGGTGTGGTCGCGTGTGGTGAGCACCAGGAACACGCCCGTGTTCGGACCTCCTTTGTGCAGCTGTCCGGTGGAGTGCAGATACCGCGGTCCTAGCTCCAGGCAGACAGGGGCCCCGGTTGCGTCCGCCATATGCTTGCTGGCTGTGCGCAGCGGCATGAGCAGCCGTTTCTCCTCGGGGAGGTAGGCCAGAATCGCGATGTAGTCGCCCTCTTTCACTGTGCCGAGAAGCTCCTTGAGCGCTTCGACACGGTTGGCGGGCTGAGTCTTTGGGGCGCTCAGCCCTCCCGCGAAGGTGATCCAGGTGCCGTCGAAGTCCAGGCTGGCGCGAGGAGCGGATGACTCGCCTGCCAAGATCGCCATGGTGGCCTTCTTGGCTTCTGTGACGTTGGGCTCATCGAACGGGTTGACCCCCAGCAAGAACCCTGTGAGGGCCACTGCATATTCCCATCGGAGGAACTCTACCCCGATGTCGTAGGTATCGTTGAGGACCAGCTCGAACACGGGGGTGTCCGAGGCCGCCGCCTTAGACCAGGTGTGCAGTTCGTCATCGTCGGCAAAGCGGATGACGATCACGGCGCGGTCCGACCCGTAGCCCGTGGGGATCGAGGTGCTCTGCTCTACCACGGGGACGATGCCCTTGCCATCCTTGCCTATGGACTCAGCCATCAACTGTTCTATCCAGAGGCCGAACGAGCGCAGCGTAGGCGAGCACACGAGCGTGAGTTTGTCTCGGCCGGACTCATATCGCTCGGTTATCCAGGCAGCCAGGAGCGCACCGGGGTTCTTCTCGGCTGGAGCTTTGCAGGCTCGTTCCATCTCCTGGGCGCGCGCCACGAGAGTGGGCATGTCGATGCCCAGAAGCGCCGCCGGAGCGAGGCCGAACATGCTCAGTGCCGAGTAACGACCGCCTACGGTAGCCGGTGCTGCGAGCGTTACGCGCATCAGCTCGCGCTGCCGGAGCTTTTCAAGTGGTGAGCCCGGATCGGTGATCACGATGAAGCGACGACCCGCAGCGGGGCGCGGCATTGCGGACTCCATCCACTGCCTGAAGACGGCGTAGAGGGAGAGAGGCTCCACCGTGTTGCCGGACTTCGATGCCAGGATGAAGAAGGTGCGGTTGGGGTCGAGCGTGTCCAGCAACGACTTCACCGCCAGGGGCGAAGTGGTGTCCAAGACGTGCAGCCGGGGCATTCTGGGACCGGAGCCGATGACCCGGGAGAAGACCAGCGGGGCCAGCGACGAGCCGCCCATACCCAGTAAGACCAGGTCGTCAGCGCCCTCCTCGACCATCGCTTTCATCAGGTTGTCCAGAAGCGCCATCCGGCCCGAGGCTTTGGTCGCCAGGTCCGTCCACCCCATGCGCTGGACGATCGGTATGCGGTCGTCGAAGTTCTCGCAGTACAAGCTCGCGTCACGTCCGTTGAGCCGGTCGATTGCATCAGCCTCGATGAGCCGTTGTAGCGCGTCCATGGCCATCTCCTTACGGGTTCAGGTCCGTGACGAGGCTCGGCGCTTCGATCGCCGGAGCCGGTTCCATTCTAGCGACAATGATTCCCCCTGCTATCACCAGTGTCCCACCAAACAGCACCGGTGTCGTCAAAGATTGGCCAAGGAAGATAGCACCGAAGATGACCGCGCTGATGGGCTCGGCGTAGGTGAGGATGGCGCCGTGGTCAGCGCGGACGCGCTTGAGACCCGCAAGGAACATGAACCCTGTGATGACGGTCTGGACCAGGGCCAGCACCGTTAGCGCTCCCCATTCGCCGAGTGTCGCCGGCCCGCTGAACCATAGCAGCGCCGGAGAGAGCAGCAAGGCGGCCGTTGTGTCTTCCACCAGCATGAGCGCGATAGGGCTGACCCCGCCTAGGAGCCGCTTGGAGTTCAGGATGAGTATGGAGTAGGTGAGCGATGAGGCCGACGCGATCGCTCCGCCCAGCAGGACGGACGGCCCCGCTTCGTGGCCGGCCGTCGCGAGCAGGACCGTGACCGTGCCGCCGAGCGCAAGCGCGAGCGGCACCAGCACTCGGCGATCGAAGCGCTCTTTGAGCATGAGCGGCAGCAAGAAGGCCACCCACACCGGACCGGTGTAGCCCAAGATCTCGCCCACTGCAACACCGGCCAGACGCAGTCCCGAGAAGAACAGCACCCAGTTGAGCGCCAGCAGCCCACCGTTTGCGATAAGCCCTATCCATTTACGTCGCGAGAGGGACCTGAGTTCTTGAAGCGTTCCGGCGAAAGGTGCGATCACCGCGATGACAAGCGCCGAAAGGCCCACCCGGTAGAATACGATGACAACAGGATGGATGTTGCCGACTGCGTCCAGGACAAGCGGAATCGTCCCCCAGATGATCCCTGCAAACAAGATCAGCGCGAGGCCGGAGGCGGTGTCCTTACGAGCGGGACGAATCATCGGCTGTCAGCAGATCCGGGGCAGCTGCTCGCCCACGAGCATGTCCATGATCCGCGTCGCGCCAAACGGGGTCTTCACATACACCTTGCCGGCGGGGCTCTCGGCAACCGTACCGATGATTGCCGCGGCCGATCCGTAAGGGGCGTTGCGCATGGCGTTCAGGGCGGCTTCGGCCTGCTCGGCCGGTACGATCGCCACCATCTTGCCCTCGTTGGCCACCTGGAAGACGTCGTAACCCAGCATCTCGCTCGCACCCCGGACCTGGTCGAGCACGGGAACGGAGCTCTCCTCGACAGTGATCGAGACTTCAGATGCGCTCGCGAGCTCATTGAGCGTGGAAGCCAGGCCGCCGCGCGTGGGATCGCGGAAGCAGCGGACGTCGGGGGCGGCCTCCAGTACGGCGGCGATAAGCGCGTTCAACGGTGCCGCGTCAGTCTGGATGTCGGTGGAGAAGGAGAGCCCTTCGCGCGTGGAGATGACAGCGATGCCGTGGTCGCCCAGTGTGCCCGAGAGGAGCACGACGTCACCCGGCTTGCAGTGAGAGCCCGACAAATCGAGGCCTTCGACCAATGCGCCCACACCTGCGGTGTTGATGTAGCAGCCGTCGCCGTGGCCCTTCTCGACCACCTTGGTGTCGCCGGTGACGATGCGGACGCCTGCCTCGGCAGCTGCGTCTCGCATGGAGACAAGGATGCGCCGGAGGTCTTCTACCGGCATGCCTTCCTCCAGCACAAAGCCCACAGAAAGGTAGAGGGGCGTGGCGCCTGAGGTGGCGATGTCGTTGACCGTGCCGCAGATGGCGAGCCGACCGATGTCTCCGCCCGGGAAGAAGAGCGGGTTCACCACATAGGTATCCGTGCTGATGGCAAGACGAGGGGCGGGGAAGTCGAGCGCCGCCGCATCGTCCATACGCATGAGCACGTCATCGGCGAATCCGGCCATGAAGACGTCCTCGATGAGCTCGCGCATCATGGTGCCGCCACTGCCGTGCGCAAGCAAAATACGATCCTGTCGCATCGCGATCCCTCCCTCAAGAAAGAACGGCAGGCTCCTAGGCCTTACCGTAGTCTGTGTAGCGATAGTACGCCGCGCAAGAGCCCTCGGAAGACACCATGCACGGGCCGATGGGGTGCTCCGGCGTGCAGCCCTTGCCAAAGAGCTTGCACTCGTAAGGGAGCACGACGCCTCGCAGTACGTCGCCGCACTGGCATCCCTTGATCTCCCGTGGCTCAGGCGGAGTCACGGGCACGCGCTTCTTGGCGTCGTAACGCGCGAACTCAGGACGGATCGCAAGGCCCGTGCCCGGGATGACGCCGATGCCCCGCCACTCGGCATCCGTGGCTTCGAACATCTCGTTCATGGCGGCCACTGCCGCTGGGTTCCCATCTTGCATGACTGCCCGCTTGTAGGCGATTTCCACCTCTGCGCGTCCGTCCGCTAGCTGCTTAGCCAGCATGTAGACGCCCTGGAGCACGTCTACCGGCTCAAAACCGGTGATCACGCACGGTACTGAATACTTCTCGGCGAGGAACAGGTACGGCTCCACGCCGATGATCGTGGACACATGGCCCGGCAGGATGAAGCCGTTGATCTGCACGTCGGGATCGTTGACCAGCGCCTCAAGCGCTGCAGGGACGGTCTTGTGTAGCGAGAGTGCCGACCAGTTCTCAAGGCCGCGGGAGGCGGCTTCGCGGATGGTGAGGGCCACTGCGGGTGCGGTGGTCTCGAACCCTACACCCAGGAACACGACGTGCTTGTCCGGGTTGTTCTCGGCGATCGTCAGCGAGTCCAGCGGAGAGTACACGATGCGCACATCGCGTCCGTCCGCTTTCTCCTGGGAGAGCGAGGAGTAGCTTCCCGGCACCTTGATCATGTCGCCGAAGGTGGTGAGGATCACTCCCGGTTGACGGCCGACCTCGATGGCCAGGTCGATCTCGGCGTTCGCGGTCACGCAGACTGGACAGCCGGGCCCCGAGAGCAGCTTGACGGTCTGTGGCATGACGTCGCGTAGGCCGTTCTTCGCGATGGCCATCGTGTGAGTGCCGCACACCTCCATGAGCTTGCATGGGCGGGTGGCGACACGCTGCAGTTCGTCGATGATGCGTCGGGCGACATCAGGGTCGCGAAAGCCCGACACAAGGTCGCTCATGAGGCCTCGGCTTCCGGGCCGACTTCCTCATACTCGGTGGGGATGCCGTACTCCTTGATGATCTCGAGTGTCTCGGCAGCGAACTGCTCGGAGATCACCTCGATGGCGAAGCCAGCGTGTACCAGGATGTGATCACCGGGCTTGGCGTTGGGCACCATCATGACGTTCACCTGACGCGTGACACCAAGGATATCCACCGTTGCCACAGGGCTGCCTTCTGGCTGCTCGACGATCTTCGCGGGAATCGCAAGGCACATGTCGTCCTCCGTCCATTCAGACTTCGTGTCGTCTCGCCCAGGCCACCACGGCCTGACCGTAAGAAATCCCACCATCATTCACAGGGAGGCGCACGTGGGTGAGAGCGCGCATGCCGGCGGAACTCAGATGCTCCATCGCCCCGCCGAGGACCAGTCGGTTCATGAAGACCCCGCCTGCCATGGTGACGGTCGTGGTCCCAAGCGTATCAGACGCCCGGGAGGATGCATCAACTATAGCCGCAACGACACCACGGTGGAAGCGCGTCGAGATCACGGATGAGGGTGTACCCGCAACGATGTCATCGAGGATGGCGGCAAGCACCGGAGCACTGTCGATGATGACCGGGTCAGCACCGGTGAAGCCGAAGCGGTACACGCCCGTGGCCGTGGGATCCGCAGCAGCTTCGAGCTCGATGGCCGCCTGCCCTTCGTAGAGGGCGTCGTCTCGCACTCCGCACAGCGCCGCCACCGCGTCGAACAGTCTGCCCATCGATGAGGTCGGTAGGCTGTTGATGCCGCGCTCCATCATGGTGAGCAGGGTGCTCTCTTCACCTGCGGCCAGTCGAGAGCGCAGCGTATCGGCGCCGGGGTGGTCCAGGAGTCCCGCCGTTTGAAGCGCCGAGACGGCCATGCGCGCCGGTCTGCGGATGGCCGCGGTGCCTCCCACGAGCGGCATCTCGCTGAGGTGCGCGAAGCGGGTGAATCCGTCCCAGCGGGCGAGGAGTACTTCTCCGCCCCAGATGTGGCCGTCGGTCCCGTATCCGGTCCCGTCCAGCGCCACACCCACAAAGGGTTCGGTGACACCGTGCTCGGCGGCCACTCCTACCACATGTGCGTGATGGTGCTGGACGCCGACGCTCGGCAGGTCGAGCGCAAGCGCGTACTTGGTGGAGAGGTACTCGGGGTGCAGGTCGTAGGCGACCAGTTCGGGCTGTATCCGGAACAATCTCTTGTAGAGGTCGAGGGTGTGCTCGTAGTGATCGAGCGTCTCGGCGTTCTCCATGTCGCCGATATGCTGGCTCACGAATGCATAGTCGCCCTTTACGAGAGTGAAGGTGTTCTTCTGCTCCGGACCTGCCGCGAAGATTGCGGCGTCGCTCTCGAACGGTAGCCTGAGGGGGAACGGCGCAAAACCGCGCGCTCGGCGCACTATCTCGGTCTCTTCGCGCACCACGCGGGTCACCGAGTCGTCATAGCGCGAGTAGATGTCGCGGTCGTGCATCAAAAACGCGTCAGCGATGTCGTCAAGCCGTGTCAGGGCCTCGGCGTTACCCGTGCAAATGGGCTCTTCCGAGAGGTTCCCGCTTGTCATCACCAGTGGGCGATCGGCCTCATGCAGCAGCAGGTGGTGCAGAGGCGTGTACGGCAGCATGACGCCTACTTCGGACAATCCCGGTGCTACCGCGGGAGCGAGCGGGGTTGTGCCCGGACGCAGGCGTAGCAAGACGATCGGTCTCGCAGGCCCGCACAGTAGCGCTTCCTCTTTGGCGGACACCAGGCACAGCGTCCGGACGTCTTCTATCGTGGGCACCATGATCGCCAGTGGTTTGCCTTGCCGATGTTTGCGTTGGCGAAGACGGCTGACGGCCTGCTCGCTGGTTGCGTCACACACGAGCTGGAATCCGCCCAGTCCCTTGACCGCGAGGATCTTGCCGTCTGTTAGCCGCCGGGTTGCCGATAAGAGCAGTTCATCAGAGCGCTGGCGTTCCGCATCGCGATCCCGATGCGGACGTGGAGATATCTCGCACCCTGGTGACCAGCACCACTCCGTATCGACGTCCGGTGCATTGAGGTAGAGGCGGGGGCCGCAGACGAAGCAGGCATCAGGTTGCGCGTGGAAGCGTCTGTCCGCCGGGTCGCCGTACTCAGATGTGCAGTCCGGACACATTGGGAAGTCGCGCATCGTCGTCATGGGACGGTCGTACGGGACGTCCTCGATGATGGTGAAGCGGGGTCCGCAGTTGGTGCAGTTGATGAAGGGGTAGCGGAAGCGACGGTCATCGGGGTCCAGGAGCTCGCGCGCGCAGGCGTCGCAGGTGGCGATATCAGGGGAGATGAGCGTCATCGCGCCCTCGATCGCCTCGGACGGCACGATGGTGAAGTCCGTGTGACCTTCTGGGTCGACTTCCTCGGCGATGACCGATTCCACAACGGCCATGGGAGGGGCCGAGTCGCGCAGTGCTATTGCGAAGGCCTCTACGGCCTCAGGCGTTCCCTCGGCGAGGCAGTAGACACCGTCAGAAGCGTTGCGGACCCAGCCGGACACGCCAAGGTCGGCGGCGAGTTTGTAGACGAACGGGCGAAAGCCAACGCCCTGCACAACACCCGTGACATGCAGCGAGAGCGCCTTGGTCACGGTCACTCCCTGTGCACGCCGTCCGCTACGAAGCGGTTGTTCAGCAGGACGAACAGCCTGTACGCCTGGTCCAGCAGCTCCATAGCCTCGGCAGCCATCTGCGGGTTGAGGGTCTCTTGCGGTCCGTTGAACGGTGAGTCGTGGATGAACCCGTTGCGTGCTTCGCGCATCTTGCGCCAGCGCTTGGGGAAGTCGCGATATCCCAGCTCTGATGCGGCATCCTCGAACTCCTCGCCTGCAAGCGTGGGGAATACTTTCCCGATGCGTACGCCGATAGAGCGCTGAGTGTCCATGACGGTGCGGCGCAGCCTGATGTCAGCGCCATGGGACTCCATGATGCGGTCGAGCACGTCTTCCAAGACCGCCTCAAGGAAGGCCATCACCAGTATCACGACGACTTCTGAGTCACCCTGCCGCTCATAGGTGCGTATGCGTTCGTCAAGTCGCCGGATGCGATCGGTGGGGAAGGTGCGTCTTGCCTTGCCTGTCGCCTTGCAGTGAGGACAGGGATGCTCTAGGTCCAGGAAGTGAGGATCGCCGGAGATATACCCACAAGCGGGGCACTCATAGTAGACCGGCGCTGAGTCGGTGGCTTCGGCGAAGACGGTCTTTTCGGCATGGGGCTTCTTCTGCTTCATGCGTTGATTGTATCAGTCTGTGCCGCGCAAAGACGCAAAACGACCCCACCCGATCGACTCGGAGTGGGGTCGTTTGAACGGGTCGTTCTTAGACGCGCTCTACCGTGACGTCGTCGGTGGAGACATCGAGCTTGGCCATCGCCGTCTCGATCTTCTCGCGTGCCTGGCCGAGCATGACCGTGACCTGCGCGAGTTCTGCGCTTGAAGCTGCGCGGTGCCCGTGATCGGCCATGTGGTGCAGCTGTTCAAGCCACTGCTGCGCGAGAGCCAGCTGATCCTCGACCATCGCCATGGCGTGCTTCATCTGTCCGGTGTTGATGCCACCTTCACACATGCAAGATCCTCCTTACTGCGGTCACGGTCCAGGCCGTGATCGTAGACGGTGTGCTGTTGTCTAGGGCTAGCCGAGCCACGCTGCGAGTTCCTCGAGCAGGCGCTTCTTGGGCATGGCGCCCACAAGCTTTTTCACTACCTGGCCGTCTTTGAACACGAGCAGCGTGGGGATGGACAGCACGTCGAACTTGGTCGCAGTCACAGGGTTCTCGTCGACATTGAGCTTGGCGACGCTGAGCTTTGACGCGTACTCGGTGGCCACTTCTTCCAAGACGGGCTCCATCATGCGGCAGGGCCCACACCAGGGTGCCCAGAAATCGAGAACGACCGGCTTGTCACTACCTACTACGTCAGACTCAAAGCTGTCGTCAGTCACGTGCTTCAGATTCTCGCTCATTCGACGCTCCTTTCGGGTGGGCGCTCAGATGGAGCACAGTCTGTTGTCAAGATACCGCAATGCCTCAAACGCCGCGGAAGCGCCCTTGGCGGCAGCGGTGACTACCTGCTTCAGATCCGAATCAGTCACATCTCCTGCTGCGTACAAGCCGGGATACGACGTGAGACCGTTATGGTCGATCTTCACAAAACCGCGCTCATCAAGGTCGCATAGGTCTGTGACGAGGTCGCTTTTGGCGTCTATTCCCACGAAGATGAAGATGCCGTCCAGCGGGAGCAGCTCGTCGGGGTCACCATTGGTGGCGCCGAGCTCGATGCCGGTGACTTTGCCGTCCGCGCCCTTGACCTCCTTGACGACCCGGCTCCAGTGCATCTGGATCTTCTCGTTCTCAAAACAGCGCTCCTGGATGCACTTGGTCGCACGCAGCTCATCGCGACGGTGGACGATATGCACCCGGCTGGCGAACTTGGTGAGGAAGATCGCCTCTTCGATGGCAGCGTCTCCGCCACCGATGACCGCTACCACTTTGTCGCGGAACAGCGCCCCGTCACAAGTGGCGCACCAAGAGACCCCACGTCCGGTGAACTCAGCTTCCCCGGGGACGTCGAGCTTCTTGGGGACGGCGCCCGTGGCCAAGATCACCACGCGAGCGAGGACTTCCTCGTCGTCCACGGTCAGCTTGAAGTCGAGGTCGGCGGGCTCGATCTTCTCAACGCCGGCGAACGAGCGGAAATCGGCACCGTGCTTCTCGGCCTGTTTGTGCATCAGGTCTCCCAGTGCCATTCCGGACAGACCATCCGGGAAGCCCGGGTAGTTTTCAACCCAGTCGGTCGTGACTATCTGACCTCCAGGGAGCCCCGATTCGAACACGACGGTCTTGGCGCGAGCGCGGGCGGCATAGAGTGCTGCCGTCAGCCCCGCAGGACCGCCGCCGATGACTGCGATATCGATTGTCTCCATCTAGATGCTACCTCCGGTGATACTCAGTGTCTGTCCGGCCTCTTCTGCTTCTTGGATGACGCTCTCGAGGTTGCTGGCGGCTTCCTCGTTGATCAGTTGCGTGTGCGCATCGCCCTCGCGGGTGAGCGATTCGACCTTGGAGAACTGAAGGGCCGCCGCTTCGTAGTCCTGGCGGCCACGCCAGTAGAAGATACCCAGATTGAAGTTGGCCTGTATGTGGTCGGGCTCTGACTCAAGCACCTTGGTGGTCTCCTGGATCGCCCGGTCGGTTCCCCCGGCATAGAAGTACATGGCCGCCATGTCGGTCCGGGTCCCGATATCGTCAGGACGTTCCGCAAGGTAGCGCTCATAGTACGTGATCGCTCGCTGTGCATAGGCGACGCTACCGGAGAGGTCTCTCAGGTTGTAGTAGGCATTGGCGACGCTTTGCATGGCTTCGACATCGTTGGGGTCGGCATCAAGGGCGATCAGACCGTCGAGCAGGGCGCGGTTGTCATTGCTCAATTGGTCGCGGAACTCGTCCGGAACGCCCGTGGCGACCGTTGACGGCTGAACCAGGTTCGAGGAGTAGACCGCGAACGCGACAACCCCTGCGAACACCGCAATGGCCATAGCCAGGATGGCGATCGGTATCTTGTAGCGCTGGAATGGGCGCACGATGTAGCGCTTGCTCCAGCTGCCGTCAGAGGCGTCTTCGCGCCGCTCGACGGTGAGTCCGAAGGTCTGTGCCTTGAGCAGCATGTTGAGGTCGTTTGTGACTAGGGTCAGGCCGCCCTCGCAACCGCTGGCGCAGGCCTGCGCGGCTACTGCAAGTATGCGGTCGTCCGCGTTGCGCGTGGACAGGCCTTCGGGCATGTCAGCGTTGCCATCCAGCGGGGCGATGCGCAGCCGCCCGCCCTCGGGCAGATCCACACCCTCAAGTAGGTTGCCCGTCTCGGACAGGTCGAACAGCATGCGACTGACTTCGCGACCACGGAAACGGAGCTCTGGATCAGCCCGGCTGGTCTTCAGCTTGTCTATCTCGCCCAGCACCGTCTCTGGAAGGAGCACTTCGGCATCCGGATACGCCAGGAGCGTGTCTGGATTCGCTAGCAGGACGTTGGTGTCCAATACAACAGTACGCATGCGGCCTCATCTGGTCGGTTCAATCGTCGGTAGGAGCCTCATCATCACTCTTGTCAGCTTCTTCTGGCATATTACCAGCATCGGCGGCGTTTACCCGCCGCCTGATGAACACCAGCAGGCCGATGAGGACGATGACCACGGTCGCAACGGTCGTGAGGCGGTCCAGATAGGATGCCTTCACGTCCACCGTGGTATCCGAGATCAGCACATCTCCTGCCAGCACTCTCACGGTCAGTGAATCGGAGACACGCGTGCCAAGGTCGACCGGGATGGTTATGAAGTTGTCGCCGGGTTCGATGGCGGTGGTCTCCTCGGTCGACTTCAGTCCAAGACCGTCCGCCGCGATCTCCAGTTGAAGTGTCAGTTCCCGGTCGGCGGTTGACGTGATCGTCAACGGGACGTCCCCTGTTCTACCGGCAAGCGTGACGTCGCGCATCTCCACGGTTACCCCTGCAAACACCTCTTCGCCAAGGCGTATCGCTGAGGCCGAGAAAGCCCGCCCACGGTCGGCGAACGGGTAGCTGAGATCAGGTCCCGCCCAACAGCGGCTCTCGGAGACCAGCGCCGCGAACAGAGCCGCAGTGCCTTCTTCGTCTTCAGGACCCCATGCTTGAACGAGGCCCAGTGCGTTCTTGCGGGCTTCGGCTACATCCCTCCAGTAGCCGAGAGGAGCGCCTGCCGGCTGGGGTGAGGATTCGATCAGCTCGACGGTCTCAGCAGCCTCGAACTGAGCAGCCCTTGCAGCCGGGATCGGTTCAAGCCAGGAGACGCTGTCCACTATGTCGATGAGCCGTCGCACATCGTTGGGAGACAGTTCCTCACCCGGCCCGATGTCCATAGTGACCACCAGCGCCCCGTGCGCCTCGTCGGCCGTGAGCGCGTCGTAGAGATGGTCATACAGCTGTTCTGCGGTACCTGAGCTGAGCAGTGAGGCAAGCTCGGCGTCGGTGATCAGTGATACCGTGCCGGTCTTGCTCTCCCTGTAGACTCCAGTCGAGGCTGAGCCTGTCTGCGAAAGAGACGAGAGCACCAGGTAGGAGTGATCTGTCTCGGCCATGACCTTTGCGGCGGGCGCGGACACGAGGTCGCCATACACGCCAGTCCCCACCGAGGGCGTCTCTTCAAGGACCGTCTCGTACGTCGATCTGCCTAATGCGTAGTGGCGTGCGAGATCGTCCAGAGCATCGATCTGCTCCAACCCTCCGATGTCAGGCTCTGCAAACGGCACATCGAGCAGTTCGATGCGTCCGGTCTGCACCGCGCGTGCAAGGGCTTCCAGCGTCCCGGCATAGGCCTGTGGTGTCTCCGCATCGGCGGTCACTTCCACCACACCCTCAGGGCCTGTGAGCTGATAGCCATCGGCGATTCGCGACCATTCGTCCAGAAGCAGCGGCGGGATGGCGACGGTCATGCTCTCGCTGCGCCCCGAGACGAGTGCGATAAGCTCGTCTATCGCCTGGCGTTGTCTGTCGTGTGTCGCCGGATCGAGCGCGAAGCGCCCTTCAGGATCGAGAGCGGGAGAGCACGTGAGCCGCGGAATGATCACCACGGACAGTGGCTCCACATCGTCTTCGATGATGAGCATCCGGGAGTTCACGAAGGTCTGTTCGGCACCTGATGCAAGAACCCTGACCTCGATCCGGTAGCGTCCCGGGGAGACCGAAAGGTCGGCGAGGTCACGCTCGAAGCCGACGACGATGCCACCGGGGTCAACGTCGTGGCGCACCTCGGTCTTCTGATAGAGGAGTGCTCCGGACGGTCGGAATACTCGCAAGCGCACCTCGAAGTACTCGGCGGGCGCACTGAGGCTGGTGGAGGCGTCCAGCAACAGCGTGTCTGTCGCCGTGAGGCTTGGCGCACCATAGCTGAGGGTCACATCGACTTCCTGTGTGACCGCGGGTTCTACCGCCGAGACGGACGCTGGTCCGGCAACAAGCAGCATGGCGGCTAACAACATGGCTGCCAGGCGGTGGGGGAGATGTGTCTTTCGGTGGTTCACGTTCCGCCGATCGGATTGATGCGGTCCCGGTGGACCGCAGTGCGAGCAGGTATCTGCGTGTACCATAGAGAAGTATTGGAAACAGATTATCTCACGATACGAGCGGACCGAGGAAAGGACATTGATCTGATGTCGACTCAGGATACACAGACGACGATTCCCGACGTCTTGCCGCTGATACCGCTACGCGATCTCATCGTCTTCCCAAACCTCGTCGTGCCTCTTTTCGTGGGTCGCGAACGTTCGATCAATGCGCTTGAAGAGGCGATGCGCAACGACCACCTGGTGGCGCTCGTCACGCAGAAGGCCGCCGAGATCCAGGATCCGGGACCCGACGATATCTACGATATAGGATGTGTCGTCAGCATCCTGCAAGAGCTCAAGCTCCCCGATGGAACTGCAAAGGCTCTCGTCGAGGGCAGACAGCGCTTCCGCGTCTTGGAGTATCTGGAGTCGGACCCCCATTTCAGCGTTCGCATCGAGCTGATCGATGAACCCGCCGAGGCAGACGTCGAGACGCAGGCGCTCATGCGCACGCTGGTCGGCGACTTCGAGCGGGCGTCGGAACTTGGCAAGCCCATCCCGCAAGAGGTCCTCATGGCCGCCAACGGGATCGAGGAGCCGGGTCGGCTTGCAGATTTCGTCGCCTTCCACCTGAGCTTGAAGGTCGACGAGAAGCAGGAGATCTTGGAGGCGACAGAGGCCAAGCTGCGCATCGTCAAGACAGCCGACTTCTTGCACAAAGAGCTCGAGATACTGGAGCTTGGCAGCAAGATCCAGAGTCGCGTCAAGGAGCAGATGTCCAAAACGCAGCGGGAGTATTTCTTGCGCGAGCAGCTTAAGGCCATCCAGCAAGAGCTCGGTCAGTACGATGAGGTCCAGGCCGAGATGGATGAGTACCGTGAGAAGATCGCCGCAGCGAAGATGTCTGAGGTCGTTGAGGAGAAGGCGCTCAAGGAGCTCTCGCGACTCGAGAAGATGCCGCAGGCCGCTGCTGAGACGAGCGTGATCAGGACCTATCTTGATTGGCTCATCGGACTACCCTGGGCAAACGAGGACGACGAGAAGCTGGACCTCATCGCCGCGCAGGAGATCTTGGATGAGGACCACTACGGCCTTGAGAAAGTCAAAGAACGCATTCTCGAGTACCTGGCAGTCCATAAACTCACAGACCACATGCGTGGTCCGATCCTGTGCTTCGTGGGCCCTCCCGGAGTGGGCAAGACATCCATCGGCAAGTCGATAGCCCGTTCTCTTGGGCGTCAATTCATCCGAGTGTCTCTCGGCGGTGTCCGTGATGAGGCTGAGATACGAGGTCATCGGCGCACGTATGTCGGCGCGCTACCGGGCCGCATCATCCAGTCGATCTCGCAGGCGGGCACGCGCAATCCCGTATTCATGATGGATGAGGTCGACAAGGTGGGGGCCGATTTCAGAGGCGATCCCACTTCGGCGCTGCTTGAGGTGCTTGACCCCGAGCAGAACAGTTCATTCCAGGACCACTATCTGGAAGCGCCGTTCGACCTGTCCAACGTCATGTTCATCACGACCGCGAACCTGCTCGATACGATCCCGCCGGCTTTGCGCGATCGCATGGAGATCATCCACTTCCCCGGCTACACCGAGGATGAGAAGTTGCACATCGCCACCCGCTATCTCGTACCCAAGCAAGTCAAAGAGCACGGGCTGTCTCCCTCAAAGCTCGTGATCGACGGCTCGGCGCTCCAAGAGATCATCCGCCGTTATACGCGCGAGGCGGGCGTCCGGGGCCTCGAGCGTTCGATCGCGGCAATCTGCCGGCAGGTGGCGCGCAAGGTCGTCGAAGGCAAGAAGGGGAAGACATCGGTCACCGTGAGGACCGTGCACAAGTATCTGGGCCCCGCCAAGTTCACCTTCGGTCTGGCCGAGAAGAGCGATGAGGTGGGCGTGTCCACGGGTCTTGTCTGGACCGAAGTGGGCGGAGACGTCATCTTCATCGAGGCCACCATCATGAAGGGCAAAGGCTCGCTGATCCTGACGGGCCAGCTGGGCGACGTGATGCGTGAGTCGGCGCAGGCGGCGGTCAGCTACATCAGGTCGACAGCCAAGAGCCTGGGTATCGACCCTGACTTCAACGAGAAGATGGACATTCATATCCACGTGCCGGCCGCGGCCATACCAAAAGATGGTCCCTCTGCCGGCATCACGATGGCTACCGCGATCGCGTCGGCGCTCAGCGGTCGGACGGTCCACCGAAGCGTCGCCATGACCGGGGAGATCACATTGAGAGGGCGCGTACTGCCCATCGGCGGTCTCAAGGAGAAACTACTTGCCGCGCACCGCGCGGGTATCGAGACGGTGCTCATCCCCAAAGACAACGTCCGCGATCTTGAGCTGGTCCCGTCTCACGTGCAAGAGGAGATGGAGATCATCCCCGTGGAATCCATGGGCGATGTCTTGAAGCGTGCGCTAGAGCCGGCCAAAAAGACCGGTCACTAGCGTATAGCGTAAGCGAAAGCGGAGAGTCCAAAGCCCGGCAGAGATTGCTTCTGTCGGGCTTCATCTCGCTTTACGTTTGATAACCACTGTGACGGGTATCACAAATCAGGAGTGTGTGCATGCTGCACCGCGATTTCAAAGCCGACACATAGGTTCGATGGGAAGCTGAGATCCCCCGATGCACGTCGCGGTCACCTTCTGTCGGGGGGGAGCTAGCGGTGAGACCGGCCCTGATCAGGGCCGGTCTTTGTGCTTTCTGGTTCTGGTTGACCAGAGCGGCTTTCGCGGTGAGGGTCCCTGAGGGGGCCGGGAAGGGAGGGACGAGGATGCTTATATCGCATCGGCGCAGACAGCGCAGACTGGTCCCACTGCTGGTAGTCATCGCGATGATACTGGCGATGAACGCGCCAGGTCTCACGGCATTTGCCAATGAGGTCGCACCAGCAGAGGTCGAGTCGAGCGCTGTCGCACCACAGGAGGAAGGAGCCAGCGTCCCGGAGGAGGCCGCAAAGAAGCCTTCGGTACCGGACAAGGTGCTCAAAGACGCTGAAGCTCCACTTGAGGCGCCGGCTGAAGAGGATGAAGTGATCGGTTCAGTCGAGGTCGCCCCGGTTACCGCTGAGCCGTTGCAGCTTGAGGTGGCTGCGGCGCCGGTGGTCGAACCACAAGATGTGGAGGCGCAGGTCGTCTATCCATATGCAGATGTGGGTGCGGTACAGCTTGAGGGTTGGGACCGCACTCCTCATGAGCGGTGGACTAGCGGAAATGTCAGCGGGTACGTCGAGGGGGAGTGGATACCGTTCCGTCTCAAGATCGATAACGGCGGAGGCTCCGCTGTTACAGTCCGGGTGCCTTCTATGACCTACAAGGTCGACCACATTCTTGGCGGTGCCGTGGCAGTAGACGCGACCAAGGGTTGGCGGTGGGAGACCAGCGGTGGCGCGTCCGGCATCTATACCCCGACTACACAGGATGATGCTTCTGATCCTATGTATCTTAGGACGCGTCTGCCCGAGGCCTCAGGATTCGTTCTTGCTAAGGGTGAGACCGGCTATATCTACTTCGAGGGGCACCTGGCGATCACGCCCTTCTGGCAGATGATGTTGCCACCGCTTCTGGGTGCATCGGGCTATGCGGGTGCCAGCGCGCAGGCTCGACTTGTGGCGTGGAACGACGCCAACATCGGTGATCGTACCGTACCGTTCCCCGTTGGTCTCCAGACCCTGCCAAACGGCGGCATCTGCGGATTGAAGTTCGCCGATCTTGATGGCGATGGGCGGATGGATACCGGCGAGGGGCCGCTCGGCGGATGGGAGTTCCATCTTGAGTACAAAGAGTCCCCGTTCGGGTTTGTGCTGACGGCTACTTCAGCATCCAATGGAACCTTCTCGTTCGCGAATCTGCCTCCAGGGACCTATGAGCTTACCGAGGTCGCCAAGGACGGTTGGGTGAGCACGAACCTGCCCAAGACCATTGAGGTCGCAGGTGTGAGGGTTGGTCCGGTTTATGTGGGCAACCAGCCTCGCGTGGTCACCAAGACGTGGGCGCTGGAGCTTTCCGATGCAGTGCCGATGGCTGACTCCTACTTCGTGCGCTACGTCATGGGCGACGGGTCTCACGACCTGGCTCTCCAGATGCACGATGGTGTCTACAAGGCCCACATGGACGTCATGTGGGGAGCGACCATCACCAGCTGGCAGTTCTTTGCCATGATGGGGTCCGAGGAGATCCCGCTCAGCGGCGTCATGGGCCCTGCCGAGCGGATGGTGGAGTCACGCACCAACAGCCACTTGTTCACGCCGGGTGTCATAGGCGGGTATAAGTGGATCAGCACCGCCGCCGCCCAGATCCCGGGCGTTGGCTGGACTATCGAGCTCTATCGTGATGGCGTGCTCTATGACACGGCTGTCACGGGCGACGACGGGATGTATGAGTTCTCAGGCCTGTTGCCTGGTTCCTACACCCTCAAAGAAGTCGCGCAAGACGAGTACATGAAGATCATCCCTGTAGGAGACTGGCTGGGTCCGTTCGTGGTTGTGAACGGCTCGGTGTTCATGGAGGGTACCAGCTTCACGAACGCCCCTCGGCCCACAGGTATCACGGTCACTAAGACCGCTGAACCCGGGATGGTTCATGTTGGCGACATGATCACCTACACGATCGACGTCACCAATTCCGGTCATGTCGCGGTGAGTCTGATGAGCGTCACCGATCCCATGTTCGAGGGTGGAGCGAATCTACTGGCGGCGCCGGTTGTCCTTGCCGCAGGTGAGTCGCTTTCCGACAAGGGGCTTGAGATCATCAAGATGATGGCCGCGCCTGATGCCGACATGGTCTCCAATACAGCCACGGCATCCGGTATGACCTTGTTCGGACCGGTCAGTGACGATGACGATGCGACAGTGGAGATCTTGCGTCCCGATATCGAGGTGACCAAGGTAGTCGTACCCGACAGCGTCCTTGATTCCGGTCTGGTCACCTACTACGTGACCGTTACCAACACCGGTAACACAGAGCTCACCATCGACGTGACGGACTACATCGACGCCATCGTCCATAAGGTCCTCGATCCAGCACTCGTGTTGGGTCCGGGCGAGCACATGGACTACGAGTGGACCGAGACCGTCACCATGCCTGTTGAGGACACGGTTGTTGCTACCGGTGTCGATGAGCTTGGTGGCGAGAAGGGCACTGTGATGGCCGAAGCTTCGGCCATGGTGGCCGTGGATGTCACGAAGACCTTCACGCTTACACTGTTCGAAGCCATGCCCATGGCCGACTCGTTCTTCGTTCGGTATATGGTCGGTGACGATACAGTCGATCTATCACTGCTACCCGGAGCCGATGAGTACACGGCCTCCGTGGTCATGCCCTACGGCACGGTCATCTCCACATGGCAGTTCTTCGCCATGATGGGTGAAGAAGAGATCCCGCTGACCGACGTGATGGGCCCCGAGACCCTTCGTGGTCCCATGGTCAACGAGTACGACTTCGTTCCTGGCCGTATCTCAGGCATGAAATACGATGACCTGGACGCCAGCGGCATGATGACCGAAGGCGAAGACGGGATGTCGGGCTGGACCATCGAGCTCTACCGTGATGGCGTGTTGTACGACACCGCGATCACCGGTGACGATGGAGAGTATGAGTTCACCGGCCTGCTGCCGGGGACCTACACGCTCATGGAAGTCCAGCAGCCCGGCTGGGAGATGACGGAGTCTCCTGACGAGATCTTGGTAGGCGAGGAGACGGACGTCGCCGACGCTTACTTCGGCAACCATCACATAGACATCACCAAGACGTTCAGTCTGATCTACCCCGACGCTCCTGCAGGCGTGGAGTTCTTCGTCCTGTACGAGATCGCCGAGGGTGGTCAGTTCGAGGTCGGTCTTGATGGTGATGGTCCGTTCATGGGTTCGGATGAGATCCCCTGGGGTTCCACCATCGCAACAGTATGGTGGATGGCCAGCTTCGACGGTCATGACATCGTGCTCGGCATCGAGGAACCCGATGAGATGCTCACTGAGGATCTTCTGAATGAATTCACTTACGGCGCTTCTGTGAGTGGGTTCAAGTTCGACGACATCGATGGCAACGGGATATGGGATGAGCCCGATGAGACCGGTCTTGAGGGCTGGACCATCGGCCTGTACAGGCTTGGACTCCCCAATGACCTGCTTGCTGCGTTGCCTGCGCCTGCGCTCGGTTATGAGCTCTACGCGCAGACGATCACAGCCGCAGATGGTTCCTACAGCTTCATGGGCCTGCTGCCCGGCACGTACTATCTTGCCGAGGACCAGCAGGACGGTTGGGTGATGACCGTCTCGCCTGGAGGAACCTTCGTTATCACGAACGGTGTCGCGCTTACGGACCTGAACTTCGGTAACCAAGAGCCGCCACTTCCGTTCACGGATACTGAACTTGAGAAGACGGCCGATAAGACGACCGCTTCCGCTGGCGATCTGGTGACCTACACCCTGACGTACCGGAACATCGGAGATGGGATCATCGATCAAGGTGTGACCATCACCGACGACTACGATGAGCGGTACATGGTGCCGCAGGACATCGCTGGTGCGGTAGACGATGGGGATACCCTCGTCTGGGTGGACAACGTTCCGCTCGGTCCCGGCGACGAGCGCACTATCACCTACACGATGCGTATCGATTCAGATCTGCCGGATAGCGTGGACAAGATCGTCAACGTCGCGATCATCGATCCTGGCTTCCATGAAGCCTCGTGGACAGTCACGATCAGCGAGCCGTTCCTGCCGTTCACCGGAGCCACTATCGCGCTGCTTGCTCTGCTTGCAGCCGGTGCGCTTCTGATCGGCGTCGCGCTGCGCGTGAAGGCACACAGCGTCTGATCCCCCAGCGCTGTCGTGCATGAGAAGGGACCGCTCAGCGGTCCCTTCTCTTATTGTGTGCCAGGAAACCACTAGACCCCGGGGAGGGAATCCGGGGCCTAGCTGATGAGGATCTGAGCTGGTCTAGAGGGCCGGGATGTTCTCGCCCCAGTCGATGACGCCGTTGTCGCGCCAGTCGATGATATGTCCTACCTCGTGCTTGATGATCGTAGTGAGGCTAGCGGTGTGTGTTGGGCTGATCACGATCTTGCCGCTCTTGTAGTAGCACACGGCCTGGTAGTTGTTGGGTGTGGCTCCGATGGTCACGGTGGAACCCTTGAGTATCGGGTAGCGTGCAATCCATCCGGCAAGGATCGACTGCGCCTGGGCAAGCTCACTGGAGCTGCTGGAGCTGCTGGTGGTCGCGGAACGAGTAGCCGCTTTCTGGGTCTTGGTCGAGCTGCTGGAGGTGGCGGCCTGGGTCACTATCTTGGTGGCGGTCTTGGGGAGCGGCTCCGTCTGGATGACGACGGTCTGCTCGGCGGCTACCTTCACTGTGGATTCGGAGGCCACGCCCAGTCGGGTCCTGATCGATGACCACTCTACTGCGGATGCGTTGGCCGCACTGCCCAGCACACCAAGCGCCACTGCGCCTGCAACGAGGGTTGTTGCGAGTCCGATGCTGATCGCTCGCGTGCGGTTCTTCGTGCTCTTCATGGTAGATCGCCCCTTAGTTGAACTCCGCGCACATCGACCCGGCTCCCCTGCGAAGGACGCGCAATGGACCGGGTCGAGTTCACGTGTTTCAACCTCGGCAGTCTGGCAGTCGTAAGAGACCTTCTGTCTCCGGTAGACCCATGACTTTGCGGAGCCGTCTTTCGGCGGCGGTGCCTTTTTCGGGGCGGTACCGATGTTCGCTTGTCAAATCGCCGTACACTGTGAGTATCGGCACTCTACATCAGGTGCTTTATGGTCTTTGTGATGGCGGGCACACTCCGGAGGCATGGAGGGAGCGGGTGATGAGGGACAGACGGCGCGATGCGATGCACGTCATCAGCAATGTGTTCTTCGGGATCGCGCTCGGTCTTGCGGCCTACTACTCCCTGACGAGCGGTATCGGATGGCTCGAACAGCGCGAACTCGATGATGCTGCGGCCCCTCTGGGTGCCGTGGGTACACCGTCGCCGGATGACTACCTGAGGCCGCCCTCCCGACAAGACCCCGTCCTGGACTTCGAGGGATGGGAGGATGAGGACAGGGCGTACTGGGAGTCTCTCGAAAACGGGGGTGTCTTTGGCAGGATCATCATCGAAGACATCGATGTGGACGCGATCGTGGTTAAAGGCACGACCCGCTCAGCGTTGCAGAAGGGCCCCGGCTGGATTGAGTGGACGTCTCTTCCCGGGCCGGAGGGCACGTGTGGGATCGCCGGACACCGGACCACCTATCTCGCGCCTTTCAGGCGAATCGATGAGCTGTCCGACGGTGATATCATTGAGTTCTACTCGCCGTATCGCTTGTACCGCTATGAGGTGGAGGAGTCCGTTTCCGTGACTCCGGACCGATCTGACGTTTTGGATGCCGTCGACTACCCGCGTCTGGGTCTGTCCGCATGTCATCCGCCTTACAGTGCGCGCTACAGGCTCGTCGTGCTTGCCAGACTTATAGAGGTGCGGCGATTTACCGAGACACCCGATTCGCTCTAGGAGGGCTCATGCGTATTCTTGTCACCGGCGGTGCCGGCTTCATCGGCTCCAATCTCGTGTTCAGCCTGCTCAACGCCGGGCATGACGTGGGAATCATCGACGATCTGTCCACGGGCTCCATGGCCAACCTCCACCCGGCTGCCTGGTTCCGCTCCCTCGATATCACCGGTCCGGGGCTGGATGCGGCGATCGCTGATTTCGCCCCCGAGGTTGTCATCCACCTGGCGGCACAGTCGAGTGTGACCGCGTCGCAGCAAGACCCCGACCGTGACCGTCTTGTGAACGTGGAGGGCACGCGCGCCGTGGCTCGTGCTGCTGCCGTGGCAGGTGCGCGCAGGGTCCTCTCGGCATCCTCAGCAGCAGTGTACGGCACCCCTGTCACCCTGCCGCTCGGTGAAGCTGACGCCAAAGCGCCCGAGAACCCGTACGGTCACTCCAAGCTCGCGGCGGAGAAGGCCATCGCCGAGGAGCTGCGCGCTGCGGGCGTGGACTTCGCGTCGTTGCGCTTTGCCAACGTCTACGGTCCGCGTCAGGACTGGCGCGGCGAAGGTGGTGTTGTCGCGATATTCTGTGGGCGTATGACATCTGGACAGACTCCGGTCATCTACGGTGACGGGAGCCAGACCCGTGATTTCATTTACGTGGGCGACCTCGTCTTCGCTTTGATGGAGGCTGCCGAGACGGACGCTACGCTGGCTCTCCCGGGCGACGATGGACCTGCATACAACATATCCACCGGCACCGAGACCTCCGTGGCGATGCTGATCCAGCATCTGCGCTCACCAGCCGGCTACTTCGGCGCAGTGGAGAACGCCCCTGCGCGCGAGGGCGACGTGGCCCGGAGCGCGCTGGACCCGACAAAAGCGGGCGAGGTGTTCGGCTGGCATTCGCGGGTCTCTCTTGAGGCCGGCCTCGCGCGTACGGTGGCCTGGTTCGCACAGAATCGATGAGCCGCCCGTCTCGGACAAGCCTGAGTGATGCGGTGTCCCGGAAGACCGCAGCAGAGTCATCGACGGCGCTTCCTGGCATGCGGGTGGCGGCGTACGGGTCGGCGCCCGCCGAAGTGGTCTTGCTCAAAGGCGAGGCCGGTGCAGCGGACCTCTCGGCGGGACGGGTCTTGGCAGGGGAGGACGCGGAGGCGGCCCACAAAGCGCTTTCCGCACTGGGCTGGGACGCTTCGGTCTTTGCCATTTGCAGCAGACAGCCCGATGGGGCCCTGTCCCCGGATTCCATCAAGCTGATGGTGGAGGCGGTCGACCCGGACCTCGTCGTGGCGTTGGACGACGTTGCTGCGGTCGACCTCGCGGAGGCATTCGGCCTGAACGGTCTCGGCTTCGGCAAGCCTGAGCGTGTGGCAGGAAGGGTGATCCTCGCGGTCGACGGGCTGGAAGCGTCTCTGAGTGATGAGAAGAGGAAGAGACGCGTGTGGAGCCAGCTCAAGAGTATCCGGCGCGAGTGAAGCATCTTCATGGACGGCTCATGACAAAGGGCGCCTTTAGAGGGCGCCCTTTGTGGTGTCTATGAGCGGGGGAGCTAGTCTTCTTCGATCTCCGTGATCGCACCCATGGGGCATTCTTCCATGCATGTGGCACAGCCGGTGCAGGCGTCGTCGTTCTCCGGGCTGGCAATGTCGTCGATAAGCTCCAGCACGCCTTCAGGGCAGGCATCTACACAGATGCCGCATCCCGAGCATTCATCCTCGTTGATTATGGGTCGGGGCATAAGACTCTCCTCGCTCGCTTGGGCCGCAATAGCGGTGGCCTTCAACGGTCAGTTTTCGCACGTACTGTACCTAAGGCGTCATGGGCTGTAAAGCAGGTAGTCCAACATGGTAGCGAGACTCGCGATCGTCTGGGTATATATGGTGATTGCATTCAAGAAACTTGACACGGATGCACTCAGATTTTAAGCTGCATAGTACCGGGCGTTGTGGATCCTTCTATCCAGGGGGATTCTACCCGGCTCTATCACGTCGAAAGTGCCGAGCGCGAGCATTGCGTCAGGCGTTGTGGAAGGAGAGTACGCACCATGGGCAAGATCATCGGAATCGACCTGGGTACCACCAACTCGGCGGTAGCCGTGCTTGAGGGCGGCGAGCCCACGATCATCGTCAACTCCGAGGGCGATCGTACGACGCCGTCGGTCGTTGCGTTCCGCAAGGATGGGGAGCGTATCGTGGGCAAGGCCGCTAAGAACCAGGCCATCACTAACCCTGAGAACACCATCAAGTCGATCAAGCGCTTCATCGGTCGCCGCTTCGAGGAGACTTCCTCTGAGCGCGGGACGATCGCGTACAAAGCCGTCAAGGGCAAGGACGGACGCGCCGTCGTGGAGATCGAGGGCAAGAACTACACTCCCGAGGAGATCTCGGCGATGGTGCTTCAGAAGCTGAAGGCCGACGCCGAGGCGTATCTCGGCGAGACGGTCACCGAAGCGGTCATCACCGTCCCCGCTTACTTCAACGACATGCAGCGCCAGGCCACCAAAGACGCCGGCAAGATCGCCGGCCTTGAGGTCAAGAGGATCATCAACGAGCCAACGGCGGCCGCACTGGCCTATGGTCTGGACAAGGGTCATGAGGATCAGACGATCCTGGTGTTCGACCTTGGCGGCGGCACCTTCGACGTGTCGGTCCTCGAGATCGGCGAAGGCGTTTTCGAAGTGAAGTCTACTAACGGTGACAACCATCTCGGCGGCGACGACTGGGACCAGAAGGTCATCGACTGGCTCGCCGAGAAGTTCAAGTCCGACCATGGCATCGATCTTCGTGCGGACAAGATGGCCTTGCAACGTCTCAAGGAGGCCGCCGAGAAGGCGAAGATGGAGCTTTCTTCGATGCAGACGACGCAGATCAACCTGCCGTTCGTCACAGCGGATGCCTCAGGCCCCAAGCACCTCGACTACCAGCTGACGCGCGCCGAGTTCCAGAAGGTGACCTCTGATCTTCTGGCCCGCTGCAAGAAGCCGGTCGAGGCTGCGATCAAAGACGCCGGCATCAAGGCTTCCGAGATCAGCGAGGTCATCTTGGTGGGTGGGTCGACCCGCATGCCTGCAGTGCAGGAGATGGTGAAGGGTATCACCGGCAAGGACCCGCACAAGGGCGTCAACCCCGATGAGGTAGTCGCTATCGGTGCGGCCATCCAGGGTGGGGTCCTTGGCGGAGACGTCAAAGACATACTGCTTCTGGATGTGACCCCGCTGTCGCTGGGTGTTGAGACGATGGGCGGCATCATGACCAAGCTCATCGAGCGGAACACCACTATCCCTACCCGCAAGAGCGAGACCTTCACAACGGCCGCCGACGGCCAGACTTCGGTGGAGATCCACGTGTTGCAGGGTGAGCGTGAGATGGCGAGCTACAACAAGACGTTGGGCAAGTTCCACCTGATGAACATCCCGCCGGCACCGCGTGGTGTGCCGCAGATCGAGGTCACCTTCGACATCGACGCCAACGGCATCGTGAACGTCTCGGCAAAGGACATGGGCACCGGTCAGGAGCAGAAGATCACCATCAGCGGCTCCACCGCGTTGTCTGACGAGGAAGTCGATCGCATGGTGTCGGACGCGGATGCGCATGCTGACGAGGATCGTCGCAAGAAGGAAGAGGCTGAGGTCCGCAACACCGCCGACACGCTTGTGTACGGCACCGAGAAGACCATCGCCGACCTTGGCGACAAGGTGCCTGACGACACCAAGTCGGCCTGCGAGACGGCCATCGAGGCCGTCAAGACGGCCCTTGAAGGCGAGGACGTCGACGCTATCCGCTCAGCGAGCGAGGAGCTCCAGCAGGCCAGCTACAAGCTCGCCGAGATAGTCTACGCTGACGCTCAGGCCGCGTCCGCGGAGGGTGAGCCCGCTGCAGAGGCTGACGAGGACGAAGTCGTCGAAGCCGACTACGAGGTCGTCGACGAGGAGCAGTAGGTATGAAGCGCAACGACAACGACCAGATCGATCCTGAACTCGAGAGCGATCTGGGTGCAGAGTTCGACCTTCGCGGCGACCAGCTCCAACAGGAGCTGGTCGCCGCGAAGGAAGACGCCGCGCGCCATCTCGAAGCCGCGCAAAGGGTCCAGGCGGAGTTTGAGAACTTCCGGAAGCGCACGCTTCGCGAGATGGAAGAGGCGCGTCAGCGTGCCGGCCAGCGTCTTATCGAGGGGCTGCTGCCGGTGGTGGACAATCTTGAGCGCGCCATCGACCACACAGTGGCGGGCGGCGATCTGGAGCACTTCCTCAAGGGCGTCGAGCTGGTGCACCAGCAGGTGAGCGACGTGTTCGGCAAGGAAGGCGTTGAGGTACTCGATCCTCTCGGCAGTCCTTTCGACCCCAATCTCCATCAGGCGGTCGGGCAGCGGGAAGATGCGGAAGTGCCTGACGGCACGGTGGTAGAGGTCTTCCAGAAGGGTTATTCGCTTGCAGGCCGCGTGTTGAGACCGGCTATGGTCATCGTGAGCACCGGAGGCCCCTCCCGTAAGGAGTAGCGATGGCGGCTCGCAAGGACTACTACGACATACTCGGCGTGAGCAAGAGCTCCACTGCCGATGAGATCAAGAAGGCGTTCCGCAAGCAGGCGCGCAAGCACCATCCCGACGCAGGCGGCTCCGAGGATAAGTTCAAGGAGATCAACGAGGCGTACGAGGTGCTTTCTGACGCCGAGAAGCGCAAGCAGTATGACCAGTTCGGCCAGTACTTTGGCGGCAACGTGCCGCCGGGCGCGGGCGCGCCAGGCGCCGGCCCGTTCGGTGGAGGTCAGTACCAGCAGACCGTCAATATGGGCGACTTCGGAGACCTGTTTGGCAACCTCTTCGGCGGCGGGGGTTTTGGCGGCTCACCCGGTGCGAGTCAGGGTCGCAGCGCTCGACGCGGTAACGATCTCCAATATGATGTGACGCTGAGCTTTGAGGAGGCGCTGAAAGGCGTCTCCACCAAAGTCGATGTGAAGCGCTCCGAGAGCTGTCAGGTCTGCAAGGGCTCGGGTGCCAAGCCGGGCACCAGCCCGGTCGTGTGCACCACATGCCAGGGAACAGGGCATGTCAGCCAGGGCCAGGGGATGTTCGGCATCTCACGCCCGTGCCCGCGCTGTGGCGGTACCGGGAAGGTGATCGAGAACCCATGCTCTGCATGCAAGGGCAAGGGCCGGGTGGTGCGCATCAAGCCTGTGACGGTCAATGTACCCCCGGGAGCCACCGATGGTGGCAAGTTGCGCTTCAAGGGTAAAGGGGAGCCTGGTGCTGCCGGCGGTCCGGCCGGCGACCTGTACGTGCTCACGCATATCAGACCGCATGCCTTCTACACCCGCGAAGGCGCCGATGTGTGGCTTGACCTTCCGGTGACCATCGTTGAAGCGGCCCTTGGCACCGAGGTCACGATACCGACTCCCACCGACGACAGGGTCAAGCTCAAGGTGGCTCCCGGTACGCAAGACGGGACTGTTCTGCGTATCGCAGGCAAGGGCGCTCCTAAACTGAAGGGCAAGGGTGCTGGCGACCTGAAGGTGCGGGTGAGCTTGGTGGTGCCCGAGAAGCTCACTGCTGAGCAGCAGGAGTTGCTCAGGCGGTTCGCTTCAGCTCGGGACGAGGACGTTCGAGCGCACATCAAGTGACGTAGGAGGCTTGAAGGATGAAGATCCAGCGAAGGACGGGGAAAGACCGGCCTCTCTACATGATCAGCGTGGCTGCTGAGCTTGCCGGGATGCATCCTCAGACGCTCAGAGTCTACGAACGCAAGCAGCTTGTGGAGCCGCAGCGCTCGGCGGGTAATACACGTCTGTATTCTGAGTCCGATATCGAGCGCCTGAGGCTGATCCAGCAGCTCACGCAAGAAGAAGGCGTGAACCTTGCGGGTGTCATGCGCATTCTGGAGTTGCAGAACCAGATCGAGCGGATGCAGATCGAACTTGAGTGCGCGCAGGAGGCGTCCACCCTCACGGAACGGCGCCTGGTGACAGAGATCAACGCGGTGCGCCAGAGCATGCGGGCCGATATGGTGCACGTGCCCAAAGGACGCATCGTCCGCAGGAGCAAGGAGTAACCATGCCTGACACCCGGGGCCGACTCGTGCGTTTCTTGGAAGGGGTGCGCAATGGCGAGATCCATGGCGGCCCGCTTTGACAGTTGGCTGCATGGGTGTGGTCACGCCTGCGACCAGACGTTCCCGGTGGACCTGCTTGAACTGTGAAGCGGTAGCCCGGCGGGCTACACAGACATCCGGATGACACCCTCAAGCGTTATCAGGGGAGTGATGAGAGATGAGGTTCGACAAGCTCACAATCAAAGCACAGGAGGCGCTCCAGGCCGCCCAGGCGATCGCCGACGACGCGTCCTCTCAGGTCGTGGAGCCCGAGCATATGCTCAAAGCGTTGTTGGACGCCTCCGAGGGGATAGTGCGGCCTATCGTCCAGAAGGTGGGCGTTGACCCCGACTTGCTTGAGGCCGAGGTTACCTCGGCCATATCCAAGATGCCCAAGGTGACGGGTTCGTCCGCGCCTGCAAGCGCCGGCCCCAGGCTCAACTCGCTCCTTGGCGACGCCTTCAAGATCGCCGAGAAGATCAAAGACGCTTACGTCTCCACCGAACATATCCTGGTTGCGCTCGCCGATGACAAGGGCGAGGCCGGACGCATGCTTGGCAAGGCCGGGCTTTCCTCGGCCAGACTCACCGAATCGCTTGCAGAGCTGCGTGCCGGCACACGCGTGACCGACCAGAATCCCGAGGCTCAGTTCCAGGCGCTGGAGCGTTTTTCCCGAAACCTCACGGACCTGGCGCGCAAGGGCAAGCTGGATCCGGTCATCGGTCGCAATGACGAGATCAGGCGCGTGATACAGGTGCTCTCGCGCCGCACGAAGAACAACCCGGTGCTCATCGGAGAGCCCGGCACCGGCAAGACGGCGATCGTGGAGGGCCTGGCTCAGCGCGTCGTTGACGGGGATGTCCCCACCAGCCTGAAAGACAAAGACGTCGTTTCTCTCGATATCGCCGCTATGGTCGCTGGCGCCAAGTACCGCGGTGAGTTCGAGGACCGCCTCAAGGCCGTGCTCCGTGAGGTGGAGCAGGCCGAGGGGCGTCTCGTCCTGTTCATCGATGAGCTCCACACGTTGGTTGGTGCCGGTGCGGCGGAGGGTTCGATGGATGCCTCCAACATGCTGAAGCCCGCGCTAGCCCGCGGAGAGTTGCACGCGATCGGTGCGACCACGTTGGATGAGTACCGCGAACACATCGAGAAGGACGCGGCGCTTGAGCGGCGCTTCCAGCCGGTGTACGTGGGCGAGCCTTCGGTCGAAGACACCATCGCTATCCTGCGCGGGCTCAAAGAGCGCTACGAAGTCCACCACGGCGTGCGCATCACGGACTCGGCCATCCTGGCTGCGGCCACCCTCTCGGACAGATATATCACGGACCGCTTCTTGCCGGACAAGGCAATCGACCTCATCGACGAGGCTGCTTCACGCCTCCGCATAGAGATCGATTCCATGCCCACCGAGATAGACGTGATCGACCGCCAGCTGCGTCAGCTTCAGATCGAGGAGCAGGCACTGCAGAAGGAGAAGGACGAGGCGAGCAAGGAGCGTCTTTCTACCCTGCGCGCCGAGATGGCTGCGATGACCGAGCAGCTGTCGGGTCTCAAAGCACGATGGGAATCCGAGAAGGCCATCATCGGCGACGTCCAGCGCCTGAAAGCCGAGCTTGACACTGCAAGGCTCGACGGTGAGCGTGCCGAGCGCGAGGGCGACCTGCAGCGTGCTGCTGAGATCCGCTACGGCTCCATACCGCAGCGTGAACAGGAGTTGGCCGAGGCGGATGTGCGCCTCAAGGCCCTGCAGTCGGGCGATGCCATGCTCAAAGAAGAGGTCACCGACACCGAGATAGCGGAAGTCGTTGGTAGCTGGACGGGTATTCCTGTGAGCAAGCTGCTTGAGGGCGAGCTTTCTAAGCTCTCCAATCTGGAGCAGCTGCTGCACCAACGCGTCGTCGGTCAAGATGAGGCTGTCACGGCGGTCGCCTCGGCGATCAGAAGGTCGCGCGCGGGCCTCTCGGATCCTGACCGGCCCATAGGGTCGTTCATCTTCATGGGACCGACCGGCGTGGGCAA
>JAFGVD010000026.1 GCA_016938135.1 Coriobacteriia bacterium
ACGGGCGGCGTGGAGGCCAAGTTCTGTTCGGACTGCCACAAGCTGGAGATGCCGCATCCTGGCGACTTCAAGACCACGCACGGTCCGAGCATCACCGCCAAGAAGACGAGCAGGGAAGTCTGCGAGAACTGCCACAACCAGTTCTTCTGCGACAACTGCCACCACGTCGGCGCGGTTGCTGATGCACCATGGCGGAACTACCACCCCAACATCGTGAAGAAGGATGGACTCGATCCTTGCCTCAAGTGTCATGATTTCGCGACTTACTGCGAGTACTGTCACGTATCGGTGTTGAACTAAGCGAGTTGTGACGATCGTGCTCCCACCGGTATCGACTGGTGGGAGCACGATCATTTCGTGCCTGTGAACCGGCATTTAGGGAAAGTTGTCCGATTGCTTTGCCCTGGAAGCGTGGACGCGGTATGATACCGGCTCGTCGGGATGTGGCTCAGCTTGGTAGAGCGCTGCGTTCGGGACGCAGAGGTCGTGGGTTCGAATCCCGCCATCCCGACCAATTGGATTCGAGCGGCAGGTCCGGCAACGGGCCTGCCGTGTTCATTTCCGAGGAGACCAGATAGTGCAGCAGTTGCTCGACATCTTCGGGTACGGCCTTTGCCACCAGTTGCCGGAGCGCTCCTTCTTTGCGGGAGGTCTCCAGCTTCCGATTTGTGCGCGCGACACCGGGATCTATCTGGGCTTCGTCGTTTCCCTCATCCTGATATCCCTACTCTCCAGACGTTCGCGCCCTACGGGTCTTCCGTCAGTCCCGCTCTTGTTCATTGGGGCGACATTCATCGCCGCGATGGCTGTCGACGGTCTTACTTCATACGCGGGTTTGCGTGGAACGACCAACGATCTGCGTCTGCTGACCGGGATTCTCGCCGGATACGCTCTACCGCTTGTGGCCGTACCCATAGTCAACTCCCAGATGTGGCGCTCCACGACCTCTCAGAGGCCGCTGAGCCGACTTGCCGACGTTGCGGTGTGGCTGGTTTCAGTCCCGCTTGTGTTCGCGGTCATACGCTGGGGGCTTCCGTACCTTGGTGTCCTGTACCCGATCTTGGTCGTGGTCGCAGTCCTCGTGACGTTCGTCTGCGTGAACCTTGTGTTCGTGTATTTCGTTCCCAGGTTTGAGCGCACCGCAGTCAGCCTGAGAGGTGCCTGGCTGCAGATCCTGATGGCTCTGGCATTGACGAGTCTGCAGCTCGTGGCTGCAGGACTTCTTAGGCTCTTTTTGGACGGACTTGCGTAGATTCGTTTCTCAATCACCTCGGTTGAGGTAGATTCGAGGTAGGGGATATGATCGACGGTCCGGGAGGTGCGTCTTGTATACAAGCAAGGACACGGTTCGCGTGATGATAATCACCAAGGATCATCGCATTGAGGGTGACATGTACATTCTCGAAGGCAGTCGTCTTACGGACGCACTCAACTCCAAGGGCAAGGACTTCTACGCGATCACCGAGGCGCGGATATTCCGCGTGGCCGACGATACGCTACTGGCGACTCCGAGTTATGTGGCCGTGGCCAGGGAATCCATTGCGGCTATTTTCCCGGTGGAACCTGAGCCTGCATAGGCTCCAGCGTGCTTGTCAGAGTCGCCTGGTAACCTCCTCCGAACAGATGTTCGAAGGAGGTTCTTTCTTATGGTCCAGCTATCCATGCTCTCTGAGAGAAAACGTCCGAGCCTGACTGAGACGCTTGAGCAGCTCGAGTTCGAGGCCCGGTCCAGTGGTGCTGGTCGAGATGCCGCCCTGTATGCCTCACGCGCGGTCACGAGACGGTTTTGGGATGAGCTAGGGAAGGGGCAGCTGGACTCCCGAAGTCACGCCCGCGTTCAGGGCTACTATCGTGCGGTGCTCGATCGTGCTGTATACAGGCGTAAAACGAGATCTGATCGCGACTATAGGGAGCGCGCCCGTGTGAGGGCTGCTGCGGTAGACCTCGAATCGATAGGAATCACCGGTGCAGCGTTGCGGCGTGAGTTGGTCGAGACTCTGGGGATGGACTCCACGCTGGTTGACCGGGTCGTCGGCGCAACTGCGAGCGTCGCCTAGCGGAACGAGACCGAGTCCACCAATCCTAGGGTCGCGCGGTCAAGAAGCCACAGCCGGCGGTGTTCGAGTGGGCCTCCAGTCTCAGCCCAGGCCTCTACGATAAGCCAGACGTCAGTCCCGTCCACGTTCGCGGCTTCCACATGGAGAGGGATCGCCGCAGTGTCTAACGGGAAGTCGCGCGTCAGTGCGTCTGCTACCGCGCTGGCTTCAGAGCCATAACCCCGAAGAGCGGTCAGATACTCCTGGCGAAGCACGGATACTTCCGTTGCCGGTACGTCTTTCAGCGGAGATATGTCCACAGACAACGCGACGTCTGCCATGTCTTCTAAGGAGTATGTGCCGCCCTGGGGTATGAATTCGATAGAAGTGTTCCGTCCGCAGCCCGTGAGTGCGAGCGCTATGATGAGAAGCATGACGGGTACTGCGGTCATACGAAGTCTGGACACGGTGACCTCCGGAGCCGGATGAGCTTCACGATCAGTGTACCTGTCGCCAGGGTCTGATGACACTACAGGAGGATCTGTGCAGTCCATCATCTGTTTCACGTCTGACTTCGGTCTGGGCGACACCTGGGTGGGAATGTGTCATGCGGTGATCTACCGTGCGTGTCCGCAGGCTCGCGTCGTCGATCTTGCTCATGATATCGATCCCTTCGACATCCGGAAGGCCGCGGCTGTCGCCGCTTCCGGTGTGTGGCAACTTCCGGAGGCCATACACCTCGTGGTCGTCGACCCGGGGGTCGGTGGCGGGAGGCGTGACCTTTGCGTCGTCACGAAGAGGGGTTCTGTGCTCGTGGGTCCGGACAACGGTGTCCTCGTGCCGGCAATCTGGCGAGCGGGCGGAATAGAATCAGCCTTCTCGATAGTGCCGGCGCAGCTCAACTTCCAGCTGCCGCTGGCCACCTTCCACGCCCGGGATGTTCTTGCTCCCGCAGCTGCGGCCCTTGCCTGTGGCGTAGAGCCGGAGAACATCGGGGAGCCTGTAGACCCTGAATCGCTCGGGGCATCACCTTTCCGGATCGGCTATCAAGAGGGCGAAGCGCTTGTCGCCGAGGTGGTCGATGTCGACCGTTTTGGTTCGGTGCGGCTCGCGATCTCTCAAGAGGTTATGAGTGGTCTTAACGCCGATCCTACTCATCTTGAGGTTTCGCTGGGGCATCTGCAGATGGACGTGCCTTTCGGGCGTACGTTCTCTGATGTCTCGGAGGGTGAGCTGGTCGCTTTGTTCGACTCCTCGGGATGGCTGACGCTTGCGGTACGTCTTGGCAGTGCTGCCGATAGGCTCGGTATCGAACCGGGCTCGGTCGCGCGTGTGCGAATAGGCGGCTGATGTCAGACCCCTCCGCTATCTTCCTTGTCAGAAGATGTGGAGCGGAGGTTCACCGTGAAGAAATCCTATGCTGGGTCCGTGGCCGAAGGTGACAAGGTCAGCGACGTGTTTGCTTTGCGGTCGAAGGAGTTGCGTTCAAGCAGGAACGGTGAGGCCTATCTGGCGCTGGAACTCTCAGACCGCACAGGCAGACTGGCGGCTGTGATGTTCCGTCCTGATCGACTTGCGCAGGCGCTTCCTGCGGGCTCCGTAGTCGCCGTGGAGGGTACAGCGACCACCTACAGGGGCGTTCTTAGGGTCTCTGTCGAGCGGCTGCGCCTTGCGGGCAAATGGGATGCAACCGATTTGCTTCCCACATCACCCCGGGATCGTGACGAACTCCTTGCTCGACTTCGGGAGCTGGTCAGAGGGATTCGCGACCCGCACCTTGCGAAGATCGTCAGGGTGGTGTTCGGCGATCGTACGTTCATGCAGAACTTCAAGCGATGCCCCGGTGCGCAGTCATACCACCACGCGTACATCGCAGGACTGCTAGAGCACACCGTTGCGGTCGCCACACTATGCGAGGGTATGGCGAGCATGTACGCTGATGTCAATCACGACCTGCTGGTCGCCGGGGCGCTCCTGCACGACATCGGCAAAGTCGACGAGCTGACCTGCACGACGGGTATCGACTATACCGATGAAGGCCGCTTCATCGGACATGTCGTTCTCGGAGAGGAGCGTCTGCGACGCGTCTTGGATCGTCTGGGCGATGTGCCCTCGTCACTTAGGGTGCAGCTCTCGCACATGATGCTGTCGCACCACGGCGAACTGGAATGGGGATCGCCCAAGCGACCGTGCACCCTTGAAGCCCTCATCCTCCATCATGCGGACAACATGGATGCAAAGGCTGCGGGATTCGTGGAGACGGCTGCGGCTGCAGTGCGGGCCGAGGAGCAGTGGACTGATGCCTCCAATGCGTTCCATCGGCCCCTGTACGCGCCCCAGCCAGCCGAAGATGACTCGTGGGTCCGTTCTGTGGATGGCGGTCGGTACATACGACGCGGCGCATAGGTTGGGAAGCACATGGCCAGGTTCGTCTACAATCATGCGTGGTATGTAGACAGCACGGGCCGATCCGGCCCGGCGTATCGAACAAGGAGTGGTCATGACCTATCCTCAGGCCGAGATCGGGGTATTCGGCGGCAGCGGATTCTACTCGCTGATCGAGAACCCCACAGAGTTCAAGGTGAACACGCCCTATGGGGCACCGTCTTCCCCGGTCATGTACGGCGAGATCGGAGGTCGGAAGGTCGCGTTCCTGCCTCGTCACGGCAAAGATCACAGCCTTCCCCCTCACAAGATCAACTATCGGGCGAACGTCTATGCGATGAAGCAGCTAGGGGTCTCGCAGATCGTCGGTCCCAATGCTTGCGGTTCGTTGCAGGCAGACGTGAAGCCCGGCGATTTCGTGATCTGCGATCAGTTTGTGGACCGTACTACAGGTCGCGCAGACACTTTCTACGACGGCCCGATCACCACGCACGTCTCTTCGGCGGACCCTTATTGCCCGGTCATGCGGCAGGTCGCGTTGGAAAAAGCCGCTGAGCTCGGTATCAGAGCTCATCGCAGTGGAACAGTCGTGGTTATTCAGGGCCCGCGTTTCTCTACGCGCGCGGAATCCAAGTGGTTCGCATCCCAGGGCTGGGAGGTCATCAATATGACCCAGTATCCGGAGTGCTATCTGGCACGCGAACTTGAGATCTGCTACTGCAACATATCGCTGATCACCGACCACGATGCGGGCGCCGAGGGAGTCGAGCCCGTGAGCAATGAGGAAGTCATCCGTGTGTTCGGTGAGAACAACGAGAAGCTGAAGGCCCTCTTGTACGCGATGATCCCCGCTCTCCCGATTGAGCGTGATTGCGTTTGCGCCCACGCGCTGGACGGAGCTGCATTCTAGAACGACTTGACCGGGCGGCCGGAATGCGGCCGCCCGGATTCTAGGAGGCCGTAGTGTCGAATCTGCCGTCTATTCGCCTCGGGACCCTCTTCGGCATCCCGGTCGAGATAAACGTGAGCTGGTTCGTGATCTTCTTGCTCGTTGCGGTGACCTTGACCACCGGTTACTTCCCGCAACAGCTTGAGGGTCGTTCCAATCTGACCTATGCCATTATGGGGATCGTCACGACGCTAGCGTTCTTCGCTTCGGTTCTCATCCATGAGTTCGCCCACTCGCTCGTCGCCCGCGCGGGCGGTCTTCGCATAGCGAGAGTCACGCTGTTCATTTTCGGAGGGGTCTCCCAGATGGAGGACGAGCCGCGTCGCCCCGGTCTCGAGTTCGTCATGGCGTCGGCTGGTCCGGGGACAAGTATTCTTCTCGCAGCTATGTTCTTCCTGGCAGGAGAGGCGTTGTTCCTGTTTCAAGCGGAGGCTTCGATCATAGTCGTGTTGGACTATCTCGCAGTGATCAACCTGTCTGTTGGCGTGTTCAACCTTCTCCCTGGTTTTCCCTTGGACGGCGGGCGCATCTTGCGTGCCGTTTTGTGGGCGATCACGGGAGACATGCTCAAGGCCACTCGTTGGGCTTCTCGAATGGGCCAGCTCATCGGGGTGGCGTTGATCTCAGTCGCGGTCATCGGAGTACTGCTGTATCAGACCTTCGATCTCATCTGGTTCGCAGTCATGGGCTGGTTCATCTCAGGCCTTGCGACTACCGCATATCAACAGCAGGTGGTGAAGTCCAGGCTCGCACAGGTGTCAGTAGCCCAGATCATGTCAGCTCCCGCAGTGGTCGTCTCGGCAGATCTTACGCTGGAGGACATGGCGCACAGCTACTTCCTTGGCGGACGGCATTCGCGATATCCGGTGGTGGCTGACGGCACGGTCGTTGGTCTGGTCGATATCAAAGCGGCGCAGAAGGTACGTCGTGATGATTGGCCGGTCACAACCGTCGCTGACGTCGCGTACAAAGACCTGTCGTGTGTCTACGTTGGTCCCGAGACGACGGTCGACTCCATCCTGCCTCAGCTGGACCCTATGCGCGCCGGTGTGGTCTTTGTGGTCGACGGGGGAAGGCTTTCGGGCATCGTCAGCCGTGCGGATGTAATCCGCTTGATCAGTGATGATGGCGACAGCACGCCCTAAGGAGCTTGTGTGACTTTGTAACAGTCGTTACCATTGAAGCGTTGATGTCGCGCGATGGATCGGAATGACTGTGGTCAACACTGGTAGTGAGCGCATTCCTGAAGGCGTCATCGAACGGCTGCCGCTGTATCTGGGTGTCCTTATCCAGCTCCGATCCGGTGGAGAGAGCACTGCGTCTTCTGCACGCCTCGGCGAGCTCACGGACATCAATCCAGCGCAGATCCGGCGAGATCTTACCCACTTCGGGTCTTTCGGCAAGCGAGGCGTTGGCTATGACATAGCCACGCTCGTCGAGCGGATCCAGCGCATTCTCGGTGCCGACCACGTGCACCGGCTCGCGTTGGTCGGTGCGGGGCATCTTGGTTCGGCTATCGCGGACTACAACGGTCTGAGACAACACGGCTTCCTGGTGACCGCCGTGTTCGACAATGATCCGGCGAAGCAGGGGACTCACATCGGCGATCTGGTCATCCAGGATGTGAGTGAGCTAGAGGACACTGTCACGGCACAGGGTATTGAGATCGGTGTGATCGCGGTGCCACCTCACGCGGCACAGGATGCGGCGGACCGGCTGAGCGCTACCGGCATCAGGATCATACTCAACTACACTCCTGTGATCGTGCGCGTACCGCCGCAGGTGACGCTGCACAATACGGACCCGGTGCATGAATTGCTGCACACGTTGTACTACCTGTCCAAGACCGAAGGCGTGGCGCGTACCTAGCGTAGGTGGTACTCTGACGTTCAGTCCGTTGTCCGGTCCCGGTGGGCCGGTGAGTGATTTTGTACAAGGAGGAGTCATGGCTGCATTTGGTCTTCCTGGCGGTATGGAATGGGTAATCATCCTCGCCGTTGTGCTCCTGCTCTTCGGGCCGTCTCGTCTGCCCAAGCTCGGAAAGTCTCTCGGTAAGACGATGAAGGCGATTCGTGACGGCGTCGACGGCAAGCTCGAAGACGAGGACGAAGAAGAAGTCGAGGAGAAGCCTTCCAAGAAGAAGGTCGCTGTCGAGGACGAAGAGTAGAGGTTCGGCACATTCCTAATGGTTCTCTGAACAAGCTGGGGGCGCCTCTTGGGGCGCCCCTGTTGTATGTCGCGACTTGTCTGCGGGGGGATATGCGGTATACTCTCGTGAGCAATTTTGCGGCGCCGCATCGCGGGCCTGTAGTTCGATGACATCGGGAGTTCCCATGAATAAGGAAATCGCACTCACCCCGGAAGGACAGACGCGACTCGAAGAAGAGCTTCTCTATCTCGAGACTGTCCGCCGCCGTGAGGTCGGTGCTCGCATCAAGGAAGCCAAGGAGTTCGGGGACCTTTCTGAGAACTCTGAATACGATGACGCGAAGAACGAGCAGGCTTGGGTAGAGAGCCGTATCTCGGAGGTCAATCAGATCCTCGCCCACGCCACGATCATCGATACGCCTAAGTCCAAGAACCGGGTCGTTCTCGGCTCCAAAGTGGAGCTGAAAGATATCGAGACCGGTGATGTTCACTGTTATCACCTCGTCGGATCCGCCGAGGCGGACCCCACGCATGATCGCATCTCGAACGAGTCGCCTGTTGGCGCGGCTGTCGTAGGTGCCAAGAAGGGACAGATCGTGCAAGTGACGACGCCTCGCGGCACCGTCATCGAGTACGAAGTCCTCAAGATCACCAACTAGGCTGATGTCCAGCGAACTGACACACGGCGACGAGCGTCCGGCTGAGGACGTCTTCGCTCTTCGAAAGGCGAAGCTTGCGGCGCTCTATGAGCGCGGAGAGCAGCCCTACAAAGACCGCTTCGACCGTACTCACAGCGCTGCGTCCCTCCAGGAGGAGTACTCGACGCTGGCCGATGGCGCAGAGACCGAGGATATCGTTCTCGTCGCGGGACGCGTCGTGGCCAAGCGCGATCAGGGGAAGATCATGTTCCTCGTCGTGCGCGATAGCGGTGTCGATCTCCAGCTCTTCTGCAGAATCAACGTGTTGGGTGAGGTAGCGTTCGAGCACGCGCGCGACCTTGATCTTGGCGACTGGATCGGTGTACGCGGTCGTGTCATGAGAACCCGCCGAGGGGAGCTCTCGGTCTCCCCTGTGGAGATCACGCTGCTCTCGAAGTCCTTGCGGCCGCTTCCCGAGAAGTTCCATGGGCTCTCGGACACGGAGACCCGTTATCGTCAGCGTTACGTGGATCTGATCGTGAACAGCGAGGTCAAGCGTACGTTCGAACAGAGATTCGCGATCATCTCGGCCATCCGCAGGTTCATGGAGGGAAGGAAATTCCTAGAGGTTGAGACGCCGATGTTGCACCCAATCCCGGGTGGGGCTACAGCGCGACCTTTCGTGACGCACCATAACGCGCTTGATATGGAGTTCTACCTCCGTATCGCGCCGGAGCTCTATCTCAAGCGCCTATTGGTCGGAGGCTTCGAGCGCGTCTATGAGATCAACCGCTCGTTTCGCAATGAGGGCATCTCGGTAAGGCACAACCCGGAGTTCACGATGCTCGAGGCGTATCAGGCCTTCACTAACCTGGAAGGCATGATGGAGCTGACCGAGGGTATCATCGCGGCTGCCGCGCAAGAGGCCCTGGGCACGCTAAAGATCAGCTATCAGGGTGTCGATGTCGACCTGACGCCGCCGTGGCCTCGCCGTACCATGATCGAGCTGACGAGTGTGGCGGCTGGCGAAGAAGTGTCGTTCGATGTCTCGGACGCGCACTTGCGCCACCTTTGCGATCATCACGCGGTGCCACACGAGCCGTCCTGGGGGAAGGGTAAGCTCATCACCGAGCTCTATGAGAGGCTCGTGGAGGGCACGCTCATCCAGCCCACGTTCGTGACAGAGCACCCGCTGGAGACTTCTCCGCTTGCGAGAAAGAAGCCTGGCAGTCCTGAACTCACTGAGCGCTTCGAGCTCATCATCACCGGCCGAGAGCTCGCCAACGCGTTCTCCGAGCTGGTCGATCCCGTGGACCAGCGCGAGCGATTCGCTGCTCAGATGGCCGCAAAGGTCGGCGGCGACGATGAGGCCATGGGCTACGACGAGGACTACCTTCGCGCCATGGAGTACGGTATGCCCCCTGCGGGTGGTCTTGGGATCGGGATTGACCGTTTGGTCATGTTGCTCACCGATTCTGCGTCCATCCGAGACGTGCTCCTGTTCCCGCACCTCCGCCCCGAGGCCTGATTCTCTGCGTCTAGAGATATGAGTGTTATGGACTCATATCTCGTGGCATCTCCCTTGCTTCTTCTTCGTCATCCTCCCGCTGTGTCAGTGCGGAGGGTAGAATAGCCTCAGACGCGAAACGCTGAATCCAGCGTGCGATAGGAGTGAGGTCTCATGTTCGAGCGATTCACCGAGAAGGCCAGACGTGTTGTCGTATACGCGCAAGAAGAGGCGCGCATGCTCAACCAGAACTACATAGGAACCGAGCACCTTTTGCTCGGTCTTATCCGTGAGCAAGACGGTATCGCGGCGAAGGCGCTTGAGAGTCTCAATATCTCGCTGGAGGATGTGCACCAGCAGGTCGAGGAACTCATCGGCAGGGGGACCTATGTCCCCACGGGCCACATACCGTTCACTCCTCGCGCAAAGAAGGTCCTCGAGCTCTCGTTACGTGAGGCGCTGCAGCTCGGTCACAACTACATAGGAACCGAGCACATCTTGCTTGGTCTCATCCGGGAAGGCGAGGGAGTGGCCGCACAAGTGCTGCTCAATCTCGGCGCCGACCTGGAGAAGGTGCGTTCCGCAGTCATCCAGCTGCTTTCGGGCTACTACGGCAAGCCCACAGAACCTGGTGAGGCGCGTGGTGGTGGTCGCGGTGAGGCCAACATGCTCTTGGATGAGTTCGGTCGCGACCTGACCAGGGCCGCTCGTGAGGGCAAGCTTGATCCTGTCGTGGGCCGCGCTCAGGAGATCGAGCGCGTGATGCAGATACTCTCGCGTCGCACGAAGAACAACCCTGTGCTCATCGGGGAGCCGGGCGTCGGTAAAACCGCTGTTGTTGAGGGCCTCGCGCAGCGAATCGCTGCCGACGAGGTGCCGGAGACGATTCGAGACAAGCACCTGTATACGCTTGACCTCGCCGCTCTAGTCGCCGGAAGC
The DNA here is from genome assembly GCA_016938135.1 of Coriobacteriia bacterium. Lineage (GTDB taxonomy): Bacteria > Actinomycetota > Coriobacteriia > Anaerosomatales > Anaerosomataceae > UBA2279. The sequence continues at coordinate 10,603 of JAFGVD010000026.1, forward strand.
AAATACCGGGGTGAGTTTGAAGAGCGGCTCAAGAAGGTCATGAAGGAGATCCGTGAGCGCGGAGACGTCATCCTCTTCGTGGATGAGATGCACACGCTGGTCGGTGCCGGCGCCGCAGAGGGCGCGATCGATGCGGCCTCCATCATCAAGCCGGCGCTCGCTCGCGGCGAGTTGCAGACCATTGGCGCCACCACGCTCGATGAGTATCGAAAGTACGTCGAGAAAGACCCCGCTTTGGAGCGCAGGTTCCAGCCCATCATGGTGGGAGAGCCCAGTGTCGAGGAGACCAAGGAGATTTTGCTTGGGCTGCGTGACCGATATGAGGCCCACCACAGAGTGTCGATCACCGACGCTGCGGTAGACGCGGCTGCTGTTCTCTCGGATCGCTATATCTCCGACCGGTTCCTCCCGGACAAGGCCATCGACCTGATCGATGAAGCCGGCAGCAAGATGCGGATCCAGATGATGACGGCTCCGCCCGATATCCGTGAGATAGAGGACAGGCTTCGCCATGTCCGTCAGGAAAAGGAAGCCGCGATCGAGGCGCAGGAGTTCGAGAAGGCCGCCGGACTGAGGGACAAAGAGAAGCAGACTCTGGCCGAGAAGCGCGCGATGGAAGAGGAGTGGCTCAAGCCGGACAACAGGCGCGTCGTTGAGGTGACTGAGAAGGAGATCGCCGAGGTCGTCTCGATGTGGACGGGCATACCTGTATCCAGCCTCACCGAGGCAGAGACGCAGAAGCTGCTGCGCATGGAGTCCTCGTTGCATGAGCGGATCGTCGGCCAGGACGAGGCGGTCACTGCGGTGAGCAAGGCGATCCGCCGGACCCGTGCCGGGCTGAAAGATCCGCAGCGTCCCGCCGGGTCGTTCATCTTCCTTGGCCCTTCAGGCGTGGGGAAGACAGAGCTCTCGAAGGCCTTGGCTGCTTTCTTGTTCGGCAGTGAGGATGCGCTCATCCAGCTGGATATGTCTGAGTATATGGAGAAGCACACCGTCTCCCGGTTGATAGGCTCGCCTCCGGGCTATGTCGGCTTCGATGAAGGTGGTCAGCTGACGGAGCTGGTTCGTCGTAGGCCGTACTCTGTGATCTTGTTCGACGAGATTGAGAAGGCCCATCCGGACGTCTTCAATGTGTTGCTGCAGATTCTCGAAGAAGGTCGCCTTACCGACGCACAGGGTCGGAAGGTGGACTTCAAGAACGCCATCATCATCATGACGAGCAACCTCGGCGCCCGTGACATGGTCAAAGGCAAGAGCATCGGCTTCACTACTCAGGTGGCCGGCACCATGGACTACTCCGACGTCAAGGAGAGGGTCACGGTCGAGCTGAAGAAGGTGTTCCGTCCGGAGTTCCTCAACCGGGTCGACGAAGTGATCGTATTCCATGACCTCACCAGTGCGGAGATCCAGCAGATCGTGGACATCATGATCGACCGCCTACGCGGTCAACTGTTGCTCCAGGGAATGGGTATCCAGCTCGACGATGATGCGCGCACCCTGCTGGCAAAGGTGGGCTTTGACCCCACTATGGGCGCCCGACCGCTACGTCGTGCCATTCAGCGAATGGTTGAAGACCCCTTGTCCGAGCAGCTTCTTGCAGGCGACTGGAGTGTCGGCGACGTCATCGAGCTGTTTGTGGAAGCCGAGTCCATCGCGTTCCGCAAGGGAGCCGGGCGAGCAGAGAGCGTCATCGATTCAGACGCCGAGCCAGCTCCAAAGGCCTCGATGCCGTCCAAGGCTCCCCGTGGCGGTCGCCGCGGCGGGGAGGCCAATGGCGCAGCCGGCGCCTGACGCACATGGCCAAGCAACGGACGAGCTGGCGTTGTCAGCAGTGTGGCTACGCTGCCCCGAGGTGGCTTGGCCGCTGTCCGGACTGCGGCGAGTACGGCACGCTTGTCGAGGAGGCCGAGGAGACCTTGGCCCAGTCCTCGTCCAGGGCATTCGCCCGTGCGCCGCTTGCCCTGGACGATGTCGTGGTGGTGGCTTCCGGGAGGACTCCTGTGGGAATCCCGGAGTTCGATCGGGTTCTTGGAGGTGGACTGGTTCAGGGTTCGCTGGTGCTTCTGGCTGGTGAGCCCGGCATAGGCAAGTCGACACTTCTGTTGCAAGCCGCGGCAGCCATAAGCCGAGGCGGTTCCAGCGTGTTGTATGTATGTGGCGAAGAGTCGGCCGAGCAGGTGAAGCTTCGCGCCCAGAGACTGGGTGCCAGCGGGGATATCTCGCTACTTCCTGAGACCGACATCGCCATTGTTGAGGCCACCGCGCTGTCCGAGGGGCCCAGTCTGCTCATCGTCGACTCTATACAGACGATGTCTGATCCGGAGCTCTCCGGTGTTCCGGGCAGCGTCGGGCAGGTGCGAGCGTGTGCCGCACGTTTGATGCGACTGGCCAAGCAGAAGGGTATCACCGTCCTTCTTGTCGGGCATGTGACAAAAGACGGCACCATCGCCGGGCCGCGTGTCTTGGAGCACCTGGTTGATACAGTCCTCTCCTTTGAGGGGGACCGCGATCACACGCTCCGTATCGTGCGTGCGATGAAGAACCGCTTCGGCTCCGTTTCGGAGATAGGGATATTCGAGATGGAAGAGGAGGGACTGCGCGCCATGGGGCAGCCTTCCGGAGCCTTGCTGGCGGGTCGGACCGAGGATGTGGCAGGTTCGTGCGTGATGGCCGCGATGGAGGGGACTCGACCCATCCTCGTCGAGGTTCAGGCGCTCGTGACCCCAAGCTACCTTCAGATGCCTCGACGTCTTGCGACCGGTATCGAGACGGGCCGTGTTCTGCAGGTTCTGGCGGTGCTTGAGCGGAGAGCGGGAATGGCGTTCGGGCAGCACGACGTCTATGTTTCCGTTGCCGGTGGTGTAAGGATCGCCGAGCCGGGCATAGACCTGCCGCTTGCTCTGGCCATCGCCTCGGCGCGCACTGACTGTCGGGTCGTCTCGGGAGCTGTCGCCTTCGGCGAACTGGGGCTGACCGGCGAACTCCGGGCTGTTCGGCAGGCCGAAGCTCGCCTTCGGGAAGCAGCGCGTCTCGGTTTCACGAGCGCGGTGATCGCACCCGACGGCGCACTCCCGCAGATCCACGGCATGGGGCTTTCCAGACCGCGCTTGCTGGGAGAGGCGCTCCATATCGCTGGGGTCAGCAGGTAAGCTAGCACGTCGTCGATGGTTCGTGGCACAATCTGGGTAGGGGGGGACACTTGCTTTCCCTACCGTTTGACCATGCGGAGGTGACATGGACGCCAAGACCGAAGACATGATGTTGTCCGCGCTTGGGACGGTCGCCCCGGGGACCCCTCTGCGCGAAGGCCTCGACTACATCATCTCGGCACGAACCGGTGCTCTCATCGTCATAGGAGACATGGGAGTCGTCGATCCGCTCTGCAACGGTGGATTCAGAATCGACACGCCGTTCTCTCCGCAACGACTGTTCGAACTCGCCAAGATGGATGGCGCCATCGTCCTGGATCGAGAGAGCTCGGGAATCTTGAAGGCGAACGTCCACCTTGTGCCAGACGCTTCGCTACCTACTTCTGAGACGGGTATGCGTCACAGAACCGCCGAACGCGTGAGCAAGCAGACCGGCGCGTTCGTCATCTCGGTCTCACAACGCCGAGAAGTGGTGAGCCTGTACCTGGGGGGCAATCGGCTGATCTTAGAGGACATCGAAGTCGTCCTCGCCAAGGCCGACCAGGCCCTGCAGACCCTCCAGCGCTATCGTGCACGTCTGGATGAGGTCGCGGGTCACCTGACGGTTCTTGAGTTCGAAGATGTTGTCACCGTGGGCGATGTGGCTACGGTCATCCAGCGTTCCGAGATGGTACAGCGCGTGGCCCGCGAGGTCGGTCGCTACATCATCGAACTGGGGACAGAGGGGCGCTTGGTCCGGATGCAGTCCGAGGAGCTACTGGCCTCGGTAGAGGATGACTACGTGATGCTGATCCGCGACTACGCCCACAGCGGGGGTTCGCGCAAGGTGGCTTCCATCCGTGCAAAGATCGCTGCGATGAGCCCTGAACAGCTTCTTGATGATGCAGCAGTCGCCTCGGCTTTGGGTTATCCCGTCTCAAGCGATATTGCGGAATCGCATGTTCAAGCCTCCGGTTATCGTCTCTTGCATCGCATCCCGATGCTGCCCGGCACGGTCATCAATCGAGTGGTAGAGCGCTTCGTGAACCTACCGGCGCTGCTTCAGGCTACCGAGAAGGATCTGGATGCGGTGGACGGTGTCGGGTTGAGGCGCGCGAGAGCGATCATTGACGGGCTTCGTCGAATGCGCGAGCACGCTACCGTTTAGCCTCTGATATGCACCTTTCGTCAGGCCGTGTGATACGATTGTGCACGAAGCGAGGCTTCAGGTTGACTCCCGCCAGGCGCTGTATGTTGTGCCGCGTGACCGAGGGGAGGTGAGGGCGCCAGGTCAGAGGGGGATACTGCCGTCTCAGGGCGCCATTGCCATGATTGTCCAACTTGTCCGTATCGTGTTCCTCGCGGCGGGCGCGTTGGGTGGGTTCGCTGTCTCACAGCTCATCGACTGGACAGAAACGATCGGCTTCTCGCGAGAACTCGTCATCTTCATCTTCATCATTCTTGGAGCCGCAATCGGATATCTGATCGGTGGGATCTTGGGACGCGAGATCGCCAGCGCGTACAAGCGATTCGAACAACAGCTTCGCGAGAACGAAGCGACAGATCTTATCCTGGGTGGCGTGGGACTTGTCTTCGGTCTCCTTGTGGCGTTGCTGGTCTCCTATCCGGTGCGCCTCGTCGAGCCTCGATGGCTGGCGTTCCTCGCCACGTTCTTGCTGTATGGCCTTTGCATCTATGGCGGCATCCATATCGCTCTCATCAAGAGAGAGTATGTGAGCGCGCGCTTCGGAGGCGGCGAGGTATCGAACGGGCTGAGTCCTGGGTCACTGGTGCTTCTGGACACCAGCGCCGTCATCGATGGTAGATTCGATGCCTTGCGCAAAGCCGGCTTCCTGCCCGGAGAGCTACGTGTTCCCCGATTCGTCCTTGCCGAGCTCCAGACGCTTTCAGATTCGGCGGATGACACCAAGCGCGCGCGCGGTCGGCGGGGTCTCGACAACCTCACGAAGGTCGCGGCCGGTGAGGACGCTGTCCAGGTGTTTGAGGGGGACTACCCTGAGATCCCGGCGGTCGACGCGAAGCTGGTACGCCTGGCTGCCGAAATGAAGGCTGCATTGCTCACCGTGGATTTCAATCTCACGCAAGTCGCTCGTGTAGAAGGGGTGACGGCTCTCAATGTGAACGAGATCGCCGAGGCGGTCCGTCCCACCTTCCTGCCCGGTGACACGCTGCATATCAGCGTTATCAAGGCCGGCAAGGAGGCCGATCAAGGCGTTGGCTATCTCGAGGACGGCACGATGGTCGTGGTGCAAGACGGCAAGGGCGCCGTTGGTTCTGATGCCGACGTTGAGGTCACATCCGTGTTGCAGACCTCTGCGGGCCGGATGATCTTTGCGAGACCCGCATGAGTGGCAACATCGCTGTCATCGTCGCCGGTGGCAAAGGACTTCGCCTTGGCCGAGAGGGAGGCAAGCAGCTCGCTCTCGTTGCGGGGAAGCCTGTCTTGGTGCACACGCTTGAGGTATTCGATGCCTGCGAGGTCATCGATGAGATCGTCGTGGTCGTTGATTCTCCGCGCGCGGCAGAGTACACAGAAGTCATCAACCGGGCGAAGCTAGGCAAGGTCTCGGCTATCGTTCCCGGTGGCGATACGCGCCTGGAGTCCGTCTCAAACGGGCTTTCAGCGGTTGCAGAGGATGCCAGCCTAATTGTCGTTCACGACGGCGCACGCCCCCTTGTCACCGCGGCGCTCATAGAGGATGCGGTCGCGGGGCTTGCTTCAGACCCTTCGATAGACGGTGTGGTCGTGGGTCATCCCTCCTACGATACGGTGAAGTCGGTCAGCGAGGAGGGCTATGTGGATCGCACGGAGGACAGGGATCGCCTGTGGGTGGTGCAAACGCCGCAGGTATTCCGTCCCGCGGTCCTGCGGTCGGCGTATGCGGATGCCCGAGCAACAGGCTTCTCGGGTACGGATGACGCCTCCATCGTCGAGCACGCCGGGGGACGGGTCGGGTTGGTCAGAGGGCTCAGGGACAACATCAAGGTCACAGTGCCCGAGGATCTCGTCGTAGTAGATGCTTTGCTGGCAAGGAGGGTGGCACCCCGATGACGCAGGCGCTTCTGAGGATCGGTCTCGGATACGATGTCCACGCCTTCTCGGCGGACAGGGCTCTCATACTTGGCGGCGTGAGCGTGCCGCATGATCAGGGACTCGCGGGACATTCTGATGCCGACGTGCTTGTCCACGCGCTGATGGACGCTCTTGTTGGCGCCATGCGCAAAGGGGACATAGGGCGGCTGTTCCCCGACACGGATCCTGCATTCAAAGGCATTTCAAGCCTCCTGTTGCTCGGCCATGTGGGTGAGCTGATGCGCGGTGAGGGATACCGTCTCGTCGATGCGGACACAGTGCTGGTTCTCGAGCAGCCAAAGGTGTCTCCTTATCGCGACGAGATGCGTGCGAACATGGCGCGGGCGCTCGGGGTCGACGTGGATCTTATCGGCGTGAAGGCCACCACTACCGAGGGGCTTGGCTTCGCCGGTCGTGGTGAGGGTGTGGCCGCGCAGGCTGTTGTCCTGCTGCAGCGCGATGCATCGTGAGCGAGCCGTCCAGTGGTCCGGCGACCTCGCAGGCACACTTCATCCAGGCGAGGCGCGCCCCGCGGTTGACACTCTGAGCGGGGTAAAGGGATAGTAGTCCGACCCAAGGGGCCCGATGCTCGAGGAGGTAGCTGCGACCCATGATCTCGCGATTGCGAGCAGATATCCGGGCAGTCAAGGAACGTGACCCCGCATGCCCGTCCACGTGGTCGGCACTCACAAACTACCCCGGGCTCAAGGCGGTCCGGTGGCATAGACGCACGTTCTGGCTGCATAACCATGGTGCGGTGTGGCTTGCGCGGGCGCTGAGTCAACGTGTCCGTCATCGGACTGGTATCGAGATCCATCCCGGAGCCACGATAGGGGAAGGCTTCTTCATCGATCACGGGATGGGCGTCGTGATTGGCGAGACCACTATCATCAAGCGTAATGTCACGATCTACCAGGGAGTGACATTGGGCGGTACAGGCAAAGAACGCGGCAAGCGCCACCCTACCATTGAGGACAACGTGGTCGTCGGAGTCGGGGCGACGGTCCTGGGCGATATCACGGTGGGCGAGGGCTCCAAGGTGGGAGCGGGTGCTGTCGTGATCAACGATGTCCCACCGGACTGTACGGTCGTGGGTATCCCGGGCCGTGTCGTAGTCCGAGAGGGGCAGCGGGTCGAGGCCATCGACCTGCATCATGAGGATCTGCCCGACCCGGTCATAGAGATGTACCGCGTCTTGCAGCGCCGCATGGACAAGTTGGAAACCCGGCTCTCGCGTGATGAGGATGGTGGCGCCGAGCGGGGCACATCTGTGTTTGAAGAGAAGAACGATCCCGACCACCCTGAAGGGGAGTAGCATGTCGATCCGTCTATACAACACCCTTACCCGGCGCAAGGAGGACTTCGAGCCTCGAGAGCCCGGCAAGGTCGCGATGTACGTGTGTGGACCGACCGTCTACAACCATATCCACATCGGCAACGGGCGGACGTTCCTGACGTTCGACGTCATTCGCCGTTACCTCATCTGGCGCGGTTTCGAGGTGCGCTTCGTTCAGAACATCACTGATGTGGACGACAAGATCATCAACCGCGCCAACGAGGAGGAGCGCCCCGCTGCTGAGGTCGCCGAGGTGTACACCGCCGCCTTCCGAAAGGCGATGGAGGACTTCGGTATCGAGCGGCCCACGGTCCAGCCGATGGCTACCGCGATGATCGAGCCGATGATCGGCATGGTGAACCGCCTTATCGAGAACGGGCACGCGTACGTCGTGGACGGAGACGTGTACTTCTCGGTCAGGTCGTTCCCGGAATATGGGAAGCTCTCGGGGCGCGACATCGACGACCTGCTTTCCGGAGCGCGCGTCGATGTGGATTCGCGCAAGCAAGACCCGCTCGATTTCGCTCTATGGAAGGCCGCCAAGCCCGGTGAGCCTCACTGGACCAGTCCCTGGGGTGAGGGACGTCCCGGCTGGCACCTGGAGTGCTCGGTGATGTCGGAAGCGGAGCTTGGAGTGCCGTTCGATATCCACGGCGGCGGTTCTGACCTGGTCTTTCCGCATCACGAGAACGAGATCGCCCAGTCCGAGGCCGCGACCGGCCAGCCCTTCGCCCGCTACTGGCTACATGGCGGCATGCTGCAGATCAATGCCGAGAAGATGAGCAAGTCATTGGGCAACTTCATGCTTCTACGTGACGTCCTCGCGCAGTATCCCACCCCGGTCGTTCGACTCCTGATGCTGCAGACGCACTATCGTAGTCCGTTGGACTTCTCTTCCGATCGTCTCGACGAGGCAGTGACGGCATACGAGCGCATTCTCAACCTGGTCCGTAACCTGCGCTGGGTGCGCACTGCCGAAGCGAGCGGGGATGGCGCCTTGGAATCGGCCCGGACAGCGCTCGCTGCTGCTCTTGAAGAAGCGCGTGCCAAGTTCGTCTCCGAGATGGACGACGACTTCAACACCGCCGGTGCTATCGCCGGTGTGTTCGAGCTCGGACGTGCGGCCAATGCGTTCCTCTCGGAGAATCAGTCCGACCTCGCTGCGGTGGACCGCGAGTCCTTGCTTGAGGCGGAGAGCCTCGTGGTCGAGCTTCTGGGAGTTCTTGGTATTGACGTGCCGGACGCCGACGATGATGGGGAAGAGCTGCCACCTGACGTGGTGGAGCTCGCCCGTCAGCTCACCGGCTACGAGGGCTCGGACTCGGCTGCCGCAATCCGTGCCTTACTGGCTGCACGCTCCGTTGCCCGTACCGAGAAGAACTGGGCTGCTGCTGATGCGGTGCGGGACGGTCTGTTGCTCATCGGTATCACGATCGAGGACACGCCGCAGGGTCCGCGGGTCAACTATCGCCCGAGGGGGTAGCGGTGTCCGAGTTCATCGAAGGTCGCAACACAGTGCTTGAGGCGCTGCGCTCCGGTCAGGAGTTGCAGCGCATTCTGATCGCGCGCGGGGTCAAGCCGAACAGCGCCCTGGACGAGATAAGGCGTTTGGCGAGCACCGCAAGCATCAGGGTTTCAGAGGTCGATCGTGCGGAGCTTGATCGCCTGAGCCCACGCGGTGCCCATCAGGGGGTAGCGGCAGAGGCCGCGCCCTTCCGGTTCGCCGAGCTGCCCCAGGTGCTTCGCCGGACCGCATCGGCGGATGCGAGCTTGCTCGTGGTGCTCGATCACATCACAGATCCCGGAAACCTCGGGGCGATCGTGCGCTCTGTCGAAGTAGCCGGTGGCGATGCTGTGATCATAGCCAAGGACCGCAGCGCATCGGTCACAGCGGTGGTCCACAAATCTTCTGCAGGGGCCACGTCGCATCTCCCGCTTATCAAAGTGGTCAATATCCGTCAGACCCTGGATGCCTTGAAAGAGGCGGGCTACTGGGTGGTCGGTGCGTCAGAGAAAGCCGAGTTGTTGGCGTGGGAGGCTCCGCTCGAGGGCAGGATCGCGCTGGTCATGGGCGCCGAAGGAGCGGGACTATCCCGGGTCGTGCAGGAGTCGTGCGACCTGCTGGTGAGACTCCCTGTGCGCGGGCAGGTAGACTCACTCAATGTCGCTCAGGCGACCGCCGTCCTTGCCTTTGAATGGCTGCGGCGCACGGTGACATGACGCGCATCCATCGTCTGATAGTAGACGGCTACAACGTCATGCACGGCAGCCTTCGCTACAGGTCGGCAATGGAGAGCGACTTGGACGCCGCTCGCTCGCGTCTTGTGGAGGACGTGGCATCTTTCGCGGTCGGAGAGAGCAGGGCTGTGGTCGTCTTCGATGGAGGAGGCAACCCTGTTTCTGACGGTACCCCGCATCACGTTGCCGGTGTCACGATCATCTTCTCTCCCAGTGGCTACACCGCAGACAGTGTTGTGGAGGGTCTTGCCCGACGCAGCCGGGAGCGCGGGGAGCGCGTGACCGTGGTCACGTCGGATGCTGCAACACAGTGGACGGTGTTCGCCGGCGAGGTATCCAGGATGTCGGCCGCCGAGTTCTCGCGCCGCCTTTCCGAGACGGGGGACGACTGGCTAGGCCACTCACCAACGGGGAGTGTGAAGGGTCGTGTCCAAGATCGCATCGGCGATGATGTCCGAGACACGCTTTCGCGTTGGGCTCGCGGCGAGCCCCCTCGTCTGTGATACGTCGCCAAACAGCCCTGAATTCCTACTACGAGAATGTCAGGCTTTTTCAGGTTGTTGCCAGCATGTTGAATTCCATTGGTGGGCGCTGATACAGTCGGGTTGCGCAATCAAGTGCAGGGGTTCACAAATGGCTCGCAAGAGCGCCGGTTCCTCCCCAGATTCTGGGGGATACGCGGGAGGGAACATAATTGCAAGTGATGACTGGGGACTCACGACGTAGACTTGGACGATCCACTGACGAGCTGGCGCTTATCTTGGCCGCGCAAGCGGGGGATGAAGTAGCCTCAACAACACTGGTCTCCAAGTACCGTGGTTTCGTGCGCTGCAAAGCACGTTCGTACTTTCTCGCAGGCGCGGATCGCGACGACGTCATACAAGAAGGAATGATCGGGCTCTACAAGGCGATTCGCGACTACGACCCATCGCGTCAAGCGAGCTTCCGCTCGTTTGCCGAGCTGTGCATCACACGTCAGCTCATCACCGCCATCAAGTCGGCCACCCGTCAGAAGCATTCGCCCCTCAACAGCTATGTCTCTTTGAGTCGCTCGGCCCATATGGAAGAAGAGGGCGATCGGGTCTTGGAAGACATCCTCGCCGCCAAAGAGATCTGCGATCCCGCCGAGATAGTCATCTCAGCCTGGGAGACCATAAACATACGCGACGGCTTCATGCAGGTTCTCTCGCCTTTCGAATCCGAGGTGCTGCGCCTCTACGTTGAAGGAAAGTCCTATCAAGAGGTCGCGGTCACGCTGGACAGGCACGTGAAGTCGGTAGACAACGCGCTACAGCGGATCAAACGGAAGATCGAGTTCCAGATCGAACGTTGCCGCGCTTGCTAGATCCTCTGGCGCGTCACGTCGGTGCAAGCTACAATAGGCGCGTTTCGCCGGCGTAGCTCAATGGCAGAGCAATGGTTTTGTAAACCATAGGTTGTAGGTTCGACTCCTATCGCCGGCTCCACGAACTTCTCGGCCCGGGTCACTAGCCCGGGCCGTTGTCGTTTCCAGGGCGTGCAGGCTCGCCTCCGAGAACGCCGGGGGTCATTCCCTCGTTCCACATGACTTCCCAGACATGCACCGGTTCTCTTATGTTCCTCAACTGGAACAGACCGTGGTCATGCAGGTTGGTCATCTCGACGCTTCGAAGCATCGAGGACTCGACCATGATGCGTCCTCCGTCGGCAAGATCCATGATCCGCGCCGCCAGGTTCAGTGCGGCTCCGATGAACGGGCGGCCGTTTCTGTCGAGCACGACTTCGCCCTCGGCGATGCCGATGCGTATGGACACGGGAGTCGCCGAAAGCTTGCTTGTCGCCAGCGTTTTCTGCATCGCCTGAGCGGCGAGCAGGGCTTGCCGGGGATCGGCGAACGACGCGACAAGCCCGTCTCCACCGGTCGATTTGCCGGCTCCACCATGCGCGTCTATCACCGGCAGCAGCAAGTCCCTAAGGCTTTGGATCAGCTTCGCCGACTTGACGCTGCCAAGACTCTCGGTCATCGCCGAGAACGACTTCACGTCTGCTATCAGGACGACCGCGTGCACTGTGTGGCGGGAGGCGAGCGCTTCTTCGGCGGTAGCGATGGTGCTCAGCAGCTCGTCGACGTCGGCATCTTCTACGCGTACGCCGTGCAGGCTTTGCGGCGCCTTGGCCGACTTGAGCGGGAAGACCCACTTGGTGATGGCGGTCGCGGCGAAAGTCAGCAAGACGGATACTATCGTCGCAGTGGCGATGGTGTTGAATGACACACCAACGCTCGCGAAGGTCACCGTGATCGCGCTGAGCCCTGCCAAGATCACCACAATCCCGGGGACGCCTGCCAGCGCTACGAGTCTGTGGGGGCGGTCGGGTTTGCGAATCAGACCGGCAGCGGCGGCCGCGGCGCCCCACAAGATGGCCTGCGCTCCTAGTACTGCAACGTCTTTGGCTCCTGAAAGCGCACTGATCACACCGAGCGAGTCGATCTTGCTGAAGCTCTCCCGCAGCCAGACGAAGGACAGGGCATCGGCCGGCAGGTTCGTGAACGACACGACCCCTGGCGGGGTGCCACCCACGATGACTGCTCCAAACGTCGGATGGCCCAGCAAGATGCCTGCGATCTCGATCATCAGGCATGATACGGTTGCTGCCAGCGCCCCCCGGGCTGACCCGAGCAGATAGCCCGCCAGCACGATGACCGCCCATTGAGCATGCACCGTGACCGCCACGGCTGTGAGCGCTATGACGATGAACCCGTATGCGTGACGGTCGCCCAGGTACTGGGTCGTGCCGAAGCCGATGAGAAGGAACAGCACGCCGGCGACGAAGTCTGCAGCGAGGACCGGCAGCGCGCACACCGCCACCAGGAGCACGGAGGCGAGCGGTCCGGAGTACGCTGCAAGAGCTCCTACCGTCAGCGCTGCAAGCGCGCTCACGGTAGGGGGGAAGAAGCCGGTTGCAAACAGAGCAACGGCCGTCACAGACCCAAAGAGTACAGCCCGCACCCACAGCAAGAGTCCGGAGTTGTCTCGTGAGAGACGCACGCGAGCCATCAGTCCTCCTTGGGACTACATGCCCATTCGAGAGAGTGCGGCGATGGCCAGCCAGATCACAGCGCACAGCACGAGTCCCACCGCGACCTCGATCATCTGCTGTGAGCGTGCTTGTGTCCGGCGGGAAAGAGCCCACACCGTCCGTGGCAGGAAGACCAAGACTCCAACGCTGGGCGTGGAGGCGAACAGGGCCAGAGCCAGTGCCGTGCCGCGTTCCAGCATCCCGTACACTCTTTCCCAGGCAAGAGCGAGGACCGGCTGTGCCGGGGTTTCGACACGCATAGCGCTCATGTAGACCTCAAACGACAGAATCGATCCCATGAACGCGGCGGCCGCGATTCCGCAGACACTGGCCGCGGCCGTCAGTGACATATCCCACCCCAGCAGGCTGCCTTGCGCCTTCCCGGCAAAGGGCAGGGCGATCAGGCCGAGCGAGACCACATGGAGCGTCTGGTCGAGCAGGAACAACTGTAGGCCGGAGGCTCCGGTCCTTCGCCGCGCCGTGACGGTCAGGTGTTCGATGCCGACGTGCGCCGCTCCCGCTGCAATCGCCGCAGGCCAGGTGAGGGAGATGTTCGCGAGCATTGCAAGCACCGTGAATGTCGTGACGATCGCGCCGTGCAAGAGCATGCCGGGAAGACCGCTACGCTTTGCAAGGACAAGTCGACCCGGTTGGAACACGAAGTCCCCGAGCAGATGTCCGAGGTATCCCTGAAGGAATAGCGCCATCACAACTCCTGCCGTAGTCATCCCCATTGTGACGCAACTGCGGCATGTTCGCACCGGCGCGACTCCGGGTGCCTTTCGTCGTTGACCTACATGCACTAGCATAGAAGAAGGGTGCTGTCAGAAAGACGGGATCATGGATGCTTGATCGGTCCTTTGCGTGCACGATTCCTTGATTGGAGCACTCTAGAGGGGATCTTGAGTATCTCGGCCGTCACTCGGGGAGAATCAACATGGCCGGGTAGACAGGGACGTGCCGGTTTGGTGCCGGTAGACGACGAAGACGGGGAGTAATCGTGAAGTTGAGGGGCACCGCACTATTGAACCATGTTGCCGAGAGGATCATCGCCCGCTATCTGCAGGACCAGGGCGCTCGCGAAGTGACGCTTTCCGGCGTGCTTGGTGACGCCGAAGGCGTGGATCTGACCTATGTCGACGGAGGGCGACGGGTCTCGGTCAAGGTTAAGGCGGACTCCTACTTCGGGATCGATCCTGCGAAGATCTCTGATCGCCAACTCACGTTCTATAGGCCGGAGACCCATAGCTACGGGCTTGAAGTGATCGCTAACACAGCCACTCGAGAGCCCGGTTGGGTCACTCGCTCCCGTGCGGATGTGCTGTTCTACTACAGGATCGCTCTGACTCAGAGTGAGGACGAGGTCGCCGCGCTCGCGGAAGGACCCGACGATGTGTTCTTCGCCGAGCTCGGTGTGGATCGCGATGATCTGCGCATCATCCCGATGGCTGAGCTCAGGAGCTGGTTCGAGGGCGCGGTCGATCATTACACCCCGCGGCCGGTGCTCACAGGCGGGCGTTCCGCATGGTACCGGATCGTGCCGGAGGGTGATGTCGAGGCGTCCGTGTCCGGCATACGTCGGGTAGGGTCGGTCTACCCGTCACTCGTGCGGGGCTGACCAGTCAGATCAGGGGAGACTCGGGGCTCGTTTTGTGCATGAAAAATGGATACGCCCGGCACCGTTGTTGACGTTGACACCGTTTGCAGCGATAGAGTAGTATTCCTTCTGCCTTTCGCCCAGGCAAGCAACTTGAAAAGTGATAGAAGAGCGGCGTTTTTTGTTGTTGGGGGTGTGCCCGAGTGGCTAAAGGGGACGGGCTGTAAACCCGTTGGCTACGCCTACCTAGGTTCGAATCCTAGCGCCCCCACCATAACAACTCCCCTTGACCAGGGGATATCGCCCACATAGCTCAGCAGGTAGAGCACTTCCTTGGTAAGGAAGAGGTCACCGGTTCAAGTCCGGTTGTGGGCTCCATGAATCAGTCGTCGATCCCTTGCGGGTCGACTCGAGGCGGCGTAGCTCAGTTGGTCAGAGCGCACGGTTCATACCCGTGTTGTCACTGGTTCGAATCCAGTCGCCGCTACCAGGATTTCGACGCGGACACCGCGTCCACTGTATATATGAACCACCTGTCCCATGCATGATCGAGAGAGGACGGTTGCGGGTGGATCGGAGAGCGAGGCTCTCTAACGATTCCGGCACCGTCACAACGCCCAGAGGAGGAGACTCATGGCGAAGAAGAAGTTCGAGCGCACCAAGCCGCATATGAACATCGGTACCATTGGTCACGTCGACCACGGTAAGACCACGCTGACCGCGGCGATCACCAAGACGCTGGCCGAGAAGGGCTACGCTGACTTCACGCCTTTCGACCAGATCGACAAGGCGCCCGAAGAGCGCGAGCGTGGCATCACCATCGCTATCGCCCACGTCGAGTACGAGACGGACAACCGTCACTACGCTCACGTCGACTGC
>JAFGVD010000027.1 GCA_016938135.1 Coriobacteriia bacterium
AGGCGCTCAGTGTGGGCGATGTCCAGTTCCGCCAGAAGTGCGATGCGCTCATAAGGGACATCATGCAGCGCGAGGAGGTCACCGTCCTGCTCGTGACACACTCGGCCACTGCGGCCGAGGCAATCTGCACGCGCGGGCTTGTACTCGAGAAGGGCAAGCTCGTGTTCGACGGCACCATAGGTGAGGCGATTGACTTCTATGAGGGACCCCGCGAGAACGCCTCTCGCCGCGAAGATCCGTTCCTGGTGGATGTCTGATCGTGGCGTCCCTGCGATCCAGATGCGTTGGCTGCACGGACACGGCGCCCGCCGCGGCGGTATCGCTGATCAGGGCCCGCTCGGCACTCGTCCCATGAAGTGATGTCCAGACCAAGCGGGCCCGGAGGGGTAGCATAGGGAGTTGGCTGTACTAGATCGACTCGTCGGCCTGATGCAGTTCACGAGCGTCGCGTACCTTGTGTTCCTGGTGCTGGCGGTCCTCGCGTATTTCGTGCTGCCAGGACCTCGCACGCGGGCTGTCTGGCTGCTCGTGCTCAGTAGCGCGTTCTACCTCCTGCTATCGCCTCGTTCGTTCTGGATACTCATCGTAGTCACAGCCTTCGCCTATGCTGCCGGACACGTAATAGGCGCTCTGCGCACGGAGCGCGAAGGCGCGCCACCGAGGATGCGCGATAAGCTCGCACTCGGACTCGGCGTCATGACCGTAGCGGGCACGCTAATCGTCTTCAAGTACCTCGGTCTCATCGCCGAGGTGGGCAACGGGTTGTTGCAGACTCTCTCACTGCCGTTCTCGCCCTCAGTGACGCGACTACTCCTGCCCATCGGCATCTCCTTCTGGACCTTTCAGACGATCGCCTATCTGGTCGATGTCTACCGGGGGACGACCGCACCGGAGAAGAATCCCCTCTACTACGCCCTCGCGGTCATGTTCTTCCCGATTGTTACGGCCGGACCTATCACTCGCGTGCAGAACCTCCTGCCGCAACTGCGGCAGCGACATCGCTTCGACTACGGCGCCATGCAGTCAGCCCTCCTCCTCATCGGTAGAGGTTTCTTCAAGAAACTCATGGTCGCCGACCGCCTTGGTGTCTTCGTCGACACGGTCTTTGACAGCCCGTATGACCATTCGGGCACGGGGACCGGCCTCATCTTCTCGGTGGCCGCACTCTTCTTCGCGATTCAGCTTTACTGCGACTTCTCCGGCTACACCGACATCGTGCGCGGCTCGGCACGCCTGTTCGGGGTTGAGCTGCCTGTGAACTTCCGGGCTCCCTACTTCGCTCGGAGCGTGCGCGACTTCTGGCGGCGATGGCACATCACGCTCATGGACTGGCTCCGTGACTACGTCTACATCCCACTCGGTGGCAACCGTAAGGGCCGAGCGCGCCGTGTGATCAACATCATGGTGGTCTTCCTTGTCTCCGGTCTCTGGCACGGAGCAGGCATCACGTATCTCATCTGGGGAGCGCTTAACGGCGCGTACCTCGTGGCGGGGGACCTCCTTGCTGAAGTACGCGCCTATCTCGTTCGGGCCCTTAGGATTGACCGGGCGTCTGTTGGGCATCGGGTCTTCCAGACCGTGTCAACCTTCGGCCTGGTCACGCTCGCGTGGGTCTTCTTCCGCGCCGAATCGCTTGCTGATGCCGCTTACATCATTCCCCGCATGTTCGTGCCCACGGTGTGGATCTTCACCGACGGCACGATGCTCGAACAGGGACTGAGCTGCGCTGAACTGATGATTGCACTCATGTCGGCTGCGATCATCTGGCTGACCGACTGGCTGTCGCTGCGCACCGACCTACTGATGCATCTCAATCGCCAGCATCCGTCGCTCCGGTGGGCGGTTTATTACGGCCTGATTCTGGTTGTGGTGGTGTTCGGCCACTACGGAGGGACATACGATGCGGCAGAGTTCGTCTACTTCAGGTTCTAGGGTGCGACGCCTCACGCAGAGCGCCCTTTTCATGGCGGGCCTGGCCATCCTGCTCGGTGTCGCACACTTCGTCTTCCTGCCTCGCCACGATCGCGATCAGTTGTGGACAACGTACCGGGCACTACCCAGAGATTCTGTCCAGGTCCTCTTCATCGGAACATCCCTTATACACGCGAACGTGAACCCAGTAATGATCTGGGAGGATTCGGGCATCAGATCGTACGCACTGTCCGGCTCCGAGCAGAGTCTTCCTACAACGCTAGAGTACCTGCGTCAGGCACTGTGCACTCAGACACCCGACGTCGTCGTGCTGGACCTGCAGATGCTCAGTCTTGACAACGCGATCCTCCGAGAGAACCAGAAGCGAGCGAATTTCACGATGATGCCGCTCGGCCTGCCTAAGATACGCGGGGTGATATCCGGCAGCCCAGCCGGAGAGTGGACAGGCTACCTCATTCCCCTTGAGCAGTTCCACTCGCGCTGGAGCGAACTCACCCGAGCAGACTTCGACCCACACAAGTGGAGCACCCTGAGCGCCAACATGTTTCTCGGCTATCGCATGACCCATAGGATCGAGCCACAGCAACCCACCACCGATCGCCGCGCGCTCGACGAGGATGTCTACGCACACAACTACCGCTATATCTCGGAGATATGCCAGCTGGCGGAGTATGCCGGTGCCGAGGTGCTGCTCCTCGTAGGCCCGAGTTCGCGCGTGAATGTGCATGACGAATGGATCGAACGCCTCGATCGAGACATGGCGCGGGACCACCCAGGGGCAGAACTCCTTCAATCGCAACTGAGCACTCAGACAATCGGACTGGACTACGCCACTGACTACTACGACCAGTGGCATCTCAACACGACAGGAGCCGAGAAGTACTCGGTCTGGCTCGGAAGGGAGCTAGCTGGGTCGTATACGCTGTCGCACCCACAGCTCGACACTGACCTGGACGCAATGTGGCGAGCCGAGCTCATACGCTACAGGCAAGCACTCGAAGACCAGTAGCCCAAATCGAGTCATCCCCGATTCACACGGGTGAGCTGGGACGGGTCCCTGTAATGCCTTTGAGCCCGGGTCAGCATCTTCCGGGCTCTTCGAGGAAGAGCAGTGATCGCATACCCGATCCGAAAGGACCACGAGGAGCGGACACGTCGCGCCGCCTTGAGCTGCTTTCTTGTGGTGCCCAGCTGCCTCCTGAGCCTGCTGACATCGCTGTCGCGCCGCACCGCCCCATCTCGATAGTGCTCGAGCAGCGTATCCCACATGATACGCATCGTCTCGTCAAGGGGCTGCGGCTCCCGAACTTCTGCCAGACCGTCGAACAGCGATTGCCACGCCCCTACAAACTCGAACTGCGCCAACTCCTCGACATTCGCCCTAGCCTCCCGACCCAGGGAACGCCGGTACTCGGGGTCACGGAGCAGATCCACCACTGCGTCGGCTGCCGCGCCGATGTCCCCCATCTCGACCGCGACGATACCTCGGCGGGCCCGCACGAGAGTGAGGTACGGCAGATCGTACATGACACACGGAACGCCGGCCGACTGGCTCTCGGAGAGGACCATGGAGAAGCCCTCGTATTCTGAAGTGATGAGGAACACGGAAGCCTGCCGGTAGAAGTCGAGGACATCCCGGAGGAAGCCACACAGGACGACGGAGTCTTGCAGCCCGAGTTCGTCGACCAGATTGCGTACCCCATCCATGTACTTCTCATCCGTGCTGGACCCGACCATGAGCATCTTCGCGTCGGGCTCCTCCCGCACGACCTCCGCGAAGATCCTCAGCGCGTCGTGGGGCCTCTTCTCCGCGGACACGCGGCCCAGCCACAGAACGACCTGCCCCTCGAGGGAAGAGACGGGAACATCACGCAAATCATAGGATAGGGGGTTGGGCATACAGACGGTCTCGTGGTTGAATGTGCCCCAAAACGCCTTGTCCACCTCACTCAGAGCGACAACGCAATCGGCGAGACGGTAGATATAAGGGATGTCGGCGAAGTACCGGCGCACGTTCCGCGTCAGCATGGAAAACACGTTGTGACAGTGAACCACGAACGAGGCGCCTGCCGCACGACATGCGACGAGATCCCAAAGCATGATGCTCGAGACCCACGCATGGTAGACCATGACGTCGATCTCGTACTCCCTAACTACGCGGTCTATCTCCTGCGCACGCTCGATGTACGTCGCTGGTTCGATCTCGAAGTAGGAGGGCAGGACAACCCTCACCACACCGTCGGGGAGATCGTAATCGTCTTCCGATGCAGGGAGATCGGTGAACAGGACCACCTTGTAGCCCAGGTCCAACCAGAGCCTGATGAGAACCGACATGACTCGCTGGACGCCACCGTTCGCAATACGGTGATAGTAGGTGCCCACCACGCGCACCCGGGTTGGCCGGCGAGCGATGCACTGCGCGCCTTCAAGCAGCCGCGCAACGTGCCCGGTCTGCCGCCAGTTGAGCTCCGCGACTCGCGCGATCACTTCCGGCGCCTGCCAGTACGAGATCATCAGGTCAAACCCCGGAGCCTTGTCTTCCCGCGCGAGGTGCCGGTTCCAGTTGCCCACGCAGTCTGCGAGCAATCGGGCCCTTACCGTGGCGTAAAGCGCCTCGTATCGGTCGAGGACCCCTTCATTCAGCAAGAACTCCCGGATCGCGTCCGCCACGAGCGCCATCGAGCAGTACCGCTCGAACTGCGGGAGCATGAGCAGCTGGTGACCGGTACCACCGCGACCGAAGTGGTACTCGTACAACTCGTCAGGTATCCCGCGATAACTGCGAGCATGGTATGCCAGCAGGAAGTACGCGTACGTGTCCTGCGCTTTCGGGAACACCCCGTCCTTGACCCGTGCAAAGCTTCTCTTGCACAGGTCCGCGGCGTAGATCTTGTTCCACAGCGTGAAGCCGTACAGATCCTCGCCGAAGCACGCCTCGAACACCCGGCCCCCCTCGAGGCGGTCCGGACAGGGCTCTAAGAACTCCTCCATCCACTCGATGCGGGCGGTTGGAAGGTTGTTGTCGTTGGCTATATGGGTACCGAATTGCAGCACGTCGACGGGGTCATCACACATGGCCTGGTACAGCGTCTCACATGCCTCCGGCACGATGGCGTCATCAGCATCGACGAACATCACATACGCGCCTGTGGAAGCCAGTACGGCGTCCTTGCGAGCCTGCGAGGCGCTCTTGTTCTCGGAGAATGTGATTACCCGGAGACGCGGGTCGCGGCTTGCATACTCCCGGAGAATCTCCGCGGAGCCGTCATCACTGCAGTCATCCACGCAGATGATCTCAATGTCCCAGAGCGTCTGGCTGACGATACTATCGAGACACTCGCGGAGGTGGGCTTCCACGTTGTAAACCGGGATCGCGATCGATATCTTCGGCATCAGTCGTCCTCCGGTCCCCTCCCAGCCGAGTGCTGCGACATCAGGCGCTGGGTCTACATCGAGCAGAGAAAGCGCAGATCCGCCGAGCAGATGAGTCCGACGTCCTTGATTCCTGAGTAGCGGCAACTCCTATGTTCGATCCCTGCCTCGCGGAGCAGCTTCAGCGTCTCTGCCATCGTACGTGATTCAGGAGCCCTCTCCACGTCATCGAACATGATCACGAAGGCAGGGGCCAGGGACTCGGACACTATGTCAAGTATATCCACACGCGCGTACTCGCGCATATCGCCTCCGAGCGGCCCGTCGATGCAGAGAAGGTCGAACCGTTCGCCTGCCACCGCCGAAGCAAATTCGGCGTAGACCCGCACCTCCGAGCCCCGGTACGCGACAATCTCACAGTCGAGCATCACCAGCCGGGTGGCGTCTCCCATCCGGAAACTCCGCAGGAAGAAGTCGCGCCACTCGGCATCGTTTTCGACAACGACGTGCGTCGTCCCGGGATGGGCCTCGGCGTACTGCGCGACCATGCGCGTAGACTGCCCCAACCCAAGCTCCAGGATGCGCGAAGGCCGAATCTCATCGAGCACCCTGTAGAGCACATACAGGAAGGGGAACCCGACCGCCCAGCGCCCTACGGCGAACGACCGATCGTGCAGCCAGCCGCTTGAGGCAATGGTACTCGCGAAGACCTGCGCCCACAGGACTTCGGCGGCGACACGCTCCTGCGCGTGCACCGACTCAACGACCTCACCGAGCTCGTGCGCAAGGCGTTCGAGTTTCGCGCTGTTCTCGGAGTCGGTCTCGACGAGTCCAGCTTTCGCCGACTCTGATTCCCCGGGAGCCCGCGTGTTCGTCGCTTGTGCTGTTGGCACGCCGCAGCGGCGGCGCGAAGCGGCGCCCTGGACTGCTCTGCGTCTCATCCCGACCGGATACCTCCCCTCTGACCGAGTCGCAATCGTCGAGCCCCACCGCAGCCCACAACGTGGCGTCTACAGTTGCTCGCAAGCCCCTTCATTCACCGTAACACGGTCGCTCGGTGTCGCGCGACAACCGACGACGTCGATCACCCACGCCCCTCGTGGGAGGCATCCGGCACGTGCACGGCGCCTGCCGGATGTGGTTTACTGTCCCCGAGGGGACCCGACCAGGGAGCCTTGAGATGCAGTCGCAGTATACCGTCGTAGCCGGCATCCTCCGCCGCAGCATGCCCGTCGTGCTCGCGCTGTCCGTCGTGGCTGCGGTCCTCATCCCCGCATCCCCGGCAGCCGCTGAGTTGATCTTCCTCGATCCGGGTCACGGGGGACGCTACCCGGGCGCCGTCTATGCGGGCGTGGAGGAACAGTGGGTCAATCTCCTCATCACGCTCGAAGCGCGCACCGAGCTCCTCAAGCGCGGCCACCGCGTCAAGCTCAGCCGTGATGGCGACTACACGATTGAGACCGGCGACCGCCCCACGTGGCACTGGGACGATGCGAAGCAGATGTACTACCTCTACGCCGACGCGCAGACCGGCGTCTACAGCTACACGCCCGACGGCTCCCCGATCCCCTACGACGATCTGCAGGCGCGCTGCGACGCCGCCAACGCGTGGGGCGCGGACCTGTTCGTCTCCATCCACAACAACGCCGGTGGAACCACCGCGACCGGCACCGAGACCTTCTACAACAGTTGGGACACCCCGACCGACCGCGTGCTCTCGATGCGGCTCGCCACCTACGTGCAGGCCGGCGTTGTCGCATCGGCCGGCACGTACGACCGGCGCGTGGACGACATCGGCTTCTACGTGATCCGCTGGGCCAACATGCCCGCGGCGCTCGTGGAGGTGGCGTTCCTCTCCAACCCCGTTGACCGCGCGAAGCTCCTGAGCGCCGCGTTCAGGCGCAACGCGGCCATCGGCATCGCCGACGGGATCGAGCGCTACCTGGCCACCGACCCCATACAGCCCCGTGAACCCCGCATCGCAGGTGGCAACCGTTATGAGACAGCGGCGAAGGCGGCACTCACCGGTTGGCCTGACGGCGCCCAGACCGTGATCGTGGCCTCCGGCGAGCAGTGGCCCGACTCGCTCGCTGCGGCTCCGCTGTCCAAGCGCCTTGACGCACCGGTGCTGCTCTCTGCGGCGGATGGTCTCCCATCCGCAACCGCCCACGCCATCGCAGCGCTCGAACCCTCCAGCATCGTCGTCCTTGGAGGCGAACGGGCGCTCTCATCAGCCGTCACTACCCAGGTAGCTGAGGTGGCCAGCCTCGAGACCACCATGGTCGTGCGTCTCGCCGGACAGGACCGCTACGAAACCGCTGCACTCATCGCACGCGAGGTGGGCGAGAGCGCACGTGTGGTCGTCGTCAGCGGCGAGGCCTACCCGGACGCGATCTCAGCATCAGCCTACGCCGCACGCGTGGGGGCACCCATTCTGCTCACACGCCGCAGCACGCTCACCACTGCAGCTGCAGAGGTTCTCGTGGCGTCGTCGCCCACGCAGGCGGTAGTCGTGGGCGGCCCGAGCGTGATCTCCGAGCAGGTGGTCGACGCACTCCGCTCGAATATGTCCGTGCAGTGGCTCTACGGCCCCGACCGGTACGCCACCAACATCCGTGTGATCAGGCAGTTCTGGCCGACCGGCGATATCCGGCCCTACGTGGCGACCGCCACCGACTTCCCCGACGCGCTCGTGGCGGGATCTCTTGCCGGGCGCACGGGGCAACCGATCGTCTTGTGTGGAGCGCGGGTCCTGCCGGGCGTCACACGCGAATGGGTCATGCACGAGACCAGCCGGATACGATCATTCACCATGATGGGCGGTCCCAACGCGGTCTCGTACCTGCTCGAGTGGCAGCTCGCCAAAGCCCG
>JAFGVD010000028.1 GCA_016938135.1 Coriobacteriia bacterium
CGCCAGAACTACTGCGGGTGCGTTCTCAGCGATGTCGAGGCCAAGAAAGAGCGAGAGGCTCGAAAAGCGCGAAAGGCGCAGCGTGGATGACAGGGCGTTGCGCTACACTTCGAATGACGATCATGCGGCAGCTAGGGAGGCGCTGAGAAGTGCGCACTGATGACTTCGATTATGACCTTCCAAGCGGGCTTATCGCTCAGCAACCCATGGAACCACGCGATGCCTGCCGGCTGATGGTAGTAGAGCGCGCAAGCGGTCAGATAGACCACCGTGGATTCCGGGATCTGGTTGACTATCTTCGGGCCGGTGACGTACTGGTCGTGAACGAGACAAGGGTGTTGCCGGCTCGCTTGCTCGGAGCCAAGGATGAGACGGGTGGCGCGGTCGAGGTCTTTCTGCTGCGCCGCCGCTACGAGGACACCTGGGAATGTCTGGTCAAGCCGGGCCGCCGTCTCAAGCCTGGTGCCCGCATCGTGTTCGGAGAGGGCGAACTGACCGCTCTTGTGGTCGATATCCTTCCGGAGTCCGGTGGTCGCCTCGTCCAGTTCCACGTCGCCAAGGGAACAGTGATGGATGCGGTGCATCGACTGGGCAAGATGCCGCTTCCTCCGTATATCACGCGTCAGCTCGACCAGCCTGAGCTCTACCAGACGGTGTATTCGGCCGAGGAGCACAGCGTTGCGGCTCCCACAGCCGGGCTTCACTTCACGGCGGAGTTGCTGGAAGAAGTACAACGAATGGGCGTGCATCTGGCAAAAGTCGAGCTTGACGTAGGACTCGACACGTTCAGGCCGGTTTCGGAGGACGATCCCGAGGATCATCAGATGCATACGGAGCACTTTCGCGTCCCCTCATGGGCTGCAGAGACCGTGAATGCCGCGAAGGAACGCGGCGATCGCGTGATCGCTGTGGGTACCACGACGGTCAGGGCTCTTGAAAGCGCCTTCAATGAGCAGACGAAGATGGTGGAAGCCACAGAGGGACAGACGGACCTGTTCATCCTGCCCGGGTTCAGCTTCGGAGCGGTCGACGCGGTGGTGACCAATTACCACATGCCCCGGTCCACGCTGCTGATGATGATGAGCGCGTTCGCAGGCCGTGATCTGATCATGCGGGCGTACGATACCGCTCTCGCAGAGAAGTATCGTTTCTTGTCCTTCGGCGATGCGATGCTCATTCTCTAGCGGATCAGAGCGCCGGTACCCACCAGGTCCATCCCGGGTTTCCTGCAGCGGGATCGTCTCCCGACGTTCCCGGAGCTATCGCAAAGCCATTCGCGGCGGTACCACTTACGGGCACATATACATTGACTCCGAGTTCGTCGTAGCCGAAGAAGCGGAACGTGGGCGAGCCGTCCGCTTCGGTGGGTGTGGCGAATTCCTTTGGAAGGTCGGGCCATTGGCCTGTTGTGGTTGGGACCGTGCCGGTGCTCAGTTGGTAGGCGCTTCCGGCGAATCGACGTAGCACCGGTCGGTAGAGGATCCATCCGTCTTCTTCGATGACGACACTGCCATCTGCCTTGTCTGATTCGTAGGCGTAGACCGGAGCCGTCGTGCCCTCCCTGGACATCCCCGCGACCGGTCCCACCGTGATAAGGGTGCTTGGCGTGGCGGCTGCTTCGTCGTCCAGCACGTAGAGGCGGCTGTCGATAGCCGTGTACTCCGGCGCGGGCGCAACAGCGCTGGCCGCCCCGTCCTCAGTCGGTGAGGCCTCGCCGGACAGTCGGTCCTCAGCATACTCCTGGTCGGTAGGCGCGGAGGCCTCTTTGACGGAGTCCGATGACAGTTGGCGATACCCTTCGAAGTAGCCGATCGTGCTCAGTGACACCGCAGCGACCACGATCAACGCAGCCGACGCGAAGACGATGAAGCGCGGCCGCCACCAGGAGACGCGCAGATCTCGTCCTCCGCTGGTCCGTGTGGAAGTATCCGCTCCGGATTCTTCTTCAAGTCGCAAGACGCGCGCCGCCGTGGCTCCGCGCTCGGCATCGATCCTTGCGAAGATGGAGCCGAGAAGCTCGGGGGATGCCTGAGGGTCGCCGGCGGTCTTGAGCAGGTCCAGACCGCGCAAGAAGTCCCCGCACTGCTTGCAGTCGGCGCAATGCGCATTGGCTTCAGCCAGGGTCTCATCGGGGATGAGCTCGCCATCCATGGCCCCGGAGAGGAGCTGCTGTGCGTGCAGGCAATCCATCAGGCACCTCCCGTCTTCGACTCGTCTGGGATGAGCATGGAGACCAAGATCCGTCTCGCCCGGAACACGCGTGACTTGACGGTCCCTTTTGGCACGCCCAGCACCTCGGCGGCCTGCTCGTAGCTCAGGTCGAACAAGGTGACCGCGTCCAGTGCCGCCCGGTCTTCGGGAGAAAGCGCGCGCATCGCTTGCTCGACGGCTGCCTGATCGGTGACCGTATTGGCGAAGTCGGAAACCGGAGCAGGGGAGAGGTCGAGCGGATCCATCGGCTGGGGTTGCCTAGCTTTGCTCCTGAGCATATCGAGACAGACATTTCGTGTGACGCGGTACAGCCATGTCGAGAAGCCGGACCGATGGTCGAATGTGGCAAGCGAGCGGAACACTTTCAGAAACACCTCCTGCGTTGCGTCTTCAGCAGTCGTCTTATCGCCGAAGAAGCGCAATGCATGTCCATATACGGCGTCAGCGTTTTGGCGTACGAGTTCTGAGAACGCGCCCTCATCGTCGTTGGCAGCAGCCTGGATGAGCTCAGCCTGGTTCATGGAGCTACCGGTCATCCCATACTCTCCTTATGACGGAGCGTGCCGTGTTCCGGTTCACGGTCAGCATACCCTCTCGGCACTCCCTCTACCCTTCGTTCCTGCTAGAATCTGCGCATGACTCTCTTCAGATTCGACGTGACTGCGACCGATTCCATCTCCTCGGCAAGGGCGGGTGTGTTCCATACTGCCCACGGTCCGGTTCAGACTCCCATCTTCATGCCAGTCGGCACTCGCGCGACTGTGAAGGGTGTGACGACCCCGCAGCTGCACGAGATAGGCGCTCAGGTCGTGCTCGCCAATACGTATCACCTGGCGCTCCGTCCGGGTTCGGACGTGGTGGCCCTCAATGGCGGGCTCCACGGCTTCATGAACTGGGATCGCGCCATCCTTACGGACTCCGGTGGTTTCCAGATATTCTCTCTTGCGGACACATTGAAGCTCTCCGACGACGGCGTGGAGTTCCGGTCGATCATCGACGGCTCCAAGCACTTCTGGACACCCGAGGAGAACATGCGCATCCAGCAGGAGCTGGGCGCGGATATCGCCATGGTCCTTGACCAGTGTCCGCCCTATCCTGCCGAGGAGAGCGTTGTGGCTCAAGCGGTGTCACGGTCTGCGAGCTGGGCGGCTCGTTGCAAGGCAGCGCATACTCGCGAGGACCAGGCGTTGTTCGGCATCGTGCAAGGCGGTGTCTACCCGCATCTTCGAGCTCAGAGCGTTGAGCGCACCGTCGCCCTCGACCTGCCCGGCTACGGCATCGGCGGCTACTCGGTGGGCGAGCCGCATGAACTGATGCTGGAGAGCCTTGCCCCGGTGGCGGCGATGCTGCCCAAGGATCGTCCTCGCTACCTTATGGGAGTCGGTAATCCTACGACGATGCTGCGCGCTATCGCGCTGGGCGTGGATATGTTCGATTGTGTGCTGCCTACGCGCACCGCGCGTACCGGGACCGCGTTCTCGTCGACCGGTCGCATGAATCTCAAGAATGCGAAGTACACGCGTGACACAGGACCCCTTGACGAGGCCTGTTCTTGCCCCACGTGTCAGGCATACTCCCGTTCCTATCTGCGGCATCTGTTCACGATGAAGGAGATGCTTGGCGCGACGCTTATCTCGGTACACAACTTGCACTTCTTGCTCGAACTCGCGCGTCAGGCGCGTCAGGCCATCGAGTCAGGGACGTACTCGGAGTTCCTGAAGTCCTGGATGGACGGACCTGGCGCAGACGACTACTAGGAGTATTCCGAGTGGTATGATGCTGTATCGTGCGCTGTCTTCAGCCTGTCTTGTTCTCGCATGATCCGGAGGTCTCTTCATGGATACCGCAGCGTTTGGTCAGGTACTGTGGATCGCCCTGGTGCTAGGGGGTATGTACCTGCTCTTCATCCGTCCGCAGATGAAGCGCCAAAAAGAGCAGCAGGCGCTCATGGCCTCTCTTGAGGTGGGCGATCGCATAGTCACCATCGGTGGCGTATTCGGTACGATAGCCAGCCTTGAGGGTGACCGGGTTGGTCTTGAGGTGGCCCCCGGAATCATCATTGAGTTCGCACGAAGCGCCGTTGCCCGAAAGCTTGAGGATTAGATGAAAGGCACCCCGGAGCTCGTGATGCTGGACGACGTCCAGGCAGATCCGGGCGTGCTGGCCTACATCCGGATGGGCAACGACTACCTTGGGGCCCTTGGCTATACCGAGCACGGGTTGCGACACGCGAACCTGGTGGCTCATATCGCCGGCAACATTTTGCGGAGACTCGGCTACGACGAGCGTTCCGCTGAAGTGGCGTCCATTGCAGGATTCATGCATGACATCGGCAACTGCATCTCGCGTGAGTTCCATGGCGTCTCGGCGGCCTTGCTCGCGCGATCTATACTCATCGATCTTGGTATGGATTTCTCTGAGGTGGCCGTCGTGATGAACGCGCTTGGCAATCACGAAGAGGAGATCGGGGTTCCCGCCACAGTGGTGGGCGCTGCGGTGATCATGGCCGACAAGGCAGATGTTCACCATACGCGGGTGCGCAATACCGACCCTGCGGACTTCGACATACACGACCGCGTCAACTATGCTGCGAAGCGTTCGTTCTTGCGTGTTGATGAAGAGACCAGGACGCTCACCCTCGAGATCGATATCGATACCGAAGAGAGCCAGGTCATGGAGTATTTCGAGATTTTCTTGTCGCGCATGCAGATCTGTCGTAAGGCGGCGGATGTGTTGGAGGCGCGGTTCAGTCTGGTTATCAACGAGACGAAGCTGCTGTAGGCAGCCGTCGCGTAACGGAAGGACGGAAGAGACACGACCATGGATCCCAAGCAAAAGAATATCCTCGCACTCGCCCTTGTGGTGGTGCTCGTCGGACTGTCCTGGTGGCAGTTCTGGCCCCTGGATACGAAGATCACGCAGGGTCTCGACATCAAAGGCGGGCTATCGGTCATCCTGACCGCCGAGCCTACCGCCAACGAGACTCTTACAGAAGACGTGATGACTCGTGTCTCGACGATCCTCACGAACCGGGTCAACGGTCTCGGTGTGTCCGAGGCCACCGTCCAGCGCCAGGGTTCTGATTCGTTCCTGGTACAGCTTCCCGGTGTCAAAGACAGTGACGAGGCGCTCCAGGCCTTGCAGAGCACCGGACGCATGGACTTCGTCCCTGCTACAGCGATCGACACCACCCAGACGCTGACGTACGGCGTTCAGTTGGCCGAGGACAGCTATGAAGCCTCGGCCGCTGTCATCACCGGTGCGAATGTGACGAACGCCGCGACCGGTATCGACTCTCTCACCAACCAGCCGGTGGTGTCCTTGGGTCTTGATGACCTCGGTACGCAGGCGTGGGCTGAGTACACCAGTTCGAGCGTCGGGCAGCAGGTCGTTATCGTGCTCGACGGCATCGTTCAGTCGGCTCCGGTCGTCAACGAGCCGATTCTCACGGGTGATACGCAGATATCCGGTAGCTTCACAGCCGACGAGGCCAAGCGTCTCGCGGCCGTGTTGCAGGCAGGTGCGTTGCCGGTGAACCTTGCGTTCTCCGAGTCACGCGTCGTGGGACCGACCCTGGGCCACGACTCTCTTACCCAGGGACTTCTCGCCGGACTCATCGGTCTCGGCCTGGTCATGTTCTTCATGGCACTCTACTACCGCGGGCTTGGACTCATCTCCTGGTTCAGCCTGGGCTTCTTCGCCATGATTTTCCTCGGGGCTCTCGCGGTGCTTTCACGGTTCGGGGCGTTCGCGCTGTCGTTGCCGGGTATCGCGGGTATGGTCCTCACCGTCGGCCTGGCTGCTGACTCGTCCATCCTCATGTTCGAGCGCTTCAAAGAAGAGGTACGGTTGGGCAAGACGTTCCGCAGTGCGGCGAAGTCCAGTACGAAGCATGCTCTGCTCACCAGCGTTGACGCGGACGTTGTCACGCTCGTTTCAGCGATGATGCTCTACCTGATCGCGATCGGTCCGGTGAAGGGCTTCGCGCTCACGCTGATGATCGGTATCGCGATCGACCTCACGGTGGCGTTCTTGTTCACGCGCCCCGCCATCATCCTGCTCGCGGAGTCCGTGGTGGCCAAAAAGCCCTTCCTCTTTGGCATGAAAGGGGCTGATTCGGATGCGTAGGCCAATGATCGATTTCCTCGGCAATAAGAAATGGCTGTTCATATTCTCTTCCATCCTGATCGTGGTCAGCCTCGCGTCGCTGGTGACCAAGGGCCTGGTCTTTGGCATCGAGTTCCAGGGCGGAACGGTGATGACCTTCTCGGCCACAGCCGATGTGACGACTGATGACATGCGCGGCGCTCTGGAGACTGCAGGCGTCCCCAACGCAGGCAATGCGACCATTCAGCCCACCGACGACGGGGGCTTCATCGTCCGCACGGCGGAAGGTGATGCGGACGCGGCCAACCTGGCGTTCTCGGCGGTAGTGAGCGATCTCGGTCTGCCCGAGCAGGACGTGAACGTCACGACCATCGGTCCGGGCTGGGGCAAGAATATCACCGAGAAGGCCTTGTACGCGCTGGCCGCCTCGATCCTTGCGATCCTCGCTTACATCGCGCTGCGCTTCGAGTACAAGATGTCGGTGACAGCGGTCATCGCGTTGGTGCACGACGTCATCATCACTCTGGGTGTGTTCTCGTTGTTCGGACGCGAGTTCACGCCTAACACGATGGCGGCGCTGCTCACCATTCTCGGCTACTCGCTCTATGACACGATCGTCGTGTTCCACCGCATCAGGGAGAACAGCCAGCGTCTGGTCAAGCAGACGTTCCAGCAGATGGCCAACGAGTCGATCAACCAGGTTCTCGTGCGCTCCATCAACACGAGCCTGACATCGCTCATCCCGGTCATCTGTCTGGTGACCTTTGGCGGGTCGACCCTCAAAGACTTCGCCTTCGCGCTGCTGATCGGCATGATCTCCGGTGCGTATTCGTCGATCGGTGTGGCGAGTCCCATCTACGCACTATGGAAAGAACGTGAGCCCAAGTTCCAGGCGCTCAAGAAGAAGTACGAGAAGAGCGTGGCCTAGAGCCACTGATGGACTCGATAGAGGCCGGCACGCTGAGCGTGTCGGCCTCTACGGTTAGAATAGGGACATGACACGCGCATCTCATAACCGTGCCGTCTGGACTGTCGTGTCGGCAGACGTCGCCACCGTGAACGAACTCGCTGCGGATCTAGGCATTTCGCCTGCGACCGCTCGCGTGCTTGTGTCGCGCGGTCTGACGGATGTGGATTCTGCGCGCCTGTTCATGTCGCCATCGCTGGAGCGTGATTGGGCCGATCCTGCACGCATCCCCGGCATGTCAGACGTTGCGGACCGGGTCGCCGAAGCCATCAGCGCAGGCGAGAGCATCCTCGTGTTCGGCGATTTCGACCTCGACGGTATCTCCTCGGCGGCCGTTGCGCAGCTGGGTCTACGGGAGATGGGAGCGAGTGTCTCGGCCACCGTGCCTCACCGTTTCACGGAGGGCTACGGTCTCACAGCTGCCGCTATCGAGCGTGTCGGGACGCTCTCACCGGATCTTGTCATCACGGTGGACTGCGGGATCTCGTCTGCCGCAGAGGTGAGCCTGCTTGCCGAGAGGGGCATAGCGACCGTTGTCACGGATCACCACGAGCCGGGGGATGATGTTCCCGCGGCCCCGGTCGCCAACCCCAAACTCGCTCCGGGCGCTCCGTTCACCGAGCTGGCGGGCGCCGGTGTGGCACTCAAGCTCGTCCAGGCTGTCGGGGAGCGGCTGGGTTACCCCGATGTGTGGCGTTCGCTGACCGACCTGGCGATGCTGGGTACGGTCGCCGACGTCGTTCCGCTCGTCTCGGAGAACCGCGCGCTGGTCTTCGATGGTCTGGAGCTCACGCGGCGCTCGCCCCGCCCGGGGATAGCGGCGCTGGCCGCCATCTCGGGAGTGGATATAGACGCCCTGAGCGCTGATCGCGTCGCTTTCGCGCTTGCGCCTCGTCTCAACGCCGCAGGCAGGATGGCTGACCCCGCGCAGGCGCTGGAGCTTCTGGTCACCCACAACGCCATCCGTGCCGAGGAGCTGGCGAACGCCCTTGACGAACACAACCGTCTTCGTCGGGACGCGGAAGCCGATCTCATGGATGCCGCTCTGGCCGAGGCCGAGAACTCGTTTCGCGAGGGCGATCGGGTGCTCGTGGTCGCCGGGGAAGGATGGCACGAGGGCGTACGCGGTATCGTCGCATCAAGACTCGTGGGCAAGTTCGGCGTCCCGGCACTCCTGTTCTGCATCCAGGACGGTGAGGCGCAAGGCTCCGGGCGAAGCGTCGAGGGCGTGGACCTGTTCGAGGCGGTCTCGTCCCTCTCGGACATGCTGATCCGCTTCGGTGGACACGCTGCAGCCGTGGGCGCCACATTGCCCGCAAGCTCGCTGGCCGCGTTCCGGGAAGGGCTCGCGCGCTTCCTTAGCGGGATCCCTGCCGAGGCGTTCGTCCCGCAGCTTTCGATCGATGCGGAAGTGCCGCTGGAGAGCCTGAGCATCGAGCTGGCTGCCGAGATGTCCAGGCTTGAGCCGTTCGGTCACGGCAACCGCACGCCGGTATTGGCGAGCCGCGGCGTCTTCATGAGCGGCCGCCGTTCTGTAGGGAAGGCCGGCGAGCATCTCAAGTTTACCGCTTACGACGGGGTCACATCCCTGCCGGGAATCTTCTTCCGATGCCCGGAGATGGACGCTTTACTCCAGACTGAATCGGCAGTTGATATCGCGTTCGAGCTGGTTTGCGATAGCTGGCGCGGCGTCGACCGCGTGCAGCTGCGCGCCGCGGATATCGCCCAGAGGCCACAGCCGGCCGATGCGCCCGCGGCGGAACTCGTCGACGACCTGTTCGAACACGCGGATGAGATCCTGGCGCGTGACGAATACGCGGGGATCGGTGAGGCCGAGGCGTTCCACACCAAGCTGGCCGGCGTCACCTTCGAGGGCCGGCAGGAAGCGGTCTTGCGCCTGGCCGCGGGTACCCCGTTGCGCATGGAGCGACAGCCCGACAACCCGTACGACTCCAATGCATGCGCTCTGTTCGATGCTTTCGGTGACCAGCTGGGCTTTTTCAACCGGCGCCTTGCTGCTGCGCTCGCCCCGTTCGTCGACGCTGGCGTGCAATACGATGTCACGGTGACCGATGTGACAGGCGGCGCGGAAGGCGAGAGCTATGGCGTGAATGTGCTCGTCTCCCGGCGTGACATGGCAGAAGAAGATGCAGAGCAGGTCGAATCGGCGCGCCTGTACCGGGAGGCCCTCGCCGCTCTGGGTGCCGCCGAGCTGGACGCCGAGCTGCAGCGAGCCTTCATCGGTGAGCTGGAGCTGCATGACGCGCAGTCCGAAGCGCTCCGTCACCTTGCGAATGGTTACAGGACCCTCACCGTCATGGCGACGGGTCGTGGCAAGTCGCTCATCTTCCACATGCATGCCGCGCGTGAGGCCATCGCACGCGGACGTGCTTCGGTATTCGTCTATCCGTTGCGCGCTCTGGTAGCGGACCAGGCGTTCCATCTCAAAGACGCGTTCGCGCGTCTCGGGATGAGCGTGCGCGTGATCAATGGCGAGACCTCCATGGGCGATCGCGACGAGTCCTTTGCGGCTCTTGCGGACGGTTCGCTTGACGTGGTGCTGACCACACCCGAGTTCCTGGACCACCATGCGGACCGGTTTGCGCGGACGGGTCGTATCGGCTTCGTTGTGGTCGATGAGGCGCATCACGTGGGTCTGTCCCGCTCGGGACATCGTCCCGCGTACGCGCGCCTCGGGCGTGCAATCGAGATGCTTGGCGGGCCTACCGTCCTCGCGGTGACCGCCACCGCTGGTGATGAGGTCGCAGACACCATCGTCTCCACACTGGGCATCGAGCGTATCGTGACCGACCCCACTGTCCGAGAGAACCTGGCGGTCCGCGATATGCGAGGCTGTAGCGACAAAGTCGCCTACGTGGCGTCGCTCGTCGCACAAGGCGAGAAAGCGATCGTCTACGTCAACAGCAGGGACACCACGGTCACTCTAGCTCGTCAGCTGCGAAGCAGGGTGCCCGGGTTGTTCCACCGCGTTGCATTCTACAACGGCGGTCTGACCCGCTTGGCCAGGCATGCGGTGGAGCGGGCTTTTCGCGAGGGCGACATTTCCGTCGTAGTGGCAACGAGTGCGTTCGGAGAGGGCGTGAACATCCCTGATATCCGAAATGTCGTGCTGTACCATCTGCCCTTCAACGACGTGGAGTTCAACCAGATGTGCGGACGGGCCGGACGCGATGGCGATGCGTCGTACGTGCATGTCGTCTACTCGGCCAAAGACGCCCGCATCAACCGGATGATCTTGGAATCGTCCGCTCCTGAACGCGATGACCTGGCCACGCTGTACCTCACACTCAGAGACCTTGCCGGTGAAGGCGATTGGATCGAGGTCACCAATGCGGAAATCGCCGAGAGGGTGAAGAAGCGTCAGCCCAAGTCTAAACTCGCCGACAAGGGCGTCTCGGCGGGTATAGGGGTGTTCCGGGAACTCGGGCTGGTGGAGAGCGAGGGGACAGGCGTGTATCGCAAGCTCGCGCTACTTCCGGCCCCGGGGAGCAAGCTTGATCTGGCTTCGTCCACGCGTTATGCGGAGGGCAGGGAGGAGCTCGCCGAGTTCGCCGACTTCTGTGATTGGGCGATGAAGGCGGATCCGGCGCTGTTGCTCCAGGCGTTCAATCGTCCTATCCTGCCTAAACAACGCATCGGCGATTCGCGGTAGATGCGGTCACAGTGCCAGGAGGCCTTTGTTGTCAGCCACGCTTGAGGGTATAGAGGCCCAACTCAGAAGATACAATCCCGTCGCGGACGTCTCCGGTCTGGAGGAGGCGTATCGCTTCGCACTGGAGAAACACGCCGGGCAGACACGGAAGTCCGGCGAGCCGTTCGTCAACCATCCCATCGAGGTCTGCATGATCTTGGCCGGTCTGAACCTGGACACGGCAACGCTGCAGGCGGCTCTTCTACATGATGTCGTGGAGGATTCAGGGGTGTCTCTCAAAGAGATGCGGGAGCGCTTCGGTCCGGAGGTCGCCGCGTTGGTCGACGGCGTCACCAAGCTCGGTCGTATCAAGTTCGACTCGCTTGCCGAGGCGCAGTCCCAGAACCTGCGCAAGATGCTGATAGCGATGGCCAAAGACATCCGGGTCATCCTCATCAAGCTCGCCGACCGGCTTCACAACATGAGGACACTGGCCGCGCTCGACCCCGAGAAGCGCCGCCAGAAAGCCATCGAGACCATGGAGATCTACGCGCCTCTGGCGCATCGTCTCGGCATCTCAAGCATCAAGTGGGAACTCGAGGATCTGGCGTTCTACTACCTCGAGCCGCGCAAGTTCCAGCAGATCCAGAAGATGGTCGCCGAGAGCAGGGCGGCACGCGAGGAGTACCTCGAGCGTGTCATCAGGCAACTGTCCGAAGAGCTGGAAGCGATCGGTGTCGAGTCGGACATATCCGGTCGTCCCAAGCATCTGTACAGCATCTACCAGAAGATGACGCAGCGTGGTAAGGACTTCAGTGAGATCTATGACCTCATCGCTCTCCGCGTCATCGTGGACTCGGTCAAAGACGTGTACGGAGCGCTTGGAACGGTCCACTCCATCTGGAAGCCGGTTCCCGGTCGGTTCAAAGACTATGTGGCGATGCCGAAGTTCAACATGTACCAGTCGCTGCACACTACCGTCATCGGGCCGGCCGGTCGTCCGCTAGAGATCCAGATACGTACCGAAGAGATGCATCGGACCGCGGAGTATGGCATCGCGGCGCACTGGCGTTACAAGGAAGGCGGGCGTGCCGACGAGTCATTCGACGAGCGTCTCGCGTGGTTGCGTCAGATGCTCGAGTGGCAGACGGAGCTCAAGGACCCGCGTGAGTTCATGGAAGCGCTTAAGATCGACCTGTTCGAAGACGAAGTCTTCGTGTTCACGCCTAAAGGCGATGTCCAGTCGCTGCGCCGCGGCTCCACTCCCATCGATTTCGCGTACGCGATACATACGGAAGTGGGACACCACTGCGTCGGCGCCAAGGTGAACGGGTCGATCGTTCCTCTTGGCTATGAGCTTCAGATGGGGGATCGCGTCGAGATCCTGACGAACAAGAGCTCCGGTCCTAGCCGTGACTGGCTGAACATCGTCAAGACCTCCTCGGCGCGCAGCAAGATCCGCACGTACTTCACCAAGGTGAACCGCGTCGACGACCTGCAAAACGGCCGAGACGAGCTCACCCGGATACTGCGCAAACAGGGGATGGGCCTTGGCAGCCAGGGGATGAACAAGGCCCTCGACGCGGTTGCTGCTGAGATGAACCTCCAGACCTCAGATGACCTCCTGGCGTCGATCGGCGCGGGCAAGACGAGTCCCAAGCAGGTCATGACCAAGCTCATCAAGCACATGGCGAAAGACACCGTATCGCCCAAGGAGGCCGAGGAGCGAACCCCGGCATTGCTTCCGACCACCCCGATGACGCCTCCTCGCTCAAAGCGACGCCGTACGCAGTCAGGCGTCCGTGTGAAGGGCATAGATGACCTCCTGGTCCGTCTTGCACGCTGCTGCAATCCCGTGCCGGGGGACGAGATCGTCGGGTTCGTGACGCGTGGTCGTGGCGTGTCGGTGCACCGCAAGGACTGCCCCAACGCTAAAGACCTGTTGGCCCAGGCCGAACGAATCATCGAC
>JAFGVD010000029.1 GCA_016938135.1 Coriobacteriia bacterium
CAGGCCGTGGTCGCCATTGAGGACAGGCGATTCTACGAGCACGATGGGGTCGACCTGCAGGCTATAGTCCGCGCTCTCACCGTGAATACCCAGGCTGGTGAGGTCAGGCAGGGCGGTTCGACGATAACCCAGCAGACGGTGAAGCTGCTGTTCACGGACGGCGAGCGCACCCTGGGCCGCAAGATTGAAGAAGCGCTCATGGCGCTGTCTTTGGAGGCACGAGCCGACAAAGAAGACGTGCTGGGCCTTTACCTGAACACCGTCTACTTTGGCCGTGGCGCGTACGGCGCCCAGAGTGCGGCGCACAGGTTCTTCGGTATTCCCGTGCAGGATCTGACGCTCTCCCAGTGCGCTCTGCTCGCAGGGTGCGTACAGTCGCCCACCAGGTTCGACCCTGTTGTGAGCCCTGCAGCGGCTCTAGAGCGTCGCAATGTCGTCCTCCGAGAGATGCGTGACCAGGGCTATGTCAGTTCCGAGGAGGCCGCGCACGCTCTTGCCGACCCTCTCGGCTTGAAAGAGGCCGATCCCGCGCCGGTCTTCGCACCCTACTTCGTGGAGTACGTCCGCCGGGACCTGCTCGAGCGTCTGGGTTCGGAGACTCTTTATCGCGGCGGGCTGAGGATCTACACCACGCTTGATCCTGACGCACAGCGTGCTGCAGAAGCAGCGGCCGCAAAGGTCCTGCCTGACGCCGATGACCCCGAAGTCGCGCTTGCCGCAGTGCGATGGAGCGATGGCTCCGTCGTTGCTATAGTAGGGGGCCGTGACTTCTCGGCAGAGCAGTTCGACCTGGCCACTCAAGGTCGGCGTCAAACTGGATCCGCTTTCAAACCGTTCGTGCTGGCTGCGGCGCTGGAGGACGGCTACACGCTGGATTCAAAGTGGGATGCTTCACCATTCTCCACGCAGGTCAAAGATGAGATATGGCATGTGGAGAACTACGAGAACGGCATCACGGGCGGCAGTTACACGCTGGAGGTTGCCACTGTCTGGTCGATCAATACCGTGTATGCGCGTCTGATCATGGCCGTGGGCGCGGACAAGGTGGTCGACGTGGCCGAGCGAATGGGGATCACCACGCCCATCGACCCTGACCCTGCTATCGCTCTGGGCGGGCTGAAGCGGGGCGTCTCGCCTCTGGAGATGGCCTCGGCGTTCGGTACGATCGCCAACAAGGGCATGGCTGTTGTGCCGTCAGGCGTGTATCGGGTGACCGATGACGAAGGAGAGCTGATCTACGCTCCGGAACGGAGCGGGAGCCAGGCGATCTCTGAGGATGTGGCATCCGCTGTCGCCGGCGTGCTCAACCAGGTCTACTCCAGTGGTACCGGCAGCGGTGCGAATACCGGTCAGTGGGGCGCGGTGAAGACCGGTACGGCTCAGTCATGGCGTGACGCCTGGATCGTCGGGTATTCCGGAGATATCAGCACAGCCGTGTGGGTGGGCTATCCGGACGCGCAGATAGCGATGACGGACGTGCACGGCATTCGGGTGACCGGAGGCAGCTTTCCCGCGCAGGTGTGGAAGCGCTTCATGACGGTGGCCGCGAAGACCCCCGAGCGATCGCCCGAGACGACGGACGGCGACGGCGCGGCGGAGTTCGCGGTCCCGCAAGAGGTCTACACCCTGTGCTCGCAGTCGCTCAAGATCGCCCGACCTGACTGCCCCGATCCCATGGAGCTCAGTCTGCCTGCGGGAGCGATCGATGATGAGCTGTGTACCCTGCAACACTGAGCTTTCGGTCCCGGCGTCTCTCTCGGTTACAATAGAGCGTCAAGCATGCCATCATGCGTCGAGCCGGTCTTCTCGGAAGGACAGCATCCCGATGATCACGCTGTATGACACTACGTTGCGCGACGGAACCCAACGCGAGGGGCTATCCCTTTCTGCTGAGGACAAACTGCGCGTGGCGCAACGTCTGGACGACCTGGGCATCGACTACATCGAAGGCGGCTTTCCGGGGTCCAACCCGAAAGACATCGAGTTCTTCGAGCGCGCTAAGTCGCTCCGGCTCTCCCATGCCGTGATCACGGCGTTCGGGACCACGCGTCGCAAAGACATCTCCGCGGCGGATGACGAAGGTCTGCGCGCGCTCCTGGATACCGGGTGTCAGGCGCTCTGCATCTTCGGCAAGGCGTGGAACGTGCATGTCACCGAGACGCTGCGCACCACTCTTGAGGAGAACCTCGCGATGGTGGCGGATTCGGTCACCTTCCTCAAGGCGCAGGGTCGCACGGTGTTTTTCGACGCCGAGCATTTCTTCGACGGCTACAAGGCGGACCCGTCTTACGCTGTCGCGGTGTGTCGCGCGGCGGCCGAGGCAGGCGCGGACGCCGTGGTGATGTGCGACACCAATGGCGGGACGCTGCCGCACGAGGTCGCACGCATCGTGGCCGAGATGACCGCGACGCTTGACGTCCCTCTGGGAGTGCATGCGCACAACGATGCCGCGTGCGCGGTGGCGAACTCACTGGTCGCGGTCGACGCGGGCTGCGTGCACGTGCAGGGCACCATGAACGGTTACGGCGAGCGTGCCGGCAACGCCGACCTCACCTCCATCATCCCCGCGCTCTCCCTCAAGATGGGTGCCGAGACGAGCGTGGATGCGGACCGCCTGCGGCTGCTGACCGAGGTCTCGCACTTCGTCGCAGAGACCGCGAACCTCTCGCCGTATCCCCAGCAGCCCTATGTGGGCGCCAGCGCCTTTGCGCACAAAGGCGGGGTGCATGCCAGCGCTGCAGCGCGTATGGAGGCCGCCTACGAGCACATCGATCCTGCGGTAGTGGGGAACCTTGCGCGGGTCGTGGTGAGCGAGTTGGCTGGACGCGCCAGTCTCACCATGAAGGCCAAAGAGATGGGCATCGACCTTACCACTGACCAGGAGACGGTCGTCTCGGTGCTGGACAGCATCAAGGAGCTCGAGCATCGCGGTTATTCGTTCGAAGCCGCCGACGCCTCGCTGGAGATCATGCTGCGCAAGAAGCTTGGCACCTATGCGCCCTTCTTCGCACTGGAGTCGTTCCGCTGCATCATGGAGAAGCGCGAGGACGGCAAGGTGATGACCGAGGCGACCATCAAGATTCATGTCGAAGGCCATCGCTACATCGCCACCGCGGAAGGAAACGGCCCGGTCAACGCATTGGACAAGGCGTTGCGTATCGCCATCGGTCGCTTCTATCCCAACCTGGACGCTATCGTGCTGGACGACTTCAAAGTCCGCGTGCTGGACGAGAAGAAGGGGACCGGCGCGGTCACGCGAGTCCTCATCGAATCTGCCGATGGCGATAAGAGCTGGGGCACCGTGGGTGTCTCGGAGAACATCATCGAAGCCTCATGGGAAGCCCTCGTGGACTCCGTGGAGTGGGGACTCTCACATCCCAAGCAGGATTCCGCAGCCGAGTAGTTGAATGTTGGGATAGTAGTAAGTCCACTCAGACCCGCACTGGAGACCTGCATGAGAGTCGTACGTGTGTATCAGGACGAGGACGTCCGTTACGGGCTTGCCGATGAAAGCACCGTGACCCTCATCTCGGATGAGCCGTTCGCTGCGTGGGAGGCGGAAGGCATCGTCCCGTTGTCTCATGCACAGCTCCTGGCACCGGTCATCCCCACCAAGATCGTGTGCGTGGGGATCAACTACCGCAAGCACGCGCAGGAGATGGGCCACAACCTTCCCGTCGAGCCGGTCATCTTCCTCAAGCCTCCTACCTCCATCAACGGCCCGC
The DNA here is from genome assembly GCA_016938135.1 of Coriobacteriia bacterium. Taxonomy (GTDB): domain Bacteria; phylum Actinomycetota; class Coriobacteriia; order Anaerosomatales; family Anaerosomataceae; genus UBA2279. The sequence goes on from JAFGVD010000029.1 coordinate 3,726, forward strand.
AGGGGGAGATCCGCATCCCCGAGGGTGCCGAGCGCGTCGACTTCGAAGGCGAGCTTGCCGCGGTCATCGGCCGAAGGACGCACAAGGTCTCCCCGGGGGAGGCCATGTCGCACATCCTCGGTTTCGTCTGTGCCAATGACGTCACGGCGCGCGATATCCAGAAGCGCGACGGACAGTGGACCAGGGCCAAGGGCTTTGACACGTTCTGTCCCGTGGGGCCGTGGGTCGAGACCGACGTCGACCCGCTCGACCTGGAGATACAGACATACCTCAACGGCGAGCTGAAGCAGTCGGCACGCACCTCTGACATGATCTTCAACGTCTATGAACTGGTGAGCTTCATCAGCGGCGTGATGACGCTTCTTCCCGGAGACATCGTGCTGACCGGCACACCCAGCGGCGTGGGCCCCATGGAGGCCGGCGACGTGGTCGAGGTGCGGATCGAAGGCGTGGGGAGCCTGGTCAACCGGGTGGTCTGACGCCACTTGACTTAGGTCATGGCGCACACGCGCCGCCGTCCGTACCATCGGCTGAGTAAACACACTCTCTCAAGGAGCCGGCATGGCCGAGACGGACATCAACGAACCCACGCTGCGTGAGTCTTACTCACTTGTCTACGCGTTCACCCTGCTCCTCTACCTGCCGGCGATCATCTTGCTGGGCACGCAGGGCTACTACTCATACACTCCCGGCTACCTGGCGCTGATGGTTCTTCCACCTCTGTTGGGCATGCTGATCGCCATACGCATCGGTGACCTTTCCGAGAGTTGGAAGGCGGTGGTGATCCGATCGCTCGTTTCCGGCGTGCTGGGTATGGTGATCGGCGGCGCCGTGTTCATGACCACCAGCTTCTTCCTCGCATTCCTCGGCCCGGCTTTTGAGGCGCACGCATTCGATGCGCTCAGCATCGGTGTCGGTGCGGTGTTCCTGCTGCTGGGTCTGCCGCTTGTCCTTACCGCGGTCTCGCGTTTCCGGACGCGAGGGGCGTCCGCCAAGATCGAGGCGGTGGCGTGCGTGCTGGCGCTTGTCGTAGTGGCGGGTGTGGCTGTCATGCTGCTTGATGGGCAGCATTCGCTCGTTTCTGCGCTTCGCAAAGACCAGCTTTCCTACCTTGTGGGCGGCGTGTTGTGGTACACGCCGGCATATGCGCTGGTAGGTTCTGTATGGCGTCTGATCGGCCTCGTCTAGACCGACGTGCAATGCCGTTTCGCGGTACCGCCGCCTGTCGGAAAGCGCAATCCGCTCGGCTATGTGAGACCCAGCATGTCGCCTTCCAGTGGTAGGATGGATACATCATGTTGTGTGTCCAAGACAACCCGGGAGCGCGTCTTCTATGTCTCCGGATCGCGTCCGAACCCCTGAAGTAGAAGCCCTGCTCAAGGCATTCTGTGCTCTTGAGAGTCCCGAGGAGGCATACGCCTTCCTCCAGGACCTGGCCACGATCCGCGAGATCGGCGACATGGCGCAGCGTCTGGCCGTGGCGCGCATGTTGGCCGAGGGAGAGCACTACACGCGCATCGGTGAGGTCACCGGCGCGAGCAGTACCACGATCTCTCGCGTGAGCCGTTGCCTGCACTACGGGGCCGACGGATACTCACGCGTCATCGAACGTCTCGGCAAGCTCGAAGAGGGGGACGACGCGTAGTATGTCCGATTTCGTCCACTTGCATACCCACTCTGAGTATTCGCTTCTCGACGGCCACGCGCGCGTCGACAGGCTCGTGTCGCGCGCCGCGGAGCTGGAGATGCCGGCGCTGGCGATCACAGACCACGGCGCCATGTACGGCGCGGTGGAGTTCTATCGTCAGGCGCAGGGAAAGGTCAAGCCGGTCATCGGGTGCGAGGCGTACTTCACACCTGACTCCCGCAAGAAGCGTGACGGCAAGCCCAACCTGTTCCACCTGCTGCTGCTGGCCAAGAACGAGACCGGCTATCGCAACCTGATGGCGATGATCTCAGAGGCGCATGTGGGTGGCTTCTACTACAAGCCGCAAGTCGACCTCGAGCTGCTCGAGCGCTATGCAGGCGACCTGATCTGCACCTCCGCGTGCATGTCCGGTATCGTCAGCAAGTCCATAGAGCGGGGCGATTTGGATCTGGCCAGAGAGTGGGCCGAGACCTACGCTCGCATCTTCGGCCCCGATGATTTCTTCCTAGAGATCCAGGAGCAGGGCATCACCGCCGATAACGGCGTCACTCAAAAGCAGCTCAATGTGGCTATCGCTCAGATGGCGTCCGAGATGGGCCTGGGGCTTGTCGCCACCAACGACATCCACTACGTCATGGCAGAAGACGCTCCGGCCCAAGACCTGCTTCTGTGCATCGGCACCGGCTCCACGGTGGAGGATCGCGACAGGATGCGCTTCTCCTCCGACCAGTTCTATATGAAGTCCTCGGACGAGATGTCTGAGATATTCGCGGATTACCCCGAGGCCATATCGAACACCGGACTGATAGCAGAACGCTGCAACCTCTCGCTTGAGTTCGGGCGGATCATCCTTCCGGTCTTCGAGGTCCCGGAGCCCGTGCAGGTCCATGACGCTAGCGGCGTCTATGACGAGCAGGCGTCTCTCAACGCGCACCTTGAGGAGAAGTGTCTGCTGGGGCTCAAGGAGCGCTACGGCGACCCCATCCCGCAAGTCGCGCTTGACCGGCTCGAGCATGAGCTCTCGGTCATTCGCGACAAGGGCTTTGCCGGCTACTTCCTCGTCGTCCAGGACTTCGTGCAGTGGGCCAAACGAAACGGCATCGGCGTGGGTCCGGGGCGAGGGTCGGCGGCAGGCGCCATCATCGCGTATGCGCTGAGCATAACCGCGCTCGATCCGCTGGAGCACGGTTTGCTGTTCGAGCGGTTCCTCAACCCCGAGCGTACCGACATGCCTGATATCGATATCGACTTCGACGACGAGCGTCGAAGCGAGGTCATCGACTACGTCCGCGATAAGTACGGCGAGGACAAGGTCGCCCAGATCATCACGTTCAACACCATGAAGGCGCGTGCCGCGGTGCGCGATGCCGGTCGCGTACTTGGTTACCCCTACGGCGTGCCCGACAAGATCGCGAAGCAGATCCAGGAGGGTCCGGACGCCACGATCGAAGGCTCGCTGAAGGAGAACCCCGATCTTCGGGCGGAGTACAAGGCCGGTGGAGACACCAAGCGGATCATTGACGCGGCGCTCTCGCTTGAGCATATCGTGCGCGGCGAGGGAGTCCACGCCGCCGGGGTCGTCATCTGCCGTGACCCGCTGCACTACCACACCCCCGTGAAGCGCGACACCAAGGGCGACGCGGTCGTCACACAGTACGAGGGCACGCTCATCGCCGAGCTCGGCCTGCTCAAGATGGACTTCCTGGGCCTGCGCACGCTCACCGTCATCGCCGGCGCTGTGCGGGCCATCAAGGCGAACCATGGCGTGGACTTGGACATCGACCACATCCCCATGGATGACGAGAGCACGTTCAAGCTGTTGCGTCGTGCTGACACGGTGGGCGTGTTCCAGGTGGAGTCGCCCGGTATGCGCCAGCTGCTCAAAGACCTCAAGCCGACGGTCTTCTCGGATCTCGTCGCTATCCTGGCGCTGTACCGCCCCGGTCCGCTTGGCTCGGGCATGGTCAAAGACTTCGTCGAGCGCAAGCACGGCCGCCAGAAGATCGTCTATTACGATCAGCGTATCAAGCACATCCTGGAGGAGACCTACGGCACGATGGTCTACCAGGAGCAGGTCATGCGTATCTCCATGGAGATGGCCGGCTTCTCGGCGGGTAAGGCCGAGAAGCTCCGAAAGGCCATGGGCAAGAAGAAGCAAGAGATCATCGACGCGCTGCGCAAGGAGTTCGTTGAGGGCGCGGTCGGCCGCGACTACGAGCGCAAGCTGGCCGAGCAGGTCTACACCGATATCGAGAAGTTCGCGCAGTACGGCTTCAACAAGAGCCACTCGGCCGCCTATGGACTGGTCACCTATCAGACCGCGTATCTGAAGGCGCACTATCCCACCGAGTACATGGCCGCAGTGCTGACCAGCTACGTGGGCAAGACGGACACCATCGTCAAGTACGTCGCCGAATGCAACCGCGCCGGCATGACCGTCCTTCCTCCGGACGTGAACACGTCGGGCAAGGACTTCACCGCCGTTGCCGGCGATATCCGCTTCGGCCTGTCCGGCATCCGGGGAGTGGGCGAGGCGGTTGTCGAGCACATAGTGGAGATTCGGTCCCAGGGCGGGCCGTTCACGTCGTTCCACGACTTCTGCGCCCGGGTGGATCTCAGGCAGATGAACAAGAAGACGCTCGAGGCGCTCATCAAAGCGGGTGCCTTCGACTCGACCGGGTACACGCGCAAGCACCTCACCACGCTCATGGAGCCGTGCGTGGAGTCCGCGCTCAAGAGGCAGCGCGACCAGGAGAGTGGACAGGTTTCCATGTTCGACCTGTTCGATGCGGACGAGCACGGCATGGACGACGAGGTGCCGGTTCCTGACGGCGAGGAGTGGGACAAGGGCGTCAAGCTCGCCTTTGAGAAAGAGATGCTGGGCATCTACGTTTCGGACCACCCGCTCAACGCGGTGCGTACGGTCATCGAGAATGCGCGGAGTTATTCGCTGGGCGACAGCGACGAGTTCGCTGATGGCACGAGCGGATGGTTTGCGGGCATCCTGTCGAAGGTGGACAGGATCGCGACGCGTGCGGGCAAGCTCATGGGCACCATCGTGCTCGAGGACCTTGAGGGGACCATGGACGGCGTCATGTTCCCACAGGTTTACGAGAAATACCGCGACGTGGTGGCCGTTGACGCCATCGTGAGGGTTCGAGCCAAGGTGGAAGCGTCAGACCGCGGGCGTAAGCTGATCGTGCAGGCGGTGGAGTTGCTTGCTGGCGATGGTCGTTTCGAGGCACCCCCGCAGACGCTGTGGGTCCGCTCGGATGTCCGTATGCTCACCAACGGTCGGGGAGCGCGCTTCAAAGAGATACTCGCATCGCATCGGGGTAACGATACGGTGATGTTGGAACTCAGCAATGGGGGAGATGAACTCAAGAAGGCGCGCATGCCCCAGGAGTTCAATGTGGATGCAGGGTCTCCGGCTCTGCACGCAGAGCTCAAGGAGCTTCTTGGGGAAGGGTGTGTGCGGGAGGCCTGAGGGTTGACCTGCATGTGCGTGCTGGTATACTCCATTACTGCATCACTTTAGCGCAGTAAAGTACCGTAACAGGAGGTGCGTGCTGGTGCGACCAGTCACCCCAAGGGGATTTCGAGATGTCCTTTTCGCCGAGGCGGCCGAACGAGAGGCCGTTTCTGCTGCTATGAGCGCGGTGTTCGACTCGTGGGGCTACGGCCCGGTGGAGACGCCGGTGGCCGAGGAGTACTCCACGCTGGAGGCAGCGGTCGGCCGATCGCTTGAGGCGAGCACGTTCCGGCTGTTCGATGTGGACGGCTCCTTGCTGGCCCTCAGGCCGGAGATGACCGTGCCCATCGCCCGGCTCGCGGCTTCGCGCTTGTCCTCCGAGCCCGGCCCGCACCGCTTCCGCTATGTGGCGCCGGTCTTTCGTGAGTACGCTTCATTGCGCGGCCAGTCGCGTCAGTTCACACAGGCCGGTGTCGAGCTGGTGGGCGCTCCCGGTCCGGCGGCAGACGCCGAAGTGGTCTCGGTGCTCTCCGATGCCCTGGCAGCCGCAGGGCTGAACGACTTCTGCATCGTCATCGGTACGGTCCAGTTGCTGCGCGCCCTGATCGATGCCGCACAGTCGCCGGAAGCGTGGGGGCAGGCCGTGCTTGCCGCCGCTCACCAACGCAACCTCGTGGAGATAGACCGGCTGTCCCGCCGAGAGGGTCTGGCTCCGCAGATCGCAGAGGCGCTGCGCGCCGTGCCGCGGTTGCACGGCGGCGTCGAGGCCATGGAGGTCGCAGGCAAGCACGCGGCTGCATGCGGTTGTGCGGCTGTGCTGCGCGACATACGGGACACCTATCGCATCCTGGAGACGACCGGTCTTAGCGACTCGGTGACCGTCGACTTCGGCATCATGCGATCGTTCGACTACTACACGGGGCTGGTCCTTGAAGTCTATGCGCCCGGGCTGGGCCTTCCGCTAGGCGGAGGTGGCCGGTACGACCGCGTGCTCACCGAGTTCGGTGCGCCTGCGCCTGCGGCGGGTTTCGCGCTCGGTCTGGAGCGGATCATGATCGCGCTTGCCGAGCAAGACGCCACGCCTCGCGTGCGTCGGCTCGATGCGGTGATCGGCGGTGAGGTGCCCGCCGAGGTCTTCTCGGCAGCGAAGTCACTGCGAGAGGCGGGTTGGCGTGTGCGGATCGCAGCAGGCGAGGTTGGCCGTGAGCTGCTGGAACAGGCGGAACGCGCCGGTGCCGAGGAAGCTCTCGAGGTCGCCGGTGAGCGCGTGTTCAGGCTCGACAGGGCTGCGCAGCGCTCGCTCCCCGTTGAGACGCCTGTGCCCGCGCCTCCATCGCTCACCTGGGGCGCGGACCGAGAGGGGGGCGTCAGATGATCGCTCGAAACCCGGGATCTCGTTCCCGAGGTGGACGCATGCGGATGGCGGTGCCAAAAGGATCGCTGTTCGCCGACTCAGTGGAAGTGCTCCGGCGTGCCGGTGTGGACGTGGGCGACCTGGCAGATCCCGGGCGTCAGCTCATCGTGTACACCGCCGAGACCGAGTTCATCATCGCGCGTCCCACCGACATCCCCGCGTATGTGGCATACGGTGCGGTCGATGTGGCGATCGCCGGCAAAGACGTGCTCCTTGAGGCGGATCTGGATGTCGTCGAGCTGCTCGACCTGGAGTTCGGCGGATGTCGCTTCGTTGTGGCCGAGCCTGAGGACGCGTCGCGCAGTATCGAGGAGCTCTACCGTCACCTGGGTGTGATCCGGGTAGCCACCAAGTATCCGCGCATCACAGAGCGGCACTTTGCGGAAAGCGGCCTGCAGGTGGAGGTCGTGAAGCTGCACGGGAACATAGAGCTCGCGCCGCTCATCGGACTAGCGGATCAGGTGGTGGACATCACTGCCACGGGCACCACGCTCGCCCAGAACAGGCTTCGCATCGTGGACGAGGTGCTGGCCTCGACTGCGCGCTTCGTGGCCAATCCCGCTAGCATGCGCACTGAATCAGCACGTGTGACCGACCTTGCAGATCGAATCGCGGCCGTCGTGCCGCTTACCGGAGAGGATGACGCCTCATGATGCGCCGTATCGAGCTCGCCCGTGGCCGCCGTCTGACGCCCGCCGATATAGCCCGCTCGGGCGGCATCGACGTGGAGATCTTGGGTGTCGCGCAGCGCATCATCGACGACGTGAAGGCGCGCGGAGACGAAGCCGTCTTCGAGCACACCGCGCAACTGGACAAGGTGACGCTTTCGGAGCTGCGGGTCAGCGACGAAGAGATCGAGCAGGCGTTGGAGCTGGTCGGAGATGAGTTCAAAGAGGCTATCGCCCTGGCAGCGGTGGCGATCGAGTCCTTCGCCCGCAAGCAAGTCCCACAGAGCTGGTTCACCACCGAAGAGGGAGGCATCTTCCTCGGCCAGAAGGTCACACCGATCCGACGCGTGGGCATCTACGTCCCGGGCGGTCGTGCGTGTTATCCCTCCTCGGTGCTGATGAACGCCATCCCTGCCATCGTGGCCGGCGTCGAGGAGATAGCCATGGTGGTCCCGCCTGCCGCAGACGGTAGCGTGAATCCGTATACGCTTGCCGCGGCGGCGGAAGCCGGCCTTACTGAGATCTACAAGGTGGGCGGTGCGCAGGCTGTTGCGGCTCTGGCCTACGGTACCGAGAGCATCTCGCGAGTGGACAAGATAACGGGTCCGGGCAATGCCTATGTGACTGCCGCGAAGAAGCTCGTGATGGGCGAGGTGGGTATCGACATGCTCGCCGGTCCCAGCGAGGTGCTCGTGCTTGCCGATGAGACCGCTGAACCCGCCTTTGTGGCCATCGACCTCATGGCGCAGGCTGAACACGACCCGCGTGCGGCAACGTACCTGGTGACGACCGACCCGGATCTTCCGGAGATGGTCGAGGAGGCGCTCTCGCTCCTGCTTGAGGAGTCGCCCAGGGCCGATGTCGTGGAGCGCTCGCTCACCGACAACGGCGTCATCATCGTGTGCCCGGACCTGGATGTGGCACTGGATGCCTCCAACCTCATCGCGCCCGAGCACCTCGAAGTCATGATGTCTGATCCGCTCGAGCTGTTGGGTTCGATTCGCAATGCGGGAGCGATCTTCCTTGGTCCGTGGACTCCCGAGAGCGTGGGCGATTATATCGCGGGGCCCAATCACGTGCTTCCCACCGGCGGCACAGCACGCTTCTCCGGCCCGCTGTCCGTTGACGACTTCGTCAAGAAGTCCTCGGTGCTCAGCTACTCGCTTGAAGCGCTTGAGATGGACGGACCTTCGGTCATGACTATCGCCAATGCCGAGGGACTGGACGCGCACTCACGAGCGGTGGGGTTGCGCCTGGCCATGGCTATGGGATTGGATGAGAAAAACGGGGAGGAGGACTGATGGATCGGTTGCGCCCACCACGCAGGGAACTGGAAGAGCTTGTTCCATACGACGCCAAAGACATTCGCGCGGAGGTCTTGCTGGCCTCCAACGAGAACCCAGCGAACCTCCCCGGCGAGTTGCTGGACAAGCTGGCGGACCGTGTTCGCGACATCGAGTTCAACAGGTATCCCGACCCGCTGTCCGGCTATCTGCGCAAGCTCATAGCCGAGGCCAACGGCCTTGAGCCCGCCAACGTGCTGGTCGGCAATGGTGGCGATGAGCTGATACTGAACCTGCTTCTGGCATGGGGAGGTCCCGGCCGTACCCTTCTGGACCTGCCGCCGACGTTCTCGATGTATGGGATCGATGCGCAGATGACCGGTACGCATGTGGTGCAGATCCCTCGTCTCGATGATTTCAGCGTGGACTCGGATGCCGTCCTCGCGCGTCTGGCCCAGGGTGACATCGATATCATCGTCATCTCCAACCCGAACAACCCGACCGGCGACGTGAGCCCGGAGACGCTGCTCATCGACATCCTGAACGCCACCGATGCGCTTGTGGTGGTCGACGAGGCGTACTTCGAGTTCAGCCGTCACACGATGCGTCCGCACATGGAGCGTCATCCCAACCTGGTCATGCTCCGCACCTTCTCCAAGGCGTTCTCGTTGGCCGGCCTGCGCGCCGGATACCTCCTCGGCAACGAGGACGTGATCCGGGAGCTCACCAAGGTGCGCCAACCTTACTCGGTCAACCGATTCACCCAGGTCACGGCGTCGCTCGTGTTCCGCGAGCGGGTCGTGTTCCAGGCGGGTATCCGTGACGTCATGCGTAACCGGGACATGCTGCTGCATGGCCTGTCGGGGATGAGCGGCATCACGGTGTTCCCTTCGGAGGCGAACTTCGTCCTCTTCCGTCTGGACCATGCCTCGGCGGTCTGGCGGGACTTGCTGCACGACCATTCCATACTGATCCGGGACTTCTCCCGGACTCCCGGTCTTGAGGACTGTCTGCGTGTGACGGTGGGCACCGAAGAGGAGGTCCGCCGTTTCTTGCAGGCGATGGAGGAGATAATGGCTTCGCGTCATGCTTCGGACATATTCGGTCTGAGCGCCGTGGCCGAACGTCACCAGAACGGAGGAAGGCCTGCTGATGGCTAGGACCGCCGAGATAACGCGGAAGACGAGCGAGACCGATATCACGGTGCGGCTCGACATCGACGGGGACGGGGGAGTGTCCGTCTCCACCGGCGTGCCCTTCTTCGACCACATGCTGGATGCGCTGGGACGGCATATGCGGATATCGCTTGGCGTTGAAGCCACCGGCGACCTGGCTGTTGATGCTCATCACACCGTGGAGGATGTGGGTATCTGCATGGGGTCCGCACTGGCCCAGGCCCTGGGCGAAAAGCGTGGGATCCGCCGTTTCGGTTCGGCCGTCGTCCCTATGGATGAGGCGCTCGTTCTGTGCGCCGTAGACATCTCGGGTAGGGGGCAGCTCCACTACGCGGTCGAGCTGCCCATCGAGATCATCGGTACCTTTGACACGACGCTGGCCAAAGAGTTCCTGATCGCGTTCGCCAGCAATGCCGGCATCACGCTGCACGTGTATCAGTTCTCGGGCGAGAACGCTCATCACATCATCGAAGCGGTGTTCAAGTCGGTGGCACGTGCGCTGTATGAGGCCGTGTCCATCGATCCGCGTGTGGCAGAAGTGCCATCTACGAAGGGTACGTTGTGATAGCGATCATCGACTACAAGATGGGGAACTTGCGAAGCGTGCAGAAGGGCTTCGAGCATGCTGGCGTAGGCGACATCGTCGTCACCGATGACCCGTCAGTGATCGCCAAAGCTGACGGCATCGTGCTGCCGGGTGTCGGTGCGTTCCGTGACGCATCGGCCAATCTCAAGGCCTCGGGCCTGTGGGATCTGGTGCTCGCCCGTGTCGCCGGCGGTACGCCGTTCCTTGGCATCTGTCTGGGGATGCAGCTGCTGGCGGACGTAGGACTGGAGGACGGGGAGTGGGAGGGGCTCGGGCTCGTGCCGGGTACCTGCTCGCGTCTGCCGGGTGGCGTGAAGGTGCCGCATATCGGCTGGAACACCGTCACCTACCCCCGCGACTGCTCGCTGTTCAACGGCATCCCCCCTGAGGCTGCGTTCTACTTCGTGCACTCGTACCGTCTGGAGCCGGCGGATCCATCCTGTATCATCGGTCTTGCCGAGTACGGAGTCCCGTTCGCTGCAGCCGTACAGGTCGGGTCGGCATACGCTGTGCAGTTCCATCCGGAGAAGTCCTCCGAGATGGGGCTGAGATTGTTGGCTAATTTCGGAGACATCGTGAAGGAGACCCGCCAGTGATCATCTTCCCGGCTATCGACATCCTTGATGGCAAAGTGGTCAGACTTCGACAGGGCCGGCTTGATGCGGTGACTGTCTACAACGATGATCCTGTCGATCAGGCTAAGAAGTGGGCTGCTGCGGGAGCCGAGTGGATCCACGTCGTGGACCTGGACGGTGCGGTCACCGGCGATCCTGTGAACATGCCCTTCATCGAGCGCATCGTGGATGAAGGCATCCCGGTGCAGATGGGCGGAGGGATCCGCTCCATGGAGATGCTGGACCGCGTGTTCAGTGCAGGCGTGAAACGTGCCGTCTTAGGCACTGCGCTCATCACGCAGCCCTCGCTGGTGGCCGAAGCGTGCGCGCGCTACCAGGGTATCGTTGCAGGCGTGGACGCGCGTGATGGCAAAGTCGCCATCCAGGGCTGGCGCGAGGGGACCGAATACGGCGTGCTCGAACTCGTTCGCGAGCTCGAACTCCTTGGCATCCGTCGCCTTGCATACACAGACATAGGCCGAGACGGCCTGCAGACCGGCGTGAACTATGGTGCGTACAAGGCGCTTGCGTCACAGATCGACATCCCTGTGATCGCATCGGGCGGGGTCTCCACGCTTGATGACATCGTCGATCTGCTGACCATCGGTGCTCAGGTCGAGGGCGTGATCATCGGTCGTGCGCTTTATGAGGACGTGTTCACTGTTGAGCAGGCGCTCGTCACCGCTCGCGGCGAAGGGGTCTGATCCGTGCTGACCAAGCGAGTCATCCCTTGTCTTGATGTGCATGAGGGACGCGTTGTCAAAGGCGTGAACTTCATCAACCTGCGCGATGCGGGTGACCCGGTGGAACTGGCGTCGGTCTATGACAAGGAGGGCGCCGACGAACTGGTGTTCCTCGATATCACCGCCACACACGAGGATCGTCCGCTCATGCTGGACGTGGCTAGGCGCACCGCCGAGGAGGTATTCATCCCCTACACGGTGGGCGGAGGCATGCGTAGTTCGGCCGACATCCGTGCGATGCTTTCGGCCGGCTGTGACAAGATCTCCATGAACTCCGCGGCCGTGAACGCGCCGGAGCTCATCACGGCGACCGCCCGTATCTACGGCGCGCAGTGCATCGTCGTTGCCATCGATGCGCGCAAAGTGCCCGGTTCGAGTCCTGCGCGCTGGGAGGTGTTCGTCTCCGGTGGGCGCACGAACACAGGGCTGGACGCGGTGACCTGGGCCGAGGAGGCCAGAAGCCGCGGCGCAGGAGAGGTCTTGCTCACAAGCATGGATTGCGATGGCACCAAAGACGGCTTTGATATCGATCTGACCCGCGCGATCACGCGCTCGCTCGATATCCCTGTGATCGCCAGCGGCGGGGCAGGGGAGTTGGACCATTTTGCCGAGGTAGTGGTTGAGGCGGATGCAGACGCGGTACTTGCCGCAAGCGTCTTCCACTTCGGGGAGTTTTCCATCCGTGAGGTCAAAGAGCATATGGCAAAGGCGGGTATCCCGGTGAGGCTCTAGATGGGTGGTATGCGACTGCGCGAAGGGCAGTGGCCGGTCACGTTGTCCGTAGCGGCCGGCGTGCTTCCCGCGGTCGTCTCGGCGGGCTTCACGTGGGCGGTAAGCGCGGGCGCATTGGCTGAGTTCGGTACGGTGGGTTTTGGTGTCAGCATGCTCATCATCATCGGATGGTGGATGGGTGTGACGCTTGGAGTGATGGTGGCTGCGTCAGGCTCCGGGAAGTTGTATGCCGGGGTATTGGTGGGAGCGCTCTCCACGGCCTCACTGCTCACTGCGGTCTTGCTGGCTCGCCCTGCCGAAGAGCGGGCGGATGCGCTGCTGGCGCCCGGTACGTGGCTGGGTGCGTTGCTGATCATAGCGATACCGACGATTATCGGTCTGTTGTTTGCCGAGAAGCAGATCAAGCGTTCCGGGCGGTGACCGAGGCAAGGGAGGGTCTGATGGAGCTACCAGAGCTCACGTACGATGCGCGGGGGCTGATCCCCGTCGTCGTCCAACAGTACGACACCCTTGAGGTCCTCATGCTCGCATGGATGGATGCCGAGGCGCTCAAGCGCACGATTGAGAGTGGCCGTGGTTGGTACTGGAGTCGCTCCCGGCAGGCATACTGGATGAAGGGCGAGACCTCGGGCCACGTCCAGGAGGTCAAGGCGATCAGTTACGACTGCGATGCCGACACCTTGCTGCTCACGGTGGATCAAGTGGGCGTGGCCTGTCACACCGGTGAGCGAAGCTGTTTTTTCCGTTCGTTGTTTCCGGTCGTTGAGCGTGATGCACCTGAGACCACAGTAGATGACGGCGGTTTTCCGCTTTCGTGAACAGAAGAGAGGATGTCGCATGACCGATACCAACCAGGCCAGCCCTGTTGAGTCGCTGGGACCTGTGCTGGAGGACCTGTTCTCGGTGCTGGAGCAGCGCAAGCGCGACATGCCCGAGGGCAGCTATACCGCGAAGCTTCTGACCGGGCCTCAAGACAAACTGCTCAAGAAGATCGCCGAGGAATCCGGCGAGGTCATCATCGCGGCCGCGCAGGGCGATATCGCGCAGCTCCGCTACGAGCTGGGCGACCTGTTCTACCACATGCTCGTCGTCATGGTCCGCGAGGAGATCTCGTTGGAGGACATGGCAACCGAGCTGCTCAAGCGTCGACCGAAGCAGTAGGACGTTGACGCGCCGCTCCGCTATGACGCACGCGACCCTGCCCCCCGGAGTACGGGCCGAGCGGGTCGAGACGTTGTGGCAACGTGTCGACGGCAACCGGGTCAGGTTCGTGGTCTTCACCGGGCTGTTCGTGGCTGTCGTTTCGTTGCTGAACAGCCTCGTTGTGGCCCTGGCGGTCGTCGTCATGATGACATGCGTCCTTTCCGAGGCTGACCCTGCTGCGCTTGCGGCGTTGCCATATCTGGCCGGCGGTGTCTTCGGCTTGTCGCTGCTGGGGACCACGGGCTGGGTGGTGTTTCGTCTCTCGCGCTCGGAGCGTTGGCTGGTCAAGCGTCTTGGCGCGCGTGTCTCCCTTGCAGGAGAGTTCGCTTCGGTCAAAGGCGTGCTCAAAGACGTGAGCATCGCGGCGGGCTTCCAGCATTCGCCGCAGGTCTACTTCATCGACTCCAACCGCGTGAACGCGTTCGCTTTGGGACGCAGCCACGACCGCGCCGTCGTGGGGATAACCCGTGGGTTCGTGGACCGGCTCGCTCCCGATCAGCAGCGTGCGGTGTTCGCCAATCTGATGGCGCGCATCGTCACGCTCGACACCTTGTGGGCTACCGCCGTCTCGGCGCTCATGGGTCCGATCTGGGCGATGCGCGAGCAAGACCTCGTGCGCGACGACACAGAGTTCCTTGAACGTCTGGGTGACCAGAAGGTCGCCCTGGCTCCCTCGACCCAGGTGTCCTCGGCCAGTTCGGCGGCGTTTGCCAGCATCGCCGTTTATGGCGTTGCCGTTGTGGTGACCGAGGTGTTGTCGTGGTGGCACCAGAAGGCTGCATGGATGGCTGCCGAGAAGGCCGATGCCGAGGGCATGATGCTGCTCAAAGACCCGCGTTCGATGCTCTCAGCACTTGAGCATGTGCTTGACTGCAACAACCATGTGACCACTGCCGGTGACGCGTACTCCCAGCTGTTCTACTGTTGGGCCGGGTTCGGTTTTGCCCCTGAGGACGACCCCGAGTACCAGCGTGTGGCGCATCTGCGCGAGGTGTTGGGTGCCGAGGGTCTTGCGCATCGACCGGCTCCCAACGTCCCGGCATGGGACTGCCCGCCTCCGCCTCCACGACTGGAAGTGGAAACGGGAGCAAACGAGGGATAGAGCTCGGGCTGGCTTGCGTGGCGCCAGAACGGGTGCTAGAGTGTCTCCCAATCGAAGATGCGGCCTGTGAAGAGGACGAGTACTTCGAACGTGAAGCATAGAGAGCCGGGGACGGTGGAATCCCGGCGTGATCGTTCGGAGGAATGGACCTCAGAGGCTCTGGGACAACGGCTCTGGCCTATTAGTCCCGGCGGAGACCCACCGATACAAGGGGCCGGATATCGGATCTGATCAAGTTCCCGTATTGCAGGACACAAGTGGGCCCGGAGTGGTTGCGGGTCAACAAGGGTGGTACCGCGAGAAGACCTCTCGTCCCTTGAGGACGAGGGGATTTTGTCTTTTCTAGGGCCAGAAACGGAGCAATGACGATGCTACTGCCGAACAAAGAAGAGTTCATTGGACTGGCCGCCGACCACGATGTGGTGCCGATAGCGCGCGAGATCTACGCAGACCTGTCCACTCCCATCAGCGCGTTTCTGACGTTGGCGCAGGGTGCGGAGTACGCGTATCTGCTGGAGAGCGTCGTCGGTGGCGAGCGTCTTGGGCGCTACTCCTTCCTCGGCATCGGGGCAAGCGAGGTCGTCTCAGCGCGTGACGGGTTCGCCACCGTGAGCGAGCGGGGCCACAAGCGGACCATCCCTGCATCCGACCCTCTGCGTCCGGTAGCCGAGCATCTCTCGGCGGGAAGCGTCGCACTTGTCCCGGGACTCCCGCGTTTTGTCGGCGGCGCAGTCGGCTACGTGGGTTATGAGGTGGCTTCCGGGTTTGAGAAGGTACCCCGTCACGACAACGATGAGCTCGATGTGCCGGATATGGCGTTCATGCTGACCGACGTCATCGTGGCGTTCGATCACGCGCGCCGCATCATGCAGGTCATCGCACCGGTACGGCCCGGTTCTGATCCGGGCGAGGCGTACGAGAAAGGCGTAGCGCGGATCGATGCGGTGCTCGAGCGACTCACCGCAGGTCCGGTGGGCGCACAGCTGGGTCGAGTGGGAGCCTCGGCGCCGGTCCCGCTTCGTGAGCACACCTCACGGGAGGAGTTCATCGAACAGGTGAACCGTGCCAAAGAGCACATCGCCGCGGGTGACATCTTCCAGATCGTGCTCTCGCAGCGCTTCTCGGCACCTTTTGCGGGCGACGGCATCGACCTCTACCGTGTTTTGCGGGCGGTCAATCCCAGTCCGTACATGTTCTATCTGCGGACGCCAGAGGTGACGCTGGTGGGTTCCAGCCCTGAGCCGCTCGTTCGAGTTGAGGGCGATCAGGTGCTCACTCGTCCGCTTGCGGGAACACGCCCGCGCGGCGCGGACGTGGCCGAAGATGGCCGCTTGCGTGCGGATCTTCTGGCGGACGAGAAGGAGCGGGCCGAGCACGTCATGCTCGTGGACCTCGGGCGCAACGACCTGGGGCGGGTCTCCAAGCCGGGTACGGTGCGCGTGGATGAGCTGATGGAAGTGGAGAACTACAGCCATGTGATGCATATCGTGAGCAATGTGACAGGCACGCTGCAAGACGGCAAGGACGCGTTCGACGCACTGCGGGCGACCTTTCCTGCGGGCACCGTGAGCGGCGCACCCAAGATCCGGGCGATGGAGATCATTCGGGATCTGGAGCCTTCGGTTCGCGGGCCTTACGCGGGAACCGTTGGCTACGTGGGCGTCGACGGAGCGATGGACATGTGCATCACCATACGCACGGTGATGATCGTCAACGGAACCGCCTACCTGCAGTCGGGCGCGGGGATCGTGGCAGACTCGGTGGCTGAAAGCGAGTACGAAGAGACCCTGCAGAAGGCACGCGCGCTGCACAGAGCGCTTGAGCTCGCCGCGGGTATGACCGCCGAGGAGGCCACAAGATGATCCTTGTCATCGACAACTACGACAGCTTCACCTACAACCTCGTCCAGTTGCTTGGCGCGCTCGGCGCCGATGTCCGGGTGGAGCGCAACGACGCGGTCAGTCCGGGCCAGGTTGTGGCGATGTCGCCGGCGGGAGTGGTCGTCTCGCCCGGGCCCGGTATGCCCTCAGACGCCGGCGCCTCGGAGGCGGTCCTCTCGGCTGCTGCGGAAGCGGGAATCCCGGTGCTGGGTGTGTGCCTAGGACACCAAGCGATTGCCGAGGTATACGGCGGTCGCGTCGTCCGCGCGCCGCGACCGGTGCACGGCAAGACCGCCGACGTCTATCACAACGGCACAGGCCTCCTTGAAGGCATGCCCAATCCGTTCACAGCAACGCGATACCATTCGCTCATCGTGGATTTTGACAGCCTGCCTGTGGAGCTTGAGGTCACCGCAAAGACCGACGATGGTCTCATCATGGCGTTGCGCCATCGTCAGCTGCCGGTCTACGGCGTTCAGTTCCACCCCGAGAGCGTCCTGTCGCCTGAGGGCACCAAGGTACTCGAGAACTTCCTGACGCTCACGGGCGAGATCGGTGTGGAGGGCGCGGGCGGTGTAGGGTCCGCCGCGAGTTCCGCAACCGGGGGAGCCGCCGCAGGGCGCGACGAGCGCCCGGAGGCGGTGAGGGCCCCCGGTGAGGACTGTCCGAGCGCCGGACCCTACAGCGCCGCACCCGTTTCGACGTTGCCGGCGGCTATCGATCGCGTCGTCACCGGCGGGTCTCTCGGCGAAGAGGACGCGTATGCGGTCATGGGACTCATCATGGACGGTGAGGCCACCTCGGCGCAGATAGCGTCGTTGGTGACCGGCATCCGCATGAAGGGCGAAACAGTCGACGAGATCGTGGGCTTCGCGCGGGCGATGCGAGAACGCGCCACCTCCGTGCGACCTACAGTGGAGGGCTACATCGACACCTGCGGCACAGGTGGTGACGGGCTAGCGACCTTTAACATCTCAACGACCTCGGCTTTTGTCGCGGCGGGTGCGGGTGTGCCTATCGCCAAGCACGGCAACCGCGCGGTGTCCTCGCGCTCCGGCAGCGCAGACGTGCTGGAGGCGCTGGGTGTGCGCATCGACCTTACCCCCCAGCAGATGGCGCGATGCATCGACGAGACCGGCGTAGGCTTCCTGTTCGCGCAGGCGCTGCACGCCAGCATGCGTCACGCGGGTCCCACGCGCCGCGAGATCGCCATCCGTACCGTCTTCAACATCCTCGGTCCGCTCACTAATCCTGCGGGCGCCAAGCGTCAGCTTCTGGGCGTGTACGATCCCGCGCTCGTCCCTGTGATGGCCGAGGTTGCGTCGCGTCTGGGTGCCGAGCGAGTCCTCGTCGTGCACGGACATCCCGGCCTGGACGAGGTCTCCGCTTCCGGGCCCACCGAGGTTGCGGAGGCCACGCCAGACGGTGTGCGCCTTTACGCGATCTCTCCCGAGGAGTGTGGGATCGCACGCGGTTCGGTCGCCGACCTTGCGGGCGGAGACGCTGCCGAGAACGCCGAGACGATCCGCGCGATCTTGTCGGGTGAGCACTCGGGCAAACGGGACATCATCCTGATGAACGCGGCCGCGGCGTTGGTAGCCGCGGGCAGGGCGGGTGACTTCGCGGAAGGCGTGGCGCTCGCCCGCACGTCGATCGACTCAGGTGAAGCCCTTGCAAGACTTGAAGCACTGGCTGCCGTCAGCCAGCGCCTTGCGGGGGAGGGCGCCGCGTGAGCGACTTCCTGGCAAAGATGCAAGCGATGCGTTACGAGCGCATCAAGGCGGAGTACGGGTCGCTGTCTTTGGCGGATCGCGAGCGACTCGCAGCCGCCGGGCGTCCCGTGCGTGATTTCGCGGCAGCGCTGCGGCAGCGCGCTGACATCGCCGTCATCGCCGAGGTCAAGAAGGCGTCTCCCTCGGCAGGCGTCATCGCCAGCGAATGCGAGGCCTCCAAGCAGGCGCTGCACTACCAGCATGGCGGTGCCGCTGCGATCAGCGTCCTCACTGAGCCGGAGTACTTCGGTGGCAGTTTCACCGATCTTTCCGATGTCGCGGACGCCGTGGATGTGCCGGTGCTGTGCAAGGACTTCGTGGTGGACCCGGTCCAGCTGTTCGTGGCGCGCGGCCATGGTGCCGACGCGGTTCTGCTCATTGTGAGCGTGCTGGGCGGTCTGACCCGCGAGTACGCGGACATCGCCGTGACCCTCGGCCTCACGCCGGTGGTCGAGATCGCGCATCCCGATGAATTCGCCATAGCCCTCGGTGTGGCCTCCGGGGTGGTGGCAGTCAACAGCCGGGACCTGCGGACCCTGGACGTAGATCCCGGGCGGGCGAGGGATATGATCGTTGAGGCGCAGCGTTATGACCTCACGCTCATCGCTGCCAGCGGTGTGAAGTCTCGCTCCGACGTCGAGGCTGCTGCTGAGGCCGGAGCGCATGCGGTACTTGTGGGTGAGACGCTCATGCGTGCGCATCGCCCCGAATCGTTGCTTGAGGAGCTGACCGGGGTCTTGCGGGTCCCGGCAGATCGCGGGGAGTTGTCAGATCATGAGTAGACAAGCACCGATGCACCGGACACGCATCAAGATATGCGGCATCACCAACGCTGCGGATGCGGCGATGGCGGTCTGCGCGGGAGCAGACGCTCTCGGATTCGTGCTTGCGCCCAGCTCTCGCGAAGTGACGCTGGAGGAGGCCGAGAAGGCACTGGTCGCGGTACCGCCGATGGTGGCGCGTGTGGGGGTGTTCGTCGATGCGGATCGCGGATTCGTCTCCGAAGCCGTGTCACGGCTGGGCTTGAGCGCGGTGCAGTTCCACGGCGATGAGACGCCCGAGGATTGTGCTGCCGCACCCGTCCCGGCGATTAAGGCTTTGAAAGTCGGCACGAACTTCGCTTCAGGAATGGTTGAGCCCTTCCGGGGCGCGGCCGCCGCTATCCTACTCGACACATACTCCTCGCAAAGTAGTGGCGGAACCGGCAAAGCTTTCGACTGGCACACACATGTCGCGGCACTCCCCGGATGGGCTTCACTGATCGTCGCCGGCGGACTCACGCCGGTGAACGTCGCGGACGCCGTTCGGTTGTTCCGTCCTTTCGCGGTAGATGTCTCCTCGGGGGTCGAGGAGCGTCCGGGTCACAAAGACCGCACGAGAATAGACGCGTTCGTTGCCGCCGTGAGGGCGGCCGATGAGGAGGATCAAGATGTCTGACGCCTTGCTGCCGTCTGCAGATGATGCGTATTCCAGCCCTGATGCACAAGGGTTCTATGGTCCCTATGGAGGCACGTTCGTACCGGAAACGGTCATGCCGGCGCTTGCCGAGCTGAGCGAGGCGTATGAGTCCGCCATGCAAGACGCTGCGTTCCGGGAACGGCTCTCCTACCTGCTTGCCGAGTACGTCGGCCGGCCATCGCCGCTCTACAAGGCCGAGCGTCTCGCCGAGGCGGTCGGTCTGGGCGCGGTGTATCTCACGCGCGAGGACCTCAACCACACCGGCGCGCACAAGATCAACAACTCGCTTGGTCAGTGCATGCTCGCACAGCGCATGGGCAAGCGTCGCGTCATCGCCGAGACGGGAGCCGGGCAGCACGGTGTGGCAACAGCGACCGCCGCTGCTCTTCTCGGCCTGGAGTGCGCCGTGTTCATGGGTGTTGAAGACATCCGCCGACAGTCGCTCAACGTCTACAAGATGAAGCTGCTGGGGGCAGAGGTCGTCCCGGTGGACGAGGGCGGCGGCACGCTCGCGGACGCCACGACCGCCGCGCTTCGACACTGGGTGGAGCGCGTTGAGGACACCTTCTACGTCATCGGTTCCACGGTGGGTCCGCATCCGTACCCCGCCATCGTCCGCGGGTTCCAGTGCGTCATCGGCGAGGAGACGCTTGTCCAGCTCGAGGTCAAGAATATCGACCACGTCGACGCTGTCATCGCCTGTGTGGGTGGCGGAAGCAACGCAATCGGCATGTTCTATCCGTTCTTGCGTCACCTTCCAGCAGGATCGCGTCCGCTGCTGATCGGGGCGGAGGCGGCGGGTCTCGGCGTTGAGACAGACAAGCATGGTGCGGCACTCACGAAGGGGACTCCCGGCGTCATGCACGGCTTCTACAGCTATCTGCTGCAAGACGATGCGGGAAACCCGCTCGAGGCGTACTCGATATCAGCTGGTCTTGACTATCCGGGAGTGGGGCCGGAGCACGGCAGCCTCAAAGATTCGGGCCTGGTTCGCTACGAAGCGGTCACTGACGCCGATGCGTTGGAGGCGTTCGTGCTGCTCACGCGTACGGAGGGTATCATCCCGGCCATCGAGTCGTCGCATGCTCTGGCGTTGCTGCCCCGGTTGGCAGCCGAGCTTGGTCCTGACGCGGTCCTTGTGTTGAACGTCTCGGGCCGCGGTGACAAGGATATGGACATCGTGAGGGAGGCAGGCGTTGAGTAGCGCTCCTTCCCGTCTTGAGGCGGCATTCCTGAAGGGACATCCCGCGCTTGTGGCCTACCTGATGGGCGGGTACCCTGACCGTGCGGGAAGCCTTGCCGCGCTGGTGGCGGTGGCGTGTGCGGGGGCCGACGTCATCGAGCTTGGCGTGCCCTATGCGGACCCGCTCGCCGATGGTCCGGTGATCCAGCATGCGGCAGAGGCCGCGCGTGCCTGTGAAGGCAGCTTCGGGCTTGCCGAGACGCTCGACCTGGCCGGTGAAGCGGCTGCTTTGCCCGGCATGCCGCCGCTCGTGGTGATGACCTACCTTAATCCCATGATGCGGATGGGGTTGGCCAAGGTTGGCCAGAAGGCCGCCGAGGCGGGCGTGGCCGGGTTCATCGTGCCGGACATGCCGCCGGACAATCCTATGGCGGTCCAGTGGAAGCGTGAGGCCGTCGCCAGAGGTATCGACACCGTCTTTCTCGCGGCGCCCACCTCGACACCCGAGCGTCTTGCAGTGGTGGGCGAGGCATCCACCGGGTTTGTTTACGTGGTGAGCTCTCTTGGTGTCACGGGGGAGCGGACTCAACTGCCGGCCGAGCTGACCGATCTCGTCGCACGAGTGCGGGCGTCTTCACCCCTGCCGGTCGCGGTGGGCTTCGGCGTCTCAACGCCGGCCCAGGCGGCGACGGTGTCAGCCATCGCCGACGGGGTCATCGTAGGCAGCGCGCTGGTACGGCGGCAAGACGACCCGTCGGCTCTGGGCGAGTTCGTGGGACAGCTTGTCTCGGCGGTCCACACAGGCGGTCGGTGACGGCTTCTACTGGCCGAAGAACACGTCCAGGGTCTCGCCATCGATGCTGTGGATCTTCCAGCCTCCGTCGTCGATGAGCTCGAAGACGGTGGTGGTGGCGTTCTCCTCGGTCATCTCGTCGTCCCAGTCCTCCACATCGAGGATGTTGCCTCCGTCACTGGGCGGATAGACGCGTATGTAGGAAACGTAGCCGTCCGTATCCTCGAATGTCATCAGCAGCACGCCATCGGGCTCTGACACCTCAGAGCTACGCAGGGTCGAGGTGGTCCAGTACTCTCGGTCGGCATCAACGGCCTCTTCAACAAGTGCAAGCTCATCATGGACGTCGTCCATGGTCACGCTGCGGATCATGTCGAAGTCCAGGGCGCCAAGTCCCACCGCGAACGTCTGGATAGCCTCCACCTTGGGGGAGTCTGCGTCTCCTGCGGCGCCGGGGCCCTCTATGACGCCGTAGTTGATCGCCGCCCAGGCTCCTACGCCGCAACAGCTCAGAAGCGTGATAAGCACGAAGGCCACTATCCCGATGATCAGGCCTTTGCGGCTCTTCTTCGCCACGGGCTGCATGCCCCGTGCCGCCGGAGCGTACTGGGGGGTAGGCTGTGGAGCGTACTGTGGCTCGCCCTGGGGAGCGGGTTGCACTGATGGGACGGCAGATCCTACCGCCGCGCCACACTCGGGGCAGAAGCGACCCTCATCAGGGACCTGTGTCCCGCAGTTCCGGCAAGTCTGCATGGTCGCCTCCTTACAGCGGTATTCAGACCGCTTGCGTGTGTGATCGTGTCTGCGGACATGATACCAGCTGCGTGGGACGTCAAGGCCTTCGGCTTACTGCACCACCACTCCTGATGCGGTACTTCCGTCTATGAGGTCGATGACGTACTCCCCGTCGTTGTCCACGAACGTGTACGTGATTTCCGTTTCACTGATGCGCTCGTCTGCCGAGCCTTGCCACGTCAGGACGGTGAGGTTGACCCCGTCATCGCTTGTCAGGGGGACGAGCGTGTAGCTGGTCTCGTCCTCTTCTATCGTGATGATCAGGATGCCGCTGGCGTCTTGATCGACCGAGACCACCTGGCCGATAGCGCCCCCCATGGCTATGGCCGGCGCCGCTTCAAGTACGCTGGCAGCGTTCGTAGGGCTCAGGGTCGAGGCCATGAGTTGCGCATCGGCAAGCACAAAGCCCTGGATGAAATCCGCGACCTTCTCGGCCATGAGCGGCCCGGGCTGCGCGATCACTGTGGGCTCCGCCTGGGCGGTGGCAGAGTCCACCACAGAGGCTGAAGACTCCGGCGCAGGAGCGGGCTGCTTTCCCGCCGGCACGTGCTCAGTGCATCCGCAAAGCGCCGGGAGACACATGAGCGTAGCGAGCAGCAAGACGACGCCCCTAAGGCTCGCCTTTGGGGCGCCGAGTGTGATCATGCGGTGGAACATGGTGGTCCTTGTCTTGTGTGGCGCCTACTCCAGGTTGTCCAGTGTCTCGCGAAGGGCAGATTCGGAAACCAACCCCACCATGCGATTGACCTCTTCACCGGAGGAGTCTACGAACACGAATGTCGGTACGAACTGTAGCCCGAACTGGTTGGCAAGCGCCATTCCTTCTTCGCTGGTTTCAACGTCGTATATCTTGAACACGATGCGGTCATCGTAGTCGCCCTTGAGCCCGTTCACGACGGGAGCCATCTCACGGCATGAGGGTCAACCCTGTGTGAAGAACTCATAGAAGACCGGTCGCCCTTCGGTGGGGACGCCCTCACCGATCGTCTCCAGCACCGCATCGCCGGTGCTTCCTCCGCATCCGGCCAGTGCACCAAAGACGAGAATGCTTGTCAGCGCCAAACCGAGCAGTCGTTTCATGGGTGAGTCCTCTCGCAGTTTCGGGTCGTTATCTTCTTTCCCGATGAGCGTGGCGCCGAACACCGCATCGAACGACCAGCGCGTCGTTGCGGTAGACTTTGCCGTGTGAGGCAACGCTTGTCGCGGACACAGAGTAGGCGCATATGAGGATAGCATTGGCGCAGGTGAACCCCATCGTCGGGGACATAGATGGCAACATGGCGCTGATACGCGAGATGTGTGAACGTGCCCGCAACCAGGGGGCTGACGTGGTGGTGCTTCCGGAGCTGGTGCTGACTGGTTATCCGCCGGAGGACTTGCTTGCAAAGCCGCATTTCGTGAGCAGGAACCTCGAGGCGCTCCAAGAGGTCGCCCACGGCTGTGAGATCCCCACGCTCCTCGGGTTCGTCGATCGCGATGAGGATGGACGCCTGTATAACGCCGCCGCGCTTATCGGGGAAGGTCGCGTGAAGCACGTCTATCACAAAAGGAACCTCCCCAACTACGGGGTCTTCGATGAACGACGCTACTTCGAGCAGGGTGCAGTCGATGGGCTGGTGGCTCTGGGTGATGCGGACGCGGCACTGACGGTCTGCGAGGACATCTGGATTCCTGAGACCGTGTCGCGTCTCGCTGGCGATGGCGTGAGGCTCGTGCTCAATATCTCCGCCTCGCCCTTCCACGCAGGCAAAGGTATCTCCCGGGAGGAGATGCTGCGATCCAGGGCGCGCGACAACGGCGTGTGGATCGCGTACTGCAATATCGTCGGCGGCCAAGACGAGCTCGTCTTCGATGGCCGCTCTGTGGTCATCTCCCCGGATGGCACGGTCGTGGGGCGTGCATCGTCATTCTGTGAGGACCTCCTTGTCGTACAGGTCGACCCCGGGCGCGAGTCCGCGCCCGAGCAGCGCGTTGAGCCGATGGGCGGGGCCGAGGAGGAGGTCTACACCGCCCTGACCCTTGGCCTGCGGGACTACATCAACAAGAACGGGTTCACAGACGTCGTGATTGGACTATCCGGCGGCATAGACTCCGCTCTTACCGCGGCTGTCGCGGCTGATTCCCTTGGGCCGCAACACGTGCACGGCGTTTTGATGCCTTCACGTTATTCATCGGAAGGCAGCGTAAACGA
This sequence comes from Coriobacteriia bacterium, assembly GCA_016938135.1. Classification (GTDB taxonomy): domain Bacteria; phylum Actinomycetota; class Coriobacteriia; order Anaerosomatales; family Anaerosomataceae; genus UBA2279. Next base: position 28,438 of record JAFGVD010000029.1, read on the forward strand.
CTCGCGCGAATTGGCCGACATGCTTGGGATAGCCACTTTGGAGCTTCCCATAGAAGATCCGTTCACTTCGATGCTAGGTACGCTGGAGTCGGCGTTCGCCGGTAGACCTACGGATGTGACCGAGGAGAACTTGCAGGCGCGGGTCCGTGGGACGCTTCTCATGGCGCTATCCAACAAGTTCGGCTGGTTGGTGCTGGCCACGGGGAACAAGAGCGAGCTTTCGGTGGGGTATTCCACGTTGTACGGGGACATGGTGGGCGGTTTCGCGCCGCTTAAAGACGTGTTCAAGACGCGCGTCTACGCCCTTGCTCACTGGCGCAATCTGCAGGGCCCCGTGATTCCCGAAGCCTCTATCGCCAAGCCGCCATCGGCCGAGCTGCGCCCCGATCAGGTGGATCAGGACAGCCTGCCGCCGTATGACGTGCTCGACGCCGTGCTCACGTCGTATGTGGAGCTTGACAGGGGTGTCGCGCAGATCGTCTCTGACGGTCATGATCCGGCCCTTGTCTCTCGAGTGATCCGGATGGTGGATGCGTCGGAGTACAAGCGTCGCCAGGGGCCGCTCGGCATCAAGATATCCCCAAAGGCGTTCGGCAAAGACAGGCGTGTTCCCATCACCAATCGTTTTGGTGGCTGAGGTGGCCGAAGTCGTCTTGGAGTGGATCGCTGCAGATGATCCTCGGATGGCCGAGGTGGATGACCTCCGGCATGTCACGTTGTTCGAACCGTTCGGCGTTCCCCGTGCGGATTCGTGGAACGACGGTGTGGGCGGAGCGCTGCATCTTACCGCGTTCCGGGGCGGACGGGCTGTCGGCTACGCCTGTCTGATCGTGGATGAGCGGTGCGGCACCGTCAGGCAGGTCTGCGTCGCCTCGGAGCTGCACGGGACGGGTGTGGGTCGGGCGCTGATGACCGAGGTCGTGGAACAGGCGCGTCGCCTTGCCCTGGACTCCCTTGTGCTCAACGCACGCGTGACCGCCGAGGACTTCTATCTGCGCCTGGGTTGGGCCACCACCAGTGGCCGGTTCCCCTTCGGGCGAACGGGCATGCAGCACGTGCGCATGGAGTTCCCGCTGCACCCATCCGGACTGTGATGGGGCGCACCAGGCCGTTTGAGTATGCGTGTTAGGCTGCCGATACACCCTGTGAAGGCCACCGGGTCTATCAAGTGACCTCCCGGCAGGAAGAGAGATCGCGTGCCTAATCGCATCCGCCTTGTTGTGACAGCGTTCGTGCTGGTCGTGTTCATGGCACTCCCGCTTACCGCTCAGGCATCCGTCTTGCCCCTGTCTGTGGAGCAGATGACGGAGTTGGCTGACACCATCGTCGAGGTCAGGGTTGCGGGGTCGGGCTCACGCTGGACCCATGACCCCATGACGCGCGAGCGGCAGACCATCCTGACAGATGTCCGCTTGAACGTGACGCGGACACTGAAAGGCGACCTCCCTACGGAGTACATCCTCTCGCACTCCGGCGGCAGCGTGGGTTCGACCACGCTCATGGTCAGTGATACCCCCGTGTTCAAGCCGGGCCAACGCAGCATCCTGTTTCTGGACGAGAACGGTGTGATCGGTGGCTTCCAGGGCAAGCTCGACATCGTGGACGGCGAGATAGTGACGCTTGGAAGACCACTCGCACAGATCGAGGCGCTGATCTTGAGCGGGTCATCCGGCGAGGAGCTTCGCGATGATGCCGTCCTCATGACCGAAGAGAACTCCGCGGTGAATGTGGCCGCTTCGGCCATCATCAGCGCGATATCGCCATCCTTCGCCAACGCCGGGATAGGCGAGCAGATCACCATCACCGGCAGCGGCTTCGGCTCATCGCAGGGGACTGGGTCGGTGACCTTTCTGAGGGGCGATAGTCAGTCCGGTGACCGCGTAGCCGGTTCAGTGGTCTTCTGGTCGGACACGCGCGTGGTCGTGGTGGTCCCGCGCCTTGCCGAGAGCGGCCCTGTGGTCATCTCGACCGGCGCGGGCGTGGTGAGCAACGGTTACGTGTACACAATCGGGTTCAGTGCCAGCGGCTACAAGTGGAACTCCTCGGCTATCACGTATCGCATCAATGCGAACACTGCGGACACATCGGGGGAGAGTGCGGCCATTCAACGTGCGTTCGCCACGTGGAGCGACTGCGGGGCTGATTTCGCCATGCTCTACGGTGGCGTCTGCTCTGCAACGACCTATCCGATCTCCGCTATGGACGGCTACAACGATATCTACTTCTCCTCGTCATCCGGGTTTCCCACCGGGGTGTTGGCGATGAACTACTACTGGTACTCCGGAACATCGACCATGGTGGAGTCCGACATCATCTTCAACGACGGCTATCTGTGGGCCGACGGTGCCGTCACGGGCAGGATCGACGTCCAGACCGTGGCGCTCCATGAGCTGGGTCATACCGTCGGGCTTGATGACCAGTACGGGGATATGGACGAGGTGATGGGTGCGGGGTTGATGGGTTCTACCCGGCGTACGCTGAGCAGCTACGACATCGCGGGAGCCAAGTACGTGCACGGAGAGGTCTCGGCGGTTGACACTGTTGCGCCGGGAGCTCCCTCGGTGACGTCGAGTACCCATCCTTCTCAGACCATCTGGTATGCGTCCAAGGACCTGGAGCTGGCTTTCTCGGCAAGCGACCCTAGTGGTATCGCCGGCTACTCCTACGTGTTCGACGCGGCAAGCACGACGGTGCCGGACATGACCATGGAGAGCGTTGACGGTGCCGCATCATACAGTGACATCGAGGACGGGGAGTGGTACTTCCATGTCCGTGCGGTGGATGGTGCGGGAAACTGGGGTACTACGACCCACTTCCGCGTGAGGGTCGATACCTCTGACCCGCTCGAGGTCATTGAAGTGCAGGGAGATTCGCGCTACGAGACCGCGGTGGAGACATCCAAGGTCGCGTTCCCCTCCGGTGCATCCACTGTGGTCATAGCGACCGGCCGGGACTGGCCTGACGCCTTGGGTGGAGCGGCGCTGGCGGGAGCTGTGAGCGGCCCCATACTGCTATCGGAGAGCAGTGCGTTGCCCATAGTGGTCAGAAAGGAGATCACGCGCCTGGGCGCGACCCATGCGATCATCCTTGGCGGTACGAGTGCTCTAAGCACGGGGGTTGAGCGTGACTTGACCGCCGCGGGCCTTACGTTCGAGCGTCTGGGTGGGAGGAACCGCTACCTGACCGCCTCGCTTATAGCCCATGCGACGATCGAGCGCCTGGATGACTACGATGGAACCGCGTTCGTCTCTACGGGTCGGGACTTCCCTGACGCCCTTGCTGCGTCCCCTATGGCCGCAGCCAAGGGGTGGCCGGTGTTTCTGGCCGATCCGGCTGGCAGCTCCAGTGCACTTGTCTCCCTCTTGCAGGCCGAAGGTGTCACTGACGTGCTCGTGCTAGGCGGAGAAGCCGTCGTCAGCAGGACCTACTTCAATGCTCTTGATTCCGGACTGGCCGGTGCCACCCGGCTCTATGGAACCAACCGGTACGAGACGTGCGCCGCCGTTGCCAGATATGCGGTCCAAGAGGCCGGCATGTCCTATGACCGTTTGGCGCTGAGCGTGGGGACTCAGTTTCCCGACGCGCTCGCGGGAGGAGCGCTTTGCTCGCAGAACGGGAGCGTGATGTTGCTCACGGACTCAAGCCGCCTGGCTTCTCCCATAGCGACTCTGCTCACCGAGAACGGCGATGATATCCAGTGCGTGCACTTCCTTGGCGGGCTTTCTGCCATCAGCGCGGACGTGCGCGAAACCGTGACCGACATCCTGGAGTGACCTGTTGCCGCAGCTGCGGTCTTGGTTGAGTGACTCATGGCCCACCGATAGTGGCGCACGGACCGTACTTGGCATAACCTAGTCGGTGCGAACATCGCGTCCAACTGAGGAGGGACCATGCCGAGCATTACCCGTGAACAGGTCCGAGTTCCGGCCGACGTGCCCGCCGGGGCTCGCGAGGCCTATATCGACAACTACATGGCGGCGACACGCGGCACGGGCAGGTTGATGCTCTTCGCCTGCGACCAGAAGATCGAGCACCTCAACGACGACTTCTTCGGCGAGGGGATCTCTCCCGAGGACAACGAGCCCGAGCATCTCTTCCGCATCGGTTCGCAGGGTGTCTGTGGTGTGCTGGCGGGGCAGCGGGGGCTGCTTGCGCAGTATGCTCTGGACTATCCCCAGATCAACTACCTCGTGAAGATGAACTCCAAGACCCACCTGGTGAAGACCTCGGCAAGCGATCCCGCCAAGCATCAGGACGATCCGTACAGTCCGCAGCTCTATGACATCCAGACCGTCTTGGACATGCGGGAGAACGGCGTCAATGCCGTGGGTATCGGCTACACGATCTACCTGGGCAGTGAGTATGAGTCGCAGATGTTCATGGAGGCCGGGCAGCTCATCGCTGACGCGCACTCTGTGGGCTTGATCGTTGTGCTGTGGATCTACCCTCGCGGCAAGGCCGTCAAAGACGAGAAGGATGCGCACCTCATCGCCGGTGCCGCCGGCACCGCGTTGTGCCTGGGCGCCGACTTCGTGAAGGTCAATCCTCCCAAGGGTGATGACGTTCAGTCTTCCGCGCAGAAGCTCATCGAGGCATCGAAGGCCTCAGGTCGAACGGGGCTTGTGTGTGCGGGAGGTTCGACCGTGGCAGCCGACCAGTTCCTGACACAGCTGTGGGAACAGATCCACATCGGTGGCGCCAAGGGCAATGCAACGGGTCGCAACATCCATCAGCGTTCACTGGATGAAGCGGTCCGCCTCACGAAGGCCATCTCGGCCATCACGCTTGCGGACTGGAGCGTCGAGGATGCTCTTGCCGTGTTCAATGGCGATAAGGATTTCGTGCTCTAGGCACTGTGACACTACCGTTCAACCGACGCGGCATCGCTCTTGTGGCGGTGCCGCGTTATTCTATACACCTGACAATGCACGCCAAGACATGGGAGTCCCATGCCGATCTCTGACTGGTTCAAAGCACGCGAGGTTCGCAAGTACACGTCGACCTCGGCGGATATGCCGGGTGAGCTGCCCGACGGCGTCTGGGTGAAGTGCCCCTCGTGTAAGCACACCCTCTACCAGGGAGACCTGGATCGCGCGGGCGACGTGTGCCTGCACTGTGGGCATCACTTCGATATCGATGCGCCCAGGCGTATCGCCATGCTTGCGGACGAAGGCACGTTTCAGGAGACCGAGGCGGGTCTCACATCCGTCGACCCTCTGCGTTTCAAGGCCGCTAAGCCCTACACCGGTTCGCTTGAGAAGGCACGGGCGCTTTCCGGGCTTCCGGAGGCCATCGTGACGGGTCGTGCCCTCGTGGGAGGTCATCCCGTGATGCTCGGCGTGATGGACTTCCGCTTCATTGCCGCATCGATGGGTTCGGCTGTAGGCGAGAAGATCGCTCGCGCGTTCCGTCTTGCGGGCCAGGAGCAGCGCGCCGTCATCATGGTGACCCGTTCGGGCGGCGCGCGCATGCAAGAGGGCATGCTCTCGTTGATGCAGATGGCGAAGACCGCTGCCGAGACTGAGCGTTTTGCCCGTCAGGGCCTGCCCTATATCTCGGTCCTGGCCAATCCCACCATGGGTGGCGTCACCGCCAGTTTCGCGGTCCTTGCAGATGTCATCTACGCCGAGCCAGGCGCGCTTATCGGTTTCGCGGGTCAGCGCATCATCGAGCAGACGATCCGGCAGAGCCTGCCGAAGAACTTCCGGACGGCTGAGTACTTCGAGGAGTACGGCATGATCGACGCCGTCGTCCCCCGGGGTGAGCTCCATTCCACCATCGCGCTCACGCTTGACTACCTTGCAGGCCCAGGTGTCCCCAACGCTTCTGAGGGTGCGGCATGTCCTACGGGTCTTGATGGAGGTGAGCTCTGATGGCGCGCTTCGTCATGGAGTTCGAACGCCCGCTTGCGGAGCTTGAGGAGAAACTCGCTGAGCTCAAGCGACTCGATATCGCCGCGACCATCCAGCTTTCCGATGAGATCGCCGGGCTTGAGCGCGAGATCGACAAGCTTAGAGACACGCTCTACGCGGCCCTCTCGCCGTGGGAGAAGGTCCAGGTCTCGCGTCACCCCGAGCGCCCCAAGACCCAAGACTACGTCGAGATGCTGTTTGACGACGTCATCGAGTTGCACGGTGACCGCACGTTCGGCGATGACGAGGCCATCATGATCGCCCTGGCGACACTGGACGGGCGTCGATGCATGGTCATCGGGCACAGAAAAGGCAAGAACACCAAGGAGAATATCAAGCGCAACTTCGGCAGTCCTCATCCCGAGGGCTTCCGCAAGGCGCGCCGTGCGATGAAGATGGCCGAGAAGTTCAATCTGCCCGTGGTCAGTCTGATCGACACGCAGGGCGCGTTTCCCGGCCTGGAGGCCGAGCAGCGGGGTCAGGCGTGGGTCATCGCTGAGAACCTGGCCACACTCGCTTCGCTGCGTACCCCTGTGGTCGCAGTGGGCATCGGTGAGGGCGGAAGCGGCGGCGCGCTCGCCATCGGCTTCGGCGACCGCCTGATCATGCTTGAGAACGCGTACTACTCGGTCATCACGCCCGAGGCGTGTGCCTCCATCATCTTCAAGGACGCCACACGAGCGCCCGAGGCGGCCCCGTGCCTTGCGATGACCGCTGACGACCTGATGCGTCTGGGTATCGCCGATGAGATCGTGCGAGAGCCTCTGGGTGGGGCACACCGCGACCCCGCGATAGTCTACGCGTCGGTCGCGCGGGCCATCACTTCGGCGCTCGATGAGCTGTGCGGGAAGGATATCGACGACGTATTAGCGAAGCGCTATGACAGGCTCGCGATGACGGGCGTCTTCTCAGAGGGGGAGTAATCGTATGTCGAAACCTCGGATCGCTGTACTGACCAGCGGAGGTGACGCACCCGGCATGAACGCTGCCGTTCGTGCTGTGGTCCGTACGGCGATCGTCAATGGAGCCGAGGCTGTGGCGGTCCACCATGGCTTCGAGGGCTTGCTGGACGGGGACTTCTCGCCCATGCAGCTGGGCAGCGTGGGAGGCGTGCTGGATCGGGGAGGCACCTTCATCGGCACCTCGCGTTCCGAGCGGATGTTCTCGGAGGAGGGACTCGGCCTGGCCGTGGAGCGTCTTGCCCAGCATCGTGTCACCGGGCTGGTGGTCATCGGCGGGGACGGTTCGTACCGTGCTGCCGAGGAGCTGGACATGCGGGGCGTAAAGGTCATCGGTATCCCGGGAACCATCGACAACGATATCGCCGCCACCGACACCACGATCGGATTCGACACTGCGCAGAACACCATCTGCGACGCCACATCAAAGGTCCGCGACACGGCATCCAGCCATGAGCGCACCTTCATCATCGAAGTGATGGGTCGCCATTGCGGCATGTTGGCGCTGTACTCGGGACTTGCGGCAGGTGCTGACTGCATCCTGGTTCCCGAGATACCCTGGGCGCTCGAAGACATCTGCGAGTCCATCAGGCAAGGCGTCGAACGCGGCAAGAAGCACTCCATCATCGTGATGGCCGAAGGTGCCGGCCACGCGTTCGGCGTGGCAGAAGACCTCACCGGTATGTGCGGCCACAAGGTGCGTGCTGTGGTCCTCGGTCACATACAGCGGGGTGGGGCCCCCTCTGCTTTCGACAGGACCCTGGGAAGTCGCATGGGAGCTGCCGCCGTGGACGCGCTGCTTGCCGGCGAGAGCGGCAAGGCCGTCTGTCTGAAGAACGCGGACATGGAGCTCGCAACGCTCGCCGAGTGCTATAGCCACCATCACGAGATGAAGCAGCATATCTACGACCTTGCGATGGTGCTTGCCAGATGATCATGGTCTCTGACGAGTTGTTCGCATCCTTCGTGCAGACCGGTCGCGACTTGTTTTTGACGGGCGCGATATCGAGCCACGGCGGGAATATGAGCGTCCGGGTAGGCGAGAGGATCCTCATCACACGCAGCGGTTCGATGCTGGGAAGGCTCACACGCAAAGACATCGTGGAGACCGGCATCGATGCGTGCCCGGAAGACGAGGGCTGCAGCAGGGAGCTTGTGGTCCATCGCGCCATCTACCATGCAACGGGTGCGCTGGCGATCGTCCATGCGCACACCGTGCACACGATCCATCGCTCGCTGGGTTCCGAGGTCATCGTGCCGCTGGACAGTGAGTCCAAAGCGATCCTGGGCGATGTCCCGGTCGTCTCGGCGGTCCAGACCATTGCTTCCCCCGAGGCCGCCGATGTCCTCTCGGCGGCACTTCGAGACAGCAAGGTCGCGGTGCTGCGCACGCACGGGCCGTTCGCGACCGGCACCACGCTGGAAGAGGCGTTCTACCACGTGAGCTGCCTTGAGGCGAGCGCGCATATCCTGGATATCGCAGACGCTACCCGGCGCTAGCCGTCAGTCCCACATAGCCTTCACCGACGCGCGTATCGATGCCGCGGTGGTGATCTCTCCTACGGCTGCCGCTTCGTCCTCGTCCGAGCCGGGCCGTGCCTGCGCTTCTGCGAACAGCGGGCGCAAGCCGTCGGGGATGAAGCGCGTCCGTTGTGCGTAGCCGTAGCTGTCCGAGAGCCCCCGTCCCGCCGCGTAGTAGCGCAAGGGGTGCAGCACGTAGAGGTGCGTCTTCGCGCGAGTGCAGGCCACGTAAAAGAGCCTGCGTTCCTCCTCGATCTCCTCGGCGCTTCCGCACGCCAGGTCCGCGGGTATATTCCCATCGGCCGCATGGATGACGTAGGTGGCATCCCACTCAAGCCCTTTTGCCGAGTGGATAGTGGACAGGATGAGGTAGTCCTCATCCAGCGATGGCGGCTGGGCGAAGTCGCCCGTCCAGTTGGGGGCGTCCAGGGTCATCTCGGCAAGGAAGCGGGTCCTGTCATTGAAGCGCGACCCCAGCATCTCCACCTGCTCAAGATCGCCGAGACGGGCGGGGGCGTTGTCATAGCGCTGTTCTGCCAGGGGAGTGTAGAAGACCCGGGCGGCGTGCAGCTGGGCGGCCACATCTCCTGCGGGCGCATGTGCAAGGTTGCGCATGAGCGTCACGAACTCCGGCCACGTCTTGGCGCTGATCTCCGGGGGCCGCCATGAGACCCATGTGTCGAAGTCCCCGTTGGCGTCGCGAAGCGAGTCCATCAGTGCCGATGCCATGCGCGGACCGATCCCCGGGATCAGCTGGAGCACCCGGAGTCCTGCCATGGAGTCGAGCGGGTTCTCTGCCAGGCGCAGAAAGCTGCTGAGGTCTTTGACATGCGCGGTCTCCACGAACTTGAGGCCGCCGTACTTGTGGAAGGGGATGTTGCGTCGCGAGAGCTCCAGCTCCAGGGCGGCCGAGTGGTGCGCGGCGCGGAAGAGCACCGCTTGTCGCTTGAGGGGCAGGCCCTCTTCCCGATGTCCCAGGATCCGTTCGATGACGTAGTCGGACTGCTCCACCTCGTCACGGCAGGTGACCAGCGCCGGACGGGCTCCGCCCTCGCGCTCGGTCCACAGCATCTTGTCGTACCGCTCGGCGGACTGCGCGATGACCGCGTTCGTGGCGTCCAGCAACGGTTGGGTGCTGCGGTAGTTCTGCTCCAGGGTCAGCACCGTGGTCTTGCTGAAGCGCTCGGGGAACTCGAAGATGTTGCGCACGCTCGCGGCCCGGAACGAGTAGATGGCCTGCGCGTCGTCGCCCACAGCTGTCACCCCGGTTCCATCGGGCCTGAGCAGCGCTACGATGTCGGCCTGCAGCGCGTTCGTGTCCTGGTACTCGTCCACCAGCACCGCGTCGAAGCGTTCCCGTATGGCATCACCGGCGGGGGTGGTCAGAAGTCCTCGCCAGAACAGCAACAGGTCATCGTAGTCCATGATCTGGCGGACCTCTTTGGCGTCCGTGTACGCGGCAAACAGCCGCCGGAGGCCGTCTGCGTCATCCTTGCACCAGGGAAACGAGGCGCGCAGCACCTCTTCCAGGGGTAGTTGCGCGTTCACGCACCTCGAGTAGATATCCAGGCACGTGCCCTTCTGCGGGAAACGACGGCCCTTCTTGCTCAGCTCGAGCTCGGTCCGGCACATGTGCATCAGGTCTTCGGCGTCGGCACGGTCCAGGATGGTGAAGTTGGGCTCCATGCCAATCTGACGACCATGCACGCGCAGCAGTCGCGCTGCGACCGAGTGGAACGTGCCGCCCCATACGCTGGCTCTCTGCACGGAGGTGCCCGTGTCCGCTGCGCTGGTGCTTCGAAGCAGCCCATCGACGCGTCGTTTCATCTCGGTGGCGGCACGGCGGGTGAACGTCAGAAGCAAGATTCGATCCGGCGTCACGCCGGAAGCGATCAGGTAGGCGACTCGATGGGCGAGAGTGTTGGTCTTCCCAGTGCCCGCGCCCGCCACGATAAGCAAGGGGCCGTTCCCGTGCGATGCCGCTGCGCGTTGAGCCGGATTGAGACCGGCAAGGATCTTCTCGGCAGAGTGCGCTGCCACCGGGGTGGTGCTCATAGAAGCCTCCGTGGTCGAGGGGGTGCCACGGGTCGGATTCTATCAGTAATTGCGCCCCGGAGCGAACATATGTTCGCTATGAACCTGCGTTCTTCATGCCGTAGGCCTCGACCTCGGCGATGAGTGCTTGCTTACGGTCCTCGGGCAGGAACGATGCCGCAAACGAGTCCTTGGCCAGCTTCGTCAAGTCCTCGCGAGTGAGGTCCAGCGCCTCTGCCATCGCAAGGTAGTTCTCGTTGAGGTATCCGCCGAAGTACGCGGGATCATCCGAGTTCACCGTGACCACGAGCCCGGCGTCCATGAGCCGTTTGAGCGGGTGGTCTTGGGCCTTGTCAACCACCCGAAGGCGCACGTTGGAGAGTGGACATACGGTGAGCGGCACCCGGTCACGCACGAGCCGTTCTACCAGCGCGGGATCCTCCAGGCATCGCACACCGTGGTCGATTCGTTCTACGCCGAGAACATCCAGGGCATCTTCGATGTAGCTGGGAGGTCCTTCTTCTCCTGCGTGCGCAACGAGCCGGTAGCCTTGCTCCTTGGCTTCTTGGAATATCGACTCGAACAAGGCAGGGGGGAAGTCGACTTCTGCGGAGTCCAGTCCCACGCCTGCGATCTTCGAGCGATAGAGGTGCGCCGTTTGTAGCGTGTGTCGGGCGCTGTCCAAGGATTCGTCGCGCAAGAAGCACATGATGAGGCGGAAGCTCACGCCGAACATCTCGTCGGCATCCTCCAACGCTCGCAGTATGCCTGCGATCGCGATGCCGAACGGGATGCCCCGATTTGTGTGCGTCTGTGGATCGAAGAATGGTTCTACGTGCTTGATGTTCGCCATTGCGGCCTTTGTGACGTAGTCCCAGGTCAGGTCGTAGAAGTCCTGTTCTGTGACGAGCGCTGCACATGCCGAGTAGTACAGGTCGAGAAACGACTGGAGGTCTTTGAAATCATAGGCGGCGCGCGCCGCTTCCACATCGCTGTACGGGAGGTGCACGCCGTTGCGTTCGGCGAGCGTGAACATGAGCTCCGGCTCTAGAGTCCCCTCAAGATGCAGGTGGAGTTCAGCCTTGGGAAGTCCCTGTATGAAGTCTCTCAGTCCGCTTTCCACGTGTCTCCTCTCGAACACCCTTGGGAAACATCTACCCGTAACCATCATCGCACGCACAATGACATCCATCACGGTCTTCTGTGGGATTGTGGTAGTTCCGGCGAGGTATATGTGATGAGTCGGACGCTGACGGCACAGTCGATAAGGCTCACCTACTACTCCGCCAACGGGCTGTTCACTCTGGCCACCTCCATCATCTGGGGCGTCAACACCCTCTTCCTCATGAGCGCAGGCCTCGACATCTTCGAAGTGATGATCGTCAATTCGGCGTTCACCGTGGGCCAGTTGGTGTTCGAAGTGCCCACCGGGGTGATAGCCGATACCGTCGGGCGCAAGGTCTCGTTCATGATGGCGAGCGTCACCCTTGCTCTTTCCACGCTTCTGTATGTGGGCGCCGAGCAGTACGGGTGGGGCATCGGCTGGTTCATCGTCGCATCGCTTATGATCGGTCTCGGGTTCACGTTCCAGACCGGAGCGGTGGATGCGTGGCTAGTGGATTCGCTGGACCACGTCGGTTACACCGAGCCGATGGATGGGGTGTTCGCTAAAGGCGGAGTCGTGTTCGGAGTGGCGATGCTTGCAGGGACGCTTTCCGGCGGATTCCTGGGACAGATCGACCTGGCCTATCCCTACTACGTGAGGGCCGTCGTGTTGATCGCATGCCTGTTCTATTCGGCGGCGGTCATGCACGACGCGGGATTCGCCGCGCGGCCTTTGATCTGGCGTCGTTTCGGTGTTGAGGCGAAAGCCATCTTGAGGGCGAGTGTGCGCTATGGCTGGCGGAACCCCGTGATCAGGCCACTGCTGGCGGCTTCGCTTGCACAGGGGACGTTCTTCATCTTCGGCTTCTATTCCTGGCAGAGGTACTTCCTGGATCTGTTGGCGCAGGAGTTGGTGTGGGTCGCCGGCGTTGTGACCGCAATGTTCTCTGTTGCGGGCATCATCGGCAATGCTGTCGTAGGCAAGATCAGGAGGGGTGAGAGAGGCGTGAACGCGGGCCGATTGTTGCTGCTGGTAGCCGCGGCACAAGCGGTGCTTGCCATCGCCACAGGGCTTGTGGGCCTGTTGTGGCCTGTCGATGCCATGGGCGTGGCACCGTTCATCATCGCCGTCACCTTGTACCTGTTGTTCGGTGTGGGGATGGGCATGGCTGCGCCTGTTCGGCAGGCGTTCGTGAATCGACAGATACCGTCAGCGCAACGTGCGACGGTCCTGTCGGTCGATTCGCTCTTTGCCGATGTGGGCGCTTCCGGCGGGCAGTTGGGGCTGGGTTGGGTGTCACGATCGATATCTATCCCCTTCGCCTGGGTGCTAGGTGGCGCGATGCTTGCTGGAGCAGTGCCGATGTATTCGCTAGCACGTCGTGCGGATGACCGTCAGCGTGCCCGGGGGCAAGCCTCTGACTGATCTCGCAAAAGACCGGGAGTAGCCTGTATGTTCTTATCGCTCCGAAGGAGCAGCACGGCCCCCTGGCTCGTGGCCGTCGGCTACGTCCTCATCCGTGTGGTGGGTTCGTACGCTGTCGAGGCTATGTATGGCGGCGGTCTGCTGTGGCTTCCCGAGGGTCTCGTACTTGGCTTCGCCCTTGTGTACGGCTCATGGGTTGTCGTTGGCGTGCTTCCCGCGGGGTTCGCGGTGGGCCTTTGGCTCGGCTATTCCCCGTTGCAGGCGGTTTTGCTGGCGGTCGCATCGGCATCCACGGTGTGGTTCGCCTTGCGTTTCGTCGATGAGTCGTGGAAGGCGCGCCCGGTCCTCCGCTCTCTTGGGGAAGTCCTCACTATGTGGCGAGTGGCGATGTTCCTGGCGGCCGTCAGCGCGGTCCTTACATCTCTCGTTGTGATTCCCGTGGACATCGGTCTCGTCAACTGGCTGACGGGAGTCGGGGAGTTCTTCTTGGCCGATCTTCTCGGCATCGTTCTCCTCGTGCCGGTCACATTGGCGCTACTGCAACCCGAAGATCGCTCCGAGCGCACAGGGAGCAACGCGGAGTTCTGGGCAGGCCTCTTGTTCCTCTTTGCTGCCGCCGTCCTGATACTCTTCCTGGACCTTCCCGGCGGACTCCAGATGGGGCTCAACTACCTGCTTGGCCCGCTCCTGCTGATCCTTGTGCTCCGCTTTGGCTGGCGTGAGACCGCTTTCACATTGATCTTGATGGCGCCACTCGTGTTCGCCTCCACGAGTATGGGTATCGGTCCTTTGGGAGGGAGCGACCTCGTTCAGGCTCGGATCCTGCTGCAATTCGTGTTCATCGGTGTCGCCCTCTTGTCGCATATCATCGTCGCCCTGATGGATGAGCGTCGTGGGATCATCACGGAGCTGGAGGGGGTGCGTGATGAGCTTGAGGAGCGCGTTCGCGTTAGAACCGACGCGCTGAGCGCGGCCAACCGTGGACTGAGTGCCGAGATGACCGAGCGGAAGAAGGTCGAGGAGAAGCTTCGGGAACATCACGCCACGCTCGAGGTGCTGGTCCATGAACGGACGATCGAGCTGGAAGAGGCGAATCATAACCTGACCGAAGCCCTGCGTGCTAAGGCGCAGTTTCTCGCCAACATGAGTCACGAGCTGAGGACTCCTCTTAATTCCATCATCGGTTTCTCGGAGGTGCTGTCGCGCGGCATGGCCGGGGAGTTGAGTGAAGAGCAGGCGCGTCAGATCGGCATGGTCAACTCGTCCGGCAGGCATCTGCTGGCACTTGTGAACGACATCCTCGATATCACGAAGATCGAAGCCGGCGCGGTACGCATACAGGTGGAGCAGCTCGCCTTGGAACCCGTGGTGGCGATGGTCATCGATTCGATGGGGCCGCTTGCGGCCGAGAAGGGACTGAGACTTGGCGCAGACGTCGAGCCCGACCTCCAGGTATGCACCGACAGGGTGAAACTTCAGCAGATACTCATCAACCTGGTGGGCAACTCCATAAAGTTCACGCTCTCCGGGAGCATCCGGGTGAGTGCCCAGCAGGTGGGCAAGGCGGTCTTGATCCGCGTGACCGATACGGGCGTAGGCATCGAGGCAAACGAGCTATCCGAGGTATTCAGCGAGTTCCATCAGTCGCGTTCGGTGCAGACAGGCAAGCCGATCGGCACCGGTCTCGGCCTTTCAATCTCCCGGCGTCTTGCACGACTTCTGGATGGAGACCTGACAGGGGAGAGCGAGTTTGGAGTGGGATCGACGTTCACCCTGCTGCTTCCTGCAATCCCGACCCGCGGGCTCTCGGCCCAGTGGGGCAGCGTTCCCAGGGGATGATGTGGTGCCCGGGGCGGGAATCGAACCCGCACGATGTTTCCATCATCGGTTTTTGAGACCGACGCGTCTGCCTGTTCCGCCACCCGGGCGTGGGTGCGCGCTCGCTCGATGGATTATAGCCGAGGAGAGCTGTTACAGCACGTAGTTCAGATCGAGCAGTGTATCCAAGTTCGTCACGATCGACCACAGGTTGAGCGTCATGAACACCACCACCAGCGCGAGCAGGCTAAGGCTCATGCCCAGTCGTCTTGCGATTCGCTCTCCCGCAAGCGCGGCCTGATCGTTCGTTGAGAGCCCGTCAAGGTCGCCTTTTGCTGCAGCGCGGGCCGCATCACGTCCGCGGACAGCAAGCAGGATGCTTGCCCCTATGCCTATCAGCGTGAACACGACCCACACCGTGTTGGCCGCTCCTGCATGGCTGCGGTCCAGCAGGATCCGGGAGCCGAGGAACACGCTCGTGACGATATAGGTCAGCGGCAACAGGGTGCCCAGTTGCGCGTAGTCGACCATGCGCTGACCGCCGGCGAGCATCTCGCGCACCATGATGGTGGTCGTCGTATTCTCGGCAACCTCTGCGCGGCTTATCGACGTCAGCACCTTTCTGACAAAGAGCGCCTTCAGGCTCAATATCACGGTGGATATCAGGTAAGCGAGCGCGAATGCCACGTAGGCGTAGACGTAGACGGTGGAAGTCAATGGCTGGTCCCTCTGTTGTTCGTGAGCGGGTATCTTGTAGGCACGTCTGTTCACATCGGTGCCTTCGTATGATACCGATTGGAGGTGAACCAGACCAGACTTCCTTGCTCAGGAGACTTGCTGCAGTAGCGCTGCCACATTGTCTGCAGATGCATCAGACGTGACTTTCGTGTGTCCGATGATCCGCGCCATCGCTTCTACCACTTGCGTGTCGAAGGCTGAGCCTGCGCCCTTCTTCAGCTCGGCCAGTGCTTGTGAGTCAGACATGGCCGCACGGTAGGGGCGTGGGGCTACCATCGCGGCGTACGCATCGCACACTGAGATGATGCGGGCCGACAAGGGGATCTGGTCGCCACGGAGTCCTGCAGGGTAGCCGGTTCCGTCGATCCGCTCATGATGCGAGAACACGGCCTCTTGTATCTCTCGGCTGAAGTGGGCGTTTTTCACGATCAGGGCGCCGGATGCACAGTGCTGCTGCACAGTGAGCATCTCTTCGATCGTGAGCGGACGACCGGCGCCCAGGATGGACACCGGCACGTCGAGCATGCCTACATCGTGCAATGTGGCGGCAATGCGCAGGTCGGAGAGCGCGGAGCCGCCCATTCCCAGCAAGAGCCCAACGCTCACCGCCATGTCTGCCACCTTGGAGGAGCTGCGGACGTAATCGGGTCGGCGGAGCTCCACGAGGTGAGCCAGTGCTGTGAGCGTTCCTTCCAGCTGGGCACGGAGCCCTTCGAGCAGGTCACGGTTCTCCATGCTCATCTCGATGATCCGTGCGATCAGCTGCAATCCTTCCATCTGGTCAGGCTCGAACTCGCCATGCTTGCTCCACAGGCAGCACACTGATTTGAGTTGACCTTCGATCCTCAGTGGGACGGCCAGGGCAGAGGACTCGTTCTCGCCATCGGCGATAGACAGCGGCTTGCCCGCCCGTACTGCGTCCAGCGCCACTTTGATGATGGCGCGCTGGGCCTCGGTGGGAGAAACGCCTTCCGCCGAGAAGAGATGCACATCGTCACCGACGACGGCTGCCGCATCAGCGCCGAAGTGCGGTATGGACTCCTGGAGGATCTGGCTCAGCCCCGTATCAGCGGTCAGCGAGGTCATGAGCTCGGCTGCGCGGTGCGTGAACGCGAGGCGGTCGTACGCTGTCTGGAGCTGGGCCTTGGCCGTCTCGAGGTCAGCATGGATTGCAACAAGCTCCTTGCGCAGGCGGGAGTGCTGATCTACCAGGTAGAGGACGACCATCAGCAGTAGCCCGGTCACGAGCGTGCGCACGATGTCGTTGTTGAGCAGCCAGTGGTCAGGTAGGTCGACGTTGCCAAGCATCGAGAAGAGCAGCACGCCGACGAGTACCGTCAAAACGACGATCATCGTATAGGAGATGAGATTCAGCTGGCTCTCCCGTTTGATGACCCGGTTGATGTCTTTGGCCACTGCCTGCTCACCTTCCTTCGACTTCCTTTAGTTGGAATCGGTCTTTGAATGATGGAAGGTTATATGAAAGCGACGAACGGTATGTGATTGTTGCGCATGAGCCTAAGTGGTCCTATGTGAAGGCTAAGCGGATATGCTCACCTACTCACTCAGAACAGGCGCGCACCGTACCGAAGACGTATAATCCGGGCATGGAAACGCAGCTGACACTCCCAGGAGATATCCAGGGTCCCGCCCGTATGCATCTTGAGAACGTGGCGGGCAACCTTCAGTTTGTCGCTGACCTCGGCTACGGCGATGTCGCCCTCGCGGTCCCTGCTGTGGGAGGTCTCCTCGTGGTGGCCGACGCCCGGCCGATGACAGCGGTTGCTGCGGTCGCTTCAAGCAGGGTCGGTCTGTTGCTCGATGCCGACACTGAGCCTGAGTCCCATCGGGCCTTGCTGCAGGGCGCGGTCATCCACGGAGAGCGGCGGCGCAGCACGCGTGGCATCTCCTACGTGACCTCTGCGTACGCGGTCGGCCGTGGGGAGCATCCGTACGGGGTCATCGTTCGTGACCTCAGTCAGTATGTGGCGGAGGCTCCGGGGAAGATGGAGCGCGTCTTCATGTTTCTGGCGGAGCGCGTCTTGGATGTACTGTGTCAGGGCCCGCTGGTTGACGTGGACGGCGAGACCTCCTTCGCCACCACGCGGCGTGCCGGTGACGGCGTGATGGAGGTGGACGGAGCGGGCATCGTCACGTACTCCAGTCCCAACGCGGTGAACATTATGCGCATGGCCGGGTGGGACGGTGGACTCGATGATCAGCGCGTGGTGGAGTTACCGGGTTGCTCCAGCGTGGTGGCGCCGGTTCTGGGTACCGGCACTGCGCACGCGGCGACGGTTGAGGTCTCCGGGCGAGTGCTTCGTGTGCGGGCGATCGACTTGTATGAGGGCGCAGTCGTCTTGGTGGAAGACATTACCGACGTGCGTCGGCGTGAGCAGGAGCTCAAGGTCAAAGAGGCGACCATCCGAGAAGTGCATCACCGGGTGAAGAACAACCTGCAAACGATCGCATCTCTCCTGCGTATCCAGGCGCGTCGTTCGGATAACCGCGAAGTCTCCCGTTCTTTGGAGGAGGCGGTCGAGCGCGTGTCGTCCATGGCGGTCGTGCACGAGATGCTGGCTGCGTCTACAGAAGAGCTGGTCGATCTTGCGGCCGCAGCCCGTGTGGTGGTGGACATGGTGCGACAGGGGCTGGGCGGTGGCGACAGTGATGTGAGCGTTACCGTGGAAGGCGAGACGGGGCTGGTGCCGGCTGCGACCGCTACGTCGCTTGCGCTCGTGACGGTAGAGCTTGTGCACAATGCCATCGAGCATGGTCTGGGACAAAGGCAGGGTGGCATCGTCAACGTCTTGATGAGGCGCTTTGCCGATGAGATCCATTTGGTGGTCCGTGATGACGGCGCTGGTCTGTCCTTGGGGTTTGATGTTGCGAAGGATGCCAATCTCGGCCTGGCTATAGTGCGAACGCTTGTAGAGGACGATCTTCAGGGCACGCTGGACTTCTCGGTGGGGCGGGGAACCACCGTCACTGTGCGTGTGCCTGTTCCGGAGACGGCAAAGGAGGGCGAGTGAGTCAGCTGAAGGTGCTTATCGCCGAGGATGAGGCGCTCATTCGTATGGATCTCCGCGAGATGCTTCTGGAGGAGGGCCACACGATTATCGCAGAGGCGCGCAATGGGGAAGAGGCCGTCAGGCTCGCCCGGAGTCTGCGCCCCGACATCATCTTCATGGATGTGAAGATGCCCGGTGTGGATGGCATCGAGGCTGCCTGCGCGATTGCCGGGGAGCGCATCGCTCCGGTCGTCATGGTCACAGCGTTCTCGCAGTCTACCTATGTTGAACAGGCGTGCGCCGCCGGAGTGATGGCGTATATCGTCAAGCCGTTCTCCAAAGCTGACATCTTGCCCGCTATGCAAGTGGCGATCTCACGCTTTACCGAATCCAATGCCTTGGAACAAGAGGTGTCCGATCTGAACGAGCGGCTTGAGACGCGCGTGGTCCTTGACCGTGCCAAGGGCATACTGATGGCCCGAGGCCTCTCGGAATCGGACGCGTTCAAGCGGCTCCAGAAGCTGGCGATGGACAAGCGTTTAGGGCTCCGCCAGGTGGCCGAGGCGATCGTGCTCGCTTCCGAAGCTGACGACTGACGGTATCGGACGTTTCGTAGAGGTTTCTTGCGATTGGCGTGACGGCACGGTTCCTGCTAGAATCCGTGCACCGGCACAACGGCGTGTCGGCAAACTGAAGAGACGAGCAATGACGCTCACAACAGGCCAACCGGTCTGAAGTGGGCGTTTTCGTTTCTCGGCAAAGGTTACCGACCGTCTGTGAGGTACGTATGAAGGATTTCGCGGTCTTTTGGGGATGCACGATTCCTGCGAGGTTCCCCTTCATCGAGAAGGCCACGCGCCTTGTATTCGATGACCTGGGAGCGAAGATCCACGAGCTTGAGGGGCACACGTGTTGTCCCGAAGGCGTCTTGGTCAAGGCCAACGACGAGAACGCGTTTTATACCGCCGCGGCCCGCAACCTCGCCATAATCGAGGGTGCGGGGCTTGATGTGGTGACGCCATGCAACGGCTGCTACTCCACGTTCAAGGAGGCCTACAGCCACCTGGCCACCGACTGGCGGACGAAAGAGGCCATCAACGAACGTTTGGCCGCCGAGGACCTTCACTACGACGGCAACCTGAAGATCGAGCACTTCGCGGAGTGGGTCGCCGACGACATGGGCGCCGGCCTGGTCGCGTCCAAGATCACAAAGCCGTTCTGGGGCATGCGTATCGCTGTCCACTACGGCTGCCATCTGCTTCGCCCTCAGCCCGCGATCCGTTGGGACGATCCCATGCACCCGCACAAGGTGGAGGATCTGATCGCCGCGATGGGCGCTCGCGTGGTGGACTACGCGACGAAGATGCAGTGCTGCGGCGGCGCTTTGGACCGCGTGGGTGAGCGCGATGGTTCGCTCGCGTTTGCGCGACGCAAGCTGAGCGATCTCATGCGCAACGAGGTGGATGCCCTGGTCGTCGTCTGCCCCAGTTGCTTCCAGCAGTTTGATCTCAATCAGGCTGCGCTGCAGCGCGCCAAAGAAGACATCAACGTCCCCGTGTTCTTCCTATCCGAGCTGATGGCGCTGGGCATGGGCCATTCTCCCGAGGAGATCGGCCTGGACATGCACCGTGTCTCCGTCCAGCCGTTCCTCGACAAGTGGGTCGAGCGTGAGGCCGACAAGGCCCGTCTGGCCGCTCATTTCGATGTGTCGTTGCTTGCGAAGTGCGCCTCGTGCACCGCATGCAAGGACGACTGCCCGGTGTGCAAGGTGGACCCTACGTTCCAGCCTACGGAGATCATCGCCGACCTCGTTGCCGGCAACATCGACAAGGTGCTGGCCGAAGGCCAACTGTGGAAATGCCTGGAGTGCTACACGTGCCAGGAGTTGTGTCATAGCAAGATCGGTATGGCCGACACGTTCCGCAAGCTCAAGGAACTGGCGATGGCCGCGGGCTCAGGTCCCGAGTCCGTCTCGGCAGCGTATGGCGAGTTTCTCAAGACGGGCGTGCTGGGCAAGCCCCGCGAGTCCGCACGCAAGAAGCTGGGGCTCTCGCCCCTGCCGAAGACCGGTGGTGATGCGGTCACCCGACTGCTCACCGATGACGTTGAGGGAGTTGAGTAGCGCATGACGACCCGACCCCGCTATCGCGAGGAGTCGTCGTTCAAGATCCATGGCGGCTGTGGCCTCATGGGTATCTGCGACGAGTCCGGTGAGTTGATGAGCGGTGAAGACGCGATCTTGGCCATGGCGGTGCAACACGACCGCGGCAACGGTCTCGGCGGTGGATTTGCCGGCTACGGCATCTATCCGGAGTTCGCGGATCACTTCTGCTTCCACATGATGTACCACGACCTGCGCGCCAAGGAGGAGACCGAGGCGTACTTCGATCAGCACTTCTTGCTGGATCTGGCGGAGCCCATGCCTACACGCCCGGTCAAGGGCATCACCGACGCTCCGCTGCTGTGGCGTTACTTCATGCAGCCGTATCCCAACAAGCTTGAAGAGTCCGAGATGAGCGGCGAGGACTATGTGGTCCGCGCTGTCATGAGCATCAACGCATCGATCGATGGCGCGTTCGTAGCTTCCTCGGGCAAGAACATGGGCGCGTTCAAGGGTGTGGGGTATCCCGAGGAGATCGGCCACTACTTCCGTTTGGAAGAGTACGAGGGCCATACCTGGACCGGCCACAACCGGTTCCCCACGAACACTCCTGGCTGGTGGGGTGGCGCACATCCGTTCGCGTTGCTCGACTGGACCATCGTGCATAACGGTGAGATATCCAGCTACGGCATCAACAGCCGCTACCTCGAGCAGTTCGGCTACAAGTGCACCCTCGGTACCGACACCGAGGTGGCCGCCTATCTGTTCGACCTGCTGCTGCGCCGCCACAAGCTGCCACTTTCGCTTGCATGCAAAGCGCTCGCCTCGCCACTGTGGGACGAGATCGACCGGATGCCCAAAGACGAGCAGGATGTCATGCGCTCGCTGCGCGCGGTCTACGGCCCCGGCATGCTCAATGGTCCGTTCGCCATCGTCCTCGGCTTCAACGGGGGCATGGTGGCTCTGAACGATCGCATCAAGCTGCGTCCGCTGGTTGCCGCGCGCAAAGGCACCAAAATCATGGTGGCTTCCGAGGAGAGCGCTATCCGCGCTGTTATGGCGGAACCCGATCTGGTCTGGACGCCCAAGGCCGGCGAGCCGGTCATCGCCCGCGTGAAGGGTATGGATTGGCCGATCCATGGCGACCTGCATCTGCCGCCTTCTGAGATCTCCTGTGCAGTCACAGGTACCGAACAGTCCTGCGATTCCGTGGAGGTGAACGCGTAAGATGCCGACGTCATTCATTCAGCCTGAGTTCAAGGTCAAGATCGATTACGATAAGTGTCACAAGTGCGGTCGCTGCGTGCAGCAGTGCGGCTGGGGTGTCTATAGTTTCAATGAGCGCCCCATCCCCGACGACAGCAAGTGTCGCGCGTGCCACCGCTGCGTGACCTACTGTCCCGCACACTGCATCACCATCGAGAAGAACACGCTTGCGTACCGCGAGAACGACAACTGGTCGCCCGACGCTCGCAAGGCTGTCTGGCGTCAGGCCGAGACGGGCGGCGTGCTCCTGACCTCGATGGGTAACCCCAAGCCCTATCAGCGCATCTTCGACCACCTGGTCCTGGACGCCTGTCAGGTCACCAACCCTTCCATCGACCCGCTCCGCGAGCCGATGGAGTTGCGCACCTTCCTGGGCAGCAAGCCCGATAGCGTGCAAGTGGAGTCCGACGGCAACGGTGGTTTTAAGCTTGCCGAGGGCGAGGGCATGCACAACAACGTCAAGCTGGACACGCCTATCATCTTCTCGCCGATGAGCTATGGCTCGGTCTCACTGAACGTGCACAAGTCGCTGGCGATGGCCGCCACGCGCCTCGGCACGCTGATGAACACCGGTGAGGGCGGTCTGCACGCGGACCTCTACCCCTATCAGGACAACGTCATCGTCCAGGTAGCCTCCGGGCGTTTCGGGGTAAACCCGGACTATCTGAACCGCGGCGCTGCCATCGAGATCAAGATCGGCCAGGGCGCCAAGCCGGGCATCGGTGGACACCTGCCTGGCGAGAAGATCAACAAAGAGGTCTCCGGGACGCGCATGATCCCGCAGGGGACGGACGCCATCTCTCCGGCGCCTCATCACGACATCTACTCCATCGAGGACCTGCGCCAGCTCATCTATGCGCTCAAGGAAGCCTCCGGCTACAAGCCTGTGGGCGTCAAAATCGCTGCGGTGCACAACGTGGCCGCTATCGCCTCCGGTATCGTCCGAGCGGGCGCCGACTACGTCTACCTGGACGGCTTCAAGGGCGGTACCGGTGCAGCGCCGCAGGTCATCCGTGACCATATCGGTATTCCCATCGAGATCGCTATCGCTGTGGTGGACCAGCGCCTTCGCGACGAGGGCATCAGGAACAACGCTTCCATCATCGCCGCGGGCTCGATCCGCTCCTCGGCGGATGTGGCTAAGGCCATAGCGCTGGGTGCGGATGTGGTAGCCATCGGTTCCGCATCGCTCATGGCTTTGGGCTGTCACCTCTGCCAGAGCTGCCACACAGGGTCATGCTCGTGGGGCATCACGACGCAGAAGCCTGAGCTCACCCGTCGTATCGACCCCGAGTGGGGCGCCGAGCAGCTCGTGAACCTGGTGCACGCGTGGAGTCACGAGGTCCAGGAGATCTTGGGCGCCCTGGGAGTGAACGCAGTGGAGTCGCTGCGCGGCAGTCGCGAGCGGTTGCGCTCCATTGGACTTGACGAGCAGACCTGCAAGATCCTCGGTGTCAAACCGGCCGGGATGTAGGGGAGGACGGCAATGGCACAGACGAAGTACAAAACAGAACCCATCGAGGGTTACCTGCACGTAGCACCCGAGGTGCGCGTTGAGGGTGACATCACGGTGATTAACAGCAACGCTGTCTACTACAAAGAGCTCAACGAGGTCATCCGGGAAGTGGTGGCCGGCGGAGCGAAGCACCTGCGTATCGAGAATGTGAACGGCCAGCGCTACATCGGTACCGGCCTCGCGGGCAAGGATGTGAAGATCGAGGTCCACGGTACGGCGGGCAACGATATGACGATGTTCATGGACGGTCCCACCATCGAGGTCTTCGGCAATGCGCAGGACGGCGTCGGCAACACTATGAACGCCGGTCG
Organism: Coriobacteriia bacterium; assembly: GCA_016938135.1. GTDB lineage: Bacteria > Actinomycetota > Coriobacteriia > Anaerosomatales > Anaerosomataceae > UBA2279. The sequence continues at coordinate 52,155 of JAFGVD010000029.1, forward strand.
CGTCATCGTGCACGGCGACGCCGGCGACGTTCTGGGCTACGGGATGCGCGGCGGTCGTGTCTACATCAAAGGCGATGTAGGGTACCGCGTAGGCATCCACATGAAGGCGTACGAGAGCCTCGTGCCGATCATGGTCGTGGGTGGCAAGGCGCGTGACTTTTTCGGCGAGTACATGGCCGGTGGCATGCTGGTGCTCCTTGGCATGAACACGCAGTTTGCCGAGCAACCGCTGGTGGGCAGCTTCCTCGGGAGCGGCATGCATGGCGGCACTATCTACATCCGCGGCACGGTTGAGTCGTGGCAGTGCGGCAAGGAAGTCGGCATCGCCGAGGCGAACGAGGCTGATATGGCCGAGCTGACCCCCGTCCTGGCCGATTACTGCGAAGCGCAGGGTATGGACCTTGAAGAGGTACTCGCCGAGCCGTTCATCAAGCTGACACCGTTCAGCCATCGGCCGTATGGCAAGCTGTACGCACCTATGTAGGGCACAGGCCCGAGCAGCATCTCAAGTACTGAAGGGGCGGGTCCGTAGAGGAGCCGCCCCTTTTGTGTCACTCGTCGTTGTTCTGAGCCCCGATGGTCCCCACCTGTCTGATCACCACGGGCACTCCTTCAAGAGAGTCAGGAAGCGATGCAAGTCCTTCGCGGGTCGTTGACATGCCTACGATGATGGCGGGTTTGCCGTTCGCGTCTTCGCCCAGCCCCACAGACACCACTCCGGTGGAAGTCATGAGAGCATCTTTGTACCGGGCCACGATCGCCGAGATGTCGGAGGTCGAGGGGTGCGATCTTGTAGAGATCCCCAGGAGGCGTTGGATCCAGCTCACCGCAGGCTCACGTTCAGCGCCGAGAAGACGTTCTCTATCCGGTTGAACAGCGTGGTGCTCTGGCTGCCGGCGAACAACAGCCCGACTATCCTGTTGCGGTCATCGAGTACCGCCGAGCCACTGTCGCCGCCCTCACTCATCGCCCCCGCCATAAGCTGATCGGTGAAACGTGCGACTCTGATGCCGAAGTTCACATTCGCGGTCACGTCTACCTGGGTGATCTCTCCACGGGTGACCTCTGTGGTACGTCCGCTCTTGACCACCGCGGCCCCAAGCTCTCCTCGGCCAATGCCTTCGATACGGCCCAGCTCAAGTATCTTATCCGCGACGTACCCGGGTTCCAGCGGCATGGCCAACGCGCAGTCAACGAGGTTCTCGGGCGTTTTGGTGCTGATCGCCCGGAGACGCGCCTTGCTGCCTGCGATCTTCGCAAGTTGATTCAGTATGGCGGCAGAGCTTCTTGCGAAGATGCAGCCGCTCTCTTCTTCGGCCATACGGACCGCGACGAAGTCGGCCAGGACGCCGATGGCATCCTCGGGCAGACGTCCGCCGTCGTAGGGGCCCGGCTGGAGTATCGGGTCGCCCGGTCGGGCAAGGTTCTCGTTGGCGAGGACGTGGTTGTTGGAGAGGATGAACGGTTCGCCATCGCGGTACACGATGCACCCGAGCGTTCCTGCAGTGATGTCCCGGTGGCCGATGCTCACGCCGCCCGGAGCGGGTCGGTATCGTTCAGGGCGCGCAGCCAAGGTGGTGAACGGTCCGGTGGCTACCACGTCGGTCGTAAAGCCGCCCATCGTCTCCGGCACGAGTTCACGGGCGCTCAGTTCCGAGCGAGGCACTTTGCGGGTGACGGAGCAGATGATGCCGATCTCCCCGGTCCGCACGCCGTCAGAGACCTTGTATCCCACTCCGGTCGCCACGACGTTGGGCCGGGCGAGCAGCTCATCACGTACCGCGTGCAACGTTGGCCTTACGGCAAGCACGTCGTCGGACATGGTTCCCCCTTACTCGGTGGTGATGTAGAGCCCCTCATACTCTTCCCGAGTCATGTCCATGAGCACCAGGTCGTGGAACTCTCCTCGCAGGTGGATGTGCTCCCGACACCGTCCGGTCTGCGTGAACCCGAGCTTGGCGTACAGATGCGCGGAGCGTTCGTTCCCGTCGATATAGCTGATCCGTACAGTGTGCAGCCCCAGAGTGTGGAACGCGTAGCGCAAGACAACCAAGATGGCGTCTTTGCCGTGTCCTTTGCCCTGGGCGTCGAGTTCGCCGATGAGGATGCCGATCTCACCGCTGCGATTCAGCATGTCCACTTTGTGCAGTCCACAATTGCCGATATAGCGGTCGTTGTCTTTGGCGCGTATCTCGAAGACGTGGTCCGCATCCGAGGCGTCGACCTGCGCATACCAGGCACGTTCCTGCTCGCGGCTCACCGGAACGTGACCTACGAACAGCCAGGTATTTATGGCGGGGTCGTTGATCCACGCCCTGGCTGTTTCGGCGTTCTCCATATCAAGCGGAGCGAGGTAGATGTTATTCCCTTCGAGCATAGGTCCCCCTTCTGACCCTCGATCGTTCGAGCGTGACACATCGGACACGCGGAGGAAAGTTTTCTCCTATTCATTGCATACATGAAACGTGGACGAAACATTGGCGGTCTAGAGTTGCTTACGTAAGAGGTGACTGACGGAGCAGGTGCTCTGTGAGACGGCCGTTATAGGAGGAGTCAGTATGGCACCCAAGTTTGACAAGGAATACGTGCTCAAGACTGTTGAGGAGCGCGGCATCCGTTTCATCCGTTTCTGGTTCACGGACGTGCTTGGTCAGATGAAGTCATTCGCCATCGCGGACACAGAGCTTGAGCTCGCGTTCGAAGAGGGCATGGGCTTCGATGGTTCGTCCATTGATGGCTACACCCGCATCCAGGAATCAGACATGGTCGCATTCCCTGATCCCTCGACCTTCAAGATCCTTCCCTGGCGTCCCTCTGAGGGCGGCGTGGCCAGCATGTTCTGCGACATCCAGCTTCCCGACGGCACGCCGTTCATGGGTGACCCTCGCTTTGCCCTCAAGCGTAACCTTGAGAAGGCGGCATCGATGGGCTTCAACATGTACGTCGGCCCGGAGCTTGAGTTCTTCTACTTCGCCGATGATCAGGGCACCGAGGTCCTCGACAAGGGCGGCTACTTCGACCTGACCCCCCTCGACCTTGCCTCCAACCTCCGTCGCGAGACCGTTCTGACGTTGGAGAAGCTCGGTATCGCGGTTGAGTACAGCCACCACGAGGTCGCTCCTTCCCAGCACGAGATCGACCTTCGCTATGCCGAGGCGAGCGAGATGGCCGACATCGTCATGACCTATCGCCTTGCGGTCAAGGAAGTCGCTCACGCCAACGGCGCGTATGCGACCTTCATGCCCAAGCCGATCGCTGGTGAGAACGGCTCCGGTATGCACGTCCACCAGTCCCTGTTCGACAAGAGCGGCAACGCGTTCTTCGATGCCAACGACCCCCAGGGCTACAACCTGTCGGCCACGGCCAAGAGCTACATCGCCGGTCTTTTGAAGTACGCTCCCGAGTTCTGTGCCGTGACCAACCAGTTCGTGAACTCCTACAAGCGTCTGGTCCCCGGCTATGAGGCTCCCGTGTACATCAGCTGGGCCCGTCGCAACCGCTCCGCTCTGGTCCGCGTGCCGATGTACAAGCCCGGCAAGGAGAACGCGACCCGCATCGAGCTGCGCTCTCCCGATCCCTCGGCCAACCCCTACCTGGCCTTCGCGGTCATGCTTGGCGCCGGCCTCAAGGGTATCGAAGAGGGTCTGGAGCTCATGCCCGAGGCCAACAACAACATCTTCGAGATGACCGAAGCCGAGCTTGCTGCAGCCGGGATCACCACGCTGCCGTCGGATCTGGGCGAGGCTATCGTGAAGTTCGAGAACTCCGAGCTCATGAAAGAGGTCCTCGGCGATCACATCCACAAGTTCTTCGTGGAGAACAAGAAGGCCGAGTGGAATCAGTACCAGGCCATCGTCACCGAGTGGGAACTCGATAAGTACCTGAGCGTCCTCTAGAGAAGCCACCGGTATCAACCGGATGTCACTCCCGGCGCCGGGCGGAAACCTCCGTCCGGCGCCGACTCGTTAAAACACACGCGAAGGCGGTAACATGGTGCACATGAAGACAGTGCTCATAGCCTCAGACGACGCTCACACAGCTGCGTGGGTTCGTGACGCCCTGGCCGCGCTGGATGTCTCGCTGATGCCATGTTCGCTTGGTGAACTTAAGAGCAAGCTTGTTGGCGTGTCTGTCGATCTGCTGGTTCTGGACGGTGGTCGTTCGCCTGCGGCGGTGGTCCAGCTCGTTGAGCAGGCGGCTGCCGAGGGCAACGACCTGCACCTGATGCTGCTGGTGGAGCCCGAGGCGCTCGAGGATCTGCGCGTGCCGGTTCATATCCCCAGTGACTTCCAGGTCAGAGGGTCTTCCTCGGCGGAACTGATCGCGCGGATCCGCAAGCTGTTGTGGCCGGGTGAAGAGGTGGCGTCGCAAGAGGTCATCCGCATCGACGATCTCACTTTGAACCTTGCCACCTATCAGGCGCACGTGGGCAACGAGCCCGTGGAGTTCACCTATCTGGAGTACGCGCTGTTCATGTTCCTGGTCACTCACCCCAATCGTGTCTACAGCCGAGAGGTGCTGCTACGACGTGTGTGGGGTTCTGACTACTACGGCGGTTCGCGTACCGTCGACGTTCACGTGAGGCGCATCCGGGCCAAGCTCGGGGGAGAGATCGCCCGACGCCTGGAGACGGTGCGCAACGTGGGCTATCTCTGGAAGAGCTAAGCTGCCGGCCAGGGTTTTTGCACGACGCCCAGATAGCGGTACGCATGGCCCTCCAGGCGGATGCACTCGCCTTTGATGTGGCGCTCCTCCATGAACGCGCACAGGCCATCCGGAGTGAAGAAACGCGCAGGCTCACCCACGAGTCTCTCGGCAAGGGAGATCAGCTTGATCATAAGGCTTCCCTTATCGAGCTCCAGGATGATCACCACGCCTCCCGGCCTGACGACCCTCGCCATCTCGGCAACCGCTCCGTCCACGTCGCGGAAGTGATGGAACGCGTCGGTCACCACCAGGGCGTCGAACTCGTCGTCATCAAACGGCATCGATTCCGCGCTGCCAAGCTCTGCCGAGACAAGCTCGGTGGTCCGGATGTGGGCCAGCAGCTCCGGAGTGGGGTCAAGAACCGTCACGCGGACAGGCAGTTCTTCTGTCAGCCGTCTTGCAAGGCCGCCCGAGCCGCCTCCAAGATCCAGGACGTGGCTGCCGCTGGCTACGAATGGTCGCAGCCAACCGGTGATCTGCTTGAGATTCTCCGGCGTCCAGCGCTCGCCGTAACGTCGAATCGCAGGTGCCGACCAGTTAAAGAAGCCCATGTCGCCGTCCTCCGCTAGAATCATGTGTATGAACAAACGTACCCTAGCCGTCATAGACGGCAACAGCCTGATCCACCGCGCGTTCCACGCGCTCCCTCCGACGATGACCGCGCCGGACGGGCGACCAACCAATGCGGCCTTCGGTTTCACATCGATGCTGCTCAAGATGATCGCTGAACTCAAGCCGGATGCGGTGGTGGTCGCGTTCGATCGTGGCAAGCCTGCGTTCCGCACTGAGGCGCTCGCCGCATACAAGATGCATCGTCCGCCTACAGATCCTATGCTCAAGGCGCAGTTCGCCACCACCAAGGAGGTGATCGAAGCGCTTGCCATCCCCATCGTGGAGGTCGACGGCTGGGAAGGTGATGACATTCTCGGCACCCTCGCCCACAGGGGCAGGGAGGCCGGCATGCGCGTGATGCTGATCACCGGCGACAAAGACGCACTGCAGCTGGTCAACGACGACGTCAGCGTGGTCAGCACGAAAAAGGGCATCTCGGACATCGTCATCTACGACGCGGACGCTGTGCGCGATCGCTACGGTGTGTCCCCGGAGCAGGTCATCGACTTCCTCGGCCTGAAGGGCGATACGTCGGATAACATCCCCGGCGTGCCCGGCGTGGGGGAGAAGACCGCCGCGAAGTTGCTGGGACAGTACGAGACGCTCGATGCGGTGTTGGAGCACGCCGAGGGAATCAAGGGCAAGCTCGGCGAGAACCTGCGCGAGCATGCCGAGAGCGCACGCATGAGCCGTGTCGTGGCGACCATCCGCTGTGACGTGCCGGTGGATATCGATCTTGATGGCGTGAAGTGGGGCGGATTCAACCGCGACACCGTGGCCGCCAAGTTCTCGGAGTTTTCGTTCACGTCGCTTCTGGAGCGTGCATTCGACCTGCTCGCGCCTTCAGCTGAAGCAGCACTAGCGGTGCAGGCTCCCGGGTCTGCTCCGGAGCTCCGCATGCTCGAAGGCGTGGAAGCTGACGCCTGGGTGCGGGATCTGTGTGCATCGCCGCCCGAGGGCTGGGTCGGTGTCGTCGTGGGCGAGAGCGTGGAGTGCCTTTTCGACATCGAGCGAGAGCTGGGTGTTGCTTACGGCGGCACAGCGGCGCTCGTGAACGGCGCGCTGGCGGACGAAACGCTGGCAGCGTTGCTTGCCGGCGGTCGGATCGCTGTGGCGGACGCAAAGACGCTCCTCGAGTCGGTCTGCCCGCCCGGTTCTGTCCGGGAGCGGGAGCACAGCGGCACCGAGGGCGTCGATCCCACGCGCGTTTTCGACTGCGGTGTGGCTGCGTATGTGCTTGCTTCGAACCGCTCCTCTTACGACTTGCGTAGCGTCGCTGCGGATCACCTTGGGAGGCATCTGCCGGAAGGCGCGGGTGCGGCAGCTGAAGCGAGCGTGTGTGCAGAGCTCGCCGTCGCGCTGGAAGACGCGCTTGCCGCTACTGACGCTCTCGACTGCTTCCGCCGATGCGAGATGGACCTGGTGCCCGTGCTCGTACGAATGGAAGAGGTGGGCGTCGGCGTGGACCGGGGCGTTCTCGCTGAGCTTGCGGCCGAGGCCGGCGGGAAGATCGAGACTTTGGTCACCCAGATACATGATCTTGCGGGGACCGACGTGAACATCGACTCGCCCAAGCAGCTCTCAGAGGTGCTGTTCGACAATCTCGGCCTGCCGCCGGGCAAGCGCACCAAGACCGGTTACTCCACGGACTCGTCCGTGCTCTCCAGCCTTGCCGAGAGCTACCCCATCGCCGCGCGCATCCTGGAATACCGCGAACTCGCCAAGCTCAAGTCCACCTACATCGACGCGCTACCGCGCCTGGTGGGCGAGGACGGTCGGCTGCATACCACTTTCAACCAGACGGTAGCGGCCACCGGTCGCCTTTCGTCGTCGAGTCCCAACCTGCAGAACATCCCGGTCCGCACAGAACTCGGGCGTCGCATCCGCGCTGCGTTCGTACCTGCCGAGGAGGGCGATCTGATCGTCTCGGCGGACTACTCCCAGATCGAGTTGCGTGTGCTTGCGCATCTATCGCAAGACGCCGGGCTTATTGAGGCGTTCACTTCCGGCGCCGATTTTCATGAGGCGACCGCAGCGCGCGTGTTCGGCGTGGAGCGGAGCGAGGTCACCCCTGAGCTGCGCAGACGCGCCAAAGCGGTCAACTTCGGCATCGTCTACGGGATCTCTGCGCATGGACTGTCGCAATCGCTTGGCGTCATTCACGCCGAGGCGCAGGGGATGATCGACCGTTACTTCGCGGCATATCCCGGCGTGCGAACCTACCTGGATGAGACGGTGGTTGCCGCACACCGCAACGGCTATGCTGTCACGCTCTACGGCCGACGGCGCCCCATTCCCGAGCTGGCGTCCTCCAATCGCAATCTGCGTTCCTTTGGTGAACGCACGGCGATGAATCATCCCATGCAGGGCACGGCTGCCGACATCATGAAACTTGCGATGGTGGAAGTCGATCGCCGCCTTTCTGCCGAGAAGTTCCGCGCACGCATGGTCTTGCAGGTGCACGACGAACTCGTCTTCGAAGCGCCGGCTGATGAGCTGGAGCGCTTGAGTGCGATGGCGTGCGAAGCGATGGCGTACGTGGCCGAGCTGGCCGTGCCGCTGCTGGTCGACGTCGGCGCAGGGACTGACTGGGCAAGCGCGAAGTAGAAGCATCGCGCGAGAATCGACATCAAGCGCAGGGATATCCTTGCGTTTTGAGGTGACTCTTTGTCATTGTTAACGAACGGATGTCCACTGAATGGGGGCTAGAGTGTTTGAGTGCGAATGCGTCCCGCGATGCCTGTTCTTTCACGATCAGATGGCTTCGATGCCATCGACAGCCGAGCTGGTCAAGTCCCAGTACTGTGCGGGTCCGCGCGCGGACAATACCCGCTGTGCGCGACATATGGTCTTTGTCGTGCATGGTTCAGAAGGTGTGCCTGAGGATCTGTTCCCATCTGACATCGCGCGTGCGCAAGAGATAATCGCTAAGTAGACCGTAATTCCCTTATCGTCTTCTTACACGGCTGTCATCGCTGGCAGGCGCGCGTTTTATCGTGTACTATTCTGAGTCCGTGCGTTTGGGCGGGTTTTCGTCTGCTCGCACATGTAATGTTGGCCCCCGATACCCATGTATGGACCACAAGCGACCGAGTGTACATGTAGATCGGGGCCCCGATGTGAAAGGGGCCACCACAGTGGTAGAGAACCAGCGCGACAGCATCATCGAAGAACGTGAGTACACAGATGAGGAAATGCATGCCCTCATCGACGGCACGATCACCGATTTCGACGACGGAGACCTTGTCTCCGGAACCGTCGTCCAGGTGGAGCGGGACGAGGTCCTGCTTGATATCGGCTACAAATCCGAAGGCGTCATCCCGGCGCGCGAGCTCTCGATCCGCAAGGACGCTGATCCCAAGGATATCGTGAAGCTCGGCGACGAGATTGAAGCCCTCGTCCTCCAGAAGGAAGACAAAGACGGCCGACTCATCCTTTCCAAGAAGCGTGCGGCTTACGAGCGCGCCTGGGTCCAGGTCGAAGAGAAGTTCACCTCCGGCGAGAACGTCGACGGCGAGGTCATCGAGGTGGTCAAGGGTGGTCTCATCCTGGACATCGGCCTGCGCGGCTTCCTGCCTGCATCGCTGGTCGACCTCCGCCGTGTGAAAGATCTTCACTCCTTCCTCGGTGATCGCCTTGAGTGCCGCGTCATCGAGATGGACCGCAACCGCAACAACGTCGTGCTTTCCCGCCGTGTCGTCTTGGAAGAGGACCGCAAGCAGGAGCGCAGCGAGATTCTTGAGAAGCTCAAGAAGGGCCAGATCCTCCCCGGTGCGGTTTCCAGCATCGTCGACTTCGGCGCCTTCGTGGACCTTGGCGGCATCGACGGTCTGGTCCACATCTCCGAGCTGTCCTGGAGCCACGTCAACCACCCGTCGGAGGTCGTTGCAGTCGGCGACAAGGTCGAGGTCCAGGTTCTGGACGTCGATCTCGACCGCGAGCGTATCTCTCTCGGCCTGAAGCAGACGCAGGACGATCCGTGGAAGCAGCTGGTCAAGAGCTTCCAGATCGGCGCCATCGTTGCTGGTAAGGTCACCAAGATCGTGCCGTTCGGCGCCTTCGTGGAGATCGGTGACGGCGTCGAGGGTCTCGTACACATCTCCGAGATGGCCAAGGGCCACGTGGAGACTCCCGAGGACGTCGTGACGGTTGGTGGAGAGGTCCAGACCAAGATCATGGACATCGATCTTGACCGTCGTCGTATCTCGCTGTCGGTTCGTGCCGCCAACGAGGAGCTCGGTCTGCCTGACGCAGTGCCGGACGACTCTGCTGACGAGGACGCCGATGAGGTCGAGGTAGTCGTCGACGCCGTCGAGACGGTAGTCGAAGAGCCTGTAGCCGAAGAGGCTGAAGCTGAAGAGCCCGTAGCCGAAGAGGCTGTCGAAGAGACCGAGGAGTAGGCGACCCCGCCCACTCGCTGTACTGAGATAAGACGGGGCCGGACGTCCGAGAAGGACGATCCGGCCCCGCATCGTCTGCAGGGAGGTCCGGCATGTATGTTCTCGCCGTAACCGGGGGTATCGGTTCGGGGAAGTCGGTCGCCGCTCAGGTCTTTGCTGACCGTTCGGCGATCGTGCTCGACCTCGATCGCATCGCCAAAGAGCTTCTCGAGCCCGGAATGCCGGTGTTCGCGCATATCGTGGAGGCATTCGGCCCTGAAGTGGTAGGGGAGGATGGCCGCATCGACCATCCCGCCCTGGCCACCGCCGCTTTTGCTTCCAGCGAGAATGCGAGCAAGCTCAATGCGATCGTGCATCCGGCTGTCCACGCCGTGCTCACCGGGATACTGGACGCGCTTGCCGTGCAGGCCCAGCCCCCGCGCGTCGTGGTCCTGGATGTGCCGTTGCTCGTCGAGGCCCCCATGTTCCTGGAGTTGGTCGACGGCGTTGTCGCCATCTCGGCATGTGAAGATGACCGTGTCGCGCGATGCGTTGCGAAGGGTATGTCTGAACAAGACGTGCGTCGTAGAATCGAATGTCAAGCGGGAGACTCCGAGCGCCGGGAGATCGCCGACTACGTGATCGAGAACGATGGAGACCTGGCCGCATTCCGTAGCGACGTTGTGGACTTCTGGGATATGGAGGTGGCGCCGCGTGCCACGTGAGCACGCATTCGCCCCGCACCGTCTTGGCCCCGTACTCGTCATCGTCGTTCTGGCTCTCGTCGCGCTCCTTGCGCTGAGGGGCCCTGCGTGGTGGCAGCGGGTTTACTACCCGCTGCGCTATGAAGACTCCATCGCGCAGTCTGCCGAACGTTTCGACGTGGATCCCTATCTGGTGGCCGCACTCATTAATGCCGAGTCGGGCTTCGATGAGGAAGAGGTCTCCTCGGCAGGGGCAGTGGGCCTGATGCAGCTGCTACCGTCTACAGCGGCTGAGATCGCTGTCGCCGTGGGTATCGACGGCGATATAGATACTGAGCGGCTCAAGGACCCGGAGATCAACATCGTGCTGGGCACGCGACATCTGGCGGACCTGCTTGCGCGTTATGAGCATACGCGAACGGCCCTGGCCGCGTACAACGCGGGTGGCGGGAACGTGGACAGCTGGCTGGAGCAGAGCGGGGACTCCAGTGTGGGCACGACTCTGCCGTTCCCGGAGACAGAAGCTTACGTCGAAAGGGTACTCTCGGAAGTGGACCGATATCGCGAACTCTATCCGGATGCGTTCTAGGAGCAGGTGAGTCGTGGCAGATCTACGTGTCGTCTCGGAGTTCGAGCCTGCGGGCGATCAGCCGAAGGCTATCGAGGATCTCTCCGCGGGTGTGTCGGCCGGGCTGCGCGACCAGACGCTTCTGGGCGTCACCGGCTCGGGCAAGACATTCACGATGGCGAAGCTCATCGAGAGCGTACAGCGGCCCACCCTGGTGATGGCTCCCAACAAGACGCTTGCCGCGCAGCTGGCCTCTGAGCTCAAAGACTTCCTGCCTGACAACGCTGTCGTCTACTTCGTCTCCTACTACGATTACTACCAGCCCGAGGCGTACGTGCCCACGACCGACACCTTCATCGAGAAGGACTCGTCGATAAACGCCGAGGTCGAGAAGCTCCGCCACGCTGCCACCGCAGCGCTGCTATCGCGTCGTGATGTGGTGGTGGTCGCCAGCGTGAGCTGCATCTACGGTATCGGTTCGCCCGAGGACTACGCGGGACTTGCCGCGTTCCTCACGGTGGGGGAGACATACGATCGGGATAAGCTCATCCGCGACCTCATCGAGATACAGTACGACCGCAACGACTACGACCTCACACGCGGGACGTTCCGCGTTCGTGGCGATGTCCTCGATGTGTTCCCGCCCTATGCTGACCATCCGGTGCGCGTGGCGTTCTTCGGCGATGAGATCGAGTCCATAGCGGAGTTCGACCAGGTCACCGGCGAGATCGATGTGACGTTCAAATGGCTTCCCATCTGGCCGGCCACGCACTACGTGACCGCGCCGGACAAGCTCGAGGTCGCGCTAGGCAGCATACGGGCCGAGGTCCAGGAGCGGTTGGCGCAGCTCAAAGCCGACGGCAAGTTGCTGGAGGCCCAAAGGCTTGAGATGCGCACCAGCTATGACCTGGAGATGCTTGAGACCATGGGCTTTTGCTCGGGCATCGAGAACTACTCCCGTCATCTGGACGGTCGGTCGCCGGGCGAGCCGCCCAACACGCTTATCGACTACTTCCCTGAGGACTTCTTGTGCATCATCGACGAGTGTCACGTCACCGTGCCGCAGATCCGGGGGATGCATGCGGGGGACCGCTCCAGGAAGGTCACTCTGGTGGAGCACGGCTTCCGTTTGCCGAGCGCGCTGGACAACCGGCCTCTCAATTTCGAGGAGTTCCGGGCGAAGGTTCCCCAGACGGTGTTCGTCTCGGCAACGCCCGGCGAGTGGGAACGCGGCGTCAGCGATCAGATCGTGGAGCAGATCATCCGTCCAACGGGACTCGTGGACCCGCAGATCGTGACACGGCCCACCAAGGGGCAGGTGGATGACCTCATAGCCGAGATCCGCGATCGGGTTGAGCGCGATGAGCGGGTCTTGGTCACCACGCTCACCAAGAAGATGGCCGAGGATCTCACTGACTACTTCTTCGAACACGGCATCAAGGTGCGCTATCTGCACAGCGACGTAGCCACACTTGAACGTGTGGAGGTGCTGCGCGATCTGCGTGCCGGCGTGATCGATGTCGTGGTGGGTATCAACCTGCTCCGGGAGGGGCTCGATCTGCCTGAGGTGTCGCTGGTAGCCATACTCGATGCCGACAAAGAAGGTTTCTTGAGAGACTTCCGCAGTCTCATCCAGACCATCGGCCGCGCCGCCCGTAACGTCTCCGGGCAAGTCATCCTCTACGCCGACAAGGTCACAGACTCTATGCGCATGGCTATCGATGAAACCGACCGCCGCCGAGCGATCCAGGTGGCCTACAACGAGAAACACGGTATCGAGCCGCAGACGATACGCAAGGCCATCCATGACATCGCCCAGTACGTGCGGGAGAGTGAAGCCGGTCTTGAGCCGAGCGAGCAGGTGGCAAAGGAGCTGTCCAGGATGCCGCGCAGCGAGCTTGCTCGCATCATCTCCACGATGGAAGAGGAGATGCACGCCGCCGCGGAGTCGCTGGACTTCGAGTCCGCGGCGCGTATGCGTGACCAGGTCGTGAAGCTGAAGGCCGAGGTCGAGTCAACGACCGCCGATGAGGTGCTCTCACGCCTCAAGCAAGGCGCCCGCAAAGGCTCGTCACACGGCGTGAAGAAGCGGCTCCGCTAGAGGCCACGCCTCTACGGCACCCAGAAGTGCTCGAGATTGGTGATCACGCCATCCGAGACGTCCATCCAGTAGATCGCGCTCTCGTAGTAGCCGATCGCATTCCAGCGGTTGGCACGGAAGTCATCGAATGTCAGCGTGACGTTGCCCATCGTATAGCCGTCGGAGGGGTTGGCCGCGGGGGTGTCGTGCATGAGGACCGCGCATGTGTTGCTGACCGGGATGGTGCGCAGCTTCGGGTTCTCGTTGATGATGTAGTAGTCATTGGGGACCGGTGACTCATCACCCCGGGCTGCAGCAGCAGCATCTGCTTCCGAGCCCGTGAGCACCTGCACCCAGTCGGTGACTATCTCCCAGCCGCCGCCTGTGGCGGCGTCGATCGATGTGATGATCCCCGGGTAGCGTCCGTCGGCTACTGTCGATGCCGCGGTTTCCTCGGTGGGCTCTTCCGGCCCTGAGGTCTCGGCCCCTATCGCGGGCTTCGTAGCGGTCGACTCCTCGGTCGTAGTGCTGGAGTCACGGCTTGCGAGTGCCTTCTCGGCCCCTGCCAGGCGTTGTTCCGCCTCGTCTACAGCGGGCTTCATGAGGAGGTATCCTGCGCCCGCACCTGCGACGATCGCCAAGAGCACAAGTGTCAGGAGAAGCACGATCACCTTGGGGCTTCTGAGATCGGCGGGCATGGCAGCTCCTCTTTCTAGGGCTCGTAGTAGGGGTCGCGGGGCTGTTCCTCTATCGCCACTATGATGCCTTCTTCCACGGTGAACCAGTAGTACCTGCCCAGGAGGCCTGAGCTGTCCTCGTCCATGTAGATGGCGTCATAGAACTGGCCGAAGGCGACCACCTGTTCGTCCATCGCCGGTCCGTAGAACCCGATCGAAGGGACGTTCGGGTACGTGTACATGATGACCTTCACGGTGCCCTGGCCGCTTGGTGGGATCTTGAAGGAGGTGATGGCTGCACCCTCGTCACGGATGTACCAGTAGTCTGCATCGTAGAAGTCCTGGTCGCCTTGACTTGTGAGGAAGGCGAGGGCCGCGTCACCTGTGAGAAAGTCGGCGGTGTCGACGTCTATCCACACCGTCTGCCATGTGCCGCCGCTCTCATCTCGGATGCCGCGAAGCGCGCCGAACACACGCTCAGGAGAAGACGGTTCGGTGGGCGTGGGCGCCTTGGCTTCGGGCGTACCCGGATCGTCTACCTCATCACTCGCTGGAGTGACCGTCTCGGCAGAGGGGGTCGTCTCGCTCAACTGCCCCGGGAACTCAATGGTTCCACCGGTGTCGGTGATCAGCATGAAGACGACCGCGGCGCCAGCCAGGATCGCAATGCCTGCCACTACGACCAGCAGTCTCCCACCGGTACTCAGCGCGCGCCACCAGTTCATGGCTCCCCCTTGTCTGCGACTATACGCTGCTCAGTTACTTCCCGTGATGGGCGTTCGTTCACCAGGCTCCTCATGGCGGCCGAGTGTACACTTGAGAGGACATACCGAGTGTGAGAGGAGTCAGACCCTGTGGCGGCAGTCATCGAATGCGCGGCGCTCACCAAGTTCTACGGCAAGTCCAGGGGAGTGGAGGACCTGACATTGACGGTGCCGGAAGGCATGGTCTTCGGGTTTCTTGGACCCAACGGCGCGGGCAAGACCACGACCATCCGTTGCCTGCTGGGCATGCTCAAACCCACCGCCGGACAGGTGCGTTTGTTCGGAGAAGAGGTGCAGCTGGACGGGGCCTCGCTCCGTCGCAAGATCGGGTACGTTGCGGGCGAGGTACAGGCGTACGAGAAGGAGACGGGACGTTGGCATATCGACTACGTCTCCGGGCTGCGCGGCGGACGCGGGGCGCTTACCGATGAGCTCATCGAGAGGCTTGAGTTCGACCCCGGCCGGCGCGTGAAGGAGCTCTCGAAGGGCAACAAGCAGAAGCTCGCCCTCATCCTGGGCCTGATGCACGATCCGGATCTGCTCATTTTGGACGAGCCGACTTCTGGGCTTGATCCACTCAACCAGGAGACCGTGTTCGACATCATCCAGGAGCGTGTGTCCGGCGGAGCCACGGTGTTCCTCTCGAGCCATATCCTCTCGGAGGTGGAGCGGGTGTGCGAACGGGTCGGCATCATCCGCAATGGCACTCTTGTGGCCGAGGAGAGCATGAAGAGCCTGCTTGGCAAACGCCTTCGTGAGTTGAACGTCACCTTCGCAGGACCCGTGGACGTCTCGTTCTTCGATGGTATCCAGGGGGTCACGCGCGTGTCGGTGCTTTCTCCGGCGACTGTGAACGCGCGGGTACGGGGCGGTGACCTCGACGCACTGATCAAGCGGCTGGCGGGCAAGCCGATCGTAGACCTCAGTATCGAGCACGCCAGTCTTGAAGAGGTATTCATGGAGTTCTACAGGGAAGATGGTGCAGCGGCAGATGTTGCGTCGGCTGAAGGGAGCGTGGGCAGATGAGTTGGACGATCTTGCGAGCCACGCTCCATCAGCGCAGAAGCTCCATGTCATGGTTCGGCGTCAGTCTCATCGCATACTCCTGGATGATGGTGTGGTTCTACCCGCAGATAGGAGGCGGCCAGTACGCCGATCTCGTGGAGAGCCTGCCCCCGGAGATGCTGCAGTTGTTCGGCGGTGATGTGTCCTTCGCATCGCTGGGCGGGTACTTCCAGACCGAGTATCTGGGACTGATGTGGATGCTCATCGTCACCTCGGCGGTCCTGATCTATGCTTCCCGTGCTTTCGCCGGCGAGATCGCCGACGGTACCATGGAGCTGTTGCTCTCGCAGCCGGTCTCGCGGGTCAAGCTCGCGCTCACCCGGGTGGCAGGACTTGTGGTGTACGTGCTTGCGCTCGCCGCGACCACGTTCGTTCCGATCCAGCTCTTCGGCCCCACCTATGACATCGAACTCGGTGCCGAGAAGTTCTGGCTGCTGATGGCTCTGGGGACGCTGTTCATGCTTGCGGTCGGCGGTATCGGTATGCTCGCGAGCTCTCTGTTCCGTAGCGGCGGCAAGGCGTCGAGCCTGGCGGCCGGGATACTGGTGCTGATGTGGGTGAGCGATCTTGTCGCCAACTTCTCTGAGTTCGCTGACTTCTTCGGTCCCGTCAACCTGATCAGCAGTTGGCAACCGGGGAAGATCATCAATGATGCGTCGGCGCCGGCCGAGGTCTGGTGGCTTTACGGCATTGTCGCGTTGTTCTCGCTCGTGGCGTGCGTCTTCGTGTTCATGCGCAGAGATGTCGCCTAGAAGGTGATGGAGATGGGATTCTCGCTGGAATCGACGATCGCACTCGCCAACGGGGTGCAGATGCCCCGTTTCGGCCTGGGCACCTACAAGTCCAACGAGGGCAGGCAGGTGTATGACGCGGTCACCTTCGCTCTGGACGCCGGGTACCGTAGTATCGACACGGCTTCGCTCTACGGGAACGAGCGGAGCATCGGTGCTGCTCTCGGCGCCAGCGGCGTCTGTCGCGAGGATGTCTTCTTGACATCGAAGGTCTGGAACAACGAGCAAGGCTACGATCAGACGCTGGCCGCTCTGGACGCAAGCCTTGAGCGTCTGGATACCACCTACCTCGACCTCTACCTTGTGCATTGGCCCATCAAGCGGCTGCTCCAGCCCACCTGGCGGGCGATGGAGGATGCTCTGGGGCAAGGGAAGGTGCGCGCGATCGGAGTCTGCAATTTCATGCAGCACCACCTCGAGGCGTTGCTGGAGGTGGCCGAGGTGGCGCCGATGCTGGATCAGTATGAGCTCCACCCGTGGCTGCAGCAGCCGTCACTTCGGCGTTTCTGCAAGTCGAACGGCATCGCGGTCGAGGCTTGGGCACCGCTGATGCGGGGCCGGGTGGGGGAGGTGCCGGAACTCGTCGGAATCGCCGATCAGCACGGGGTCTCGCCCGCGCAAGTCTCGCTCCGATGGCTTCTGCAAAGCGATGTCGTGGTGATTCCCAAGTCCGTGCATGCCGAGAGGATCCGCGCAAATGCCGGTGCGCTGGATTTCCTTCTGTCTCAGGCAGAGACTGCTGCCATCGACTCGCTGGACAGAGGAGAGCGCCTCGGTCGCGATCCGGACGATCTTGCCTGGAACTCCTAGACAACGGGTCGTCGGCGTTTATAGTGAACGTATGAGCATTCGTTCAGATGAAACCTGCCAGTGCGGACCCGAGTGTGAGGTGACCATCGTTCACCCCGGGGAGGTCTCTCGCGCTCTGTCACATCTGCCCGGAGATACGGACATCGCGAACATCGCCGCCGTCTTTGACGCCCTGGGCGATGTCACGCGTGTGCACATAGCTCTCGCGCTTCTGCACGTGGAGTTGTGCGTGTGCGATCTGGCGGCCGTAGTGGGCATATCCCAGTCAGGTGTGAGCCATCAGCTGCGGATCTTACGGGATCTTCGCATCGTGTCGTATCGCAGAGACGGGAAACGCGCCGTCTATCGGCTTATCGACGACCACGTCCGAGAGGTGCTCATGCTTGGACTCGCACACACACTCGAGTCACAGGAGAACTGAGCGGTATGGCAAACGCAGAGTCACGCGATTTCGACCTTCCCGCCCTGTTGCCCGCAGAGTTCTACTGCCTCGACTGCGCCGAGAAGCTGTGTGGCGCCGCCCGTGGTATCGAGGGAGTCCTCCGCTCAAGCTGCGACAAGGAATCCGGCGTTTTGACCGTCTCATTCAACCCCGGACGTATCGATGCATCGGCGCTTGAGAAGGAGATCGTGCGTCTCGGGATGAATGTCGTGGGTGCTGTGGGGCATGCCGCATACCGGCTTGAGGGCCTTGATTGACCGGACTGTGCGCGGACCGTGGCCAAGTCCGCAGAACGAATCGACGGCGTCCTTTCCTGTGATATAAGCTTCGCAACCGGGCTGATGCTCGTGGAGTACGACACCTCCAAAGACCCCCTCGATCGAGTGGAGTCAGTGGTGCGGTCCTCGGGCCTCGCGATCGAGCGATTGCACACCCGAGCCGAGAAGGGCAAACCAGCCAGCTGGTGGCAGTTGCATCGACAGTCGGTCACGCTGCTCGTCGCGTTGCTGATGCTTCTCGTCGGATGGGCACTGCAAGTGCGGGACCTGGCCGATGGAGCCATCATAGCCTGGGCGGTGGCGATAGCTGCGGGCGGGATAATCCCGGCGCGGCGTGCGGCCATCGCGTTGAGGTCGCGCTCGTTGGACATGAACGTGCTCATGACCATGGCCGTTATCGGCGCGATGATCATCGGCGAGTGGAGTGAGGGCGCTACCGTCCTGGTGCTCTTCGGCGTCGGCAACTGGCTTGAGGCACGTGCCCTGGTGCGCACCCGCCGGTCGATCCGGGAGCTGATGGCGCTGGCGCCACCGGTCGCCCTGGTACGCCGCGGAGAGGCAACCGTGACAGTGGCTCCGTCAGACGTGCGTATCGGCGATACCGTCATCATCCGTCCCGGCGAGCGTATCCCGCTGGACGGGATAGTCATATCGGGTGTCTCGGCGGTAGACGAGTCGCCGATAACGGGGGAGTCGGTACCTGCCGACAAGGTCGAGGGCGACCAGGTGTTCACGGGTACCCTCAACGCTCACGGCCTGCTTGAGATCGAGGTCACTTCCGTGGCCGATGACTCCACGCTTTCCCGGCTCATCAGACTGGTGGAAGAGGCGCAGGGCCAACGCGCTCCGCTTCAGCGTCTCGTCGATCGGTTCACGCGATCCTATACTCCCGCAGTCATCTTGCTGGCCGCGGGCGTTTCTGTGCTTCCGCCGCTTGTGGGAGCGTACTTCGGCCAGGACTGGGGTGGCCTTTCCGACTGGTTCTACCGCGGACTCGTGCTTCTTGTCGTGGGCTGTCCGTGCGCGCTGGTGATCTCAACACCGGTGGCGGTGGTCTCGGCGATCACACGCGCCACGCGTGACGGAGTGCTGGTGAAGGGCGGAGCGTTCCTCGAGGCGGCGCCCAAGGTGCGCGCGATCGCTTTCGATAAGACCGGGACGCTCACGGTCGGTCGTCCGGAAGTCGCAGACGTGGTGTCGCTCGGAAACGGCGGTGCCGAGGATGTCCTTGAGATCGCTGCGACTCTTGAGGCCGGATCGACCCATCCGCTCGCACAGGCTGTGACGCGCGCTGCGGGCTCTGTGCGACCACGCCACCTGGAGCGCTTCTCCGAGGTCGCAGGCAAAGGGATCCGCGCCGAGAGTGACGGCGTGCGCTATCACATAGGCAGCGCGGCTTTCGTGGAGAGCGAGATCGGTCGGTTGGCTGATGAGGCGGTCTACGAGATCGAGCGGCTGGAAGACGCCGGACGGACCGTGCTCGTCCTGGCGAACGCAGAACGCGTGATCGGGTTGATCGGGTTGGCTGATGCGATCCGCCCTGAGGCCCGCAGGACGATCGCCTCGCTCAAGTCGATGGGCATCACAGAACTCGTGATGCTTACAGGCGACAATGAGCGCACGGCGGCCGCAGTCGCCCGTGATCTTGGCCTCAGTGACTACCGCGCTCGACAGCTGCCGGAAGACAAGCTCGAGTCGGTGCGGGCGCTCTCGGCCAAGCACGGTAGCGTTGCCATGGTCGGTGACGGGATCAACGACGCTGCGGCCCTTGCGCTGGCCGACATCGGCGTGTCGATGGGTGCTGCCGGAAGCGATACCGCGCTTGAGACCGCGGATGTCGCCTTGCTGGGCGACGACCTTGAAGCTCTCCCTGCGTTCCTCTCGCTGGGCGGGCGTACCGTGGCCATCATCAGACAGAACGTCTTTTTCAGCATCGCGGTGAAGTTGCTGGTGCTCGTGCTGGCTGTGTTCGGCTATGCAACGCTTTGGATGGCGGTTTTCGCTGACACAGGTGTCTCACTTCTGGTCGTCCTCAACAGCCTGCGGCTGCTTCGGAGAGGGAGTGAGCCGCGTGGCTGACCGCGGCTGATCCTCTCGGCTTAGCCGTTGTCCGGTTGAGATGGCGGGCAGGCGCTAGGGTGTGCGTTTGAGGAAGTCGTCTGACTCGCTGGCTACCAGTTCCTCAGATGTCAGCACATCGTTCATGCTGCCACTGCGATAGCCTTCAAGGTCTTGCGCGACGAACATGAAGCCCGCGTTCTTCACGGCCGAAGAGACGGCCTCACGCAGCTCCCATGCGTGCTCCATTTCCTCGGGCTCGACCTCTACACGGGCGACATCGCCATGGGCACGCACGCGGAACTGCCGGATCCCCAGCGCCCGCAGGCCCTGTTCGGCGACCCGTACACGCGCGATCCCTGCCTCAGTGATCTGGGTGCCGTAAGGGAATCTGGTCGCCAGGCACGCCATCGACGGTTTGTCCCATGTAGGAAGACCCAGTTCAGCCGAGAGCAGACGGATCTCGTCTTTGTGAAGTCCCGCTTCAAGTAGCGGGCTCACTATCCCGAACTCTCTTGCCGCGCGCCTTCCAGGCCGGTGATCGGATTCGTCATCAGCGTTGCTTCCGTCGATGACCCACTTGATGCCGCGTGCCCGTGCGACCGTCTTGAGTAGGCCGAACATCTCGGTCTTGCAGTAGTAGCAACGGTCAGGAGGGTTCGTGCAAAAGCGCGGGTCGGCGAGCTCGTAGGTCTCCACCTCATGCAGGCGTAGGCCCAGCTCACGCGCGGTAGCCCGCGCGCTTTCCGCTTCGCCGACGTCGTGTACGTCCGATAGCACCAGGACCGCCACGCATCGCTCACCTAAAACGGCGTGCGCCGTGAAGGCAAGCAGCGTTGAATCCACGCCTCCCGAGTACGCGACGAGAGTGCTGCCGAGGTTCTGGATGCGGTTTCTCAGATGATCGTATTTATGCGAGAGCAATTCAACTCCGCCCGAAGGTCGGCCGATGAGGCAGCGATAGGTATCTATCTTCCCATGTGAGGCACTGTCGTCAACTATGGTGTTGGGGTATTACTTCGTTAGGGCCCAAACACGGAGGTGCACTGATGACGGAGAGGCAGACCACTGACCCGACGATCGAGCATCTATCCGCTGACGGGGGTGTCGTGCAGCCATCTGCGGAGTTCTCCGCGGATGCGGTGATCGCCTCGAAGGAGGCGTACGAGACCGCATATGCGCGTTCCCTGGAGGATCCTGACGCATTCTGGGATGAGGCGGCCCGCTCCGAACTCGAATGGATGAAGCCTTTCACGGAGGTAGGTGCCGGAGACTTCGATGCGCTCGACCACACCTGGTTCAAGGGCGGCACTCTCAACGTCTCCGCCAACTGTCTTGATAGGCACCTCGACACGTGGCGCCGCAACAAGGCCGCGCTGATCTGGGAGGCGGACGACGGTCAGAGCCGCACCTACACGTACCAGCAGCTCCACTACGAGGTCAGCAAGTTCGCCAACGTCTTGAAGAAGAAGGGCATCGAGAAGGGCGACCGGGTCGCCCTGTACCTGCCTATGATCCCTGAGCTGCCTATCGCGATGCTTGCCTGCGCCCGCATCGGCGCTATTCATTCCGTCATCTTCGGGGGCTTCTCGGCCAGTGCGCTGCGAGGTCGCATTCAGGACTGCGGCGCGCGATTGTTGATCACCGCCGATGAGGGCATACGTGGCGGCCGCAAGGTTGCGCTGAAGGCTGCGGCCGATGAGGCGCTCTTCGAGTGCCCGAGCATCGAGGCGTGCATCGTCGTACGCCGTGGAGCCGGAGATGTGGACATGGAGCCGGGCCGCGATACGTGGTGGCACCAGGAGATCTCGGCTCCGGAAGTCCGCAAGCCATGTCCGCCCGTTGAGATGGATGCTGAAGACCCGCTGTTCATCCTCTACACCTCGGGTTCTACGGGTAAGCCGAAGGGCGTCTTGCATACTACGGCGGGCTATCTGCTCTACTCGGCGCTCACGTTCAAGACAGTGATGGACTACCGGGATGAGGATGTCTACTGGTGTACCGCAGACATAGGCTGGATCACCGGGCACAGCTACATCCTGTACGGGCCGCTCGCGGTCGGTGCGACCTCCCTTATGTTCGAAGGGGTGCCCACCTATCCTGACCCGGGACGCTTCTGGTCTGTTGTCGAGAAGTACCGCGTCAACATCTTCTATACCGCTCCTACGGCGATCCGGGCGCTCATGCGGCACGGTTCGGGTTGGCCGGGCCGATACGACCTGTCCAGCCTCCGGCTGTTGGGCACGGTGGGTGAACCCATCAATCCTGAGGTCTGGACGTGGTATCACGAGACTATCGGCCGGGGAGAGATACCCATCGTCGACACCTACTGGCAGACCGAAACGGGCGGATTCCTCATCACGCCGTTCCCCGGTGCGACTCCGCTCAAGCCCGGGTCGGCGTCATGGCCCTTCTTCGGCATCGAGCCCGAGGTCGTCCGGGAGGACGGAAGCCGGGCTGATCCAGGTGAAGGCGGCTACCTGACGATCAAGAAGCCGTGGCCGGGTATGCTGCGCGGTACCTGGGGCGATCCGGAGCACAAGCGCATGCGCGAGGTCTACTTCGAGCGCTTCCCCGGAAGATACTTCACCGGAGACGGTGCGCGGGTCGATGCTGACGGGGACTACTGGCTCCTCGGACGTGTCGACGACGTGATCAATGTCAGTGGACACCGCCTGGGTACTGCCGAGGTGGAGAGCGCGCTCGTCAGTCATGAGGCTGTGAGCGAGGCGGCGGTCGTGGGATTCCCGCATCCTGTGAAGGGCGAGGGCATTCGGGCCTATGTCGTGCTGAAGGACGGGCAGTTCGAGAGCGAGGATCTGGCCACGATCCTGTCGGGGCATGTCCGCAAGGTCATCGGCCCCATCGCCAAGCCGGACCACATCCAGTTCGCACACGACCTGCCCAAGACCCGCTCAGGCAAGATCATGCGACGCATCCTCCGTAAACTTGCGGCGGGCGAGCGGGACATGGAGGCATTCGGCGATCTGTCCACATTGGCGGATCCAAAGGTCGTCAAAGACCTCATAGCAGGGAGCTGAGCACATCAGGGCGTCAAGAGTATGGTGCCTCCCTAGGCCTTTGAGCACCGCTCCCTGATACGCATCGCCAAGTGGCCCAGAACGCCGGGGTCGCGTGGCGCCTGGCCGTCGACGTCTGTCAGGAGAAAGACGTCCTGGGCGACACCGTCTTTGACAAGCGCGCGGACTCTCACGATGTCTATCTCCGCATCAGAGACCTCGGTAGCTATGTCGTAGAGCAGGCCCACGCGGTCCGGAGCGGTGACGTGAAGTGTGGTCACTCGGGCGGAACGCGTGTCTGACTCCACTCTGACCGGTCTACTGCACATGCGACGGTCGTAGTGGAGCCTGCGTTCTGCAAGTCGCGTCTCCAGTGCAAGATTGCCGCTGAGCGCCGCCCGGAGCTCACGCTCGAAGCGGTTCCAGGTGTGGTGTTCGATCGACGCGTCCGTGGCTGATCCCACCACGAAGCTATCCAGTGCGGTGAGGCCGATGGTGTACAGCTCAGCATCCATGATGTCGAGTCCCGCCAGAGTCAGACAGCCGGCGACGGTGGCGAACAGCCCGGGTCTGTCAGGGGTCGCCACGGTCACGCGGTATGTGCCCGCCACGCTCCCGCTGGCAACGCCGATAGCAAGTGCGCGGTCGGTCCCTTTGGCTCCTACATCGGCGAGGAGGCCCGCTTGTGATGTGACGACGCTCGCGGTGCGTCCGCTGAGGTAGCGAGAAGGCATCGCGTGGATGATCGGGGCAAGAGGCGACCTTGTGGGCAGTGCTTCCAGCACCTCTTTGCGGACGAGGTTCGCGCGCTCGGCCATTTTGGAAGCTTCGGGGTCGGTGAGCGCGCTGTCCACAGTGCTCAGCAAGTCGCCCACGAGCGCCGCATGCCAGCGTGTCCAGGCGCCGGGGCCTGTGGCAAGGCTATCGACGGCGGTGAGGATGTAGAGAGCGCCCAACGTCGTGGCGTCTCCAACCCGTGCGGCCACTGAGAGGACCACGTCATCATCATCTGTGTCCGAGGTCGCGGCCGTCTCGGCAAGCAACAGGTGCTCTCGCACGAGTCGCTCGGCCATCGTAGTCGCCCGGGGGTCGATGCCGACCGCATCTGCGAGCGCCCGCGCGGCGGGCACACCTCTCTCGGCATGTCTCGGCCCGGCCGTCTCTTTCCCTGCGTCATGGGTGAGTGCCGCCACCAGGAGTGGCCGCATGTCGCCCAGTGCGCGTAGCGCTTCGGCTGCGATCGGGTCGTCGGCGCCGATCCCGGCCACAAGCGCGGCAGCTCGTAGCATGTGCGCGCCAACGGTGTATCGGTGGCCCAGGCCAGGTCGGCGCAGGACCATGAGCGCCGACATCCCGGGGATGAGCGCGTCCAGTCTCCCCTGGAAGGCTGCGGATTCGAGGGTGGGGAGGGCGCGCGTTCCTTCAGAAAGCGCGGAGAACAGACGCGGTCCGTCCCAGGGCTCAGGGTCGACAGTGGGCAGGATGCCGCGGACTCCATCCAGGACGATGGCCACGTTGGCCAATGTCTCGTGCAGTCCGTCCAGTCCTACCTCATCGGCGAGGTCGAGCGTCACCCGTGAAGAGTTCCGCCTCAGGTTGATCTGCACACGCCAGCGCGTTTTCGTAAGGTGGTCCTGCGCGCCTTGTAACAGCGCCGCCTGTTGAAGTGTGAGGACGCCCAGCTGGGCGAGGCCGGTACAGCCGCTCGCCGGGGCCGCCCCCAGGACAGCCGCGCGCCACACCAGCTCGTCGATGTCACGCTGCCCGCCGATCCCCGCCTTCAAGTCGGGCTCGAGCAGGTAGGGCGAGCCGGATCGTTGCCGTGCGGTGAGCGAGGCGAGCACGTGGCGCCGACGACGGTGTGCACGCCGCGCTACCTCGTCGAGTGCATCTGTGGCGTACTCCCGGTCGCCGGCCAAGATCCGTCCCGTGATAGAAGACGTCAGGATCTCGATGTCTGCCGCGCTCTGTTTGAGGTGCTCGGCCCTCGAGCGCACTTGATGTCCCACTTCGACGCCGGTGTCCCACAGCGGGTAGAGCAGCCCTTCCACATAGGGCTTCAGCCTCTGCGAGGGGGTCTCGGCAAGTACGAGCAGATCGATGTCCGAGTAGGGCAGAAGCCGGTTCGCACCGTATGCTCCAAGCGCGATGACCGCCCATTTCTCCTCGCATTTGGCGAAGGCCGCCTCCGCAAGCGCGGAGACGGCCTTGTCGGTCACATCAGAAAGTTCACGTGCAGCGACAGTGCCAGGCTCACTACTGCCGACCACTCGCTCCCGTTCTTCCATGAGACGCGAGATTGCTTCCTCGCTTCGCGCTGACATGTGCTACAGAGCGTCCGGTCCGCGCTCGCCGGTGCGGATGCGTACCGCACTCTCGCAGTCGTAGATGAATACCTTGCCGTCGCCGATCTTCTCGGTACGTGCAGCTTCTACGATCGCTTCCTCCACCTTGGGAGCGATATCGTCGTCCACGACGAGCTCGATCTTGAGCTTCGGCACGAAGTTCACGGTGTACTCGGCACCGCGGTAGACCTCGGTGTGACCCTTCTGGCGGCCGAAACCCTTCACCTCGTAGGCGGTCATCCCGGTCACTCCTAGCGCGCTTAGTGATTCCTTCACATCGTCCAACCTGTGCGGCTTGATGATGGCCTCTATCTTCTTCACGATGCTTCTCCTTGTCCCTCAGCATCCGGTGTCGACATGTCGGGTAGATATCCCACGATACGGCTATGCAACGGTCTCTGTCTGAACGAAGTCGGGGTAGGCACGGTTGCCGTGCTCGCCGATGTCCAGACCCTCAAGCTCCTCTTCCTCGGTCACTCGAACACCCATGATCGCCTTGATGGCAAGCCATGTGAGCATCGATGCCGCGAACACCGCAGCGCCCACTGCTGCGATGCCGGTGAGCTGGGTCAGGACCGGCGAGAAGCCACCGCCGAAGAACAGTCCGTCACCCGTCGTGCCGGGCATGAACTTGTCCTGAGCGAAGAGCCCCACTGCCAGCGTGCCGAAGATGCCACCCATGCCGTGCACTGCGATGGCGCCGACCGGGTCGTCCCACTTGACCTTATCCAGGAAGAGCACGCCCACCACGATCAGCAGGCCGGAGAGCGCACCTATGACGAGCGAGCTGCCAACACTGACGAAGGCGCAGCTCGCGGTGATGCCGACGAGCCCGGCGAGCGCGCCGTTGATCGTCATGCCCACATCGGGCTTGCCCAGCAGCCTCCAGGCAAGCGCGGTCGCGGCCAGTGCGCCTGCAGCGGCGGATACGTTC
Organism: Coriobacteriia bacterium; assembly: GCA_016938135.1. Lineage (GTDB taxonomy): Bacteria > Actinomycetota > Coriobacteriia > Anaerosomatales > Anaerosomataceae > UBA2279. Next base: position 78,389 of record JAFGVD010000029.1, read on the forward strand.
GTGGTCACCATGATGCGAGAGATGGCTTCAGGATCGGCTGCCATCGTGCTGCCGGGGTTGAAGCCAAACCAGCCGAACCACAAGATCAGGCAACCTGTCATCGCCGAGGTCATGTTGTGGCCGGGAATCGCGCGGACGCTGCCGTCTTTACCGTACTTGCCCAGGCGCGGCCCCAAGACCAACACACCGGCGAGTGCGGCCCATGCGCCTACCGAATGGACCACGGTCGATCCGGCGAAGTCGAAGAAGCCCAGCTCCGCCAGCCAACCGCCGCCCCATACCCAGTGTCCGATGACGGGGTAGATGAACCCGACCAGCACGAACGAGAAGACGATGAAAGAGACGTATTTGATGCGCTCCGCGACGGCGCCGGAGACGATGGTCGCCGCCGTACCGGCGAACACCAGCTGGAAGAAGAACTTCGCCAGCAGGGGAACGCCTGTCCAGCCGAGTGCGGAATAGACGCCTTCGTATGCGTCTCCCACCATGGGACTGTTGTCAGCTCCGCCCACGAAGAAGAGTCCCTTCAGGCCTATGAAACCGTTCCCGTCTCCGTACATCAGTCCCCATCCGATGACGAGGAACGCGATCGTCGCGACTGCGAATACCACGAAGTTCTTCGAGATGATGTTCACGGTGTTCTTTGCACGAGCGAATCCGGACTCCACAAGCGCGAACCCTAGGTTCATGAAGAACACGAGCATCGCTGCGAGCAATACCCATACGGTGTCGATGACCACTTTTGTATCCACGGACCCCCCTCTATTCGTGACCTGGACAGAATGCGGTCGGGCAGATACACCCCTGTGACCTTCGATTCAACGTATCCATGTGCTGTTTCCGGTGGGTTTCAAGTCAATGTCAGGCGTGCGAATGTTTTTTCAAGCAGGTTGCGCGCGGACTTCGACCGCGTGGCGAGCGGCGCACGGTCACCGTTGGCACCTCGCTCGCATGTTCCGCGATACAATAGAGGTTCGCGAGAGAGTGAACCCTCACGAAAGGACTCATCCGTGTCGCTGGACCGCATCTCAATCCGAGGCGCCCGAGAGCACAATCTCAAGGGCTTCGATCTTGATATTCCGCGCGACGAACTCGTCGTGATAACAGGGCTCTCAGGCTCCGGGAAGTCGTCTCTGGCTTTCGACACCATCTATGCCGAAGGTCAGCGCCGCTACGTGGAGTCTCTCTCGGCATACGCGAGGCAGTTCCTGGGACAGATGGACAAGCCCGACGTAGACCACATAGAGGGACTATCACCCGCGGTCTCCATCGACCAGAAGACGACGTCGAAAAACCCACGCTCCACAGTGGGCACGGTCACTGAGATCTACGACTATCTTCGGCTGCTCTATGCTCGCGTCGGTGTGCCGCACTGTCCGGTGTGCGGACGACGAATCGAGAAGCAGACGCCCGAACAGATCGTGGACGCCATCCTGCTCCTGCCCCCGGGTACCAAGTTCCAGGTGCTCGCCCCAGTCGTGAAGGGCCGGAAAGGGGAACACGGCAAGCTGCTCTCGGACCTGAAGGCCGAGGGCTTCACTCGTGTACGCATCGACCGCGAGGCGCGGACGCTGGACGAGGATATCGTTCTCAACAAAAAGTACAAGCACGATATCGATGTCGTTGTCGATCGGCTCGTCATCAAAGAGGGACTTCAGGGCCGGCTTGCCGAGAGCGTGGAGATGGCGCTCAAGCTCTCTGTGGGCACGGTGGTGATCGCCGTCGTTGATGGCGAGGAGCACGTCTATTCTCAGGCGCTGGCCTGTCCCGAGCACGGGTTTTCCATGGACGAGCTCTCGCCGCGTGACTTCTCGTTCAACAGCCCCTATGGTGCCTGCCCCGACTGCCTCGGCCTGGGAAGTCGTCTGGAGGCCGATCCGGACCTCGTCGTCCCTGACGACACGCTCACGCTCGCCGAGGGAGCCATCAAGCCCTTCTCGGGCAACATGAACTACTACCCGCAGCTGGTTGAGGCGGCGGCCCGGCATCTGGGCGCCAACGTCGACACACCCTGGTACGAGCTGCCCAGGAAGGTACGTGACGGCCTGCTCAACGGCTTCGGTGCCGAGAAGATCCGTCTGGATTACATCACGCGCGATGGCCGAGAGACCCATTGGTTCACCAAGTACGAGGGTGCCCTTGCTTCAGTGATGCGACGCTACGAGGACTCTGAGTCCGAGAACGTGCGCGAGAAGCTTGAGGACTACATGGCGGTCATCCCGTGCAAGAGCTGTGGGGGCGCGCGCCTCAAACCCGAGATCCTGGCTGTGACGTTCGGCGGAAAGAACATCTCGGAAGTGACCTCGCTTTCCGCTAAGGACTCCCTCGCGTTCTTCGAAGGCGTCGTACTCACCGATCGCGAGGAGCAGATCGGACGTCGCGTCATCAAAGAGATCGTCGAGCGGCTTCGCTTCCTGGTGGACGTGGGCCTTGACTATCTGACCCTCGAGCGGGGAACGGCGACCCTGTCCGGTGGCGAGGCACAGCGTATCCGGCTCGCCACGCAGATAGGCAGCGGGCTCATGGGGGTGCTCTACATACTGGACGAGCCGTCCATCGGGCTTCATCAGCGCGACAACGCGCGTCTCATCGCAACAATGGAGCGGCTGCGTGATCTGGGCAACACCGTCATCGTGGTCGAGCATGACGAGGAGACCATCCGCGCGGCGAACCATGTCATCGACATGGGTCCCGGTGCCGGCGAGCATGGCGGCGAGGTTGTATGCCAGGGTACGCCCGAGCAGGTCATGGAGTGTCCCGACTCGCTTACCGGCGCCTACATGGTGGGCTCGCGGTCCATTGCTGTTCCGGCTACCAGACGTGTCGCCGAGAAGGGGCATCTGAGCGTCATAGGCGCACGCGCCCACAACTTGAAGTCGATAGACGTACACATACCTCTCGGCAATCTTGTTCTCGTCACCGGAGTGAGCGGTTCAGGGAAGTCGTCCCTGGTCACCGACACGCTCGCTCCGGCGCTCACCAACGCCGTTCACCACGCGCGTCAGCGTACCGGAAAGTACGACCGCATGGACGGGTTGGACCATATCGACAAGGTCATATCCATCGACCAGAGCCCCATCGGCAGGACGCCTCGCTCCAATCCCGCCACATACACGGGTCTATGGGATGACGTGCGTTCGCTGTTCTCATCCACGCCGGAGGCCAAAGCGCGCGGTTATGCGCCGGGTCGTTTCAGCTTCAACGTCCGGGGCGGCCGCTGTGAGGCGTGCAAGGGCGACGGGCAGATCAAGATCGAGATGCACTTCCTGCCCGATGTTTATGTGCCATGCGAGGTCTGCGGGGGCAAGCGCTACAATCGCGAGACGCTGCAAGTGACATACAAGGGGAAGACCGTCTCTGATGTCTTGGGGATGTCAGTGGAAGAGGCGCTCCACTTCTTCACCAATATCCCACCCATCAAGCGCAAGCTGCAGACGCTATTCGACGTCGGTCTTGGCTACGTCAAGCTCGGTCAGCCGGCCACCACGCTTTCGGGCGGTGAGGCGCAGCGGGTCAAGCTCGCGAGCGAGCTGCAGAGACGCTCCACAGGCCGGACGTTCTACATACTCGATGAGCCGACGACGGGACTGCATTTCGACGACGTCCGTCAGCTCCTGGATGTGCTGCAGCGGCTCGTCGGGGTGGGGAACACGGTGCTGGTCATCGAGCACAACCTCGATGTCATAAAGAGCGCAGACTACATCATCGACCTCGGTCCGGAGGGCGGTGACCGTGGTGGTCTGGTGGTCGCGTCGGGCACGCCCGAGCAGATCGTCACCAATCGCGATTCGCACACTGGCCGTTTCCTCAAGCCTGTCTTGGAGGGTCGTGGCGCGAGCGTCGAGCCGGAGAACTTCCGATTAGCCTAGGAGGTCCAGTGGTTGCCGATGACCTGAAACAACAGCTGGCCCGTGTGCCCGACGGCCCTGGCGTCTACCTGTGGAAGGCAGACGCAGAGGTCCTCTACGTGGGCAAGGCCAAGTCCTTGCGCAAACGCATGCGGCAGTATGTCTCAGGTCATGACGAACGCGAGAAGATACCGCTCATGATGGGACAGGTGACGACGTTCGACTACATGGTCACCGACACCGAGGTGGAGTCGCTCATCTTGGAGGCCAACCTCATCAAGCAGTTGCGACCGCCCTACAACGTTGACTACCGGGACGACAAGAGCTACCCGTACATCGCGGTCACCATGGGTGACCTGTTCCCGGCCATCAAGTACACGCGGGAACGCAAGCGCCCCGACACCCGGTACTTCGGGCCGTACACGGACTCCCGCGCGGCGCGCGAGATGATCGAGGTCGCCCGTCGGGTGCATCCCATCTGCAGGGCGACGTGTGCTGAATGGAAGCGGCTCTCAAGGGATGGCGGCAAGCCCGTGGGCAAGTCGTGCTTCGACCATCATGTGGGGAAGGGCCCCGGTCCATGTGTGGGGGCAGTGACCCGCGAGGAGTATGCCGAGCAGGTGGAGAAGGTGGTGGCCTTCTTGGAGGGACGTCAGGCAGACGTCGCCGCTGACCTCGAGTCCGCCATGCGCGAGGCGTCCGCGGACCTCGACTACGAGCGAGCGGCGCGCTTGCGCAATTCGCTCGAGGCCGTCAGAACCGTGCTCGAGAAGCAGAAGGTCGTCTCGGACAGACCGCTTGACATGGACGTCATCGGTGTTGAGCGGGAAGAGACGATCGCAGGAGTCCATGTGTTCCTTGTCCGAGAAGGACGCGTGCTGATGGGCAACGAGTTCGTGCTCGACAAGGGGCTCGACGTTCCTCATGCCGAGCTGATCGAGGGCTTCTTGCTCCGCTACTACGGGCAGGCCTCCCATATCCCCAAAGAGATCCTCGTCCCCTCGCTTCCGGGGTCGCCGGATGTCGTTGAGGAGTGGCTGAGCGGGCTGCGTGGCTCAAAGGTGCGCGTCCATGTGGCGCAACGTGGCGAGAAGCGCGCGCTGGCCGATCTGGCCGCCACCAACGCGCGTCATGCGCTCATGCGATACCGGCATAGGACCCGTTATGACGAGGATCGCACCAACCGGGCGCTGCTTGAGCTGGAGAGCGCTCTTGCCTTGCCCGCGCCGCCGCTGCGTATCGAGAGTTTCGACATCTCCACGCTCCACGGTCGACATTCCGTTGGTTCGATGGTGGTCTTCACGGGGGGCAGGGCCGACTCGCAGGCGTACCGCAGGTTCAAGGTGCGGATGCAGACCGATGAGGCAAACGATATCGCCATGATGCGGGAGGTCTTGCGCCGCCGGTTCGCCAGGGAGATCGATGGAGACACCCGCTTCGCCTCAACGCCCGATCTGTTGATCGTCGATGGCGGGAAGCCCCAGCTCACGGTCGCGCTCGCGGCAATGGCCGAGTTGGGCGTCGATCTGCCGGTCGTTGCTCTCGCCAAGCGCGAGGAGGAGCTGTTCTTGCCGGACTGGGACGAGCCGGTCACACTGCCGAGCGGTTCACCGTCGCTGTATCTGGTGAAGCGGATCAGGGACGAGGCACACCGTTTCGCCATCGAGTACCATCGCCAGCTAAGAGGCAAGGCCATGACCGCTTCGGCGTTGGATGAGGTGCCGGGCGTCGGTCAGAAGCGCAAGAAAGCGCTCCTCAAGCACTTCGGTTCGCTGCGGGAGCTTCGCAAGGCGAGCATGGAGCAGATCGCGGAAGTCCCCGGCATCAATGTCGCGGTGGCAAGCGACGTGTTCGCTGCCCTTCATCACGGGGCTTCAGAGTCGTAGCGTCGGCGTCGGTCTCGCTTGCTATACTTGATTATCCTGCGGTGATGTTCCGCAGCTCAGGGACTTAGGAGGAGGCTCTCAATGAAGTTCATTCTACGTATGCTCATATCGGCCGGGGCGCTCTTCGGCGTTGCCTATCTGTCCGATCAGGCACTGCTCCAGGTCGACAACTTCTGGCCTGCGGCCGTGATAGCGGCGTTGGTCCTGGCGTTTGCCAACGCGGTCGTCAAGCCCATCGTCAAACTGTTCGCTCTTCCCATCACCATCCTCACGCTGGGGTTGTTCGGCTTGATCATCAACGCCGGTATGCTCTACCTCGTCGCGGCAGTGGTCGACGGCGTTCATACCACAGGGCTATGGCAGACTGTGGTCGCATCGATCCTGATCTCGATCGTATCCAGCATCGGCACGAAACTCGTCGAAACCGACCGCTAGGTGGTGGCACCCGTGCACGATGCGATCCGTGATGAGGAAGCCGGCATCGCCGAGCGTGACCTCGTGGTCATCACCGGCATGTCCGGGGCAGGCCGATCTGAGGCCATCCACACCTTCGAGGACCTGGGTTACTTCTGCATAGACAACCTGCCTCCGGCGTTCATACCGCGAATGGTGGAGCTCTCAGATCTTCCCGGCAGCCGTATCCGGCGGGTCGCTGTTGTCTGTGACGTCCGGGGTCGCGCGTTTTTCGACGAGCTTCTTGCAGCCCTCGATGAGCTGAAGCGGACCGACACGCCGTTCCGGGTGCTGTACCTGGAGGCCGACGACAAGACGCTGATCACGCGCTTCAAAGAGACCCGGCGGCGTCATCCGCTTGCCGAGGCGGGTTCTATCGCCGAGGGCATCCGGGCTGAGCGTGAGATACTGCGTGAGGTGCGTGAGCGAGCCGATCAGACGATCGACACGAGTAATCTCCTGCCTCAGGAGCTGCGTGCGGTCATCCGCAGGTCATTCGCCTCGAAGGGGCGGCAAGACACGCTCACAGTCACTGTTTCGTCGTTCGGCTTCAAGTACGGCATTCCTGTCGATTCTGATCTCGTCATGGATGTCCGATTCCTTCCCAATCCGTACTATGTGGCGCGTCTGCGCACAAAGACGGGGTTGGAGCGTCCGGTGAAGAGCTTCGTTCTGGATCGCCCTGAGACCAAGGCTTTCTTGGAGAAGTGGCTCGACATGCTCGATCTGTTGCTGCCCGACTATGTGACCGAGGGTAAGACGCATCTGCATATCGCACTCGGATGCACAGGAGGCATGCATAGGAGCGTGGTCCTGGCGGAACACACCGCCCAGCATCTGCGGGCCCTTGGCTATGCGCTGAACGTCACACACCGTGACATCGGCAAGGACAAAGGGCCCAGATGAGCGTGGCGAACAAACGAGCGGTCGCGATCGGAGGAGGCACAGGGCTGCCGCTCGTTCTGCGATGTCTGGCAGCCGAGGGCCATTACGATGTCACCGCTGTAGTGACCATGGCGGACGACGGGGGCTCCTCCGGAGAACTTCGCCGTCAGCTTGGTATCTTGCCGCCGGGTGATCTCCGCAACTGCCTGGTGGCACTGGCTCCTGACGAGGGAGAGCTCGCCCGCATCTTCCAATACCGATTCTCCGCAGGAGAAGGACTTGTCGGTCACTCCCTCGGCAACCTCATCATCGCCGCATTGGTGGAGATGAAGGGCGGTTTTGCCGAGGCGATCGAATCGGTTGCAGCGCTTCTTGGTATCAAGGGGAGGGTACTGCCCTCGACGCTGCATGACGTGGTCTTGGAAGCCCTGGATGCTTCAGGGACCCTTGTGACCGGACAGGCGTTGGTGGCTCAGAGTCCCGGACCGATCCGCAGGGTGTGCATGTCGCCAGAGGCGCCGCCCGCATATCCTCCGGTGTTGGAAGCACTGGCTTCGGCAGACGTCATCGTCATCGGTCCCGGCAGTCTGTTCACAAGCATCATCCCGAACCTGCTTGTCGATGGTGTCGTCAGAGGGCTCAACCAGACCGACGCACGAATCGTCTACGTGTGCAACGTGGCCAACCAGCGCGGTGAGACCACAGGCATGAGCGCGGATGAACATCTCGATGCGCTCAGCGACCACGGCCTGGCCGATGCGATCGATGTCGTCTTGCTCCATGACTGCGAGGCGGTACCTTTGCCTCCCGGTGTTCCGGCCGTGGATACTTCATCTGTGGTTCGAGAGCGGATCGAGTCACGCGGCATCCGGGTCGTCGCACGTGATCTCGTGGATCCTCGCAACCCGATGCACCATGACGCTGCCCGTCTGTGTAGAGCCCTGCGAGAGGTGCTGTAGATGTCGTTCACCGCTGAGGTCAAAGACGAGCTTTCGCGAGTGGAGACCCGCCGGAAGTGTTGTCCTCGGGCGGAGCTCTCGGCACTGGTTCGCGTGGAAGGGACGCTGCACTTCACCGGGAATGAGCGGTTCCGTCTCGAGATCGCCACAGAGACGGCTCCTGTCGCGCGAAAGGCCATCAAGTTGCTGCATGGTCTTTTCGACCTCAATACCGAGTTGACCGTGCGTCGCTCCGTGCTGCACAGATCCAATAACTACCTGATCACGGTGCCGGCGCAGCCCGGGCTGGCCCCGGCGCTTCTGGATCTGGGTATCGTTGATGAGCGGCTCACGCCGGTCTACAGCATCCCGCCGTGGCTGGTGAAGCGGGATTGCTGTGCTGTCTCGTACCTTAGGGGCACCTTTCTCGGTGGTGGATTTGTGGCCGATCCGCACGGCGATTTCCATTTTGAGCTGACTGCGGAAACCCAGGAGATGGCGGAGGATCTTGTGGCGCTTATGGAGCGCTTCGAGATGCCGGCACGCGTCACGCAGCGTCGGGGCACATTCTCGGTGTACCTCAAGGGCGCCGAGGCGATCGTCACCTTCCTGGCGCGAGTGGGTGCGCATCAAGCACTCCTGCGCACCGAAGACGTCCGTATCATCAAGAGCATGCGCAACGATGTGAACCGCCTGGTCAACGCTGAGACCGCCAATCTGGAGAAGAGCGCCAAGGCGGCCATCGACCAGATAGAAGCGATCCGCCGACTTTCGGACTTGCGTGGGCTGGAGAATCTGCCGCCGGCTTTGCAGGAGCTGGCCGAGTTGCGCCTGGAGAACCCCGATGTCAGTCTGCGTGAACTCGGGGAGCTGGCTGAACCGCCGCTGAGCAAGTCTGCGGTATACCACAGGATCCGCCGTCTTGAGGAACTCGCAGGGGACTGCTAGGCGGCCTTGATGTGGGTGCTATTGCGGCGATGTTTCGGTACTATGCATGCAGGCCCCACGGGGCCATGAACGACATATGAGATTCCGTCCGAGGAGGGGACTGTCTGTGACAAAGAGAGTCGCGATCAATGGTTTCGGTAGAATCGGCCGTCTCGTCTTCCGTGCGTGCGAGACCGATCCGGATATCGAGGTCGTTGCGGTCAACGATCTTACCGATGCAGCAACTCTGGCGCATCTGCTCAAGTACGACTCGGTTCACGGTCGGTTCGGCGAGCGCGTCGTCGCCGAGGAGGACGGGTTCTCTGTAGACGGTCGCTTCGTCAAGGTCCTTTCTCAGCGCGATCCCGCCGAGCTTCCCTGGGCGGAGTTGGGCATCGATATCGTCGTCGAGTCCACCGGTTTCTTCACTGACGCTACGAAGGCTCAAGCGCACAGGGACGCCGGTGCCAAGAAGGTCATCATCTCAGCGCCCGCCAAGAACGAGGACATCACCATCGTCATGGGTGTCAACGAGGGCGATTACGATCCCGAGCAGCATCACATCATCAGCAACGCGTCCTGTACCACCAACTGCCTTGCTCCCTTTGCGAAGGTCCTTCGTGACAGCTTCGGGATCAAGAGCGGCTTCATGAACACCATCCACAGCTATACCAACGACCAGCGGATACTGGACCTGCCGCACAAGGACCTGCGTCGTGCACGTTCCGCGGCCGTATCCATCATCCCTACCTCGACCGGTGCAGCGAAGGCGATCGCGCTCGTGCTTCCTGACATGAAGGGCAAGCTCGACGGCATGTCGATGCGCGTTCCTACTCCGGACGGCTCGGTTGTGGACCTGGTGGCGGAGCTTGAGACCTCTGTCACACGCGAGGACATCAATGCGGCGATGAAGGCCGCCGCCGAGGGCCCGATGAAGGGCTACCTGGAATACTGCGAGGACCCGATCGTCTCGGTCGACGTGGTAGGGAATCCTGCAAGCTCCGTGTTCGATTCACTCTCAACGATGGTCATGGGCGGAGAGGGCACGTTCGTCAAATGCATCTCCTGGTATGACAACGAGTGGGGCTATAGCAACCGCGTGAAAGACCTGGTCAATCTGATCGGGTAGTAGGACTGCTGAGACGACGGCCGGGCGAGAGATCGCTCGGCCGTCTTCATGATTCAAGAAGGGCAGCGCCATGTTCTCCAAGCAGACGATCAAAGACATCGACGTTCAGGGAAAGCGCGTCTTGGTCCGCGTGGACTTCAACGTCCCGCTTGCCGAGGGTTCGGTGACCGACGACACGCGTGTTCGTGCCGCGCTGCCCACCCTCCGCTATCTGGTCGATCACGGCGCACGCGTGATCGTCATCAGCCATCTGGGCCGACCCAATGGTGAACCGGATCTGCAGTACAGTCTTCGACCAGTCCGCAGGGTGCTCCAGCGGCTGATGGGGCGCAATGTCATCTTCGTCGACGACATCGTCGGCCCCGAGGCGCGCGAAGCCGTCGACAGGATGGTCGACGGTGAGATCCTCATGCTTGAGAACGTACGTTTCAACCCCGGAGAGAAGAGCAATGACCCCGTGTTCGCCCGGGCTCTCGCCTCGCTGGCCGACGTGTACGTGAACGATGCGTTCGGCGCAGCGCACCGCGCACATGCTTCTACTGTGGGTGTGGCCGACTATCTCCCGGCCGTCGCCGGTCTTTTGCTCGCCCGCGAGATCCAGACGCTCACAGAGATGCTCACCGCCCCTGCGCATCCCTTCGTGGCCATTCTCGGTGGGTCGAAGGTGTCCGAGAAGATCGCCGTTATCGACCGTCTTCTGGATAGCGTGGATACGCTCATCATCGGTGGCGGGATGTGCTTCACGCTGCTGGTCGCCAAGGGCGTGGATGTGGGTAGATCGCTCGTCGAGTCCGACTGGGTCGAGCCGGCCAAGGCCATGCTCAAGAAGGCCTCGGAGCTGGACGTCGAGCTGCTCTTACCGGTGGACTTTGTGGTCGCTGACGCGATCGTCGAGGATGCCGAGACAAGCATTGTCGGACGTACGGAGATAAAGCCCGACATGATGGGGCTCGACATCGGACCGGCCAGCACCGAGCTCTTCAAGGGCGCTATCGCCGATGCGAAGACGGTGTTCTGGAACGGACCGATGGGTGTGTTCGAGCTGACGCCGTTTGAGGTGGGTACTCGCGAGGTGGCCACCGCGGTCGCGCGGAACAACCGGGCGGTCTCGATCATCGGCGGTGGCGATTCTGTCGCTGCTCTCAAGAAGTTCGACCTGGAAGAGAGGGTCACGTTCGTGTCTACCGGCGGTGGCGCTTCGATGAAGCTCCTTGAGGGCACGACGCTTCCTGGCGTTGAGGCCCTTGCCGACAAGGTGAGCTGAGCCGCGACAAGCGGCAGTGAGGGGAGATCACATGGAGCGACGGATGCTGGTTGCGGGCAACTGGAAGATGTACACGACCGCCGGTGAGGGCGCAGTCCTCGTGCAGGATCTTGCCGATGAGCTCTCTTCATTCGACGGTGACGTGGAAGTGGTCGTCGGGCCGCCTTTCACGGGGTTGAAGACCGTCTCTACCGTTATCGAGCTGGATCATCTGGAGATGGGGCTCGCCGCTCAGGACTGCCACTGGGAATCCGAAGGCGCTTTCACCGGGGCTATCGCTCCGCGGATGCTCGTCGATCTCAGGGTCGATTACGTCATCGTTGGCCATTCGGAGCGCCGTGAGTACTTCGGCGAGACCAATGAGACGGTGAACAAGAAGGTGAAGGCGGTTTACTCGGCGGGTATGGTACCCATCATGTGTGTCGGCGAGACACTGGCCACGCGCGATTCGCTTGAAACCGACTCGTTCGTCCGCGACCAGGTCCTGGCCGGTGCCGCCGGCCTGACTCCGGAGCAGGCGGAGCAGCTGGTCGTCGCCTACGAGCCGATCTGGGCCATCGGGACCGGGCGCACGCCCACTCCTGAGTCCGCCAACGACGTGGCGCGCATGATCAGAGCGACTATCGGTGCGATGTACGGGCCGCCGGTCGCGATGAAGGTCCGCGTCCTGTACGGCGGTTCAGTCAAGCCCGAGAACGCTCGCATGTTCTTTGCGGAGCCCGATGTGGATGGCGCCCTTGTGGGTGGGGCGGCGCTCAAGGCCGATTCGTTCACGGACATCGTGAGGGCGGCGCAGTAGATGTCTCCCGCGCCGGTAGGACTCATCGTCATGGACGGCTTCGGTCTCGCGCCCCCTGGACCGGGCAACGCTGTCGCTCTTGCGAACACTCCTAACCTGGACAGGCTCTTCGCTCGGTACCCGTGGGCGCCGGTCAAGGCGTCGGGGCTCGCCGTGGGCTTGCCTGAAGGTCAGATGGGTAACTCGGAAGTTGGTCATCTCAATATAGGTGCGGGCCGGATCGTCTATCAGGAACTGACGCGTATAGACAAGTCGATCGAAGATGGCTCGCTTCTGTCCAACGAGGTGCTCTGCAACTCGATAGACGCAGCCGTCACCGCCCACAGGGCGGTGCACTTCATGGGCCTGCTCTCTGACGGAGGCGTGCACAGCCATCAGGAACATCTTTACGCGCTCATTCGCATGGCGGCCCAGCGTGGGGCGCGCAAGATCTACGTCCATGCATTCCTCGATGGCCGAGATGTGCCTCCTCAAAGCGGGCTTGGCTTCGTCAAGCAACTTGAGGACGTGCTGGCGGAGACCGGTGTAGGACGGATAGCCACCGTGATGGGTCGCTACTATGCGATGGATCGTGACAATCGATGGGACCGTGTCGAACAGGCGTGGAGGGCGATTGCATTAGGGCAGGGAGTCCACGCTTCGGATGCCCGGGAGGCTGTCAGTACATCGTACTCATCGGGTGTCACAGACGAGTTCGTTGTCCCGGTCGTGATCTGTGACGGCGATTCTCCGGTAGCTCCGCTGGTCGATGGTGACACCCTGGTCTTCTTCAACTTCCGACCGGACCGGGCACGTGAGATCACCCGTGCATTCGTCGACCCGGAATTCGAGGGTTTCTCACGCAAGGTCACGCCTGCGCTCGATTTCGTCTGCCTTACCGGCTACGACCCGACCATACTCGCGCCTGTGGCGTTCCCCAAGGAGCTTCCATGCTGCGTTATGGCCGACGTGCTGGCTGAAGCCGGACTGCGACAGCTGCACATCGCGGAGACGGAGAAGTACGCTCATGTGACGTTCTTCCTCAACGGAGGTGCCGAGCCCCCCAAGGTCGGAGAGGAGCGGGTCCTGGTTCCCAGTCCAAAGGTGCCCACCTATGATCTCCAGCCGGAGATGAGCGAGCCGGAAGTCACCCGAAGGTTGGTCGAGGCGATCGAGCAGGGGAGGGCGGACTTCTACGTGGTGAACTACGCTAACTGCGATATGGTCGGTCATACCGGCGTGCTGGACGCCGCCATCTGCGCGGTCGAGGCGGTGGATGATGGAGTCGGGCGCGTTGTGGCAGCCTTGCTCGCTAAGGGTGGATCGGTTCTCATCACCGCAGACCACGGGAATGCGGAGCAGATGCTTGAGCCGGACGGCACGAGTCCTTTCACGGCTCACACTAATACCGACGTCCCTCTCATCGCGGTCGCACCCGGTATCGTCCGCGTCCGTGAAGGCGGCGTACTTGCCGATATAGCGCCCAGCGTACTCGATCTGCTGGGTATCGATCAGCCCGAGCTGTGGACGGGTCGCTCGCTACTCGAAAGAGGCTGACCCCGGCCGGACGGTAGAGTGCTTGAGCGTCAAGGCGAGCCGCGCTATACTCGGACGGCTTGTATCCCCGTTCAAGGGGACTGCTGACATACTGAACGTGCTGGATGGAGAGGTACCTCGTGAACGCACTTGTATATGTGGTCGTTGGAATCCATGTTATATGCTCTATTGGGCTTATAGTATTCGTTCTTTTGCATTCCGGAAAAGGCACGGGCCTTTCGTCGATGCTTGGTGGCGCGGTGCCGGCAACGGGTAGCGGTACCGGTATCATCGAGAAGAACCTGGACAGGATCACCATCGGCTTTGCCGCAGGTTACGCCGTCAGCGCGTTGATTCTTCTGGTCACCTATCGACCCGGCGTCTAGCCTGCCACCCCACTTCTTCTGAAGACGAAAACACCCGCTTCGGCGGGTGTTTTTTGCATTGCACGGGCATCTTCCACTATCCGCCGTGCTTGCCATTCGATGCACAATGGAACAAACTTTAGTGTCAGGTACGCGCGTTCGACGAAGTGGGACCCCGCGGATGCGGGTCCACATCACAATCGCGGGGAGGGATGAAGCAAGGTACTGCTGGGATGCTCAACCAAGGACTACTTGCGCAAAGAAAGCATTGATTCCGGAGGGAGGCTGAACATTGTCTAGACGAATTCGTTCGATCATGGCATTGACCCTTGCGCTTGCGCTTGTCGTTTCAGTCATGGGACTGGGCGGCTGTGCAGCAACAGACGAGGGGGACGAGGGCACTGAAGCTCCCGTCGACGGGATGCAGATGGGTGGCACGTTCAACTTCTACATCGCTGAGCCTGCATTCATCGATCCCTACAACCTGCAGGAGTCCGAAGGCACGCAGGTTGGCCAGGCCGTGTTTGACAGCCTGGTCGCTTTCGATCCGCTCACGAGCGAGGTCGTTCCTGCAGCGGCTGAGAGCTGGGAGCCCAACGCTGACGCCAGCGTATGGACTTTCAATCTGGTTCCGGGTGCCACGTTCCATGATGGCTCCCCGGTCACAGCGGCCGACTTCAAGTACGCCTGGGAGCGTATCTGCAACCCTGACAACGAGTCTGAGATTTCGTATCACCTCGCAGCCGTCATGGGCTTCGATGAGATGCAGGCCGGCGACGCCACTGAGCTCAGCGGCGTGAAGGCCATAGACGACACGACTCTTGAAGTCACGCTGCAGTATCCGTTCGCGGACTTCGCGTACGTCGTGGGTCACCCTGCGCTTGCGCCGGTTCCCATGGCTGCGGTTGAAGCTGATGCGGCTGCATTCTCCGACAAGCCGATCGGCAACGGCCCGTTCATGATGGCTGAGCCGTGGAACCACGATCAGTACATCAAGCTCGTGAAGTACGATGACTACTACGGCGACGAGCCCAATATCGATGGCATCGACTTCAAGATCTTCACCGACCAGGACACCGCGTTCCTGGAGTTCCAGGCCGGCAACGTCGACTTCGTGCCGATTCCCACCGGTCAGATCCAGTCCACGGTGGATGAGTACGGCGAGAGCCCTGACGGTTACTCCGTCAATCCTGGCGAGCAGGTATCGCTCGGTGGCGAGCAGGCGATCTACTATCTGCTCATGAACAACATCGACCCTGTTCTCAAGGACCCGAAGATCCGCGAGGCTTTGTCGCTGGCTATCAACCGCCAGGCGATCTGTGACACGGTATTCGAGGGTACGCGCGTACCCGCCTCGAGCATCGTTCCTCCCGGCATCGTCGGCCAGACCGAGGGTGACTGGCAGTACGCCAAGTACGACGTGGAAGAGGCCAAGACGGTCCTCGCCGACGCCGGCTATCCTGACGGCGAAGGTCTTCCCACGATCAAGCTTGAGTACAACACAGGCTCCGGTCATGAGGACATCCTGCAGCTCGTCCAGAACGACCTGAAGGCCATCGGTGTCGAGTCCGAGCTGGTCGGCACAGAGTGGGCGCAGTATCTCGACAAGTTGAGTGAGAAGACGTACCAGGTCGGTCGTCTCGGCTGGATCGCCGACTACCCGATCATGGACAACTTCCTCTATCCGCTCTTCCTGTCCTCGAGTGCTGACAACTACTCCAACTTCAGCGATTCTGCGGTGGACACGAAGCTGTCCGAAGCCCGTCAGACGATCGATGAGGCCGGACGTCTCGCGTTGTACCAGGAGATATCGAAGACCGTTGGCGATCAGGCCTCGGTCATCCCGATGTTCTACTACCGCCACACTCGCGTCGCTTCTGATCGGGTCAACGACGGTATCTACAGCCCGAACGGCCTGTTCTACTTCGAGGGCGTTTGGCTGGACCAGCAGTAGGCACGACATGTAATTGAGCGCAGAGGTGCCGGGGCGTCCACCCGGACGCTCCGGCACCGGCTTTCTTCCAAAGCTGCACACAGATCCCTTACTCATAGAGAAGCAAGGTTCCTATGCTCAAGTATCTGATACGACGCGTACTGCAGATGATCCCGGTGTTTCTCGGGGTCACCATGCTGCTGTTCATACTGCGCGCCCCAGGTGTTCTGCCCGGTGACCCGGTACGGATGATCACCGGCGAACGTGCGATCTCTGATACGCTCCGGGCACAGATCGTCGAGGAGTATGGTCTTGATAGGCCGCTCCCTGAGCAGTACGTCCTCTATCTTGGCAATCTCGCGAAGGGCGATTTGGGCGACTCGTTCCAGAAGAGCCGTCCGGTAGTCGATATCCTCGCTGACAAGTTTCCCAACACCGTCAAGCTAGCGTTGGCGGCAATCGTGATCGAGGTCATCATCGGCATCTCTGCCGGTATCATATCGGCGGTGAAGCAATACTCCCTTGCCGATGTGTTGACCACGCTCTCTACGTCTATCCTGGTCGCCATCCCGGTCTTCTGGCTGGGTATGATGCTCCAGCTGTTCTTCGGCATCCTGCTCAAACGCTGGACCGGCGACACGATCTACCTTCCTATCTCGGGCATGACGTCCAATCGTTTCCCTGATTGGGCGCATATGATCTTGCCGGCGATCACGCTGGCATCGGTCTCCACGGCCTATGTTGCGCGGATCATGCGCAGCCAGATGCTCGAGGCCCTCGGTCAGGACTACATCAGGACGGCCGAAGCCAAGGGTCTCAGTCGCCGTGCCGTGATATGGCGTCACGCGATGAAGAACGCGATGATTCCTGTGGTCACATTCATCGGTATCGACCTCGGTGCGATGATGGCAGGGGCGATCCTTACGGAGACCATCTTCAACTGGCCGGGAGTAGGTTATGAGATATTCGTCGCCATCGGTCAGCGTGACTGGCCCGTTGTGATGGGTGGCGTCATCTTCATCGTATTCGCAGTCATGATCGTCAACCTGCTGGTTGACCTTAGCTATGCGGTCCTTGATCCGCGAATCAGGTACGGAGGTGCTGCGGAATGAGCGACCGCGACGACTTGCACCATGACGCGCACAATCCGCACACACATGACGAGAGTCCCGTCGACCATGGAGAGCTTCGCGATGCCGCCGGGCATTCGATCAAAGATCAAAGCCGATCGCTACCGATTCCTCCAACGGACGACATCATCACAGACGGCGGGCGGACCCTTTGGGGGGATGCCTGGTATCGGCTTCGCAAGAACAAGCTCGCTATCGCGGGCCTGATTTGGGTCATCTTCGTCATCTTGGTCACTCTTTCGGCTGACCTGTGGGTCAAACCCTACTTCGGCGATCCGCTTGCCATGGATACGACTCTGGGCGCCAATCTGCAGCCTCCTTCGGCGGAGCACATCATGGGCACGGACAAGCTTGGTCGTGATGTCTTCGCCCGCGTCGTCTACGGCGCCCGTATATCCCTGACAGTCGGTGTGATCGCGGTGGCGATCTCGGTCGCTATCGGGCTGATCATGGGTGCGCTGTCCGGGTATTTCGGCGGCTTCATGGACACCCTGATCATGCGAGGGGCTGACGTGTTCTTAGCCTTCCCCTATGTGCTGTTCGCCATCGCCCTGATTGCTGTATTGGGGCCGAGTTACCGTAACGTGTTCATCGCCATCGGTATCCTTGGCTGGCCATCGATCGCACGCGTGTTCCGAAGCTCGATACTCTCGGTCAAAGAGAACGAGTACATCGACGCAGCGAAGGCGATGGGGGCAGGACATATGCGCATGATCTTCCGGCACATCATGCCGAACGCGGTCGCGCCTATTATCGTCTACGGCACGATGAGCATCGGTGGTGCGATCATCACCGAGGCAGCCCTGAGCTTCCTTGGCATGGGCGTTCAGCCGCCGACCCCCTCGTGGGGTCTGATGCTGTCAGACGCCCGCCCTCTCATGGTCCGCGCACCGTGGCTGATGCTATGGCCGGGCTTTGCGATTCTCACGACCGTTCTCGCGTTCGTCCTTATGGGCGATGGCCTGAGGGACGCACTCGACGTGAAGATGAAGGACTAACCGATGTCGACGCTTCTCGAAGTTCGCAACCTCAAGACACACTTCCATACACGCGACGGCGTCGTGAAGGCTGTTGACGGCGTCAATTTTAACCTTGAGCCCGGCAAGACCCTGGCAGTTGTGGGGGAGTCCGGTTCGGGCAAGTCGGTGACGGCCCTGTCGATCATGCGACTCATCCCCAAGACCACCGGGGTCATCGGCACGGACAGTGACATCCTGTTCAAGGGCGAAAGCGTCCTTGGGATGGACGATGCCGGGGTGCGCTCGATCCGGGGCAACCGGATCGCGATGATCTTCCAAGACCCGATGACGTCGCTGAACCCGGTCTACCGGGTCGGACGCCAGATCGGGGAGTCTTTGATTCTCCACAAGGGACTCAAGAAGAAGGAAGCCGATGAGCGGGCGGTGGAGCTGCTGGATATGGTCGGTATCCCGCATGCTGGCGAGCGTGCGAAGGACTACCCGCATCAGTTCTCCGGCGGCATGCGTCAGCGGGCGATGATCGCGATGGCGCTCGCGTGTGACCCGGATATCCTCATCGCCGACGAACCTACGACTGCACTGGATGTCACCATCCAGGCGCAGATTCTCGAGCTCATGATCGAGCTCCAGGAGCGGACGGGCACAGCCATCATCATGATCACCCACGACCTCGGTGTGGTGGCCGACATGGCCAACGAAGTGATGGTCATGTACGCGGGCAAACAGATCGAGTACGGCACTGCGGAGGACGTCTTCTACCGTCCGCTGCATCCTTACACGTGGGGACTGCTGGAGAGCCTGCCACGACACGATGTGTCCGAGAAGGGCATCTTGCTCCCCATCACGGGTCAACCACCGAGCCTCATCAATGTGCCTTCCGGATGCGCGTTCCATCCTCGCTGCCCGTACGCGAAAGATGTGTGCCATACCCAGGTGCCGCAACTCACGAGCATTGAAGACGGTCACAGTTCGGCGTGCTTGTTCTCCGGGGACCCCGGCTTCCGGCGGGAGACCGCCTCGCCCTCCAGGGAGGTGGTCTGACATGAGTGAGCTTCTGCGTGTCAACAACCTCAAGAAGTACTTCCCGGTGGAGCAGGGCTTGCTCACGTCCCGACTGAGCCGGAAGGTGAAGGCCGTCGATGACGTCAGCTTCACCGTGAACCAGGGCGAAACTCTCGGATTGGTCGGGGAGTCCGGATGTGGTAAGTCCACGACCGGTCGTTGTCTGATCAAGCTCCTAGTGCCCACGAGCGGCACGGTCGAGTTCGAGGACCGGGATGTCGCCAAGCTGCGCGGTCGAGACCTCAAGGCGTTTCGACGGGACGTGCAGTTCATCTTCCAGGATCCTTATGCGTCGCTCAATCCCCGTATGACCATCGGTGAGATCGTGTCAGAGCCGCTGGTCGTGCACGGTATAGGCACTAAGACCGAGCGCCGCTCCCAGGTGCAAGACCTTCTCAAGACCGTTGGTTTGAATCCCGAGCACCTCAATCGTTACCCGCACGAGTTCTCCGGCGGGCAGCGCCAGAGGATAGGTATCGCTCGTTCTTTGGCTTTGCGGCCGAAGCTGATCATCTGCGACGAACCCGTGTCTGCGCTTGACGTCTCCATCCAGGCGCAGATCGTGAACTTGCTCTCGGATCTTCAGGACGAGTTCGGGCTCACGTACGTGTTCATCGCGCATGACCTCTCAGTGGTCAGGCACATCTCGGATCGTGTTGCCGTTATGTACCTCGGCAAGATCGTCGAACTAGGGGACTGGAAGAACCTCTACGATGCCCCGCATCATCCCTACACCCAGTCCCTGTTGTCTGCGGTGCCGGTCCCGGATCCCGAGAAGCAGAAGTCACGTTCGAGGATCATCTTGCAGGGCGATGTTCCAAGCCCGATAGACCCCCCAACCGGGTGCAGGTTCCATACTCGATGCCCTATCGCGCAGTTCCCGATATGCTCCGAGCAGGAGCCTGAGCTACGCGAAGTGGCTCCCGGCCAGCGTGCCGCGTGTCACTTCGCCAAGCCGATGCCCATCGCGCTCGGGTAGCAGTCGCTACGAATTTGCAGAGCCGCGCTAATCGGGCTAGGCAGCCGCGTGACGTATTGCTATACTCACGTTCGCTGTCTCAGACAGTAGCTATCGTCGAAGTGGCGGAACGGCAGACGCGCTAGGTTGAGGGCCTAGTGAGGGCAACCTCGTGAGGGTTCAAATCCCTCCTTCGACACCAAGGACTTGATGAGGGCGGCTCGCGAAAGCGGGTCGCCTTTTCATGTCCCTATGGCGTCTCCGGCACGAATCGGAGTGCCATCAGCGCGATGTCGTCAGTGAACTGCGAGCCGGCGAACCGCTCCGTCGCCTCGATGAGCCCATTGACGATCGCATCGGGGTCTTCCGTCGCCAGGTCCTCGAGAAGGGCGCTGACCCGGGACTCGCCAAAGAACTCTTTGCCGCGCCTCGCGTCCAGAAGGCCGTCGCTGTAGAGCAAGATCGTCTGATCGGCGGCCAGAATGATGCGTGATTGCGAGAACCGGGTATCGGCGAACAGGCCGAGCGGCACATCGCGCTCCGCGATGTGCCGGATACACCCGCGCGGACTGCACAGGTAGGGGTCGGGATGACCCGCGCTGGAGAGCTTGAGCTCGCCTGTGGCGGGGTCAAGTATGCCAACAGTGACGGTCGCGTACTTCTCGTCAGTGAACATGTTGTGCAGGGCGCGGTTCGCCTCAGACAGCACGGCAGCGGGTCCTTCCTCGTGGTAGGCGAACGCGCGAAGCGTCGTGCGGACCATAGAGCTTGCGGTGGCCGCCTCGATGCCTTTCCCTGAGACATCGCCAACGAAGAAGACCACGTGACCGCTCTCCAGCTGTAACGCGTCGTAGAAGTCGCCTCCAATGAGCGCGATCTCGTCGGCGGATCGATACGCGTGCGCAAGCCGTGCTCCCTGAAGCGTCTTGGGCAGTGCGAGCATCGGTCGTTGGAGTGTGTCGGCCAATGCGCGCTGTGCGGAATACAGCCGTACGTTCTTGATGGCCAGAGCCAACGAGTTGGCCAGCCGTCCGGCGAATTCTATGGCTTCGGGGGCGAAGTGGTCGTCATCGCGATGTTTGTGGAAGGTCATTATCCCGATGACGTCAGTAGTATGACTGAGCGGGACGCTCAGCAAGCTGCGGATGCCGTACGCCGAAGCGAACTCGGGATTCACGACCGCGCTATGTAAGGCATCGTCTATCAGCAGCGGTGTTCCGGCGGACGCGGCGGCCACGAGGTGCCTCCCGAGGTCGTCACCAAAACGTGCGCCGGTGAGGCTCTCAGGAAGCCGGTATGTGTGCGCGATGACCCAGCTGCTTCCTTCGCGTAGTGAGATCGAGGCTGAATCCGCTCCCATCGTCCTGGCGCTTTCAACGATCACGCGGCGCATGATCTCGTCAAGGTCGAGGGTGGAGTTTATCTGATTGTCGATGACGGTCATTGCATCCGAGAAGCCCTTGGCTCTGCGGAGTTGCCGCTCGGACTGCGTGAGGGCGTCCGCGGACTGAGCGAGTTGACGGAACAAGACCGCATACGGCTCTGTGAGCGCTTTCACGACCGTGGCGCGGTACAGGAGGAAGAACGCAAGTATTCTCAGGAAGTGCCCGATGAAGTTCATCAAGGCAAAGGGGTCCCGATACAGCGTGAACGTTACTTCCGAGATTGCAGTGATGATGATGGCGAGCGAGACCAGCCGCAGAGTCTCGGGATCGAAGCGCTCACGATGCAGGCGCAGGCGGGTGTATGCACCGATCAGCACGATGATGATCACGATCTCAGCAAGTATCTTGAATGGCGTGAGCCCATCAGGACCCAGGCACGATGGGAAGACGCCGACGACGATGGACGCCCCAAGAGCGGCGGTCACCACTGAGAGCCAGATGAACCAGGTGCGGATCCGTGGGCGACGATGGACGAAGCTTGGTGCGATCAGGAACACCCCTGCTTGAAGAGCCCGGCCGGCGATCCAGAACTGAGTCGGGGGGTCGGCGGACAATCCGGGGAACAGGCCCATGCCCTTGAAAGTCAGAAGATGCATCACGTCCAGGCACGCTATGAATGCGAATGAGATGCCGATGATGAGCAGGTAGTTGTCCTCGATGTATCGACGCGTGTTCCACATGACCATGAACGCACTGACCGCAACGGTGACGGCGAACATCTCGGCGATGGTATGGAACAGGGCGTAGTTGTAGATGCGGGCTCCCACGAGCAACAGCAGGGTTGCCGCGATGACAGCGATCGTCCTCAGCCTTATGCGCGGATGATCAAAAGTGCTCATGTGCGGATTCTATCAGTAGACGATGGCGTCCACGTCAACGAGCTTTGGCCGCAAGCAGGTATACTTGTTCGCACGCATGCGATGGAGGGGAGAGTCGTGCTGAAGTTCCAGACGGTCCGGGTCGGTTCGGGTGGTCCGATCCCGTGTGTTCACTGTGGTGGCTCCGCAGAGCCTGTCAGTCACATCCCGGCGGCCGAGGTGATCGAGGGGATCCGTGAAGCGGCCGCCCAAAAGGATCCCACCGGCTTCAATCTTATACTCGGCGGTACGGATGCTTTCGGGCACCAGGAGCTTCCTGCTCTCGTCAATGCTGCTGTACTGGAGGGTGTCGCGCGTCTCGCAGTCGAGACCGACGGAGGAGCCCTCGGCGTTGGGGGCAATGCCGGGGGCGCGCTGCATGCGGGAGTCCGTCACGTTCGCGTAACCGTCATCGATCTGAACAGGGCGGTCTCGGGGGTGACCGCATGGATCGAGGCTGCTGCCGGGGTCGATGCGCACGTCGTCGCCACTGCGGTGATACCTGTGTGTGCTCACAATGTCGCAGCCCTTTCACAGAGCGTCGCTGCGCTTGCCGAGGCGGGCGTGGCGGGTATCACCTTGGATGCAACAGATGCCACGCCCTCAGCGGCCGTCAGCGCCCATATAGTAGCAGCGTGTGACACAGGTACCGTGAACGGTGTTTGGGTGGACGTGAGCGGGTCTGAGGGGCTGTTGCCCGCATCTCACCTGCTCCATCGCCTGGAAGAAGGCGCAGCGCGATGACTTTTGATTCATCCAACCCGATGCGTACCGTCCTTGTCGGACTGAACTCGCCCGGATACCAGTCGTTGGCTCTGGGTTACCTTCGCGCTTATGCACAGGCGGACTCACGCCTGGCCGGCAGGGTCGCCTTCCAGACGCTCGATCTCACCGTAGAGGTCGATCCGTGGTGGGTGGCCTATCGCGTCTTGGCTTTGGATCCCGACCTGGTTGCGATCTCGATGACATGCTGGAACGCGCGCTCGGCCCATGAGTTCTGTCGTATCGTGAAGCAGGCGCGGCCACAGACGCTTATCGTCATGGGCGGCCCCGAGGTCGGTCCTATCGCCGAGGACGTCTTGCGTGCCCATCGTGAAGTGGACATGGTCGTTCGCGGCGAGGGTGAGCAGACCTTCTCGGAGTTGCTCTATGCCATCACCAGGGGCCGTAGGGTCGAGCACGTCGAAGGTGTCTCGGCAAGGATGGTGGACGGCTCTATCGTCTCGGCGCCGGACAGGGCGCTTATCGCTGATCTTGACAGCATTCCGTCGCCATATCTGACCGGCGTCATGTCACCCGTGGATGGCGGTGCGTATATCGAGACGTACCGAGGGTGTCCGCACAACTGCGGATACTGCTTTGAGGGCAAGGGCTACGCGAGGATCCGTCGCTTCTCGGAGACGCGGGTCGCCCAGGAGATCGACTTGCTTGCGAGCACGAGCGGCGTGCACTCTTTCTCCTTCATCGACCCTGTGTTCAATCTCACCCCGGAGCGTCTTCGCTGGCTGTCGGAGAGACTGGCGCCGCATGCGGCGCGGGGAATGCGGTTGCATACCGTCGAGGTGGACATCGAGCGCATCGATGACGAGCAGGCGGGGCTGCTGGTGGCAGCAGGCGTCGCATCCGTGGAGACGGGACCGCAGTCCATCGGCGCTGCTGCGCTCGCCGAGTGCAAACGCGGTTTTGACAAGGAGCGTTTCATGAACGGCGTCGCGGCACTGAAGCGCGCGGGTATCGTGGTCGAGTGCGACCTGATCGTTGGGCTTCCCGGGGATACCGTGGAGGATTTCTTCTCGGGTATCGAGTTCTGTATGGATCTTGATCCGGGGATCATCCAGACATCCACGTTGCATGTCCTTCCGGGCACGGACCTCTATGAGAGGGCGGGGGAGCTGGGGCTACGCTTCGACCCTGAACCACCGCATGAGATCGTCTCTACCCGGACCATAGGCTACAATGACCTGCGCCGTGCCGAGGTACGCGCGGTGTTCCTGCAGCGCCAGTACCGCGCCCGAATCTAGGAGAAGCGACGAATGGATGAGGTTTCCCGCAGAGCCCAGGCGATCCGACCGTTCGTGGTGATGGATATCGTCGCCCGCGCCAAGCAGTTGGCGGCAAACGGCACCGATGTTGTCCGCCTTGAGATAGGTGACCCGGACTTCGCAACTCCTGAGGTGATCACCCGCGCCGCCGAGAAGGCGATGGAGGCCGGCGACACCGGTTATACGCAGTCCGCCGGTCTACCGGACCTGCGTCACGCGGTCGCTTCTGACTACAAGCGCTCCTACGGCGTCACCGTGGATCCCGAGGACATCGTTGTCACGCAGGGTACTTCGCCGGCGATGCTCCTGCTCTTCGGTAGCCTGCTCGACCCGGGTGACGAGGTGATCATCTCGGATCCCTGCTACCCCGCGTATCCCAACTACATCAGCTTCCTCGGTGGCGTGCCGGTCCCGGTCCGCGTTCGTGCGGAGGAGGGATTCCGCTTCCGCATCGACGAGGTGCGCGCTGCCATGACTCCTCGCACACGGGCGATCATGATCAACTCGCCGGCCAATCCGATGGGCACGGTCCTCGGGCCGGAGGATCTTCAGGCGTTGGCCCAGCTGGCCGAGGAGACCGGCGTCTACATCGCGAGCGATGAGATATACCACGGCCTCCAGTTCGACGGGCCTTCCCATAGCATTCTTGAGTACACGGACCGCGCGTTCGTGCTCAACGGGTTCTCCAAGGCGTACGCGATGACCGGTTGGCGTCTGGGCTACCTCATCGCGCCGCGGATGTTCGTCCGCCCTGCCGAGAAGATCCAGCAGAACTTCTTTCTGTGCGCCAATCACTTCGTCCAGGTGGCCGGGACAGCCGCTTTGCTTCACGCTCAAGACGACGTGGCGAGGATGAGGGCGGTCTACGACGAGCGACGGCGCTACCTGGTTCCCGCGCTGCGCGAGATCGGGTTGACGATCGCAACCGAGCCCACGGGTGCCTTCTACGTGTTCGCGGACGCCTCGCAGTGGGGCGCGGACTCCCTGGCGCTCTCTGAACGCATCCTGGACGAGGCCGCTGTGGCCGTCGCCCCAGGAATCGACTTCGGGCCCGGAGGCGAGGGCTTCTTGCGATTCAGCTACGCGGCGTCGCTGGAGCGCCTGCATGAGGGAGTCGCACGGCTCGCGCGTTGGTCACAGGGGCTGTAGTGCCGTTCAGCCGTTCGAGCTATAGCCAGGAGATCTTGTAGTCGATAGATTACGATAGAAGCACTGATCCCGTGGAGTCGGTATGAGAGTTGCTTCAGACAGCGGGTGATGAAAACGCAAGAGCACAGGGAGCTTATGTGAACAAGGCCTGGGGCAAAGCGGATCTGCATATCCACTCCAATCACAGTGACGGGCTCGCCCGGATACCTGAGATCATGGAGTACGTGGCAAACGAGACCGATCTTGACGTCATCGCGATAACCGATCACAACACCATCGATGGCGCCCTCTTCGCGAAGTCGCTGTCTGATATGTATGACTTCGAAGTGATCATCGGCGAGGAGATATCCTCGAAGTCCGGTCACATCATCGGCCTCTATCTGCAAGAGGCGATTCCTGCGGGTCTCTCGGCCGCAGAGACGGTGTCACGCATCAATGAGCAGGGTGGCGTGGCCATCATTGCGCACCCGTTCGCAAACCGCGCATTCGGCCCGTTCGGACTGGAGAGTGTGGGTAAGGCGATTCACGACGTGGCGTTCCATGCTCTGGAGGTCTACAACTCCTCGCCGTATCTCATATACGCCAACCGGCTGGCTGCCAAAGCCTTCGCGGGTGGCCAGGGTGTGGCGGCGACCGGCGGCTCCGATGCGCATGTGCTCAAGGCCATCGGCAACGGCTATACGTTGTTCCGAGGCAAGACCGCCGAGGAGCTCAGGGCTAGCATCGACAGACTTGAGACTCGCGCGGAAGCGGGCAGGGGCGGGCTTTCGGTCGCACTGCGCTACGCGTTCAGGTATCCGCAAATCCGCCGACTGCAGTCTTGGAACTGGGAGCGTTGCAAGGTCAAGTAGTCGGCCCAAGGGTCCTATAGTGCGGACTCTATCATCTCGGCTAGTTCTGTGATGATCGAATCGTCGTCGGCCCACGGCGCGAGTGTGACGACCGAGACCGCCTCGGCAAGACGCGCCATGCGTACTCCATGTCCCAAGTCGATAGCCGTCGCCAGTGTGGGTAGCGGGATCGTTGCTGGCGCCACGATGATGCGTGCACACCCAAGAGCTGCAAGGTGCCGTACCGCTTCAGTAACGTCCGGTAGCTGCCAGTCAAGCCAGGCGACGCGAACGCGGTGCTCGTCCAGCCCCATGTCCATCAGATGCAGACGGACGCGTTGCACGAAGTAGTTCTCTTGTTCCGTCCAGTCCGGATGCGCAGCCGACCATGACGGAGGCTGTCCTTCGCTCACGAGCACCACGCCCACCGCTTCCACGGGAACGCCTTTGGCCACCGCCATTATCCGATCCGTCATGCGCCGGGCGAGCGTTGTCGAGTGCCACATCGATCGGGTGAACGTGACCGTCATTCCCGCCTCGGTTGTGCGCAGCTCGGTAAGGGAGTCTTTGGCGCGGCTCACGGGGAATGATTCGTTGCTGCCGAGCGGGGCGACGACGACCCGACTGATGCCGCGTGCGTAAGCGGATGTGATCGCGTCGGTCAGCGTGGGCGTCGAGGTGCACCATGCGGTGGAGACGCCGTCCACATGTGGGTTCTTGTGCAGGAGGCGGCCTAGACGCGTAGTGATTTCGGTAGTCGCCGCAGCCGCAGGCAGCAGGCCGCCGACGGCGCGGTAGCGTGCCTTCTCGGACAGGAAGATGAACGGAGCCGCAGTAGCAGGAACGCGAAGTGCCTCGCTGTCGACAAGGAGCCGCTGGTGGGATGCAACGGCCCGGGGGTCATATCGTTCAGGTTCAGTACAAGCCAGCACGACGACCGCCACCCGGTCGTCGGGAATGCGTCCTTCGGGGTGTATCGGCAGGCGCGATACCGTTCTGGTGCGGGCAAGCAGCGGTAGTGCTGCGGAACAGATCCAGTAGCCGCCGGTCAACCCTGTGAGCAGGAAGAATACAGCCAGAGTGCCGGTCTCTGCTGTAGGGCGAGCGGTCGTGAGATCGCCGAAAGCGATGACTGCTGTCACCAGCCCCATGATGCCCATCAAGACGGCGACTGGTTGGGCGTAGCGACGTGCCACCATCGCGGCCACGATGGCAGAGCCAAAGATGAATGCTCCGACAAGCAGTAGGATCCAGTCTGTCATCACGGCTTGCTCCTCCGATGCGGCCCCCCTCAAGGGTAGCGCGAAGCGAGCCTTCCGGAAAACCTCGTTTTGACAAGGATACCCCAGGGGGTATAAGATATCGTTGTGTGAAGACCCATTTTCAAGGAGGCAACCATGAGTGAAAGCATCGCCGATATCAGCCAGTCCGATTTCCAGCGGGAAGTACTGGAGTCCGACGTTCCCGTGATCGTCGACTTCTGGGCCCCGTGGTGTGGTCCTTGCCGTATGGTCGGCCCTGAGCTTGAGAAGCTTTCCATGAAGACAAGCGCCGCAGTGAAGTTCGTCAAAGTGAATGTCGACGAGTGCCGCGACGTTGCCATGCAGTATGGCGTTATGAGCATCCCGACCATCGCCAAGTTCGAAGGTGGTACTCTGGTCACGCAAGTCGTAGGAGCGCGTGGCGCTGATGCGCTGGGCAAGGAATTCGGGTTGGTGTAGGCAAGAGTGCCAACGTATGACATGACCTGCAGTTCCTGCGGAACCCGTTTTGAGCGCTTCTTGATGCGTATGCTCCGACAGGAGGACAAGGTATGTCCCTCTTGCGGATCGACGGAGGTCACGACGGGTCTTGGCGGAGGGTATGTTCGTCCCTCGTCGCGCTCTGAAGTGTCAGATGGGTGTTCGAATCTGGGCGGTTTTGGTTGAGCGTGATGTGTGAGGGTCTGTAGGACCCCCGGCTGCCGTGGAAGGCTGCGTACATGGACTTCACCTACAAACGGGTGGGGACGAAAGACTTTGATGACACGGTTGAAGCCGTGCAGCGCACAGTGCGCTTGCACGGCTTCAACGTGAGCCGTGCCCATGACATCCAGGCGACTCTGGATTCCAAGGGGTTCTTAATCCAGCCACTCACGATCTTCGAGGTCGTGGCGGCATCAGAAGCGAGGCGAGCGGAACGTCCGGGGGATGATCTTGTGACTGTCTGCCGTCTGCATGTGTATGTAGAAAACGATGCGGTGTATGTCACGGCTATCAGGCCCACCGTGATGAGCAGAGTCCTCACAGACCATGCCGCGCACCAGGAGGCTCTTCTGCTGGAGGAGCAGGTGATCAGGCTCGTCGATGACGTCGTCGGCGGCTAACCGGCTACTGGACGCAGCTTGAGTACTTCAGGAAGACACCGATGGCCTCATCGATCAGCTCGTCACGGGTGCGCTCCTCATCGTCGATGAGACATGTCTTCATCGAGTAGCCGATGATATGCAGCCCGACCTGATTCAGTGCGCTCTTTGCCGCCATGATCTGAGTAAGGACGGCCTCACAGTCCTTGCCGGACTCGATCATCGTCTGTAGGCCGCGGACCTGACCTTCCAGACGCTTGAGCCGATTGATTATCTTGCGGCGTTCCTCTTCGTTGGAGATAGGCTTCTGAACCGCATCAGTCATGATGGTGTCTCCTTGTGTCGCCTTCATGATGGCGTACAATACTTTAGTTCACGCAAATATACCCCCAGGGGGTATGATGAGCAAGAGGCGAGGTACGTGGGCTACTCAAAACTGAAGGGCGCAGCCGACAGTCAGCGCGTCCGTTCGATCAAGCGGGTGCTCTGGAGTATCCTCGGTCTCAACCTGCTCGTGGCCGCTGCCAAACTCGGCTATGGGTTCATCTCCGGTTCCGTCGCCATGACCGCAGACGGTTTCCACTCGTTGTTTGACGGAACGTCGAATGTGATCGGTCTGCTAGGTATGGGAATGGCGGGAAGACCTGCCGATGAGGACCATCCTTACGGTCATCAGAAGTACGAGACATTCGCATCCGCATTCATCGCGGTGATCCTTCTGGTTGCTGCATGGAATGTGGGCTCCTCGGCGTTCGATAGGCTCATGAATCCGGGTGACGGTCCCCGGGTCGACGCACTTTCCTTCGTTGTCATGCTGGGTACGCTTGCGGTCAACATCTGCATCACGGTCTATGAACGCCGGGTAGGCCGAAGGCTGGGCAGTGAGATACTGATCGCTGATGCCAGCCACACCGGAAGCGACGTCTTGGTGAGCATCGGGGTCATTGTCGGTCTTATCGCAGTGCGCCTGGGTCTTCCCATCGCCGATTCTTTGATGGGTCTGCTCGTTGCCGCAGCCATCGTTGTGGCGGCGCTCAAGGTGTTCAAGTCGGCCAACGCGACTCTTTCGGACAAGGCCCGTATACCGTCCGCGGAGATCTGCGATGTCGTGCTCAAGGTTGACGGCGTGTTGGGTTGTCACGATATCCGTACCCGCGGAACTGCCAGCGAAGTGTATGTGGATCTGCACATCCAGGTGAATCCCGGTGTGTCTGTCGCCGAGGGCCACGCGGTCGCGGAAGCGGTCGAGAAGGCCGTGGCAGACGGCTTCTCGCGAATCGTGGACGTGATAGCGCATCTTGAGCCGCTGGACGAGTACCAGAAGCAGAAGACCAAGCAGCAGACCGTCGAGGGCCTCATATAGCATGCAGGAGACGAAACCGCGGAAGCTTGTCGGACCTGCAACAGGACCGCATCACGCACGAACCGGATACGCTCTTGCCGTGCTTGCTGCGACCGCATGGGCCACAGGGGGGCTTTCGGCCAAGTGGCTGTTCTCTCCCGTTGATGCGACAACTGCTGGATGGCCGTTTCCACCGTTGGGGCTTGAGATCGACCCGCTCCTTCTCTCGGCGGCCAGGGCGATGCTGTCGTTTGTCATGCTTCTCGTCTATCTGCTGATCAGACGCCGGGGAGCTCTCAAGATCGGCGTGAGGGACGTTCCATTTCTTGCTTTGTTCGGCGTCGCCGGGCTGGCGCTGGTGCATTTCAGCTACTTCATGACGATCTCGCTCACGGGTGTCGCCACCGCGATCTTGCTCGAGTACCTGGCGCCGATCATCGTCCTTGTCTTCTCGGTGAGCTTCTTGAAGGAGCGACTCACCTGGACACTGCCCGGAGCCGTCGTCCTGTCGATCGCCGGTTGCGCGCTGATGGTGGGAGTCCTGGGTGAGAGCGGCGTTGCGGTGCCGGCGGAGGGGCTCGCATGGGGTCTGGCTTCCGCCGTGTTCTTCGCAGGCTATACACTGATGGGGAAGTATGCGTCCACACGATATTCATCCTGGACCCTGCTGACGTACGGGCTGGGATTCGCCGCGCTGTTCTGGGTGATCTACCTGGGTGGCCCCGGAGACGTCATCGTCCTGCTGTCCGACCCAAAGGGACTGGGCGCCGTGTCTTTTGTCGCGCTCGTCAGCACCATCATCCCTTTCGGAGCGTTCCTGAAGGCATTGCAGTACATAGAGGCGACGAAGGCATCGGTCACTTCCACGCTCGAACCCGTGGTCGCAGGTATCGTGGCGTGGTGGATCTTGGGAGAGGTCCTGACGCCGTTGCAGCTTCTGGGGGGCGCCCTTGTGATAGGAGCGATCATGCTTGCGCAGGCGCCGGTCAGGCAAAGAGGCGTGCTCCCGCCGGTAGGGTGAACGCTATCAGGTTAGCAGCGCAGCCAAAACGAGAATACATGTAGAGTGGTACATAGTTTGCTAAGCCGCGATTCGCGCTGACTGATGAATGCCCGGAGGACGCAATGGAACTGATCCAGCGCCCCGATCTACGACAGAAGATGACGCTGTCACCCCAGGTCTATCAAGGGTTGGCCATCCTTGCCATGCCTGTGGTCGAGTTGCAGCAGCTCATAGAGACACAGCTCCTTGAGAATCCGATGCTTGAGGTTGAGGAGTACGAGGACGAATCCGGGGAGAACGAGGATGAGCGCGTCGAAGACAAGGAAGAAGAACGCGCCTGGGATGAATGGCTCGATCAGTATGAGGACATCGACGGCAATGAGCCGAGTTCCCCGAAAGACCCGAACATGGAGGAGATCAACTCTGAGGAATTCGTAGGCGGCGTTCAGACCTTCGGTGACTATCTTCTCGAACAGCTCGGCATGCTTGATATCGAAGACGACGTGGATCGTGCGGCTCGCGCGATCATCGGGTCGCTGGATGACGACGGCTTCTTCGTGAGTGACTGTACCGAGATAGGGATCATCACCGGTGTCCGTGGTGAGACTGTCGAGGCGGCTTTGCGCGTTGTCCAGCAACTGGACCCGCCCGGCGTTGCTGCTCGTGATGTGAGGGAAGCGCTGCGCATCCAGGCGGCCTATCTCGGTTTTGACAGCCCGCTTCTTCTGGCGATCATCGACAAGCATCTTGATGACATCGCTGTGAGCCACTTTCGTAAGGTGGCACGAGCGGAGCGTGTGGATGAGGAGGACGTGCGCACGGCGGTCGAGCAGTTGCGACAGCTCAACCCGCGCCCAGCGGGGTCGTTCTCGCCGGGGCACGCGCCGGCATACGTGCTTCCAGATGTCACGCTTCGGCGCTTCGGAGACGAGTGGCTCGTTGTTTCGAACAACGAGGCGGTTCCTGCTCTTCGAGTGAACCCGCGCTACCGGGCGTTGCTCCGTTCCGGGTCCAATGCAGACGAAGAGACCCGCAAGTACCTCAAAGACAAGATCCGCTCGGCGGAGTCATTCATGAAGAACGTCGACCGCCGGCGCGACACGGTGAGCCGCATCGCCGAGATCATCCTTGAGGTCCAAGACGAGTTCTTCCGAGACGGAAAGGGCGATTTGCGCCCCTTGCGTCTTGAGGATGTCGCGGTGGAGATCGGAGTTCACCTGTCTACTGTGAGCCGTGGCGTGACGGGGAAGTACATGGCAACGCCCTACGGCCTGTTCGAGCTGAAGCACTTCTTCTCGGGCGGCTATCGCACCTCGTCGGGGATGGACGTGGCGGCCACTACCGTGAAGCAGCGCCTCAAAGACCTGCTTGCGGCTGAGGCTCCACAGAAGCCGCTTTCGGATCAGAAGCTTGCGGAAGCACTTGCTGAGGAGGGCGTTCCGGTTGCCCGCAGAACCGTAGCCAAGTATCGCGAAGAGATGGGTGTCGAGCCTTCCTGGGCTCGGAAGCGTCGATGACCCAGGGCGGGCGTGTTCTTCCACCGCAGATGACCCACAGCGAGTCCCCGAAAGAGCGTTCCGGGAGCATCGTTCGGGACGTAGTTTTGATCGTGGTCCTGCTCGGGGTCATCACCGTGCTGCACCTGTTCACCAACACGAGTCCAAGCGCTATGAGCATGCACATGCTGTATCGCCGCTTGTACTACCTGCCGATCATGTACGCGGGATTCGTCTTCGGCAGGCGGGGCGGCCTGATCACCGCGCTGGCGGCCACCCTATTGTTCGCTCCGCATGCGCAGCTGTCTTTGGGTGGGCTGTTCGGTGCGAACATCGACAACCTGTATGAGATCGTGATGTACATCGCAGTGGGTTCCTTGTTCGGCTGGCTT
Source organism: Coriobacteriia bacterium (assembly GCA_016938135.1). Lineage (GTDB taxonomy): Bacteria > Actinomycetota > Coriobacteriia > Anaerosomatales > Anaerosomataceae > UBA2279. Next base: position 111,361 of record JAFGVD010000029.1, read on the forward strand.
CGTGACCTGGAAGAAGTGAAGACGGCCGATCTCCGGCAGGTCAGCAGCCAGCTTGAGGACGCATACCGCAAGCTTGAAGAGCGCGCCATCCAGCTGATCAACATCCAAGACTACACGCAGTCGATTCTGCGTTCGATTACTTCCGGCGTCATCACCGTTGGTCCGGATGGTTCCGTGGCCACGGCCAACCCTGCCGCTGAACGCATGCTTGGAATGCGCGAGGTGGACATGGTGCCCCGGAGGATAGGCATGCTGTTCTCCGATGACGGTGGCTTGGATCAGGACGTGGTCAAGGTGCTGGAAGGGCCATTGCCCCGTATGGTCCGTGACGTGCGCATGGTTTCTCGTGCGGGTCGGACGCTACACGTTCAGCTGTCGACATCTCGCATGCGGGATATCGACGGCAGGATACTGGGAGCTGTCGTCACACTGGAAGATGTCTCGGAGGTCAAGGCGTTGACCGATCAGCTCATAAGGGCCGACCGACTGGCTGCAATGGGCGAGCTTACTGCGGGAGTAGCGCATGAGGTGCGCAATCCGCTCGGCATCATCAGGGCTTCGGTACAGCTGCTGGAAGACCCGGATTCGGGTCCTTTGAGAACCAGTGAGGCTGCGTCTGTCATCAAGCAAGAGATCGATCGTCTGGATCGAGTCATCAAGGCGCTCCTTGACTTTGGAAGACCGTCCAGGCCCACTCTGATGGCGACAGCCGTGACGGACGTGCTCTCCGACGTGGTGCTGTTCACGCGTCGCTTCGCCAGTCAGTCACATGTGCAGATCGAGGAGCAGTATCCCGCCCAGCTGCCTGATGTGATCGCGGACGCCGATCAGCTCAAGCAGGTGTTCGTCAATCTGATCTCCAACGCGGTCCAGGCTATGGAGGACACCGGAGGGACGATTCGAGTGAAGGTCGATACAGATGACGCCTTTGTCTCGGTGAGCGTCATCGACGATGGTCCGGGGATCGATACAGAGGACCTCTCGAAGGTGTTCGACCCGTTCTACTCCACGCGTGATGCTGGTACCGGGCTTGGACTTACCATGGTACATAGGATCGTCGACGACCATAACGGGCATATCGAAGTGGCGAGCGAGCCTGGAGCGGGGACGCGGTTCACGGTCTCGCTGCCAGTCTCTCAAAATGGGAGCGTGAGTCGGTGAAGAAGAGAGTCCTTATCGCGGACGATGAGAAGAACATGCGTTGGGTTCTCGGGCAGTCCCTAGAAGCCGAGGGCTACGAGGTCGTAGAAGCATGTGACGGCAAAGAAGCCCTTTCTTCGGTCGCCGAGATGCTTCCCGATATCATGATCCTGGACCACAAGATGCCTGCTCCGGATGGTATGGAAGTCCTGCGGCGTCTGCGGGCCAAAGGGTATACGTTCCCGGTGATCATGCTCACTGCACACGGGAACGTCCAGACTGCCGTCGAGGCCATGAAGGCCGGTTCCAGCGAGTACCTGACAAAGCCGTTCGATCTGGATGAGCTCAAGATCAGCATCGAGAAGGCGCTGAAGATGAGCGAACTGGCCGCCGAGGTCTCGCGCTTGCGCGAGGAGCTGGACAAAGACTACGACATCGAAGGCATCGTGGCACAAGACCCGGCGACACTGAGTGTTCTGGAGACCGTGCGGAAGGTGGCGCCCACGGTCGCTACCACGATCATATACGGTGAATCCGGGACCGGGAAGGAGCTGGTGGCGCGGGCGCTGCACCGTCTGTCTGACCGCGCCGACAAGCCGTTCATCTCCGTCAGCGCCGGTGCGCTTCCGGAGACACTGCTTGAGAGCGAGCTGTTCGGCTACGAGAAAGGGGCATTCACCGGCGCAATGACTGCGAAGCCCGGCCGCTTCGAAATGGCGAACGGTGGCACGCTGTTCCTCGACGAGATCGGAGACATCTCTCCCGCCGTGCAGGTGAAGCTCCTGAGGGTCTTGCAGGAGCGTACGTTCGAGCGTCTCGGCGGGACCCGGTCCATCGAGGTCGATGTGCGCGTTGTCGCAGCCACCAACCAAGATCTGCAGCAGCTGATCGCTGACGGTTCGTTCCGAGAAGACCTGTTCTATAGGCTCAGTGTCGTGCCTGTGTCCTTGCCGCCGCTGAGGCAGAGGAAGTCTGACGTACCGCTCCTGGTTGCGCACTTCCTTGAGAAGTTCAATGTGAAGGACAAGACCATCACACCCGAGGCCATGCAGCTGCTTGTCGATTACCAATGGCCGGGCAACATCCGTGAACTTGAGAACACGATCGAACGGATCGCGATCCTTGCCCAGGGCGAGTCCATCGGTGTGGAGGATCTGCCGGCTGAGGTGAGAGTCGGAGTGCGTACATGCGACCTCGGTGCCCGGTGTTTCGTGCTTCCTCAAGCCGGACTGGATCTGGAGGAGGTCGAGCTCGATCTCGTCAAGCAGGCCTTGGACCGCGCGGGTGGTGCCGCTCCGAAGGCTGCAAAGCTGCTGGGTCTCACCACGAAGACGCTCGAAGCCCGCATGGAGAAGTACGGCCTGTAACCCGGATGATCGCTGATGCCAGGTTCTGCTTGCGGCAGTGGATCAGTGGTCGCACCGTTGGCACAACCCTTGCACTTCATATGCGTCGACACTGACCTACAAGGAATGGACGGCGAGGATGCGCACGAGGAGATTGCTGCTCACCGTAGTGAGTCTACTCGCCGCTGCAGGCCTGATGGCAGGGCTGCTCCTACTGGTCAACGCCGAGTCGGGTTTCTCGGAATGCACCGGTACCACTGCGTATGGCTGGCTGGCGTTGTTGCTCGCCGCTTCAATCATTGGTGGCTTGGCCTGGGTGCTTCTAGGCCAGGAATCCGGAAGTGACACGCCCGGTTCATCTGCCGCAGCCCCATGTCCATCGTGCGGCGGTGACGTTCTGTGCGAGTGGCGCCTGTGCCCGCACTGCGGCGTGATGCTGAACTTGACCTCGATATCGAACACCAGCGACCCCGCTTCACAAGGATAACCAACGCAAGGGGAATCTATTGAGTGTCTGGTCCTATCTGCTTCTAGGGCTCGCAACGAGTGTCCACTGTGTAGCCATGTGCGGTGGACTCGTCTTGACCTACGCTGTGAAAGGTGAGGGCGTTGGCACCTTTCCGCAGCGCTTGAAGCCACATCTGGCGTATCAGTCCGCGAAGATCATCAGCTACATGCTGGTAGCGGTCCTGCTCGGCGCTCTGGCCTCGCTTGCCGGTTCCGCGTTGGATATCACCGGGATACGTAGCTGGATCATGGTAGTCGCGGGTGCCTATATGGTGCTTCTGGGACTCACCATGACAGGTGCGTTCCCGGCGCTGCGGCGATTGACGCCGCGCCCGCCCCAGTTCCTCGTGAGCGCGCTGACAAGGAATCGCCGCAAGGCCGTTCGGGAGGTTGCCGAAGGCGATGTCGGCTTGGGAACGCCTATCACATTCGGTCTGCTCACCGGACTGATGCCCTGTGCACCCCTGATCGCTGCTCAGGCAGGTGCTCTGAGTGCAGCCTCACCGCTTCAGGGCGCTGTGCTGATGTTGGCCTTCGGCCTTGGGACCGCACCGCTGATGCTGGTCTTCGGTCTGGCGACTTCCACCCTGAGTGGCGCTTTCAAGCGAAGGATGCTCGTTGTCGCCGCACTGGTGGTCGTGGTCTTCGGACTCGTCATCCTGAATCGCGGCGCCATGCTGGTGGGCTCTTCTGTCACCTTTCAATCAGTGGCGCGGATGGCTACCGGCGTGGAGACGTCGCCAAGCGATGGCTACGCCGTTGGTGCCGATGGCGTCGTAGAGGTGAGACTGACCATCCGGAATACGCGTTTTGAGCCGGAGGTCCTTATTGTTCCGGCTGACAGACCGGTGAGGATACTGGTGGATCGCCAGGAGGACGGTGCATGTTCCGAGCAGATCGCTTTGCCGCAATTCGGCGTCTTGGAAGATGTCGAGGCTTTTGCTGTGACGACGGTTGAGTTGCCTCCAACCCCTGAGGGTACGTATACGCTTACATGCGGTATGGGCATGATGTCGGGTCAGTTGGTCGTGGGAGGCTCCACAGGCGGTACCGGACCCCTGGTCGCGGCAGTGGTGGGTGTGGGGGTTCTGGGAGTCTTGCTGTATGTGTTTCGACGCCGGCTGGGCGGAGTTGCGAAGTAGTCAGAATCGTTCGTGTTGACGCGACCAAGGAGTTTCAGATGGGCGAGAAGATCACCAGGCGTTTCGAGACGACGGGCATGCATTGCCCGTCATGCTCCATGCTTATCAAGATGAGCCTGGCCGACCTTGATGGTATGGAGTCTGCCGACGTCGATCATCGCACGGGGATAACCACCGTTGAATTCGACCCGGACAAGCTAAGCGATGACGATATCGTCGGCGAGATCGTGAAGGCCGGCTACGGGGCCAAGCCGCTGGCTGGCTGACACGCTCGCTAGTCTACGAATCGCTCGTGGTGAAGTAGGAGGAAGTCGATGTCGCAAGGAATCTCCGAGAGGCGCAGCTACTCACTTGCAGTCGACGGAATGCACTGTCCCTCATGCGAGAAGCTGCTTTCCATGAAGCTGTCGGAGCTTGGCTGGGTCAGTGACATCGATGCTGATTTCGCGAGTGGCACCCTCACTGTGGTCGCCGATCCCCAGGACTTCGATCTGGCCGCTCTGCAAGGGGCCGTGACGCAGGCGGGCTACTCGCCTGCAGAGTCAGTCGAAGAAGTCGAGCTCCGGGCGCAGTCTTCCTTCGATGCGGCCGCATCATCGGATCCGGCGTCATGTGACGAGGATCAGCTGACCGACTGCCCGGTGTTACCAACACCGGAGCCGCATGCAGACCGGGTGGACGATGTCTCGTTCGCGGTGACCGGGATGACGTGCGCGTCGTGTGCTGCCGTCATCGAGAAGACCCTCTCGAGGCGCGAGGGTGTGGACATGGCAGCTGTGAACCTCGCTGCCGAGAAGCTGCGCGTCCGCTTCGACCCGGCCATGATCGATCGAGATGCTATCGTGCAGGCGGTCGCTGATGCAGGATACGGTGCTTTGCCGCTGGACGCTGAGACTACCGCGCAGGTTGGCAAGGCCACGCTTGCAATCACGGGAATGACGTGTGCTTCCTGTGCCCAGATCGTGGAGAAGGTTCTAGGCAGACTCGATGGCGTCACATCCGCTCAAGTCAATCTTGCAGCCGAGACAGCCACAGTAGAGTTCGACCCGACGATCCTCGGCCCGGATGAACTCATCGTCGGGGTTGAAGAGTCCGGCTATGCCGCGACGTTGCTTGTGGAGCGAGCGGGTCTGGATGGTCCAGATGATGTCCAGCGTGAAGCCCAGGAGGCTTTCGCACGGCACCAGAAACACCTTCTCGTCTTCAGTGCCTCGCTGGCTATCCCGCTCTTCCTGATCGCTATGGTGCCACCGTTCATGATGGTGGTTCCTGAGTGGGTTGCAGGCTTGTGGGGAGTCACGGACGAGCGTGGTGTGATGTTCGTTCACAAGCTGCTGATGTTGGCTTTGGCCACTCCGGTGCAGTTCATCGCAGGCGCTCAGTACTACCGGGGGTTCTGGCACGCCATCAAGCAACGTGCGGGCAATATGGACACCCTTGTCGCCATCGGTACATCGGCCGCCTATCTGTACAGTCTGGCCGCCACCTTCTGGCTGCACGATCAGCCGGTGTTCTACGAGACCTCTGCTTTACTGATCACTTTCGTGCTTCTCGGCAAGTCGCTTGAGGCGAGAGCAAAGGGCAGGACATCAGACGCCATCAAGAAACTCATGGGGCTGGCTGCCAAGACAGCACGCGTTCTTCGTGGGGGCGCTGAGGTCGATCTGCCTATCGAGCAGGTCGTCGTAGGAGACCTGCTCATCGTTCGGCCCGGCGAGAAAGTGCCGGTTGACGGGGTGCTGACGCAAGGATCGTCGTCGGTCGATGAGTCGATGCTGACGGGGGAGTCCATTCCTGTTGAGAAGCAGGTGGGCGACGAGGTGATAGGCGCCACTATCAATAGATTGGGCAGCTTCCGTTTTCGCGCCACGAAGGTAGGAGCCGACACAGCGCTGGCGCAGATCGTAAGGCTCGTCGAGGACGCTCAGGGGTCAAAGGCTCCGGTTCAAAGATTCGCCGACAGGATATCCGCGGTCTTCGTGCCCGCCGTGGTGTCTGTGGCTGTTCTGACGTTTGTGTTCTGGATGGTCCTGGGCCCAAGGATCTTCGGTGTCATGCCTGATCCAAGCGCGTGGCCATTCATCTTCGAGCCGATCTTGACTGCTGCTGCGGCCAGCGGCTGGTTCGTCGCGGCGCTTCTGGCCGGAACCGCTACCGTTGTCATCGCATGCCCTTGTGCTCTTGGCCTGGCCACCCCGACAGCGATTATGGTGGGGACGGGCAAAGGCGCCGAGAACGGCGTCCTTATCAAGAGCGGTGAGGCGCTGGAGACCTCCTACCGCGTTGACGCGATCGTCTTCGACAAGACGGGGACCCTGACGCATGGCCGTCCTGTCGTCACCGATGTCGAACTGCTTGACGGTCATGACGCGCGCCGCTTTCTGGGGCTTGCGGCCGCGTTGGAGCGCTCCAGCGAGCATCCTCTTGCCGAGGCTATCGTCTCTCATGCGCGGGATGAAGGCGTCGACATCCAAGGCGTGGAGGGCTTCTCGGCAGTTCCCGGTCATGGTGTCGAGGGCATGGTCGACGGGACGCGGGTTGTTCTGGGAAACCGCAGG
>JAFGVD010000007.1 GCA_016938135.1 Coriobacteriia bacterium
GGTGTAGGTGACCCCGGTGGCGTATGCCGCAGTATTGGAGAGCGTGGTGGTGGGGACGCCTCCTGGTACCTGAATCGCGTACGTGACAGCGGGCGCCAGGAGCGTGGTGAGAACGGTCAGCGCGGCTGCGAATAACCTCGCGAATCCGTGTCTCTGTCCCAGCCTTGCGATCACTGCTGATCTCCCCGCCTTTGGCTTGTCAGCACGGTTCTTCTGCGCACACATTACCGCACATCATACATCGGCAGGAAACTTGCGGAACCTTAGTTGCGCAGGCTGTTGAGAGGGGCGGGGAATCGTCCTCCTCGTCGCGCGAGCACGGTTCCCGCCCAGGGGCTGACGTCCATCACAGGCGCCGCACCCAGTAGTCCGCCGTAGTCAACGGTGTCACCCGGTCTCTTGCCAGCGGCTGGTATCAGTCGTGCTGCGGTGGTCTTGCTGTTGATGACGCCGATGGCGCACACATCAGACATGATGGTGGCTACCGTCTCCACCGCCGTGTCACCGGGGATGGCGATCATGTCCAGACCTACCGAGCAGACCGACGTCATCGCTTCAAGCTTCTCAAGCGTGAGGGCTCCGTCACGGACTGCGCGCACCATATTGGCGTCCTCGGACACCGGAATGAAGGCACCGGACAGCCCGCCGATGGAGCTGGTGCCCATGGCACCACCCTTCTTGACTGCGTCGTTGAGGAGAGCGAGCGCTGTCGTCGTGCCGGGCCCCCCGCACCGTTTGACTCCGATAGCCTCGATGATCGCGGCGACGCTGTCCCCCTCGGCAGGGGTGGGTGCCAGTGAAAGGTCGACGATGCCGCGTTCCACGCCCAGGCGCCGCGCGGCTTCACGGGCCACCAGCTCACCGGCGCGAGTGATCTTGAAAGAGGTCGCTTTGATCGCCTCGGCAACAGCGGTGAGATCGGCGTCCTGCGGGAGCGATTCCACGACGGCGCGCACCACGCCGGGACCTGAGATCCCAACGTTGATGACGGCATCGGCTTCGCCGGAGCCGTGGACGGCGCCTGCCATGAAGGGGTTGTTCTCCACCATGTTGCAGAAGACGACCAGCTTGGCGCAGCCGATGCTGTCGCGGGCCGCGGTCAGGGCCGCCGTCTCGCCGATGATCTCGGCCATACGCAACACGGCATCCATGTTGATGCCGGCCCGCGTCGACGCCACATTCACCGATGAGCACACGCGTTCGGTGGAGGCAAGCGCCGCCGGGATCGAGTCCATGAGCATCTTGTCGCCTGCGCCGATGCCTTTGTGTACCAGTGCCGAGAAGCCCCCGATGAAGTCCACTCCCACTTCGCGGGCGGCCCGGTCCATCGCCACGGCGATGGGCGTGAGGTCGTGACCCTTACCGTGCACGAGTTCAGAGATTGCCGACACGGCGATGCGTTTGTTGATGATGGGGATGCCGTACTCGCGCTCTATGGCCTCGGCCACCGGGACCAGGCGCTCGGCCGCGGAGCTGACTTTGTCGTAGACGCGCGCGGCGACCGTGGCTATGTCGTCTGCCGCGCAACCGCCTAGCGAGAGGCCGAGCGTCACCGTGCGAATATCCAGGTGCTGTTGGGTGACCATTGTGAGGGTCTCGGCGATCTCCTCGGGCGTGATTCGCAGCATCCGGACTCCTTCTTATATACGGTGCATGAATCGGAACACGTCTTCACGCTGCAGGGTTATCTGCATACCCAGCGATTCCGCCACGTCAGCGAGTCTTTCCTGCACGTCCTCGAAAGTCGTCTTGTCCTCATCCACGGTGACGAGCATCGTCATAGAGAACACGCCGGACAAGATGGTCTGTCTGATGTCCTCGATATTGGTGCTCGACTGAGCAAGTGCTGTGGAGACCGCGGCTACGATACCGACGCGGTCTTCGCCAAGCACGGAGAGAATGGCCTTCGTCTGCATGGGTGGCCTTTCGTTCTAGAACGGTGCTGACAGGCTATACTCTACCCGCTGGACCCGCAACAGACTCAAGGGAGGTGTGGTATGGCGGTGCCCGTCACCCCAGTGCGCATTGGCGATGTGGTGCGTTTGAAGAAGCCGCATCCCTGCGGCGTCAATGAATGGCAGGTCACCAAGCTGGGTATGGACATCGGCCTGATGTGCGTAGGATGCCAGCGCAAGGTGCGGCTTGAGCGCTACGAGTTCGACCGCCGCTTCCGCGGGTGGATACACAGGGCGACCGAGACTGCCGAGGATACCGGGGTCGAAGGCTAAGAGCCGTTCGCTCCTGTGGATGAATCGTCGCTCGCGACGGCATTCAGCTGCATGTGCACGTGATCGCCACCGTTAGCGGTATAGCCTCCAAGCTGCAGGTCGACTTTGTCCGACATCTCGCGTACGCACGCAAGCTGCGTCACCCCGCCGGTCACGATGTCTCCCTCGGACACCAGCACGTCATCGACATGTATCAAGACGAGGTCGATGTCATCGAAGCCGTCCGGCCGGATGTGGATCTCGTAGTCGTCGTACTTGTCATAGAGCTTGTAGGCTTTGACCTCCACAACGGTACCGGAGACCGGCGAGAAGACCGCGCTGCCGGGGAGCGCTCCACAGTCGGCGGCAGTGTCCGGTGGGCCGGTGCGGTTGCTGCGCCACATCCGCAGAACGCAGCCTGCCCACAGATCGGCCTCGCCAAGGTCAGCAGCCTGCGCCTCATCCAGCGGCGGAACACCCTGGATCTCCACTGCGGCTTCCATGTCCGCGTCGGGCACGAGCGAGGTCATGGATTGCGCGGCGGTCCCCGATGCCTGGTGGAATGCAACGGCGGTCACGTCGTCGGGGTCGATGGGAAGATGCAGGTCGAGTTCGCCGAGGCAGGCGAAACACGGCGTTGGCTCGCGTGCCTGCTCGGCCGCCGCCCCTTCCGCCTCCGTCGCTGCCGTGGCAACGGGCAGGGTCGCCTGATCTCCGGAGTCTGAGCGACCCATGGCGAACAGCGTCCCCGCGATCACAAATACCGAGAGCGCGATCACAAGCAGGTAGGAAGGAGAAGTGTTCCTCTTGCGGCTGTGGCGGCGGCTTCCTCGGACATCGAGACCTGCATCCCTAACAGGACGCAGTCCCGGGGTTGTTGCACGCCGCGTGCGTGGTGGCTGCGCGCTGATGCGCCGTGAGTTGGTGCGCTGCGCGTTGGTGCGCTGCGACCGACGGGGGCGGGGGGATGTATGACTCACGGCGTCACCGTCGCGATGTCACCGTCAAGGGTCACGTTGGTCCCGCGCTTGGCGGAGATGTCGTGCAGCCGCTGCAGAATCGTCGTGGCCTCCTTGTCATGCACGTACTCGGGCTTGCCGTTCTCGTCCAGGTAGACTGGTGTGATCGTGACGTCATTCACACCTGAGGGACCCAAAGAGGCATCCAGTATGAATGCCTCGCCCGTCTTGCGCGAGTAGTGGTCGAACACGAAGTCGCCCAGTGAATAGGCGATCAGTCGGCCATTATAGTACTCGACCGCCTGTATGACATGGGGATGATGGCTCATGACCATATCCGCGCCGGCGTCCACGGCGCGATGCGCATCGGTGACCTGGTCGCCGTTGCAGTCGTCCTCGTACTCGACGCCCCAGTGGAAGCTCACGATGACGTAGTCGTAGCTCTCTTTTGCCGAGCGGATCGCTTCCTCCACCGCATCCATGTTATTGCGGCCCTGTGCGAGACCGGCACTGGAACTGGTGGCAACGAACCCTGCGGGCAGGATGTGGGAGAAGGACAGAAACGCCACCGTGGCACCGTTGCGTTCCACCACCGCCGGTGTCCACGCAGCGTCACGGTTCGCCCCTGCTCCGGAGTGGCCGATCCCGTTCTCATCCAGCAGCGTCACCGTGTCGGCCAGAGCATCAGCGCCGTAGTCGAGCACGTGGTTGTTCGCCAGTGACAGGAAGTCAAAGCCTGCGGCCGCGAGGCCCTCGACGCCGCGGGGGTCGCCTCGGAAGGTCACGTCCTTGGCGGTGTTGCGGGTGCCGCCGTCAGACAACGGGCTCTCAAGATTGCCGACGGCCACATCGGCAGCGGCAAGCTGCGCTGCGACCTCTTCCAGAGGCTCGAGCCCGCCGGCAGACTGGACAAGCGATTTCACCTTGCGATCGAAGATCATGTCGCCTACTGCAGCCACGGTGATGGTGGCGGGCTGGGAAGGCTCGGGAGGCAATGTGGGTTCTTGCGAGACCACAGGCTCGACTGCGGCAGTGGGGACAGCTGACGGTGCGGCGGTAGGGGCCTTGGCGCTTGTGACGGCGAGAGGACACAGCCCGGGGAAGGCGAACGCGAAGATCGCGACGGCCACAACGACCAGGCCGCCGCCCGCCGCGAGGGCGATAATGGCACGCCTGCGACGCCTGGCCGCGGCGAGTTTGCCGTTGGCCGTGCGATACCCCGGCGATCGTGTTGATGTGTCCATGCGCTCAGACTCCGTCAGGTACGTCAGCTTGTCTCTGGTGAGTACTATAGTAGTGGCAGCAAGTTGCGAGCCGTTGATTCTATGGGTCCCCGCAAGCGATCTGGTCGTTTCGTTGTTGGTAAGGTCGCTTGTGCGGACATCTGTGGATGATAGAATCGCACGATACATCAGGGGTGAAAACCCAAGGGGTGGGTTCATGGAAAAGCTCGAACAGATACTCCATGCCGAGGAGCGCGCGCGCCAGGCCGTCTCCCAGGCGCGAGAAACGGCGCAGGGAACCCTCAAAGGCGCTCGTACGGACGCCGAACAAGCGTTGGCTGCTGCCCGAACAGCTGCTCAGAAAGACGCGCAAGCTCAGGCTGCCAAGATCATCGGGCAGACCACTGCTGAAGCCGAGAGGACCGCTGCCGAGGCGCGCGAGCGTACGGCGACGATGCTTGACCAGGCGCAGAAACGTATTCCGGACGCTGTGAGCGCCGTAGTGGGAGAGCTGGTGGACTGAGCGTGGCCGTAGCGCGCATGCTCAAAGTGACGGCTATTTCGCACGCTTCTGCGGCAGAAGAGCTTGTCGACAACCTCCGCAAAGCAGGTGTTCTCGATATCGTCGAGGGCGCCCATGACCTTCCAACCCCGCATTCCAGCGCCGTCGAAGAGCGGATAGCCCAGCTGGACGAACAGATAGCCTATGCACAGTTCGTGGTCGAGTTCCTGGGCAGGTACCACACTTCAGACGCACCGTTTTCATCGTTCATCTCGGAGAAGTTCCATCTGACCGAGGACGAGTTCTACGCTCTGGACACCGACGAGGCGTTCTTCGACCTCTATGGTGAATGCGAGTACCTTTCGGACCATCTCGCTTCCATGGAGCGCCAGCGCGAACGGCTCCGCTCGCTCATCAGCGAATTACAGCCGTGGGCGCCTCTCCATCTCCAGATCAGCCAGTGGCGGGGAACGGAGCATGTCATGCTCCTCACCGGAACCGTGCCGGCTTCAGAAGGAGAAGCGATCCGCGAGCATCTGCGTGGCGCGGTCTCCGAGGTCACGGTAGAGGAGCTCGGTGCGGTAGGGAGCAGGTCGGCGTGGGTGGTCATGGCGCACAAGGAGCACGTTGATGACGTTCGTGCCGCCTTGCACCTCACCAACTTCACCGAGGTCGCATTCCCGGAACTGTCCGACTATCCCGCCGAGGAGATCTCCGTTGCACAAGAGCAACTGAAAGACCTCGCCAACGACACGACGCGCATGCTTGAGCGCGCGAAGGAGCTCTCCGATGAGCACTACGAGCACTGCGTAGGACTTGCCGAGGCGCTCGTCTCGGCGCGTGACATACTGCTGGTTCGTGAGAGCTTCGGCGCGACCGAGCGCACGATCGTCATCTCCGGCTGGGTCACCGCGGACAAGCGCGGCAGGCTTGAAGCGGTGACGGAGTCCATGCGCACCGTGGTGGATCTCACGCTTGAGCAGCCGGGGCCGGAGGACAAGCCGCCCATCGAGCTCGATAACCCCGCATGGCTGCGGCCGTTCGAGGTGCTGACCGATCTCTATGGCCGTCCGCAGTATGACGAGGTGGATCCCACGCCGCTCATGGCCGGCTTCTTCTTCATCTTCTTCGGCATGGCGTTGGCCGATGTGGGCTATGGCCTTGTGCTGCTCATCGTCGCGCAGCTCATCAAGCGCAAGCTGGATGTGGGCGAAGGCGTGAAGCGCTTCATGGACCTGCTCACCTACGGCGGCGTGGCGTCGATGCTTCTGGGCGTCGTGACCGGTTCGTACTTTGCGGTGGACGCCAAGCTGGTGCCGGACTTCCTTCTCACCTTCAAGCTCTTCGACCCGTTGGAAGACATCATGCTGTTCCTCGTGATCAGCGTGGCACTAGGTGTGGTGCACATCCTGCTGGGTTTGATGACACGCGCGGTCGTCCAGATACGGCAGGGCGATTGGCGCGGTGCAGTGGCCGGTCATCTTTCCACTATCGTCCTCCTTGCGGCCATCACGGCCGGCGCGCTGCTGCCCGGGGCCACGTCGGCGTTCATCATCGGCGGGCTGGGTCTCACATTGCTGCTCAAAGGGCGGGTTCTCGAGGTGCCTTCACAAGTGGAGGCACCTGTCTGGGACAAGGCGCTGGGCTGGGCCTGGATCGTCTCGGTGGTGGCGTTCTTCGCCGCGGCTGCGATCGGGGGCCCCTCGGTCGTCTCCCAGGTCTTCCTGGTGCTCACGGCCGTCTGCCTGTTCATCTCAAGGACGGGGCGCAAGGCCATCGTCTCGATGCTGGTGGGCGCCTACGATACGTACGGCATGTCCGGACTCATCTCGGACTTCCTCTCCTATACGCGACTCGCGGCGCTGGGTCTTGCGGGTATGCTCGTGGGCCAGGTGGCCAATCAGCTGGGCACCATCGTGATGCAGCTTCTGGGGCCGGTTGCGGGTCTGGTCTTCGCGGTGCTCGTGGTGGTCATCCTGCATTCGATAAACCTTGTGATCAACCTGCTGGGCGCATTCGTCCATCCCACGCGTCTGCAGTTCGTGGAGTTCTTCAGCAAGTTCTATGAGGGGGGCGGTCGTAACTACGCGCCGCTGAGCCCCAAGACCAAGTCGGTTGTTCTGCACCCTCAGGTAGGGTCGCAGGAAGGAGGCAAGACAACGTGAACGAGCTGTTTTGGGGTATGTCGGGCATGACGTGGGCGCTCATGGGTGCCGCGTTCGCTGCCATCGGAGGAGGAATCGGCTCGGCCATCGGTATCACGACGATCTCCAACACCGCGTCGGGTATCGTCACCGAGGATTCCGAGAAGTTCGGCCGGGTTCTGCCGCTCGCCGCTATGCCGGGTACGCAGGGCATCTACGGACTCATCACCGCCATCCTGGTGCTGCAGTTCTTCGAGATCCTGCTGCAGACCACGGCACCCAACATCCCGGGTGAGCTTGGCTTCAAGATCTTCCTGTCCTGCCTGCCTGTTGCGGTGCTGTGTCTGGTGACCGCCATCTATCAGGGCATGACAGCCGTGGGTGCTGCCGGTATGGTCGCGCGTCGCAGCGAGGACTCCGGTAAGGCACTGATCTTCCCGGCCCTGGTAGAGACCTACGCCGTGTTCGCGCTCATCGCCACGATCTTGATGCTGTTCTCGCTTCGCGGCATCTACATGGGGTGATCGCGTGGCGCTTGCGGACATCATAGGCCGCATCGAGAGCGACGCCGGAGCTGAAGGGCGGGCGCTGACTGACGGCGCGCGTGCCAGGGCCGAAGCGATCATGGCCGAGGCGAAACGTGAGGGAGAGCACTTCCACGAGCGTGCGGTCCATGACGCCCGTAGGGATGCCGAGTCTCGCGCCGCAACGTTGCTGGCCAACGCGCGTTTGAGCGCAAGAGACGAGATGCTTTCCGGCAAGCGCGCGCTCGTGGAGCGCGTCTTGCGAGAAGCCGAAGAGCAGCTGTTGGCTCTGGACGACGAGGCGTACTCGCGCCTGATCGCGCGAGGTATCGTCCGGGCCGCCCACGGCGGCGATCACGTGCGCGTGGCCGCCGCGGACAAGATGCGCCTCAGCGGGCTTGCCTCGGCGGTGCAAGCGCTGCTTGCCGAGGAAGGCATCAATCGCGAGCTGGTCTTCTCGGAAGAGACAGCGGATATTGCACACGGTGTCATCTTGCAGGCCGACCGCGTGAGCGCTGAGATATCGCCGGCATCGTTGATCGCGGGACGTCGCGATGAGCTTGCGGGCGTCGCGTCGTCGCGGTTGTTCCTCGCTGAGGAGGCGTGAGGCGTTGTTCTACCGGAAGTCGGTGACAGAGCCAATACGCTACGGTTACGCCGTCGGGCGCGTCCGTGTCCTTGAAGGGCGGATGCTCTCGGGAGGCACATACGAGCGCTTGCTTGATGCGCCCAGCTTCACGGAGCAGCGGCGTGTGCTCTCGGACTCTCCGTACGGACGCTTCCTTGAGGATGTCGAGACCGTCGAAGACATCGAGCGCGGTCTTGATCGCGCGCTCGATGAACTCTATGGCTTTCTGGTCACGGCTAATCTCCCGCTCCCGGTCATACGCTTCTTCCGTGTGCGGTACGACTACGCCAACTTGGAGGCCCGCCTCAAAGCGGAGCTTCTGGGAGCCCCTGTTGACGACCTGCTCGTCGGTCTGGGCACGATCCCGGTCGAGGTGATGCGCGGCCCGGCCGCACAGCTCCCCAAGTTCGTGCGGGACATCTACATGGCCTTTGCCGATGAGGGCAGCGAGGTGAGCGAGGAGCGGATCACCACCACGGTGGACAGGGCACTGTTCGCGGACCTGAGCGAGAGCGCGAAAGACTCGAAGAGCCGTTTTTTGGCGGGTCTTGCCGCGCTGATGGTCGACCTGGCCAACCTTAAAGCGCTGCTTCGGGCGAGGACGAAGAACTGGCGTGCGCCTGATGCTGCAGTGCTGCTGCTTGAGGGCGGCAACGTTTCCGGAGCCGAGCTGATGAAGCTCTACTCGTCTTCGGTCCCGGAGATCGCTGAGGCGCTCGCCAAGCGCGGACCGCTCAAGGGCGTTTCTGCCGAGCGGATCGTCGACCTCGGCAACTACGACGTGCTGGCAGACGACCTCGTCGTGCGCTATCTCAAGCGCGCGCGGATGGTCGCCGCTGGTCCCGAGCCCGTCATCGGCTACGTCATGGCGCGTCAGGCAGAAGTGATGATGCTGAGGATGCTGCTCATCGGACGGCTGTCCGGGGTCCCCACCGAGGTGCTCCGGCGTCGTCTTCGCGAGCGATACGAATAGGTGGTGTGAGTTGGCGAAGATCGCGGTCGTAGGCGATTCAACGAGCGTGGCGGGGTTCCGTCCGCTTGGCTTCGCCGTGTTCCCTGTTGAACACGCCGAGCAGGCACGCGCGCTGTGGGCGCGTCTCTCGGCAGGTGAGTATGGCGTCGTCTTCATGACCGAGCCGGTCTATGAGGCGATGGAAGACCTGATCGCCGAGGCCATGGACCAGCCGGTTCCGGCGGTCACCGTCATCCCCGGTGCAGGAAGTGCCGGTGGTGTGGGCGAGGCCAAGATCAACCGCGCGATCGAGCGTGCGCTCGGCACGAGCGTTCTGATCCGAGAAGAGGAAGATTAGATGGAGCAGGGCAAGATTGTGAAGGTAGCCGGTCCGCTCGTCGTCGCGGAAGGCCTGGTCAGCTCTCGTATGTATGACCTGGTTCGCGTTGGCGCGGAAGGGCTCATGGGCGAGATCATCGAGATGCGCGGAGACCGCGCCTCGATCCAGGTGTACGAGGAGACTGAGGGTCTTGGCCCCGGCCAGCCTGTGGAAGCGACGGGTGCGCCGCTCTCTGTGGAGCTTGGCCCCGGAATGCTTGAGGCCGTCTACGACGGCGTCCAGCGTCCACTCGACGTGCTCGAGCAGATGGCGGGCGCCTTTCTCTCTCGCGGCGTCACCGCACCGGGTCTGGACCGGGACAAGCGCTGGGAGTTCAAGCCGACCCTGAAGGCGGGCGACCGGGTTGAGAGCGGCGACATCATCGGCACCGTGCAGGAGAACGCGGTCATCGAGCATCGCATCATGGTGCCGCCGGGTGTCTCGGGCGTGATCGAGGATCTCTCGGCAGGCAGCTACACGGTCACCGAGCCGGTCGGCAGCCTGAAGACCGCCGCGGGCGATAGCGTGGACCTGATCATGATGCAGGTCTGGCCGGTGCGTGTTCCCCGGCCGTACCGCAAGAAGATCTCCGCAAACGAGCCGCTTACCACCGGTACCCGCGTCATTGACACGTTCTTCCCTCTCACTAAAGGCGGCGTCGCTTGTATCCCGGGGCCGTTCGGCGCCGGCAAGACCGTCACTCAGCACCAGATCGCCAAGTGGTCTAACGCTGAGGTCGTCATCTTCATCGGTTGCGGCGAGCGCGGCAACGAGATGACAGACGTGCTCATGGAGTTCCCGGAGCTCATGGACCCGTATTCCGGCGAGCCGCTTGTGAAGCGAACGGTTCTTGTGGCCCACACCTCCAACATGCCGGTCGCGGCGCGCGAGGCGTCAGTCTACACCGGCATGACGATGGCCGAGTACTTCCGTGACATGGGTTACGCGGTCGTCTTGCAGGCGGACTCTACGAGCCGCTGGGCAGAGGCGATGCGCGAGATCTCCGGTCGCCTTGAGGAGATGCCGGGCGACGAAGGCTTCCCGGCATACCTGGGCACCAAGCTGGCGGCGTTCTATGAGCGTGCCGGCCGTGTACACACGCTGGCCACCGAGACCGAGCGTGAGGGTTCTGTCTCGGTCGTGGGTTCCGTATCACCTCCCGGCGGCGACCTCTCCGAGCCGGTCGTGCAAAACACCCTGCGCGTGGTGAAGGTGTTCTGGGCCCTGCAAGACAAGCTCGCCTATGAGCGTCACTTCCCGGCCATCGATTGGCTGACCAGTTACTCGCTCTATCTCGACAAGGTGACGCCGTATTGGAACGCCAACGTAGGACCGGAGTTCCGTGAGCGTCGCGACCGCTGCATGGGCATCTTGCAGCGCGAGAGCGAGCTTGCTGAGATCGTGCGACTCGTCGGCCTTGAGGCGCTTTCTGCCGAGGAGCAGGTGCTCATGGAGACCGCCAAGTCCATCCGAGAGGACTTCTTGCAGCAGAACGCGTTCCGCGATGACGATCAGTTCACCTCGCTCAGTCAGCAAGACAAGCTGCTTGAGACCATCCTGCTGTTCCACGAGAAGGCGATCGAGGCGCACAGCAAGGGCGCCGCGCTCAAAGACATCTTCGCGGCGCCGGTGCGCGAGCGCATCACCCGCGCGAAGTACCTGGATGAGGACAAGCTGGCCGAGTTCGATGAGATCGCCAGTGACATCGAGACCCAGTTGGTTGGTGACGGCTTCGATGACGACGAAGTCGCTGTCTACGCGGGAGGTGAGCGGTAGTGCGCGAGTACATGACCACACGCGATATCGTTGGACCGCTCCTGCTTGTAGAGAATGTGGTGGACGTGACCTACGGCGAGCTTGTGGAGCTTGAGTTCCCCAACGGCACGCGTTCTTTGGGCAACGTCTTGGAAGTCAACGAGGACGTCGCTCTCGTGCAGGCGTTCGAGGGCACGCGGGGTTCCAACCCCTCGGAGACCAAGGTCAAGTTCCTGGGACGCTCGCTGGAGCTTGCCGTCAGCAAGGACATGCTCGGCCGCGTCTTCGACGGCCTGGGCCGCCCGCGCGATGACGGCCCCGAGATCATCCCCGAGAAGCGTCTGTCCATCTACGGACAGCCGATCAACCCTACAGCGCGAGACTTCCCCGATGACTTCATCCAGACGGGCGTCTCGGCTATCGACGGTCTGAACCCGCTCGTGCGTGGCCAGAAGCTCCCGATCTTCTCGGGCAGCGGGCTTCCGCACAACCAGCTTGCGGCGCAGATCGCACGTCAGAGCGCGGTGCTCCAGCGCGGCGCGGCAGCCGATGAGATCGGCGAGCCCATCGAGGGCGAGTTCGCCGTCGTGTTCGCGGCTATGGGAATCACCTTTGAGGATGCCGACTTCTTCATCGACGAGTTCCGCAACACCTCCGCCATCGAGCGGGCGGTGCTCTTCCTTAACCTGGCCGATGATCCGGCTGTCGAGCGTATCGCGACCCCGCGCATGGCGCTTACCGCCGCCGAGTACCTGGCGTACGAGAAGGACATGCACGTCCTGGTCATCCTCACGGACATGACCTACTACTGTGAGGCGCTTCGCGAGGTCTCGGCTGCGCGCAAAGAGGTCCCCGGGCGCCGTGGTTATCCCGGCTACCTCTACACCGACCTGGCCACCATCTATGAGCGCGCAGGTCGCGTGAAGGGTCGCAAGGGCTCTATCACGCAGGTGCCGATCCTCTCGATGCCTGACGATGACAAGACGCACCCCATCCCGGACCTCACCGGCTACATCACCGAGGGTCAGATTGTGCTGGACCGCAACCTGCACCGTCGCGGCGTCTATCCGCCGGTCGCGGTGCTGCCGTCGCTCTCGCGCCTCAAGCAGAAGGGCATCGGCCCGGGCAAGACGCGCGAGGACCACGCCGACCTCTCCAACCAGCTGTTCGGTGCGTACGCGCGTGGCTTGCAGGCAAAAGAGCTCGCGGTCATTCTCGGCGAGGCGGCGCTCTCGGACAGCGACAAGGCGTTCGTGGCGTTCGCCGACGCGTTCGAGGACCGCTTCATCCGCCAGGGTGCCGGCGAGGACCGTTCTGTGGGCGACACGCTCGCTTTGGGCTGGGAGCTCATGAAACTTCTGCCGCGCACGGAACTCAAGCGCATCAAAGACGTGTTCGTCGAGAAGTACCTTCCTGCCGAGGAGGACGCGGACGCGTGACCGATGGGACCCTCATAGCGCTCGTCATCGCACTGCTTGCGGTGCTCGTCGTCGTGCAGCTGCTCAGCGCCGTCGCTGCCCACAGGCTGGGCGGCAAGTCGAGCCGTGGAGTCATCACCCTACGCGTGGTCAACGCGGTGGGCGTGACAGCGCTCATCCTATGGCTGCTCATCGATCGGTTCGGGGGCTGATCCTGTGACAAAGATGCGCGTCAATCCCAATCGCATGGAGCTGCTCAAGCTGAAGCGACGCGGCGACGTGGCCAAACGCGGCCACAAGCTGCTGAAGGACAAGTTCGATGAGCTGCTCAAGGAGTTCATCGCACGTATCTCGGAGAACCGCCGACTGCGAGCCGAGGTGGAAGCCGAGCTCAAGTCGGCCTACGGGCTGTTCGCGGTCGCACGTGCCGAGGCGGGCCGCGCGGCCATCACGCAGGCGCTGCTTGCGGGTGAGCCAAGCGAGCTGCTCGATACCAGCGAGAAGAGCGTCATGAGCGTGCATGTCCCCATATTCGAGCAGCGGGAGCTCGCCGAGCCCGGCGGTTACAGCTTCTCCACGCTGCCGGTGGTCCTCGATGAGGCGCTCGCGCGTCTGGCTGCCGTGGCTCCACGGATGCTGGAGCTGGCTGAGCGCGAGAAGGCAATCGAGCTTCTGGCCGCGGAGATAGAGCGCACACGTCGTCGTGTGAATGCTTTGGAGTATGTGCTCATGCCCTCGATCGCCGAGACCATCAAAGACATCCAGATGAAGCTCGACGAGGCCGAGCGGGGTAACCTCACGCGCCTCATGAAGGTGAAAGACATCATCGCCGCGCAGGAAGCGGCCGGAGAGCAATAACGGCATGCAGGGTCTAAAGCGTGCGGGAGGGTAGACCGATAATCCAAGTGTCAGGGTCGTTAAGACAAAACCTGATGCACGATTCGGTCGGGTCAGGATGCCCCTCCCGGCTCGTACTGAAGAGTGGATGACGAAGGCCCCGATGCGACAAGAGCATCGGGGCCTTCGTGCGTTTGCGAAAGGTCGAGCCGGCTACCGCGTCTGACCGGTGAACTCCCAGTTGGAGAGCAGCAGCGCCGGAGCCAGGTTCGCGCCGCCGTCCTCGGGGCCTATCAGGGTGCGCTTCTTGCCGACGGCTTCCACCGCGTTGAGCGCGTCGACGGCGCTCTGGGTGAACCGCAGGTTCTTCACCGGCTGAGCAAGACGCCCGTCCTCTATGAGGAACGTCCCGTCTCGCGTCATCCCTGTGAGGATCGCGCGTACCGGGTCTTCAACGTTCACATAGTGGAATCTGGTCACATACACGCCGCGTTTGACCGCGCCGATCATGTCCTCGATGCGCGCGTCGCCTGCCGCGATCTCCAGGTTCATCGGCATGGGACCATAGGGGTTGGGCGCCGGCAGCGCGTGTCCGGTGTTGGGGAGTCCGAGCTTGGCGGCCCAGTACGAGTCGGTGACAGGTGAGCGTCCAACGCCGGCATCGATGAGGGGGGTGCGCTGCTTGGGCATTCCCTCGAAGTCGAACGTGAGTCCGAGCGTCTCGGCAGACGTGGCGTCATCGGTGATGGAGATCAGCGGCGATAGCAGCTTCTGGCCGATCTTGCCCGAGAGGAATGAGCTCTCCTCGGCATAGGGCTTTGCGCCCAGGCCAAGATAGCCGAGGAAGTCGAGTATGTCCGAGACGGCCTCCGGTGCGAGCACGACGGTGTAGACGCCCGGATCCAGCGAGACCGCGCCATCCGAGCGCAGGGCGAGCAGCGCTGCTTCGTCGCCCAGGGCGGTGGGGGAGAAGTCGCCCGCGGCGCCCGAGAGATGCGACGCCCATCCGGAGCCGCCGTTCGCGCTCATGGAGAGCACGGTCGACCTCACGGTGGAGACGCCCATGCCCACATTCACGCCCAGTGAGTTCGCCACTGCAACGGTGTACTCGGTGGCGCTCACGGTGCCGGCGGCGGTCAGGTCGCGCAGGGCTGACTGCGCGATGATGGCGGCGGCGGCTTCAGCGCGTGCGCTGGCGTCGAAGGCCCGCACCGACGGGTGTACCCGGTCGGGCGTCACGACCTCCATGGGAGAGGGGAGGCCGGGGAAATCCGGGTCCTCGGGTGCAAGACGGGCCGCTGCGACCGCGCGCTCGCAACAGGCGGCCAGCGATGTGTCATCGAGGCGGTTGGTGGACGCCACGCCCATGCACTTGCCTACGACGGCTCGCACAGAGATGCCCGTGTCACTCTCGGCCACGTTCTGGTGGATGCGGTTGTCCGCGAAGCGCGTGAGTGCGGCGTCCTCGCTTGTCACCAGCGCTTCGGCACCATCGGCATGCGTGAGTCCCACAGCCCGAAGTGCAAGTTCGCGTGCCTGCTCGGCGGTGAGCATCATCGTCCCACCCCCACCTGGACGTCGCGGAATCGCGCGGGTGCGGCGCCGTGGGCCACGTGTGCAACCTGCATGGGCTCGCCCTTGCCGCAGTTGGGGATGCCCCAGACCTGCCAGTGGTCTGCCGAGCAGACCGCGTCACACGAGTTCCAGAACTGCGGCGTGATGCCGGTGTAGTTGGGGTTCTTGATCATCTTTCCAAGCTCGCCGTTCTTGATCTCCCAACCTATCTCGCACGCGAACTGGAAGTTCAGGCGCCGGTCATCGATCGACCAGGAGTTGTTGGTCTCCATATAGATGCCGTCCTCGGTGTCGGCGATGAGGTCCGGCAGCGACCAGCCGCCGGGCTCCAGAGACAGCGTCGTCATGCGCACGAGCGGCGTGCGGTTCCATCCGTCCGCGCGCATGCAGCCGTTGCTCTCCCGGCCGATACGCACCGCTGACTCGCGTGAGGACAGGAAGCCTGTGAACAGCCCGTCTTTCACGATGAAGTCGCGCTGCGCGGGGACTCCCTCGTCGTCGTAGCCAAAGCTGCCGAGAGACCCCGGTATGGTCGCGTCACTGGTGACGGTCACGTGCTCCGAGCCGTACTGCAGCACTCCCAGGTCCTCCAGTGTCAGGAACGAAGTCCCTGCGAATGCGGCCTCATCACCCAAGACGCGGTCCAACTCGGTGGGATGCCCGATCGACTCATGCACTTGAAGGGCCAGCTGTGGTCCGTCGATGACTATCGTCTTCGTGCCTGAGGGGCACGGCGCTGCCGAGATGAGCCCGGCGGCCTGCTCGGCAACACGAACCGCATTCCCTGGTAGGTCGAGCGCTAAGATGGCCTCCCAGCCGCCCTGGACCGCCTGACCGCCGTGTGAGTTGGGGTAGCTCCTGGGCAGTATCTCGCCGTCTTCGATAGCGTATGCGGTGATACCGGCAGCGGACTCCGTGTACTTCTGCTCGATGAAGCTGCCGATGGTGGAGCCGAACGTCTTCTCCACGCGGATGAACCCCAGTGCGCCTTTGGCGATCTTCACGGCCGGCTCCGCTCGCAGCGCGGCGTCCGCCGCCAGCAGCAGGTCGAGCTTCTCGTCAAGGCTCACCGTGAAGGGATCGATCCGGCAGGGACCTTCCCAGCTGTCGTTGTACGCGGGTAGCGCCGAGAGCTCCACGGGCGTGCGTGTGGTCAGCGCGGAAGCCTTGGCGATGGCCACGGCCTGACGGGCCACATCAACGACCGCATCGCTCTCAAGGCTTGAAGTGGCCGCGAAGCCCCATGAGCCGCTGGCGATAGCCCGGACGCCGATACCCAGAGACTCAGAGGTGCTGACGCCCTCTACGACCCCGTTACGCGCCGAGAGGTTCTCCTGGGTGGTGTGCACGACCCTGACGTCCGCATAGGATGCGCCCGCAGCTGAAGCCGCCTGGAGTGCCCTGTCGATGAGTTCTCTCATGATGTTTCCTCGCTCTAGTACGTGTGATGTCGGAAAACAGCCGACCACAAGACGATATCAGACCGTCTGTTGAAGCGTCGGCGGGGGGGCTGGTGGTCCAGCTTACGGAGATGAAGTACCGGTGATGGGGGAGGTTCGAGGCTGCCAGTCATAGCGACGAGCCCCGGCGTAGTCTGAGCGCTCAGCGAGCAAGCTCAGTTTCACGAAGTCTCCCGTGCGAGGCGCGTGGATGAAGTAGCCACCGCCAACGTAGATGCCAACGTGATGCACAGGAGAGCCGAAGAAGACTACGTCACCGGGCTCAAGGTCAGCGGGTGCGATCTTCTCGCCGAGAAGGAACTGAGCGCCCGAGTAGTGAGGCAGGCTCACACCGTGCTGCTGGAAGACGTACATGACCAGCCCTGAGCAGTCGAAGCCGGATGTGGACGCGCCTCCCCAGAGGTACGGGATGCCGTGGTAGGAGAGCGCGGTCTCCACGGGCGATCCGGCATCGACGACGATGCCTGCATCGTTGGCACCCGAGAGGATCGCTTGCATCAACGCTGCTTCTTCTTGCTGGCGTCGCTCGGCCTCAGAGTCGAGCAGTGCAAGCAGCTCGCTTTGCGCCTGGGCGAACATCTCTTCTCGCTCCTGGATCCGGAGCATGACCTCTATGCGCCGCGCTTTGAGTGTGAACTCAAGCGACTCGGCGTGAAGTTGCTCGTTCTCTAGAGCGGTCGCCTTCGCTGCTACGGCGTCACGCTGCTGCCGGAGTGTCTCTGCGATGTCGGCGTCAGTTTCGCCAAGCGTCCGGAGGAACCGGATGCGTGCGACGAGGTCGGTCACGGACTTGGCTCCCAGGAGCACGTCCAGCGTGTTCAGGTCGCCGTCTCTGTATATCTCGCGTGCGCGCTCGGACAGCTGTTCGGATTGCACGCTGAACGCGATCTCGGCGTTGTCGAGTTCGAGCTTGGTTGCCGTGAGCCTTTGTTGCGTGGTCTCCAACTCGAATATGGCGGCGTTGTACGCCTCGGTGGCGATGCTCAGTTCTCGATCAAGCTCTTCGAGTTGAGCCTGGAAGGCGTCCAGCTCGGCTTGCTTGCTGGCCAGCTCGCCCCGGAATTCGGCTGTCTCGGTGGAGTCTGTCGTGGGCGCCACGGGGTCGGTAGATGTTTGAGCCGGCGTTGCGAAAGCGGTACCGCCGAACACGAGTGTGGCGATGATTGTGAGGGCGATGGCGCTTCTTGAGAGGCGCCTGATCAGGGTGGGTCCCATCACTGCCTTCCATCGAGCCAAGCGTTAGTTAACGTTGCTTAAAGTATAGCACCGACGCTGCTGGTCGACCTTCGCATATGTACCATACCCATCTTGCCCATGCTTTGCGAAAACCTTGCCGATTCCCATGTGCGGCGGCGGAGATGTCTTGCATAGCGGCATGGAGGATGGTAACCTGGCAATCCCACGAGATGTGGTTACGTTGCGGGGTGGAGCAGTCTGGTAGCTCGTCGGGCTCATAACCCGAAGGTCATCGGTTCAAATCCGGTCCCCGCGACCAAATAAATGCGCAGGTCAGAGGCCTATCGGCTCTCTGGCCTGTTTTGTTTCTCAGGCAGATAGTCCGCAGCCCCTCTCACAGTTCTAGCCAGAAGCATCGTGTTGGAGGATACTCACACCCGTTCCGGACAGCAGGCTCTGTTGGATTCGGCCTGTCTTCATCCGTGGACATCCGATTCGTTTCCGAGAGTGAACATCGAGGGGATGCTTTGATGAGCGACAAGGAGAAGTCGACCGAGACGAAACGTGAGGGGTTCTCAACGACGCTGGGGGTTCTGGCTGCGACGCTGGGTTCGGCAGTGGGTCTGGGGAACATATGGAAGTTCCCGTCACTGACAGGGCAGAACGGCGGCGCGGCGTTCGTGTTCGTCTACTTGATCTGCGTGCTGCTCATCGGTCTGCCCGTCATGATCTCCGAGTTCATCATCGGCCGGAGGGCCGGCGCCAACAACGTTGGCGCGTTCAAGAAGCTGGAGCCTTCGCCCACCAAGCCGTGGTACATGACGGGTGTTGTGGGTGTGGCAGCAGCGTTCCTGATCATGTTCTTCTACACCGACGTGGCGGGGTGGGTCTACTCCTACGCGTTCAAATCACTGACAGGCGGGTTCTCCCAGGTGGGTGCTACCGAGACCGCTGACGTGTTCGCCAAATACGTCGGTAGCGTGGCCGGACCTTTGGTCTGGCAGTGGATAGTGCTGGCAACGATCAGCGTCATCATCATCGCAGGCGTCACCAAGGGCATCGAGCGCATGACGAAGACGCTGTTGCCGATTCTTCTGGTCTTGCTGCTCATCTGCGACATTCGAGCGTTGACGCTTCCGGGCGCGTTCGCTGGTGTGGAGTATCTCTTCCGGCCGGATTTCACCAAGATCACGGCCGGGGTCGTCCTCGCGGCTCTGGGTCTGGCGTTTTTCAAGCTCTCGGTCGGCATGGGCACCATGACGACGTACGGCAGCTATATAGGCAAGAAGGAGAACATGCCGGCCAACGCCGTCAAGGTGGCACTATCAGACACGCTGGTCTCCATCCTGGCCGGTCTGGCGGTGTTCCCTGCAGTCTTCGCCTTTGGATTCCAGCCTGACGCCGGACCCTCGCTGCTGTTCATCACCATCCCCGCCGTCTTCAAGACCATGCCGTTCGGACAGCTGTTCCTGACGATGTTCTTCGTGTTGGCGTCCATCGCGGCCACCGGCGCGATGATCTCGCTTCTGGAGGTCCCGGTGGCTTATCTGACCGAGGAAAAGCGCTGGTCCCGGATGACCGCCACGCTTGTCTCGGCGGGCACGATGGGCGTCATCGGTAGCCTGGCGACGCTCTCGACTAGCACCCTGTCGGACACGCTGGTGTTCGGCAAGACCTTCTTCGACCTGTTCGACTTCGCGTCCTCCAATATCGCCCTGCCGGTTGGAGGCATCTTGATCTGCCTCTTCGTCGGGTGGAAGCTGGGTCCGAAGGTGATCATGGACGAGGCCTCCAATGCCGGTGCGCTCAACAACGTGGTCTTCCTGAAGGTCTTCACGGTGCTGGTGCGCTACGTGGCTCCGCTTGCGATCCTTGCGGTGCTGCTCAACGGTCTTGGGATCATCACGTTCTAGCTTCGGGCGTCCGGGGTCCCGTTTTCATAGCGGTCCATGTCCAGACCGGAGAGCCATGGGGCTTTCCGGTCTGCATGTTTCCGGGGCAGGGTCGGGGTCCTGGGTACATATGACACGAGGGGGGATGTGAGATGTCAATCAGACGATTGCTCACGGGGATGGTTGTTTTGCTGCTGACCGTCAGTCTGGCCGGGTGCAGTAGCGAGACGAGCGTCGAGGAAGGCGCAGCGGAGAGCGATGAGGGCGATGCGGTCATAGCGCCGGTCTCCGAGGTCGATCTCGACTGGCTTGAGGGCGAGTGGACCGTGCTCACCACGCTTGTCTACATCGACAATCCGGTGATGGAGCCTGCTGCGAACCAACCGATGGCCGAGTGGGTCTGCGAGATAGACGGGTCCACGATGTATCTCGTGACAGACATGCACACCTACGAAGGCACGCTCACCAGTGATGACGGTGACAACTGGAAATACGTCGCCAGCTCGACGTACGTCGATGACGGCGGCATCGTCTGGACGAGCGCCATCGAGGTGGACGGCATCAAGAACAGTGACGATTCCTTCGTTGGCGAGATGCTCGGCGAGATATCGTCCGACGCGGAAGGCCACCTCTATAGCGCGCAGTGGAGCCTCAACGCCGAGCGCATGGCAGGGGAGTAGTCGCTTCCGCTACAGCTGGTAGTCCCAGATGCGCCACTTCTTGTACTCATGCCCGCCCATGAACTCGGATGCACGGATGACGAGGTCGTTGTTCTCCAGCAGCAACGACGCATCGCAGTCCTTGTAGCCATTGGTCTTCGCGTAGGCGAGCACCTCGTCGAAGAGCAGGGCGTCAGCACCCATGCGGCGGTAGCCGGGCAGTATGCCGAAGAACATCAGCCGCACGCGCGGCAGATGACGTCGCGTCATGAGAAGGCGCGCGACCCGGGTGTAGTCAGAGTCGCCGTACCACTTCCAGCGAGGCTGAAGCGCCACGTTGGGATCGGGGAAGCATCCTAAAACGGCGATGGGCTTGCCCTCGTGGTAAGCGAAGCGGATCAGGCCCGGATCGAGGATGAGCTTGAGTGTCTCCACGAGCATCTCGGCTTCCCAATCCGTGATGGGCAGGAAGCCCCAGTTCTCGGCCCAGGCCTGGTTGTAGATATCGATGATGAGCTTGACCTCGGCCTCAAGGTCTTTGAGCACTACCGATCGCGTCTCAAGCGTGCCGCGCTTGCGTAGGGAGTTGGCGACACGCGTGAGCCGTTCATTGGCAGGCTTGGTGAGGTCGATGAGATACGCGACGTAGTCCTTGGCCTTCTCAAAGCCGTATCGCTCGATGAACTCGCCGTAATATGGCGGGTTGTACGTGTGCTCCACGTAGACGTCCTGATCGAAGCCTTCTATCAGGCACGCCTGGCGTTCATGCGTGATATTGGAGTACTCGCCGGGGCCGCGCAGCACCTCGGCGCCATGTGCCTTGCACCAGTCGCGTGCGGCATCCAGGAGCTTTTTGGCAACCGCATAGTCCTCGATGACCTCGAAGAAGCCGAAGAATCCGAACTTGCCGCCCCAACCCTGGTCGATACGCTCATTCACTACTGCCGAGACACGCCCGACGGGCTTACCGTCCCGGTGCGCCATGAAGTGCGTCGCCTTCGCGGTCTTGTGGTAGGGGTGGTCGGGGGTGAGCAGGCCTGTCATGCCAAGCAGCTTGTTGCCCAGAAGATCGCCATCCAGCTGTGGCGTCCAGTGCTTGTCGCCCTTGTAGAGCTCGTAGGGGAAACGAACGAAGTCCTTGAGTCGGGGATCGCCGAGGGGTATCTCGGTGATCGTGACGTTACCCGTTGGTGTGGCCGGCTCAGATTCCCCGTTCATCGTCGCTCCCTGATCGTTTTGATTGAAGTCTGTTGTCGAGCGTAGCAGACACGCCGCCACCGAACGAGGGTACTGCTACACTTCATAAGGTGCCAATAGAGGAGTGATCGATCCGCATGGATCTCAGTGCGATCTCGAACAGCAAATGGGCTACCGGCGTTGCGCTTGGGGTGGGCAAGATGGTCCCTCCTCGCGTGGGGCATGGGCTTGTGCGTCGAGCCGCTCTCAAGATCTCCGCCAACCGCGATGACCCTATGGTGCAAACGATGCGCGCTAACCAGTGGATGGCGTCTCGTGGCACTCTGAGCGGGCAGGCGCTCGATGATGCGGTTCGCGATGCGTTCGCATATAGCGGACGCTTCCTCTACGACCTCTACCACGTCATGGAGGACCCCGATGCGCTGATGGGGATGGTCGAAGTCGATGAGACGTTCGAGCGGGTGCTCGCCGAGGCGAAGGAGGGCCCTCATGTCTACGCGGGTGTCCACCTTGGCAACTTCGACCTGATCGGCCGTGCGCTTGGCTTCAACGGCTGGAAGCAGCAACTGCTGACCGTCGCTGACCCCAATGGCGGCTACAAGTGGCAAAACGAGATGCGTGAGCGATACGGCTTCGATGTGACCCCAGTGAGCATCGAGGCGCTCAAGCACGCATCGCGTAGACTTGCCGAGGGGGGATCGGTCACAACCGGGCTGGACCGTCCGCTTCCGGATGCGAAGCAGTTCCCGGTGTTCTTCGACAAGCCATCGTCAGTGCCGTTGCTCCACGTTCGCCTGGCCATGCGCGCGAAGGTGCCGGTCGTCGTCATCTCGGCGATGCTTGGCGAAGACGGGAAGTACCGTCTTCAGGCTTCGGAGCCGATACACATGGAGACCGGGGGGAGCACCGCTTCTGACATGCTCGCCAACGGAGAGCGCGTCTTGGTCGAGGTTGAGAAGCGCATTGAACGTGCGCCACGCCAGTGGGCGATGACGCACCCTGTGTGGCCCGACGTGGTTGGGACAGTCTAGTTGGAGCGCCTCTGCTGCGCATGCGAAAGGAAGGCCTGAATGGGCTCTGGTATGGAAGACATCAAGAAGCACAAGCGAGTAAACGACATGCTGCTCGGTCCGCTGGAACGCCCCGCTTTGCAGTGGCTCGCCAAGCACAGTCCCTCCTGGATCACGCCTGATGTCTTGACCACTATCGGGACACTGGCCAGTGTCGGGGTGTTCGCGGGCTATGCGCTCAGCAACCAAAGCATCTGGTGGCTGTGGTTCGTCAACCTCGGCTTCCTGGTCAACTGGTATGGCGACAGCCTCGATGGCACGCTTGCCCGCTACCGCAAGATCGAGAGGCCCAAGTTCGGCTTCTACATCGATCACACCGTGGACGCCATCAGCGAGTTCCTGACCATCATCGGCATTGGGATGTCGCCGTTTCTGCGCCTGGACATCGCTGCGTTCGCTCTCATCGGCTACCTGCTCATGAGCGTGCACGTCTACGTCCGCACGTGCGTAGACGGCGTCTTCAAGATCAGCTTCTCGAAGGTGGGACCAACCGAGATGCGCGCCATCATCGTGCTGGTGAACATCGCAATCTTCTTCGCACAGGACTTCTTCCTAAGCGAACTCGTCTTCGGTCTGCGGCCTTTCGACATCATCGGCGTTGGACTTGCCGTGGGTATGGGTATCGCCTTCTTGGTTGCGTCGTCGCGCGAAGCATTGCGTCTTGTAAGATTGGGAGAGTAGGCGGCCACAGATGAGCGGCATGTTCTCGCGTGGGCCTCGAAGACTGGGGGTCGCGCTGGGCGGCGGCAGCGCACGCGGCCTGGCCCATATAGGCGTTCTCAGGGTGCTTGCCGGGGCGGGACTGATCCCCTCAGCTATTGCCGGCACGAGTATGGGTTCTATCGTGGGAGCGTTCGCGGCGGCCGGCTACTCGATGGGCGAGCTTGAGCAGATCGCGGTCGAGCTGGACGTTCGCGACATGGTCTCGTTTGCCGACCTGCGTCCCGGGCGAGCGTCTCTTATCAACGGCGAGAAGGTCGAAGCGTGGTTGCGCGAGTGGCTGCCGCCCACCTTTGCCGAGCTGAAGCTGCCATTCGTGTGTGTCTCCGTGGATCTGCGCACCGGGACGGTCGTCAGGCACGCCGAGGGAGACCTCATCAAAGCGGTGCGCGCGAGCTGCTCTATCCCCGGTGTGTTCACACCGGTAGTGCGCGGCGATGAAGTCCTCGTGGACGGAGGCGTCCTGGAGCCCCTGCCGGTGTCGACGCTCAAGGCTATGCATGCATCAGATGTGCAGGTCGCGGTCACGGTGGGCAGGCTCGGCGTCCTGCGTCCGGGCTTTGGCTTTGGTGACCGTGAGCGCAGCGGTGTCCAGCGCTTGTGGAACTCGCTGGTCGACCAGGAGCAGAAGGACAAGGACAAGGAGAAGGAGCCGCGGGGCCTTCAGACCCTCAATGTCTCCCTCCAGGTCATGCAGCGGGAGCTGGAGCGCCCGGCGATGGAAATGGCCGACGTCGTCGTGGCACCGGATGTAGCGGCGTTCGACGGACACGAGTTCCTCGAGGCCGAGCGGCTCATCGCTCTCGGTGAGCAGGCTGGCGAGAACGCCCTTCCCGCGGTCCTGCGGCGCCTGGGCGTCAGTCCACGCTGATCTCGCGGGTCTCGGCACGCTACCTGCTACCATGTGCGAGTCGTCGTCTCGAGGAGGAACGCGTGCCAGCTGCAGCCAAGCCCCGTTTCAGGAATACGCTCTATATCGCCATAGCACTGCTCGGTGTCTTGACCGCAGTGCTGGTCGCGCTGATCCCGCCGGATGAGAAACTGGGCGGAATGGTGCGCCTTGTGATGACGCACGGGGCTTCGACATGGGTCAACATGGCAACCTTCACGCTGGCAGGAGTGCTTGGTCTGGTCTTCGTCACGGGAGCGGCGTCCACCCGTCGCTGGGGTGAGGCGTTCCGCTGGATATCGTTCCCGCTCTGGATCATCAACTCCGCGTTGGGCCTGCTCTCGATGAAGCTCATCTGGGGCGGCATCTTGTGGGATGAGCCCCGTCTCATGATGACCTTCGGGCTTCTCGCCGCCGCGGCTGTCGTCCTGGCGCTCCAGCTTGTGTTCGACGCGCCAAAGCTCACTGCTGTGCTGGACGCGACGCTTGCTGGCGGACTGTGGGCACTCGTGCTGCTGTTGCCCAACCTCTTCCACCCGGACAGCCCGGTCTTCAGCTCTGGCAACTGGGCGTTTATCGGGCCGTTCCTCGGCATCGTGGCAGCGCTGCTGGCGATCGCAGCGTGCATCGCGGTGCTCATCGCCCGCAGGCCTGAGCCCGCGGGCGAGTAGTCCCGGACCCTAGCCTACGACTCCGAGCTCCTTGCCGATCCTGGCGAAGGTCTCCAGCACGTAGTCCATCTGCTCATCGGTGTGCGACGCCATGTAGCTGGTGCGCAGAAGTGCCCGACCCGCGGGGACCGCAGGTGGACGCACAGGGTTCACGAAGATCCCTTCGTCGAGCAGGCGCTTCCAAAACGCGAACACCAGCATCTCATCTCCGAGGATGATGGGGATCACAGGCGTCTCGCTGGTGCCCAGGTCGAAGCCCAGATCACGGTAGCCCTTCTGCATGCGCGTGGTGATCTCCCACAGGCGCTCGCGGTGCTGCGGTTCGCTCTCCATCACATCGAGCGAGCCCAGGCATGCGCCCACCGAGGCGGGAGACATGGCTGCCGAGAAGATGAACGGGCGCGAGTTGTGCCGTATGTAGTCGATCACTTTCGCATCGCCGGCGATGAAGCCGCCAAGCGACGCGAAGCTCTTGGAGAACGTCCCCATGATGAGGTCGACATCGTCGGTGACACCGAAGTGGGCCGCTGTGCCCTCGCCCCTGGGGCCGAGCACGCCGCTGGCATGTGCGTCATCCACCATCAGTCGGGCGCCGAACTCCTTGCAGATCTCGATCATCTCGGGCAGAGGAGCGACGTCTCCCTCCATGCTGAACACGCCGTCCACGACCACGAGGGTGCCCCCGTGTGCGTTGGACCCCAGTGATGCCAGCGTCTTGCGTAGGCTCACCAGGTTGTTGTGCTCGAAGCGGGACACCTTGCCGTAGGACAGCTTGCAGCCGTCGTAGATGCTTGCGTGATCGTCTTTATCGATGACGACGTTGTCGTGTCGGCCGACGATGGCCGAGATGGTGCCCAGGTTCGTCTGGAAGCCCGTGGAGAAGACCAGGGTCGCCTCTTTGCCCACGAATGCGGCTAGACGCTGCTCCAGCTCCTCGTGGATGGAGAAGTTCCCGTTGAGCAGGCGGGAGCCGGTGCAGCTTGGGCCGAACTTCTCCAGGGCGTCATGCGCCCTTTTGCGTACGTGGGGGTGGGTGGTCAGGCCCAGGTAGTTGTTCGAGCCCAGCATGATGAGCTCGCGACCGTCCATGAGGACTTTGGAGTCTGATTCGGACTCGATCACTCGGAAGTAAGGGTAGTATCCAGACGCTTTCGCATCGTCAGCGTCGGTGTAGTCAAGGCACTTCTGGAAGATGTCCATCGAGCTCCCCTCGGGACACGGGTGTTTTTGCATACCTCGCTATTCTAGCCGTTTCAGTCGCGGTCATGTTGGTCGGTGTTCCTTCCCAAGCGCGGCAACGGCGCGTACTATGGCTCTACAACCGAACACGGGTCCTGGGTGCTCGACGCTGTCGAGAGAATAGGGAAGTCGGTGAGATTCCGACGCGGACCCGCCACTGTGATGAGGCGCACATGCCTCTAAGTCAGGAGACCTGCCCAGGATCTGCGACGCGGCCTTCGAGGTGGAGGCACGGTCGCTGCCACGTGCATGCGTTCCGGCAGACCGAACACCTTGAAGACTCTCGCATCGGCGAGGGTCTTTTCGTGTTTTCGGCCCGCGTTCGGCGGAATGTCGGGAATGTATGGACGGACGCAGGAGGAATGGAATGAAAGCTAGAGTTGGAACCAAGAGCCGCATCGCGGCGACGTTGCTGGCGCTCATGTTGCTGGCAACGGCGCTCACCGGATGCGGCAGTGCTGCACAGGACGAGGAGGCCGAGGCCCCCAAGACCGCGGCGTTCCCTGTCACGGTGACAGATGACGCCGGCCGAGAAGTGACGGTCGACGCAAAGCCGGAGCGCATAGTGTCGCTGGCTCCCGCAAACACGGAGATCCTGTACGGACTGGGAGCTCTCGACCGTGTGGTCGGGGTCACCACCTACGACGACTACCCGCCCGAGGTGGCCACGCTTGAGAAGGTGGGCGACTTCGTCGGTCCCAACCTTGAGGCGATAGCCGCTCTCGATCCCGACCTCGTGCTGGTGACCACTGGCGTGCAGGCCGAGATCATCTCGCAGATCGAGGCGCTGGGTGCTACGGTCATCGCGGTAGACCCGCAGAACCTGGACGCTCTCTATGTGTCCATAGCCACGGTTGGCGACGCCATCGGCGAGCCGGCCAAGGCCGAGGAGGTCGTCTCGGAGATGCAGCGCGAGCTGGCCGCTATCCAGGAGGCTATCGATGCCGCGCCCGTGCGCTGCTTCATCGAGATCGCGCAAGACCCGCTCTACACTGCAGGTGCAGGAACGCTGCTCAATGACCTCATCGAGCAGGCCGGTGGCGAGAACGTCGTCGTGCAGGAGGGCTATGTGGGCTACTCCGTGGAGCAGCTGCTGACCGATGATCCCGAGGTCTACCTTGCGACCCTCGGCTCGATGAGCGACCCTGCCGATCTTGCCAACAGGCCCGGCTACGAAGGTCTTTCTGCCGTCAAGAACGGTCGTGTGGCGGTCCTCGAGGACAATCTGGTGAGCCGCCCCGGTCCGCGTGTCATCCAGGGAGTGCGCCAGATCGCCGAGGCGTTGCACCCGGAAGCGTTCGGAAACTAGCGTGAGCACCGCTCCCGGATCGGCGCGCAGGCGCCTCGCAATCGCGACCCTAGGGGTCTTGCTGCTGGTTGCGATGGTGCTCGCCGTCGGTCTGGGCGCGGTGAACGTGAGTCCCGCCGATACCATCTCGGCAATCGCACGCGGTATCCGCGGAGAGCAGCTCGTGCAGTCGGACGCCGTCATCTGGCAGTTGCGTCTGCCGCGCGTGTTGTTGGCGGCACTGGTGGGTTCCGCGCTGGCGCTTGCCGGAGTGCTCTACCAGGCGCTGTTCAAGAATCCGCTTGCCGACCCGTACATCCTCGGTGTCTCGTCCGGCGCGGGTCTGGGTGCGACCATCGCATTCGTCGCTGCCGGCACGAGCTTCGCAAGCCGCTCCTTCGGGGTCCCGGTGGGGGCGTTTTTGGGAGCGCTTCTGACCATCGCGTTCGTGGTGCGTCTGGCGTCTCGCGCGGGCCGGGCGGACACGGTGTCGCTTCTGCTGGCGGGCGTTGCCATCTCATACACGCTGTCGGCGGTCACGTCGTTTCTGATGGTGGTGTTCCGCAACTCCATGCAGTCGGTGGTCTTCTGGATGATGGGCGGACTCACATCCGCCTCATGGCAGAACGTGTGGGTCGTCTCGGTCATGTTCACCATCGGTGCGGTCGTCCCCATCTTCTACGCGCGGGAACTCGACATCATGCTGCTTGGCGACGAGCGTGCAGGTCAACTGGGCGTCAACGTGGAGCGCTTCAAGCTCATCGTGCTCGCCGCAGCATCCCTTGTGGTGGCCGCCGCCGTGTCGGTCTCAGGGCTTATCGGCTTTGTGGGCCTCATGACGCCGCATATGGCGCGGTTGGTCCTTGGCCCCGATCATCGGCTCTTGCTGCCCGCTTCCACGCTTGCAGGTGCCATCGTGATGGTGCTCGCCGACCTTGCTGCCAGGACGGTCCTGGCTCCTGTCGAGATACCCGTCGGGATCGTCACGGCTGTCCTGGGCGGGCCCTTCTTCCTGTGGCTCCTTGTTCGTAAGGAGCGCCGATGAACCCCCTGCAGACACCCCGCCTCGCGTTCTCCGCTGCGATCGTCGGCTACGGCGGGGCGCCCATCGTGCGCGGGGTCGATCTTGAGGTTGCCGCGGGAAGCTTCGTGGGTCTTGTGGGACCTAACGGTGCGGGCAAGTCCACGCTGCTGCGGTCCGTGACGGGTGCTGCCGATCTTCTCTCGGGCTCCGTCACCCTGGACGGGGAGTCCGTGGCGCGCATGTCGGCCAAAGAGCGCGCCCGCTCGGTAGGGGTCGTCCCGCAGACGCTACCGGTCGCGTTCGCCTTTGACGGCCGCTCGTTCGTGCAGATGGGGCGGCATCCGTGGCTGGGCAGGTTGCAGGACCTGACGGACGAAGACCACGATATCGTCGAAGAAGTGATGGAGCTGACCGACACCGCCCGCTTCGCGCATGAGCGCGTGGACACGCTATCCGGCGGTGACCTGCAGCGTCTCACGGTCGCGCAAGCATTGGCGCAGCGCCCGCGGGTGCTTCTGCTTGATGAGCCGACCAGCCATCTGGACCTGAACCATCGCCTGCAGGTGCTTGACCTGGTGCGTCGTCTGGCCGATGACGGCATGGCGGTTCTCGCCGTGTTCCACGACCTGGACATCGCGGCGCGCTACAGCGACCGCATCGCTGTGGTCTCCGATGGCGAGATGATTCCTGCGCGGCCCCCCGAGCGCGCGCTTGAAGCCTCGGTGATCGAGTCGGTATTCGGGGTGAAGGCGGTCGTCCGCACCGACCCGGTCACCGGCACGCTTGCGATCACGCCGGTGGTGCGACGTGCGGATGTCGAGCGCCCGACACGCGGCAGGGTAGGGGTGGTGTGTGGCACGGGGACCGGCGCGGTGTTGATGCGCAGTCTCGCGCTTCGAGGTGTTTCCGTCGCGGCGGGGGCCCTCAACTGCGGTGACGTCGATCAGGCGGTGGCGGTCACGCTGGGTGCAGACCACATCGATCTGCCGGCTTTCGGAGAGATGGCCCCGGAAGCGGAGCTTGCCGTCCGTCAGCGATACGCCGGTTGCAGCTGCGTTATCGTCGCTCCCACGCCGTTCGGCCGGGCGAACGTCGGCAATCTACGGGCGGCTCTCCAGAGCGGTGTACCTCTCATCCTCATGGGAGAGATGTCTGCCGAGAGGGACTTCTCGGGCGGTCAGGCGACCTCCCTGTGGGAGCAGGCCGTAGATGGCGGCGCTGTGCGGGTAGGAACCGACGCAGAGGCGCTGGATGCGGCGCTGGGTCTGTTGCGCGATGGTAGCGAGGAGTAGCTCATGACAACTCAGGGACGGGTCGGCCGCGTGCAGGTCTATACCGGCGAAGGCAAGGGCAAGACCACCGCGGGTGTGGGACTCTGTGTCCGCGCTGCCGGCGCAGGGCTGCGCGTGCTCTTCTTGCAGTTCGTCAAGGGAGGACGCCGGAGCAGCGAACTCGATATGCTTGAGCGCATCGGCGTGGAAGTCGTGCGTCCGGCGCGCGCGTGGACCGGGCTTCTCAGCGGGGGACCCACCGAGGAGGACTACCGTTCGGTCGCGGAGGCGTGGGGTGTGGCCCGGGCGGCCATCACCGGTGGTGAGTACGATGTCATCGTTCTCGACGAGATCAACGTAGCGCTCGCCTACGACCTGTTGGAAATCGACCCCGTGCTGGCAGCTCTGGATTCCCGCCCGCTGCATGTGGAAGTGGTGTTCACAGGTAGGGGTGCGCCGGAAGGCCTGGCGCAGGTCGCAGACCTCATCACCGAGATGGTCCCGCGCAAGCACTACTACGACGCGGGCGTGAACGCCCGTCTCGGAATCGAGTTCTAGCGGGAGGGCGACCGCCCCGTCAGGGCAGTCAAGAGACCGGGATGTAGGGCGGCGGCGCGATGTAGTCCGGGCCCATCGGCGAAGCTGGTGTCGTGGCCTCGGCGCTCGCGATATCCGGCGCTGCAGTCTCTTCAGTAGCTGCAGTAGCTGCAGTAGCTTCAGTAGCTTCAGTCTCTTCAGTTGCCATGGCTTGTGTCGGCGCTGATTCCACAGGAATGGGCGGGAAGAGCATCCCGAAGTGCGCCGTGAGCAAGACGACGGACGTCAACATCGCTATGAGAGCCAGACTCATCACGCCGCGTACCATCAGATGCCTCCCTGACCGCCTGAGGTACCGTGCGCAAACCGCGTGCCAGGGGCTATCCGGAGCAGGTCACCGTGGTGTGCTGTGATGCGACGATGATCCTCGTGTCGGCTCCCAACCGGTGCACGCACGCTTCCAGCGTCTCGCGCACGATCTGGGGCCGGTTGTTCTGCTCCGAGAGGTGCACCGCGCATACGCTGCGCACTCCGCTTTCGATGAGTCGTTCAAGAACCAGGGCCGCATCGTCGTTCGACAGGTGTCCGGTAGCCGAGAGGATCCGGTTCTTCAAGAAGGCCGGGTAGGGGCCGGTTCTGACCATGTTCACGTCGTGGTTTGATTCCAGGCCCACCATCGAGCAGCTCTGAAGTACTTCGAGAGCGGCGGCCGGTACGTGCCCCGTGTCGCTCGCCAGGCCGAAACGCACGCCCCGAGCGTCTTCAAAGGCGTAGCCCACGGGCTCTACGGCGTCGTGACTTGTTCGGAACGCCCGGATCTTCAAGCTGCCTATCGTGAAGTCGTCGTCGGGGCGGATGCGCTCCATCACTTTGACGGCTGCCAGGTGGCTCGATCCCTCGATAGTGCCTGCCGTGGCCAGAACAGGCACGTCCAGGCACTTCGCTAATACTCGCACGCCGGCTACGTGATCCGAGTGTTCATGGGTGAGGAGGATGCCGCACACGTTGGCTTCGTCCACGCCCGCCTCGGCCATCCGGCGCCGTGTCTCCCGTGCCGAGAGCCCGGCGTCCACCAAGATGACTTCATCTGCCGAGCAGACCGCGATGCAGTTTCCGCGTGAGCCGGAGCCGAGGAACGCGATGTGGAACTCGCATCCGGTTTCAGGATGTTTGGATAGGGTCATGAGCGCATTGTAGCTGCATGCGCTCGGTGGGCATAATCAAACCTGTAGTCCCGTCTACTAAGGAGTGCTCGATGGCAAAGGACCGCTGGTCGCTCAGGAACATCTATCTGTACCTCGTATGCTTGATCACGCTCATCATGGTGATCTTCTCGGTGGTCAACGTCGTTCGTGCAACGGTCGAGCTCGTCTATCCGGATCCCGGTTACTTCTATGAGATCCCCATTGAGAAGGGTGGCACCTCAGAACTGACCCAGGAGCAGATCGATCGTCAGAACGAGCAGCAGCGCCAGCAGTCTCAGCGTCAGGCGATCTTGAGTCTGGTTGGCGGCGCGGCACTTCTCGTTGTGGCGGGACCACTGTACGTCTATCACTGGCGCAAGATCGAGGTCGAGCACAGCGATACCACGCCGGACAAGACCGTCGGCGCCTGACAGGAATTGATCGCCCGGCGCCTGGTCGTCACCGATCACCTGTACACCACGAGAGCAGAGGAGACATTTCATGGCCGTCAAGCTGTTCGCGCTTTCTACGTGCCCGTACTGCCGGATGACGCGCAAGTACCTCGAGGACAATGACGTCGAGTTCGACCTTCTGGAGGTCGACTTGCTCGAGGGGCAGGAGCGCACGGACGCGATCGCCGAGGTGAAGGAGCTCTCCGGCGGGACATCGTTTCCCGTAGCGGTGATCGATGACGAGGTGATCGTGGGCTTCAACAAGAAGAAGATCAGGGAGATGTTGAGTCTATGAGCGGCAGCAGCACTCGTCCCGTCCGACGCAGGTTTCCCGAGGGGACAACCGCAGAGGATCTCAAGGAATACATGGCGCCGTTCGTGGCGACTCTCGGCTATAAGTTCAACACCGAGAGCGAGTTCGTCGACGAGGTGCTGACCTCTGAGCTCGAGATCTTGGAGAAGACAGGTGACGTGTTCTGTCCGTGCAGGATCCGTACGGGAGACCCCAAAGAGGACGCGAAGATCGTCTGCCCGTGCATCCCATTCTACCTGGAGCAGTTCGCGGCCATGCGTAAGTGTTGGTGCGGACTGTTCATCAGGACAGATGTTGATGACGGCGCCGAGCTTCTCGGCGTGATCGAGGAGCCGGAGCCGGGGTCGGCCGTAGACGTCCCGGTCTGCCGGGTTGAAGACCTCCCCGACGGTCAGGTGCGGCATGTGAAGATCGGCAAGCAAGACATTGCCCTCGCTCGCGTGGGCGATGAGTATTTCGCCCTCTCAAACCTATGCCGGCATGCTTTCGGTCCGCTGTCCGACGGAATCCTCGACGGCTACTACGTGATGTGCCCTTGGCACGGTTGGCGCTATGACCTCCGAGACGGGACAACCGATCATCCCGACGCGGATGTGAGGACCTACGAGGTCACGGTTTCTGATGGGTTCGTGCTGGTAAGAGCAGGATTGTGATGGGCAGTGGTCACCAGGGAGTTATGCTATATTAAGCGCCAATGAATGCGAATGATGACAATCGGTACCTGGTGAACAGGCGGCGTACTAAAGGTCGTCTGTTTTGTCTGCGCTTCATCTTGCCCATAACCGTATCGGTCGTGATCGGTATCCTGCTCTCGGTGAACGCCTCTGAGGCCCAAGCGTTCGTCGAGCCCAATACTCTTGGTGGCAGCGGCTGTTCCTGTCATGACGTCCATGGCGACCCGAGCATCTTCAGCTCCGCCGGAGGGGACTGCGCATCTTGCCACGCTGCGTCGGACTCCAGCGGTTTCACGAGTGCCGAACCCAGCGGACCGCACGGGGGCTACACCACCACGACCAGGAAGTGCGCAGTGTGCCATTCCGTACATGACGCCTCTGCGGATGGTGTCGTGTTGCTGCCGGCCGCGACTGTCGTCGATACCTGCTTCACCTGCCACGATGGAACGCAGGGCTGGGGGGTGTATGGCACGATCGAGGCTCGGGGTGGCACAGTTGGAGGAGGTCATTCGTACGGGTCTTCGACTTCGGTGCCTGGGGGAGACGCGTCCACGGGTGGCGCCGCCACGAGGGTGTTCAGCGGCCCGGGTGACACTTTGATATGTACCGACTGTCATAGCCCTCATGGCAGCTATCTGGTCCAGTCGTTCGTTGGCGAGCGCAACCGCGTGAGAACGACTGCATTCGATACAACTCCTGAGTCGTCTCGTCTCTTGCGCACGGAGCCCACAGGGGCGGCGTCACCGGTGACATCGTATGGCTCCGATTGGTGTCTTGGCTGCCACGCTGGGCGTGACTCCGGAGGAGTGGTGCACAACCATCCTGTCGAGAGTATAGGAACGGTAGCGGAACCATACACTTACGAGAATGTTGCAGTGCTCGACAGTGACGACGAGACCAGTGACACGGTGATCGGGCAGATGGGTGGCGTGACAGGGGCGCAGGAGCACGGTGGCTTCTACACGGTTTCCGGACGCAATCGCGGTTTCCTTATGCCTTATCCTCGTACTACCGGCATTGGCGGTCAGGACGGTCATTACCCCATGTGCCAACAGTGCCACGAGGACTCACGAGATGCGGGTACGCTCGTTGGCGATGGTTCCACGGCTGACGCAGCGGGGTTCAGCGTCCCCTATGGTGACAGTGTTGGCTGGTCCGGCTCGGCGTGGGTGACAACGACTGCCGACAACCCTCGGTTCCAGAACTTTCCTCATGAAACGCAGAATGCGTATATGCTCGTGGAGACAGCCGACAACCTGTGCCTCAACTGCCATCCCGCCGCGCAGCTGCCGTAGAGCCTGTTGGTAGCTGAGACAAGCGGTTGCCATAGGTCAATCACGAACAAGGGCGCCCACTGGGCGCCCTTGGCACACTCCGGGAGAAGACTCGCGTTACTCGGTGGTCTTCTCTTTGAACAGCTCCGCGATGCCACCGATGCTGCCCATGATCCCGCTGACCTCCATGGGGAGGAACACCTTGTTCGCGGGCCCGTCCGCGATGGCCTTGAGGGCCTCGAGGTAACGGATGGCGATGAGGTCATTGGTGGGGTTGCCTTCGTGCACTGCGCTGAACACCGACTTGATAGCGAGTGCCTCACCCTCTGCCAGCGCGATCTTCTGGAACTTCTCGGCTTCGGCCACGTCCTTGATGGCCTGGGCCTTACCTTCGGCTTCAAGAATAGCAGCGCCCTTTGAACCCTCGGCACGCGTGATCGCGGCTTGCTTGTCACCGTCGGCTTCAAGGATCAGGGCACGACGGGTACGCTCGGCTTTCATCTGGCGGTGCATGGCCTCGGTGACATCCATCGGCGGCTCGATGCGCTGCAGCTCCACGCGTACCACGCGTACGCCCCACTTGTCAGTGGCGTCGTCAAGAATCTGACGCAGCGCCGAGTTGATCTGCTCACGTGAGGTCAGCGACTCGTCAAGCTGCATCTCGCCGATGACGTTACGCAGGTTGGTCTGTGCCAGCTTGGTGGCGGCGATGTAGAAGTTGGCCACGTTGTAGACCAGTTTCACCGGGTCGGTCGCCTCGTAGTAGACGACTGCGTCCACGGTGACAACGACGTTGTCTTTGGTGATGACTTCTTGCGGGGGCACGTCGACGACGTTCTCGCGCATGTCCACCTTCGTCATCTTGTCGATGACCGGAATGATGATGGTTAGTCCGGAATCGACGGTGCGCTGATACTTGCCGAGACGTTCGACGAGACCTTTTTCATACGGTCGGACGATACGAATGCCAGCCATGGCGTAGAAGAACACCACGAATAGCACCACGGCGCCGAACACGACGGCAAACGCCGCTCCAGAATCCATGTCAGTCCCCCTTCGTATCTGCAACTTCTACGGGCGTCACAACCAGGTGGGTGCCCTCGATGCGATCGATGATCACACGCGTGCCTACGGGAATGAGCTCTGTGGCAGGGGAGTCAGCACGCCATTCTTCACGCTCGATGCGTATCCGACCTGCACCATCTCCTGGCTCGATGCCTTCGGTGACAGTGCCGATCTTGCCTACCAGGCGGTCGACATTCACCTTCTGTGGCGGCTCATGAGTCACGCGGTCAGCGAAGCCCCGCAATCCGAACAGCAGCGCAATAGAGACGGCGAGAAACGCCGCCCACTGCCAGCCCAGGCTCAGGCCAAGGTAGTCCACAGCTGCCGCAGCAGCAGCGCCTATCCCGAACGGGAGCAGGAAGAAACCAGCCGTGAACATCTCGCCCACGATGAGAACCGCTGCCAGGCCGACCCACACCCAGAACCATGCGTCCATTGCATCACACTCCCCGAGTGATCCGATAACTCGACACTA
Source organism: Coriobacteriia bacterium (assembly GCA_016938135.1). GTDB lineage: Bacteria > Actinomycetota > Coriobacteriia > Anaerosomatales > Anaerosomataceae > UBA2279. The sequence goes on from JAFGVD010000007.1 coordinate 35,634, forward strand.
ATCGTAAGGAGGCACTGAAGGAAGTGTGTACCCTAATTCGCGCTTTGTTCCTCGTCATCTCCGAGAGGAGACAGGCCCCGCTCGGCCGCCACAGCATCCAGGGCCAGCATGACGACTTCTTCAACCATCGGATCCAACGCGAAGTCGAGTTCTTTCTCGAACGATACTTTGAGATAGCCGTTGCACGTCTTGCATGTGTGGATGCGATGGCCGGGGTCTTCCTGGTCGAACAGATACTCAAGACTCTCGGGTGTGCGCTCCCCGCATCTGGCACAGCGCAGTCGAGCGAAGATCCACTCTGCACGGCACAGGGGGCAGGAGAGCATGCGAACGCCGCCCTGTAGGTTTCCTTTGTCCAGAACCCGACCGAATGACGCAGGAGTGCCGCACACGGGGCACAGACCGGAGCTCCACCGGGTCCAGTCGAACTCCTTCAAGGGCTTGAGCGCCTTGGTTGCGCCCGCGGATATGAACGGAGTGATGGCGGTGGTCACAATGAACGAGTACGTGGACAGCGGGGCCGCACCGGCCTCTTTGGAGAGACGTGCATACATCAAGGATACGAACGAGTCGATTCCCTTGAGGACATCTTGGACCATTTCGTCTGTGACGGTGGACTCGAAGTCAGCCGCTTTGAGGGCGTCGGACTGTTCCAGGGGAAGACCGCCCTCTTCGGCGAGCAGATCCGCTACCGCACGCAACGCACTGCGCAGCGGAGCAACAGGGATGGACGGTGCAGACATGGCAAAGACTATGCGTCCTGACGCTAGGGCCTCTTCGATCTTGTCATTTTCGGGGGGCGTCCAGTCGAGTGCCTCTTGTGCGAAGGAGTCCTGGAGATTCCAGAGCTTCTCGAAGAAGGCGAGCGTCGGTGCGATGTCAGGTCGGATCTCGCTGTAACGCTGGATGGATTTCGAGCGCGGTGAAGGAGTCACAGTGCCTCCATTTGGGTTGCCGGTTTGTGATTCTTACCCACTCACAGGGTACCGCAATGCCCCCTGAGGTACCAGCGCGCCTGCGCATTCCGGTGTTCGGTCAAAACCTTCCATGGGTACAATAGTAAGCAGTCTCGATGACGAGGCCGGCGACTCGACAGGCGGGGTGAAGGGTATGCGGCGAAGACACGGCACGACGTTTGTTTTGCTCCTGGTAGCGGTGGGACTGTCGTTTGCGCTAGGGGGGTGCAGCACGGAGGGCGTTGGAGAGGATTCAGAGCTCCCGCCCCAGGAGGGTCTTGAGATCGGTGACATCGCTCCCGATTTCCGGATGCAGAGTCAAGATCAGGTCACAGTGGCTCTGAAAGACTACGCAGGGACGAAGAACGTCGTGCTGGTCTTCTATCCCGCGGACTTCACGCCTGTTTGAGAGGGCGAGCTGTCCGGGTACCGTGACAACTACCAGTTCTTCCAGGATCGTGATACCGAGGTCTTTGGCATCAGCCTTGACGGGTGGGCCAGTCATGCTGAGTTCCGAGCGCAGCTTGAGATCCCATTCGATCTACTGAGTGACTGGGAGCGCACGACTACTCCCGAGTACAGGGCGTTCAACGAGCGGCAGATACTGGCCAACCGCTGGAGTTACCTGATCGACAAGGAAGGCAAGATCGTCTACACGCAGCATTCGGGTCTCAACGAGCCGCGGGATATCGACGCCATGATGGATGCTGTTGAGAAGCTGTACGCGGAGTAGCAGTCCGAACATGTCGATAGTGCCCCGGAAGGGCACATCGTCTTGGAGGAGGAACCATGAGAAGAGCTTTAAGCCTGGTGCTTGTTGTGGCGTTGTTCGCGAGTATGGTGGTGCTTGCAGGCTGTGACAGCTCTACTGCCGAGAAAGCGCCGCTTACCTTCATGCAGTTCTATGACCCCGAGTGCCCGTTCTGTCAGGCGATGGAGCCCATCGTCGAGAACCTGCGCGCTGAGTACGAGCCAAAGATAGAGAGCTTCCAGATTATCGATGTCTCCACTGATGAAGGACGCGCTCAAGCTGAGGAGTTCGGTGTGTTCATTACGCCGACATTCTTCTTGCTTGATGCCGACGGTGAGACTTTGGACAAGATCTCAGGTGCGGCTACTGAAGAGAACATGAAGAAGTTCATCGATCGTGGCATAGACGATGTGACGGGTGAAGCTACCGGCCCCAAGGAGGAGATACCTACCGAGGGCGGCACGGAGCAGTAATACGAGAGCCAGAGCATGCGAAAGGGGCCGGATCCTGCTGGATCCGGCCCCTTCTTTGACCAGGGTGAACGGTGGAGAGTGGTTACTCTACCGAGACCTTGTCACCCTTTGCGAGCTCCTCTTTGGCCCAGGTGCCCCAGTGGTACAGAGCGTCGGACTCAGAGACCTTACCGTCGCCGAACATGAGGCGAACAGAGCCACGGTAGGGCTGGAACACGCCGGCACCCAGGTAGATGTGAACGAACATCATGAGTCCCAGCAGGACGAAGGCCACGTCGTGCGCCACGAGCATCCACAGTGTCAGCGTCCCGTTGATGGCAACGCCAGAGGCGGAGAGCCACAGGAAGACACCGGAGATGGAGATGGCGATCGCGAACGCGAACAGCATCCAGTCTGACAACGCCTGGCCGGACTTGAGTTCTTTCTGCTCAGGCATGTGCTGCTTCGCACCGGTGAACAGGTAGGGGAAGAACTTCGCCATGAACTCTTTGTCGCCGGCGTCCCACTTGTAGAACATGTTCTTCAAGAAGTGCTTGAAGCCCTTCGGGTTCACGACTACTGCCAGCAGTGGTGCGGCGATGAAGATAACGGCCATCACACGGTGGACCGTACGTGCACCCTGCATGGCGCCCAGCCCGACGGCCGACGCTACGGCTGGGATGAAGAGCATGAGTCCCGTCACGAACAGTGACATACATGCAATCGTGTGAATCCAGTGAAGACCGCGTGCAAACGCGCTCTGGCGCTGAATGTATCTCATTACTCCACCTCCCCAATCGTCCAGGTGTCAGTCTTCTCATCGTACGAGTGCTCGCCGCGCTTGTACTTGGAGCCCATCGCGAAGGAGAATCCGAGGGCACCAACGACAACACCAACGCCGACTGCGCTAAGCGGCTTCGCGAGATCGAGCAGGCTCGTTGCGACCGGAACCTTCGGATCACGGATCAGGCCGTGAGCCTCAAGACCGCGGTGCGCCACGATAATCGTGTGCATACCACCGACTTCGTTCTCGCCGTAAATCTCGGCCTTGTCGAAGCCCTGCTCCTTGAGAGTGTCTACGCGCGCCTTTGCCTTTGCCACCATCTCGGCTCGATCGCCGTACTCAAGGGCATCGGTGGGGCATGCAGTGACACAGGCGGGGTCTTTGTCTGCAGACGTGCGGTCGAAGCACTGCCAGCACTTGAACGACTTGGCGTAGTCGGTTCCACCGATAACCTTTGCTCGGGGAATCGAGAACGGGCAGTTGTTCACGCAGTACTGACAACCGATGCACTTGTCCTGGTCGATGACTACCGCGCCATTGTCCTTGTGGCTGATGGCGCCCACAGGGCAGGCCATCTCGCATGCGGCGTCGGTGCAGTGGAAGCATGCGTGGCGCATGAAGTTCCACTCAACGCCGATGTCCATGGAGACCTCGGAGAAGGTCATGAGCAGCCATGTGTCCGGGTCGAGATCGAGCGGGCCCTGATAGCTCTTTGTGAATTCATACTCCTCGGCCGTGAGAGGCGCGGGAAGCTGGTTCCACTGCTTGCAGGCTATCTGGCAACCCTTACAGGCGGTGCACTTAGAGGCGTCGTAAAGAATCGCTGTCTCAGCCATGTCACACCTCCTGCTTCCGGATGTTGACAAGGAACGCCTTGCTTTCCGGAATCATCGTGTTGGCATCGCCAACGTTGGGGGAGAGCTCGTTGGCGGAACCACCAACAGAGCAGGTACCGGCATAGCCCCAGTGCCACGGAGTGCCGATCTGATGGACTGTCTTTCCGCTGACGGTGAAGGGCTTGACGCGGTCAGTGACCATTGCATAGGCCGTGATAGCGCCTCGCTTGTTCTCGATCACCACGTTGTCACCGGATACGATGTCCTTTTCTTCCGCCAGTTCACGCGAGAGTTCGACGAACATCTTCGGCATCGTCTGGACGAGCCATGGCAGGTTACGGGTGAGAACGCCGGACTGCCAGTGCTCGGTGAGACGGAATGTCGTCATGACGATCGGGTACTCGTCCGCTGTACCGCGGGTCTCTTCGGCCGTCGGGTAGATCGTGATGGCCGGGTTGACCTGCGTGCTGGACATCTGGTTCTCTACCGGAGCCTCAAAGGGCTCGTAGTGCTCTGGGAACGGTCCATCTGCCATACCCGGGGCAAAGAACCGACCTGCGCCTTCCGGCACCATGATGAATGCTGTGGAGTTTGGCGGAGTCGGTGTTGCCACTCCGTCCGCGTCTACGACCTGGAAGCCGAAGTCCGGAACGTCGTTGCGGAGCCACTTGGTCCCGTCCCACTTCACAAGAATCTTGTTCTCGTTCCAGGGCTTACCGCTCGGGTCCGCCGATGCGCGGTTGTAGATAACGCGGCGGTTGACCGGCCATGCGAACGACCATCCGAGGTACGAGCCGATGGGCTCAGTGAGTCCTTCGCCAGGTTCATCGACATCGTTGCGGGAGCCGGTGGGCTGATCTGCCGGCTCGTTGGAATCGTTGTTGTTCCAGTAGCCGGAGTAGATCCAGTTACCACACGCGGTGGAGCCGTCGGCAGCAAGCAGGGTGAAGTTCTTCACGAGGCTGTTGTCGGCGACCGTGTAACCGTTGAGCGCACGAGCTACCTTGGTGATATCGGCGTGGCCGGCATCGTCGAGGTAGTCCCAGGTGAGCTCTGTGATCTGCTCGGGATTTGCGCCGCCCTCGGCCTTGTAGAGATCCTGGAGCTTGAGAACAAGCTCTGTACAAATCTCCAGGTCGTCCTTCTGGTCCTCACGAGGTTCGACTGCCTTGTAGCGCCACTGGATCCAGCGGCCGGAGTTCGCGATCTCGCCCTGCTTCTCGTAGTGACAAGCAGCGGGAAGCAAGAAGACTTCGGTCTGGATGTCGGCAGGAGTGGCGTTGGCCTTCTCGCTCCAGAAGATCGAGGTCTCGGTCTCCCAGAGGTCGATGGCGACCATCCACTTTAGCTTCTCAAGTGCCTTGCGCTCCATGCCGCAGTTCGGGCCGGCCTGTGCGGGGTTCTGACCCCAGCAGAACAGTCCCTCCATCTCGCCGTTGTACATCTTCTCGAACATGGCGATATGGCTGTGGTTCGAGCCGTCGTACTTGGGAAGCATGTCGTAGGCGTAGTCGTTGTCGACCGTGGCGTAGTCTCCGTACAGTTCCTTGAGAAGGCTGATGAGGAACTTCGGCTTGTTGGTCCAGTAGCTGCCTGCAGGTGTCTCCGTTGACAGATAGTCGGCGAGCTTTGGATGCTTGACGCTGGTCGGCGATGACATGTAGCCGGGGATGATGTGGAACAGCATCGCCATGTCGGTCGAACCCTGGACGTTGGACTCACCACGGAGGGCGTTGACGCCACCGCCTGCAACACCCATGTTGCCAAGGAGCAACTGGGTCATTGCCATGGCGCGGACGTTCTGTGAGCCGTAGGTGTGCTGGGTCTGGCCCATCGCGTAGAGGATGGAGCCGGCCTTGCCGGGCTCACCGGTAGAGGCGTACAGCTCATAGACCTCAAGCAGACGATCAAGCGGCATGCCCGTGATGCTGGAAACAAGTTCCGGTGTGTAGCGCGAGTAGTGCGCCTTCATGAGCTGCCAGACGCAGTTCGGATCCTGAAGTGTAGCGTCCTTCTTGGGGGTCTTGATGGTAGGTGTCGTGAACGCCGGCGTGCCAGCTCCGTTGACCCATGCCATCTTGCCGGTCTCGGTGGTGTCCCACTGCTCTTCGGACTCGATCTGGTATGCCCAGGTCGCCTTGTCTGCGGCGTACTTGGCGGTGGCTGTGTCGTAGCCACTGAACAGGCCGTCGGAGAAAGCGTAGTCCGGCGTTACAAGCCAGGAGGCCGTTGTATACGCCTTGACGTACTCATCATGCTGCAGGTTGTTCTCCATGATGTAGTTGAACAGACCACCATAGAAAGCGATGTCAGTACCCGAGCGGAGCGGCGCGTACAGGTCGGCGACAGCCGCGGTACGCGTGAAGCGTGGGTCGACGACGACGAGCTTGCCGCCCATGAGCTTGGCTTCAGTTATCCACTTCATCGAAATCGGGTGGTTCTCGGCGCAGTTGGAGCCGTTCACCATGATTACGTCGCAGTTCTTAAGGTCGATCCAGTGGTTCGTCATGGCACCGCGCCCGAATGTGTTGCCCAAACCTTGGACAGTGGCGCTGTGTCATATACGGGCCTGGTGCTCGATGAACGTCACGCCGAGCGCGCGAGCGAACTTCTGCACCGCATAACACTCTTCGCCGTCGAGACCCGCGCCACCAAGGTTGCCGATCGCTTCGCAGCGGTTGACGGTAGCACCGTTGGCATCAGTGGCCTCATAGTTGGCATCGCGCGTCTCCTTGACACGCTTGGCAATCTCTTCGATCGCCCATTCCCAGTCCTTCGTCTCCCATTCAGAAGAACCGGGAGCACGGTACTGGACTTTGGTCAGTCGATACGGGTTCGGTTCTAGTGCGCCCGTCTCGGGGTTGTACACGTTGCGGATGTTGAACTGGGCCGAGCCCTTTGAGCACAGCGCACCGCGGTTGATGGGGTGGTCCGGATCGCCTTCAAGGTTGACGAGTTCGCCATCGATCACCGAGCAGATTCCGCCGCAACCTACAGCGCAGTAGCAGCAGATCGTTGGTGATTCAGTGGCACCCTTGATGCGGAGCTCCGGAACGGCATCAGCCGCGAGAGCGTTGGCAGGGCCAAATACCTCGGCCAGGGCTCCGGCAGCGAAAGTCGCGCCGGTGAGCTTGAAGAAGCTACGCCTGGAAAGGTTCACCCTTACCTCCATTCACAGGAAACATACGATTGGTCAGTTCACGTACCAGTCTGTACCTGCGTTCTGTGCGCTTTGCGCAACCCTCCAATCCACACACTACGTGTCGCTGAATCGCTGACTTGGGCGGGGATTCCCTCCCGGCCTTCGGTGTGCGATTACCAGCGGCTGGACAGTAGGTAGCCCCCGTCGTCTTCGAACGAGGGGCATGGGGGGGTCAAGGGGAGAAACGCGAAAAGCGCCACAGATATAAACGACTGTGCGACAGTCGTATCTGTAGCGCCCACTACAGAGTTGCTTCGTACCGCGGAGAATGCCGGTTCTCTCACGTCAACCCCCTTACCATGCACCGAGGGTAGCACAGGGTCACAGAGGATGTGTAGGGTCTGAATCGTTGCTTCGGACAGGCGGTAGTCTCGCTCAGGCAAATTCAGGCCCCACGCCTGTGAGCTGCAGGCGAAGCAGTATGGAAACATGCATGAAATGAATCATCTGACCGCTCGTCAGAGGGGCGACCCTTAGGAAGCCTGTTCCTCTGTTGAATATTCCAAGAATCTGATACACTCCCACAATCTCAGGCGGAGCGCGTGTCACTTCCAGATTCCGATGACTCGCGACAAGCAAGAACGTGTGCAGAAACGGAGGAAAGGCATGACCATAGGTAAGAGCAAGAGGTTCTTCGCTCTGGTCGCCGTTCTCGCATCCCTGACCATGGTGGTCACGGGTTGTGGCGGTACCAGCGCGGACACTACCGACGGAGACGCCGGTTCGGAAATGGTTGAGATCAAGATTGGTGTCAGCTCACCGTTCACTGGCGACGTTGCCGCTCTTGGGCTCGGCATCAAGAATGGTGCGACTCTCGCGATCGACGAGGCTAACAACGATCCGGAACTTGCTGAGCTTGGTATCAAGATCAGCGGATTCTTCGTTGACGATGCGGCTGACCCCAAGACTGGCGTCACCGCGGCAAACCAGATGGTCTCTGACTCGGCAGTCGTCGGTGTCGTTGCCCACCTGAACTCAGGCGTTTCCATTCCGACGTCTGCGGTCTACAACGAGGCCGGCATCGTCCAGGTGTCGCCTGCGTCGACAAACCCCGCTCTCACCGAGCAGGGCTTTGCCAACGTCTTCCGCGTTTGCACCATCGACACCGTGCAGGGCTCCTTCGCCGGTGACTTTGCGATCGACATGCTCGGCGCCACCAAGGTCGCCGTCATCGACGACTCGACTCCTTATGGTGAGGGCCTTGCGGCCGAGTTCGCCAAGCAGTTCGCTGCCCGTGGCGGCGAGGTAGTCGCTACTGAGAAGATCCAGCTTAAGGACCAGGACTTCAAGGCGCTCGTGACCAAGATCCAGGCCCTTGATCCCGACATGATCTACGTCGGCGGCATGTACACCGAGGCTGCGCTCATCAGCAAGCAGGCCAAGGAAGCCGGACTCGACGTTCCCACGATGGGTGGCGACGGTCTCTATACGCAGCAGTTCGTGGATATCGCCGGTGCGGCTAATGCCGAGGGCGATCTTGCGACCTCTGTTGGTCTGCCTCTTGACCTGCAGCCCAAGGGTGTCGACTTCAAGGCAGCCTTTGAGGCCACGTTCCCCGGACAGACTATCGAGGCGTACGATACGTACGCATACGATGCGGCTATGGTCATTGTTGAGGCCATCAAGCAGGTTGCTGCCGACATGGGTGCCGACCAGGTCGCCACTCCTGCTGGCAAGCAGGCTGTCATCGAGGCCGTTGCAGCAATCAACTACGCCGGTGTGACCGGTGACGTCTCCTTTGATGAGAAGGGTGACACCACCAACAAGGCCATCACCGCCTACGTGGTCAAGGACGGCGCGTTCGTTCCTTACGAGCAGTAAGGCCTGTTCTCTAGCGGGCCTGGTCAGTGAGTTCGGGCGGGCGACCCTATCCGGGTTACCCGCCCGTGCTCGCGCCGACCAGGAGAGCCACAATGGACTGAGCTCGCGCAACCCCGCACGACTTTGGATGGAGCGGCTGTGTCAATCGACCTGAGCACTGTCCCTCAGCAGATCGTCAACGGCGTGACACTGGGCGGCATGTACGCACTGATCGCACTTGGTTACACACTTGTCTACGGTATCTTGCTCATGATCAACTTCGCCCACAGCGAGATGTTCATGGCGGGTGCCTACTTTGGACTCCTCTTCTTGAACATACTCAGCAAGGTAGCGTTCTTCACAAGCAGTACAATCGGATTCATCTTGCTGTACGTGATAGTGTTCCTTCTCGCAATGACCTGCACGGGTATCCTGGGCATGCTCACAGAGCGGTTTGCATATAGACCGTTGCGGCATGCTCCCCGTCTGGCCCCGCTGATCTCTGCCATCGGCGTGTCCTTGTTCTTGCAGAATGCGGCGCTGCTCTGGATCTCCTCACGCTCGATACCGTTCCCGGTGCTCTTCCCCGTGAAGAACTACCGGATCGCCGGAGCGAATGTGAGCACACTCCAGATACTTATCGTCGTTTCCACTATCTTGCTTCTGATCGGTCTGGATACCTTCATCTCGAAGACCAAGATCGGCAAGGCGATGCGGGCCACCTCGCAGGACCGTGACGCGGCAGGGCTGATGGGCGTCAATATCAACTCGGTCATCGCACTGACGTTCTTCATCGGTCCTGCCCTTGGTGGCGCGGCCGGTATGTTCAGCGGTATGTACTACGGCAACATCAAGTACAACATGGGCTTCATACCCGGCATCAAGTCATTCACCGCAGCCGTCATCGGCGGTATCGGCAACCTGCGGGGTGCCATGTTGGGTGGATTCATTCTTGGCTTTATCGAGGCGATCGCGGCAGGCTTCTTGAGCTCCGGCTACAAAGACGTCATCGCGTTTCTGATCCTCATCTTGGTACTGATCTTCCGTCCGGGCGGTTTGCTCGGCGAGTCCGTCGTGGAGAAGGTGTAGCTATGGGCGGCAGCAAGATGGACGTAATGACATCGATCGATAGCGGCAAGCTCTCGCCCAAGAAGATCGCACTCTACGTTGTGTTGGCCCTTGCAGCGATCGGGCTTCCACTGTACTTCCAGTCTGTGGGCAACGCATTCATGGTGCACATCTTCGCGCTCGTGGGCATCTACATCATGCTCTCTTTGGGCCTGAATATCGTCGTCGGTTACGCTGGCCTGCTGGACTTGGGCTACATCGCCTTCTACGGAATGGGCGCTTACGTGGGTGTGTTGCTCGGGTACGTCTTCCAGGGCATCACCGGCGGACCGGGGAGCGCTCTTGCGGGCTTCTCCTACTGGTTCTTGCTCATACCGGCGGCGCTTGCGGGCGCTCTTACCGGTATCGCGCTTGGAACGCCGGTACTGCGTCTGCGTGGAGACTACCTGGCGATCGTCACCCTTGGTTTTGGAGAGATCGTCCGTATCGCGTTGACCAACAACATCGGTGGCCTCACCAATGGCTCGGCGGGTCTACCGCGAGTCGGGGAAATCATCGTTCCCGCAGCCGGGCAGAAGTGGGTATATCTGAATCTCTCTTCGGCGAACTTCACGTTCTCCAAAGACCTCTTCTGGTACTTCGTGATCGTCGCCCTTGTGCTGTTGGCGGTATTTGTCATTCGTCGCTTGGACAACTCGCGGCTTGGCCGCGCATGGGTTGCTATGCGTGAGGACGAAGTTGCAGCAGCCGCCACAGGCGTCAACATTATGCAGACGAAACTGTGGGCGTTCTCCCTGGGCGCGATGTGGGGTGGCGTAGCCGGTATCACATATGCGTACTGGGTGGGATTCATCAGCCCTGAGTCTTTCAACTTCATGGAGTCAGTCCTGGTCGTGTGTATGGTCGTTCTCGGCGGTATGGGTTCGATTCCGGGAGCGGCGCTCGGCGCAGTCATCATCGCCGGTCTTCCGGAGATTATCCGGTACCTGGCTCAGTCGCCTCTGCTGTCCGGCGTTCTCACAGCCGAGCAGGCATCTGCGATCGGCGACTACCGGTTCTTGATCTTCGGTGGCTTGATGGTTGTCATGATGGCGCTGAGACCGCAGGGCATTCTGCCGTCCAAACGGCGTGCCCGCGAGCTCACTGAGGCTGAAGCGATTATCGAGGAAGAGAATGAGAGTCTCTGGGAGGCCGAGCACAAGCACGACACCCCCCATGGCCTGTAGGTCGAGAGAGGAAGGTCGGGCCTTAAAATGGCACGATTGGTTGAAGCACAGAGCGTGACTATGATGTTCGGTGGCCTCAAGGCCCTGAACAATATCGACTTCCATATAGACGAAGGCGAAGTCGTTGCATTGATCGGCCCCAACGGTGCCGGCAAGACGACGTTCTTCAACTTGATGACGGGCATCTACAAGCCGACCATGGGCTCGCTCACGTTCCGTGGTCAGTCGCTTGGCGGCCGTAAGCCACATCGTATATGCGAGATGGGGATCGCCCGTACGTTCCAGAACATCCGGTTGTTCCAGAACATGACCACACTTGAAAATGTGATGGTCGGGCGGCACACGCGCACGAATGCGGGTCCGTTCCGTGCCGTGTTGAGGACACCTGGCTTCAAGCGTGAAGAGCAGCATACTGTGGACGAGGCGCGAAAGTGGTTGAAGTTTGTCGGTATGGAGAAGAAGGCCAACGAGCTTGCCAAGAACCTTCCCTACGGTGACCAGCGTCGACTTGAGATCGCCCGTGCGTTGGCCAGCGAGCCTAAGCTCCTTTTGCTCGACGAGCCGGCCGCAGGCATGAACCCTCAAGAGAGCGCATCGTTGACCAAGCTCGTGTCGCGGGTGCGCGACAGTGGCGTGACGGTTCTGCTCATCGAGCACGACATGAAGGTCGTCATGGATATTGCCGACCGCATCTTTGTCTTGGACTTCGGCGAGAAGATCGCCGAGGGACTTCCGGCTGAGATCCAGCGTGATCCCAAGGTCATCGAAGCGTATCTCGGCTCAGGTGCCGATGCGTTGCTGGCTGAGAACTAGGAAGGGAGGACACATGCTCAAAGTAGAGAACCTTCATACGTTCTACGGCCAGATTGAGGCTTTGAAAGGCATCACCGTCAATGTCGAGCAGGGTGAGATCGTCACCCTCATCGGTGCGAACGGTGCCGGCAAGTCGACGACGCTGAAGACCATCTCGGGTCAGCTTACTCCCCAGAAGGGTTCGATCACGTTTGAGGGTGAGGATGTCACCGGGCTGGAGGCCCATGTCGTGACCGGCAAGGGCATCATCCAGGTCCCCGAAGGTCGTCACATCTTCCCGCGGATGAGCGTTGAAGAGAACCTCGAGATGGGCGCTTTCCTGCGCAAGGACGATGAGATCAAAGACGACATCGCGATGGTATACGACCTGTTCCCGCGCTTGAAGGAGCGTCGCCTGCAGAAGGGCGGCACGCTTTCCGGCGGCGAGCAGCAGATGCTTGCCACCGGTCGTGGTCTCATGGCGCGTCCGAAGCTTCTGATGCTGGACGAGCCCTCCATGGGTCTTGCGCCGGTCATCGTGGACGTCATCTTCGACACCATCGTTCGCATCAACAAGGAGGGCATGACCATCCTGCTCGTGGAGCAGAATGCGGCCATGGCCCTGCAGGTCGCCGACAGAGGCTATGTGTTGGAGACCGGTTCGATCGCGCTCGAGGGTGGCGGCAAGGAGCTGCTGCACAACGAGCAGGTCCGCAAGACGTATCTGGGCGAAGTCTAGTCCTAACGGATCATCTGACGGCTGCCCGGTTCGCCTTCTCGGTGACCCGGGCAGCTGCTTGTCTGATGGAGATAGTGGAGAAGGTCGGCATGCCGCCTAACACGCGCGCCGCCCCTCCGGACACAACGGCTTTGACGTTATGGGCAGCGCCTGAGGACACGAGGGCCTCTAAGGGATGACCCGTATCGCCGATCTTCATGGCGATGACGTCGGCGTTGTAGCCGATCTTGAGTCGTCCGAAGCGGTCGCCCAGGCCGAGGACATCGGCGCCGGTCTCGGTCATCATCAGAACCAACTGCGATGCGGTCAGGCTGGGCTCGATCTCTTTGAGTACCCGCGCCTCGGCGAACAGGTCGAGGTCGGTATTGGACGCCGCCGAGTCCGTTCCAAGCGCGATGCGCACCCCTGCGTCGAGGAGCTTGCGCACGGGTGGTTCTCCGTTGCCGAGGAGCGCGTTGGAGCGGGGGCATAGCACCACTCCCCGGGACTTCCGGGCAAGAAGGTGTGACTCTCCGGCCTGCAGGTGTACGCAGTGGACGACTATCGCGTCGTCCAGCACCCCGAGGCTGTCGAGGTAGCGGATCGCGCCCATGCGCGGGGGTTGGAACCCCTGTGCAAGGCGCTCGGCCTTGCTCGCGAAGGGGCCGGTGCCCGCTTTGAGCAGTTGCAGCTCGGCTGAAGATTCCGCTGCGTGGATGCAGAAGGGGATCCGGAGTTCGTCCGCGGTGCGCTTCATCGCCTTCAGGAGTTCAGGGCCGGACGTATACGGTGTGTGCGGCGATAGCCCGCATCGCATGCGTGGCGGGCACTCCTCCACGGGTGTTCCGGGAAACTCGAGCTTTTGAAGTGTCTCAGGAAGGCGCGACGCATTGATGCCCAGGACTTCCCAGAAGTACACGCCCCCGAGGCCTGTGTCTCCGGCCGCAGCTGTCGACTCGGGACCGTACACGATGTCGCCGGCGACCGTGGTGCCGCCAAGCAGGCATTGTGATGCACCCTCCGCCGCCGAAGCGGCGAAGTCGTCCCCGTTGAGAGATAGGATGACGCGGGTGATGCGGTCGATCCACGATGGAAGGTCTTTGTCCGGAGGCACCACGCCATGCAGTGCCGTGAGAGCGAGGTGGGTGTGGGCGTTCACCAGACCGGGCATGATGACGCACCCCGGATGATCCCGCAGTACCGCTCCGGGATGTCGCGCCACCAGGGCGTCTTTGGTATCCACGTCGTGTATCCGGTTGCCGCTGATCAAGACAGCGCCATGTTCCAGGGTCTTGGCGCCGGGAGTGATCGCCCAGTCGCCCGCGATGATCAACGCGGCTCCTCTGGAAGTCCCAGCAGGCTTGGCTTGCGCAAGTCCATGCATCCGCATGCAGCCTGCAGGTCCGCCTCGGCAACCGTGTCGAGCACACATCGCGCGATGGTCTCGGACTCATCGAAGAAGATCGACTTCATCTCGGCGTGTTCCCACTCCTTCACGACACCCTCGCCGTAGTTGACGACGATGTAGATGCCTGCGTAGCAGGCGCCGATATCGCGCGATAAGAAGACCTCGGGTGCGAAGGACTGGCCGATGACGTCTCCGCCAAGGCGCTTCATGTAGTCCACTTCAGCCGGCGTCTCAAACCGCGGGCCGTCAGTCACCAGGTACGTGCCTCGCCGGTACACCCTTGGGAAGGCGGGGCTCGCCGAGAGGTACAGGTGACGCGACAGATCCGGGCAGACGGGCTGCCGCATGACGAGCAGATGGTCTCCTCGGACATAGATGTCTTGCTTGACGGTGAGGTCGATGAAGTCATTGGGGACGACCACGTCGCGCGGATCGAGCAGATGGTTGAGCGAGCCTACGCCACCATCGGCCACCACCTTGCGGACGCCGGCCTCGTGAAACACCCAGAACACCTGCAGTGAGGCGTCGCCGCGCTTCACATTCCGCCGCCAGCCGTGCATCTTCACGGCTAAGGCATGCCGTGTGCCGAGCGGCCCGTCCACGCTGAAATGCGTGAATGCAGGAGAGCGGCCGAACGGCGTGTCGAAGACGAGGTCTTCAGCAAGTACCGTTACACGCTCGTCTGCCAATCCGGCAGGGAACGCGAATGAGAGTGTGCCGCTGCCTCCGCAGATGCCGAACTGCGCGTGCGGTACTATGGTGCCCGCCATAACGTGTCCTCCTTCGTCCTACCGGTGCATGCTGAGCATCTCGCGTAGGCGCTTGCTTGCCAGTGAAACGCCACCCACCTGCCACCAATAGAGCACATACGTGAGCCGCTTCATGATGATAGCCGGCAGTCCTGACAAGTTCATTCCGAACATCCAGCCAACACCCCAGCTGGGCCCGACGCTGACGAACTCGCCGTGCATGTTGGGCTGAAACGGCGTGGGCGCCTGTCCGTGTACTTCTCGGACGATGTTCTCGGCGGTGTGCTCGGCCTCTCTGATGGCGAACTGCGCCAGCATGGGGATCGTCTTGTTGGTTGCCGGGTCGCGGAAGGCTGCGACGTCGCCAACGATGTAGATATCGTCATGTGCGGGTGACTTGCAGGTCTCGGACGTGACGAGCCTGCCGCCGGGATCCGCCTCAAGCCCCCAGCTCACCGCATCGGGATCGGCCTTGGCGCCCCCGCAGAAGACAAGGACCGCCGAGTCGATCACCGAGCCATCCTCAAGGTGCACACCGTTCTCTTCGACTCGCGAGACCATGGACCCGGTGAACAGCTCCACACCGAGTCTGGCGAGGCGCTTCTTGGCGCGCTCGCGGAGGCTCTTGGGCAGGTCGAACAAGATGTCGGGACGCCCTTCTATGAGCCTTACTCGAAGATCGGCGGGATCCAGCCCGAATGCCCGCATCCGCTTGGGCAGCAGTTGTGCCAGCGTGCCGACGATCTCGACTCCGGTGGCTCCACCGCCGATGACGGTGAAGGAGAGCGCACGGGTTCTCTCGGCAGGTTCTTTGAGTTTGACCGCGGCGCGGAACTGCACCTCACCGCGACGCTGGAGCTCCTGCGCATCGGCCACCGACCACATCGTGACGGCGTGCTCTTTGAGCCCAGGGACGGGGGGCACGAAGGCGATCGCACCGGTGGCGATAGCCAGCCGCCAGTAGGGGACCGTGTCGGTGGCCTCACCGCGCGGGCCCACCGTCACGACGTGCTCGTCAGAGTGCACGGCATCCAGACGGTTGTAGCAGACCGTGACGGGGAGGTCTTTGAACACGGTGGGATGCCACAGCTCGCAGAACTCCGAGCGAGCGGGACCCACGGCGACCAGGTCAAGCTCGGAGAGCGCCTGCTGGCACGGGTTGGGTTCGATCAGCATGATCTCGACGTCTGGAACGCCTTTCAGCTTCCTGCCGAGATTCACGGCTAATGTGGTCCCGGCGTATCCGCCACCGGCGATCACTATCCTGCGACCGACTCCGGGCGTGGCGCACGTGGACGAAGGCGCTTGCTGCATGTGGGCTCCTTTCGCAAGCCTCATGAGTAAGTACCCGAATGGCAGCGCTGCCGGGTGCGGTCGAACGGGTATCCTCGTGACAATTCTGTCGCACCGACTCACCAAAGCGTTGGTGCTCGCATACCAGTATGACACAAAACCGCTGGTAGATGGCTTGTCAGAGTTGGCACACGCGTTGCCGAATTCCCTCCTGTCTCGCGGCTCGATGCCTACGTCAGTTCGCGGATATCAGGCATTTGATGTAGTAGAACGATCGAGCCTGGAGGTACGGTAGCGTATGGCGTCATCGGTGACCTTGATCTTGATGCCCGCGTCCTGGCCTCGCATCTCGGATGGTGACTCGTGACCCAGTGCCATCCTCTACAATGACGGGTAGCCGGAGCTTGAGAACGAGCGTTGGGACGATAGGAGCAAGATGACACGCCCCGCTTACAACTGATGCAAAACGAATACGCGCTCCTCGATAGCGGCGAAGGCCGCAAGCTCGAGCGATTCGGCTATGTGGTCTTGTCACGTCCGTGTGAGCAGGCGGTCTGGGAACGGCAGGACCCGGAGGCGTGGGCGGTCTGCTCGGCGTCTTTTGACCGGGAACACGGATGGACGGCCTGCGGCGGGGCACAGATGCCCGACAGCTGGGTCGTGACGATCAACGACATCACGATGAGACTTAAGCCAAGCCCTGCAGGGCACCTGGGCGTCTTTCCGGAGACCCGTGAGCTGTGGGGCATGGTCACGGACACGCTGAGGGGCGCGCAGGTGAAAGGCTCAGGGGTCCTGAACCTGTTCGCGTATTCGGGCGGAGCGACCATGGCCGCGGCGCGCGCCGGCTTTCCCGTGTGTCACCTGGACTCCTCGAAGTCGATGGTCACCCGCGCTCGGGACAATGCTGCGCTGAATCACTTGGGTGATGCGCCCATTCGCTGGATCGTCGAGGACGTCAACAAGTTCTTGGACAGAGAGATCCGCAGGGGTCGGCGCTACGATGCCATCATGCTCGATCCGCCGTCGTTCGGACGCGGCGCCAGAGGCGAGCAGTACAAGATCGACAGGGATCTTGTTCTCACGCTTGAGAAGTGCAAGGCCCTGTTGACCGAGAAGTCCGTGTTTCTGTTGCTTACTTCGCATACCCGTGGCGTTACGGCACCGCAACTCGAAGGCGTCGTGGGCGGGCTTATGGGCCGCGGCAAGACGGCTACGGGTGAGATGGAGCTGACCGGTGCCACCGGTGTGCGCGCTGTTAGCAGCGGGGTATGGGTGCAGTGGAAACCCGAACAGTAGGAGATGTGGGTAATCACTACGTACGCACTATCGTGAACTGTAACAATCAAGGAGGACGCTATGGCCGGCAAGATCTTCTTCAGAGAGCGTCGCAAGGTCGACGAGGGCGAGAAGAAGCCGCGCTTCAACGTGGTGGCGACTCAGGGTACGGATCTCAAGTTCCAGGTCAAGCACATGCGTCGCCAGGAACTCGAGATCATCGCCGAGTCTGCCGGTGCGGAGCTCATCGAGCTTGAAGTCGAGGAGAAGGGCCGCAAGCGGGAGTCGAAAGACAGCGAGTAGCAGTATTCTCTGTTCCGGGCGACTGATGCACACTTGAGACGCATACGTATACGCACACGCAGACATGGAGGTAGCCGATGCCGCTCATCCGCGAGCGAGACAGCAAACGACTGCACATCAAGGGCAGGCTGATGGGCGAGAGCCTTGTGAGCGAGTCGTTCCTTGACTCGCTGGAGGTGGCGCCGCAGCAGAGGTTGTTCCCTGATGTGAATGTGATGAAGATCGGCGGACAGTCGATCTGTGATCGCGGAAAGCACGCGCTGCCCGGCATCATCGAGGAGATCGCGGCAAACAGGGACGAGCACAAGATGCTCCTGCTGACCGGTGGCGGCACACGGAGTCGGCATATCTATGCCATCGGACTTGAGCTGGGCATGCCTACCGGCATCATCGCGGCTTTCGGAAGCTCCGTCTCCAAGCAAAACGCACTGTTGGTGGCTACGCTGCTCTCTCAGCATGGTGGTATCGAGATAGACCAGGACGCCATCATGAAGCTGCCCAACTACTTCGCGCAGGGCTGCATCCCCGTGACGCAGGGGATGCCGCCCTATGACTACTTCGCCATACCTCCCGAGAAGGGGCGGATCCCCATCCATCGGACCGACGTGGGAACGTTGCTGATGGCCGATCTCATCGGTGCAAAGAGTTGTATCTTCCTCAAAGACGAGCGGGGGCTTCACACCAACGACCCCAAGAAGGACCCCGAGGCGGAGTTCATCCCGAAGATCACCGTTTCGGAGTTGCGCGAGATGCACCTGGACGACCTCATCATCGAGCGTCCATGCCTTGAGATCCTGGAGAACAGCCAGGTGGTCGACCACATCCAGATCATCGATGCGACGCAGCGCGGCAACATCACCAAAGCGTTGGCCGGCGAGCACGTGGGGACGCTTATCACTCGGGACTAGCGCGACCCGGCTTGGCCTAGCCTAGAACCTGCGCACCTCTCGGTAGAGCGTGTCGCGCTGCACGGGCGTGAAGCCGGCGTTGCCGATGAGGCGCACCAGCTCATCTCGGGCAAGCATGAACCTGGTGCCCGCCGAGGCGACCACGTTTTCCTCGATCATCGTCGAGCCCATGTCATTCGCACCGAAGCACAGCGACACCTGTCCGATCTTGGGACCCTGTGTCACCCACGACGCCTGGATGTTGGTGACGTTGTCGAGGAGCAGCCGCGAGACGGCCAGCGTGCGCAGGTACTCCCAGCCGCTGGCCGCAGCACCGGTGAACTCACCTTCGGCAAGCTCGGTGTTGCCGGGCTGGAAGCTCCACGGGATGAACGCGCGGAAGCCTACGGCGCCCTTCTCGGCGGCCTCGTCTTGCACCTCGCGGACGCGTCGCATGTGCGCCACGCGATCCTCCACGCTTTCCGTGCCGCCGAACATCATCGTGGCTGTCGTGGACATGCCAAGCTCGTGTGCCTCGCGCATGACGTTCAGCCACTCGTCGCTTGTCGCCTTCTTGGGCGAGACGTGGCTGCGTACGCTGTCCACCAAGATCTCCGCACCACCACCGGGTAGCGAGTCCAGGCCGGCGTCGCGCAAGCGCTGCAGGACCTCGCGTGTGCTGATGCCCGAGATGCGCGCGATGTGTACCATCTCGGGCGGGCCGAAGCCGTGCACGTGGATGGGGTAGCGCTCCTTGAGAGCGCGGAGCATGTCCTCGTACCACTGGATGCCCAGGTCAGGATGCAGGCCGCCTTGCAGCAGGATCGCGGTGCCCTCCAGTGCGAGCGTCTCTTCGACCTTCTCGTAGAGCGCGTCGGGCGAGAGCACATATGCGTCGTCGTCGCTGCTGTCGCGGTAGAACGCGCAGAAGCGGCAACCGCTCACGCATACGTTGGTGTAGTTCACGTTGCGGTCCACGATGAACGTGACTTCACGCTCGGGGTGCAGCCGGTCGCGCATAGCCGAGGCGGCGGCGCCCAGCTGCAGGATGTCGGCGCTCTCCAGCAGCGCAAGCGCTTCTTCTTCCGAGAGGCGATGCTCTCCGCGCGCAGCCGCGAACGCCAGGGCATGGAGGTCGTCGTGTTCATTCATTTGCCGAACACCTCGATCGTCGGCACGGCGTCGAGCTGGCCGATCGTGGCCGCCTCCGTGAGGTAGCGTGCGAGTCCTTCGCGGTAGCGCGGCTCAAAACGGAACTGCAGCGCGTCGAAGTAGCTGCGGAACTTCTCGGCAGGGAACTGCTCCCAGCGTGCGGCGTAGTCGGAGATGTCGTCGAGATGGCTGCGGCAGTAGGCGAGCGACCCTGAGAGCGCTTCGGCCACCGCCTGCACCGCCCCGGGCTGCTCGGCGGCGTAGCTGCGGCGTACCGCCCACACGGCGTACACCATGGGAAGGCCCGTCCACGCGGTCCAGACCGTGCCCAGGTCGTAGGCGAAAAGCCCCTCGGGCTGGTCCCAGTAGGCGCGCAGCGCCTCGTCACCGATGAGCAGCGCGGCGTCAGCGTCACGCAGCATCGCCGGCAGGTCCGGCGGCATCTCCACGAAACCAGGCGTTGCGCCCCAGTGCTTGTCGATGAGCACGCGCGCCAGCACCTGCGAGGTACGCGAGGTGTTGGTGAGCGCGACGGTGCGGCCGGTGAGTTCCTCGGCGGGCACCTTGGAGACCAGCAGGATGGACTGCACTTCACCGTTGCTGGAGATGGCGATGTCGGGCAGCAGCACGAGGTCGTCGGCGTGGCGCGCGTACTCTATGGCGGGGATGGGCGCCATATCGAGCTTCCCCTCCAGCAGCTCGCGGGCAAGGTCCGCGGGATTCGCGCGCACCAGGTCCACGTCGAGCAAGACGTCGTTTTTCACCATGCCGTAGTACAGCGGCAGGCAGTTGATGAACTGGATGTGACCAAGACGGGGACGGGGCATCGCTTACTCCCCGTAGATGCGCACGATGTTGTAGAGGGTGTCGCGTTCCACCGCGATGTGGCCGGTCTCCTCGATGGTGGCAACGAGGTCGTCTTTGGACATCGCCTCAGGCGTCGTGGCGCCGGCCATGTGAGTGATGCGCTCCTCAACCACGGTGCCGTCCAGGTCATCCACGCCAAAGGCGGTGGAAAGCTGCGCCACCTTCAGGCCCAGCATGATCCAGAACGCCTTGATGTGCGGGATGTTGTCTATCATCAGGCGCCCGATCGCGAGCGTCTTGAGGTCATCGAAGCCGGTGGTGGCCGGAAGGTCGGCAAGCTCGGTGTTGGCGGGATGGAAGGCGAGCGGGATGAACGCCAGGAAGCCGCCGGAGAGGTCTTGCTGCTCACGCAGCAAGATCATGTGGTCGACGCGCTCCTCGATGGTCTCGATGTGGCCGTAGAGCATCGTGCAGTTGGTGGCGATGCCCAGCGAGTGCGCTTCGCCGTGGATGCGCAGCCACACGTCGCCGCGTGTCTTCTTGTCCCAGGCTGCCACACGCGTCCTTTCCGAGAAGATCTCGGCGCCACCACCGGGCAGGGCGTCCAGACCGGCCTCCTTGAGGTCGGTCAGCACTTCCAGGGTGCTCTTCTTGCCGATGATCGCCATGTGCTCGATCTCTACAGCGGTGAACGCTTGCACGATGACGTGCTTCGGCGCAGCTTCGCGCACCTTGCGCACCATGTCCACGTAGAACTCGTAGCTCCACTCGGGGTGCAGGCCGCTCACGATATGGATCTCATACGCACCGTCGGCCACGCCCTCGCGGGTCGCCTCCACGATGCTTTCGAGCGTCATCTCGTATGCGCCCTCTTCGCCCTCGCTGCGGGCGAACGCGCA
Organism: Coriobacteriia bacterium; assembly: GCA_016938135.1. Taxonomy (GTDB): domain Bacteria; phylum Actinomycetota; class Coriobacteriia; order Anaerosomatales; family Anaerosomataceae; genus UBA2279. The sequence continues at coordinate 56,995 of JAFGVD010000007.1, forward strand.
GAACTTGCAGCGGTTGCGGCAGATGTTGGTGGGGTTGATGTGACGGTTGACCATGAAGTGCACGCGGTCGCCGTTCTTCTCTCGGCGGACATGGTCGGCCATCTGTCCTATACCGAGAAGATCGTTGCTGTTGTAGAGGGTTATGCCGTCCTCGCGCGTGAGTCGTTCGCCGGCCACTACTTTGGCGGCGATGGGTCCAAGCGCGGGATCTGTCAGGTGGAATTCAGACAAGGGATACCTCCGTGCGCCCATGTGGGATTCGGGGTCATGTGACCTGCCGATTCTAGCACCCTGGCTTGGCCAGGGGCAGCTGTCGTTCGTGTCCAATAGGGTATGAACACTCCCATGGACCGGCAAGACGTGCTGGCCACGATGGAGGGAGACACCATGCGACTCAGGCGCATACTCGCGCTCGCGCTCGCTGTGATGCTGATGTTGGCTGCAGCGGGTTGCAGCGCGACTGAGACTACCGATACCGGAGACGGCGATGACGGCGTCGAGTCCAAAGGGCCCATCACCGTGGGCTCCAAGATAGACACCGAAGGCGGCGTTCTGGGTCAGATCATCATCGCTGTGCTGGAGGACAACGGCTTCGATGTGGTCGACAAGACCAAGACCGGCCAGACGGAGGTCGTGCGCAAGGCTCTGCTCTCCGGAGAGATCGACATCTATCCGGAGTACACAGGGACAGCCCTGACACAGTTCTTCCCGGGCGAGAACATCGGGGACGGTACGAGCAAGGATGCCCAGGCGTCTTACGACACCGTCGCGCAGCTGGATGCCCAGCAGAACAACATCATGTGGCTGGAGCGTGCGCCCGCCAACAACACATGGGCTATCGCCATTCCGCAGTCCCTGTCAGAGGCCGAGGGTATCGTGAGCTTCGAGGATTGGGCGGACTACATCAATGGCGGTGGCGCGGTGAAGCTCGTGGCCTCACAAGAGTTCGTCGACCGCGTTGAGGACGGTGTGCCTGCTATCGAGAAGGCATACGGGTTCACGCTGAGCGCCGACCAGCTCATCATCCTCTCGGGTGGGGACACGGCGCAGACTGAGGCGGCAGCCGCGCAGGGCACGAACGGCGCCAACGCCGCGATGGCGTATGGTACCGACGGTTCTCTCTCGGCGTTGGGACTCGTCGTGCTGGAAGACCCGATGAGCATCTGGCCGGTCTATGAGCCGGCGCCGCTCGTTCGCGGTGAAGTGCTGGAGATGTACCCTGAGATCGCCGATATCCTGAACCCGGTGTTCAAGGGCATGACCCTCGCGGCGCTTCAGGAGCTCAACGGCCGGGTGGCGGTGGACGGAGCCGATCCCCGGGACGTGGCACGCGACTACCTCTTAGCCGAAGGGCTCATCCAGTAGCGTGAGTGACCACAGCCTGCAAACGCGATTCGACCGCGTGGCGCTCGTGGGGGCGATCGTGACCCTTGCGGGTGCCACTGCGCTTCCGTTTGTGGAACTGCGTCCCAACAGGCTCGTACCCGGCACCGTGCATTCGTTGGCTGACGCCGGTGTGTGGATGTTTGCGACCTGGGGCCTTGTGGCCCTGGCGCTCCTGTCAGCGGTCGCGCCAAGCGCCAAGGCTCGATCGGCCGCCTCATCTGCAAGCGCGTATGGGTTGGTCGCCGTCCTCGCGTGGGCGTTGGGCGAGGCCGCCAGCACCCTGCTTGTGGGACAGACGTCGGTGGCGCGCGTGTCCATCGGCTCGGGCGCCTGGGTGATCTTGCTGGGCGCCGCGGTCATAGGCTTTGCGGGAGGCGAGGAGCGCAAGCGTTATCTGTTGCGACGCCTCGGCCCGCCGGTGCTGGTACTGGCGGCTGTCGTCTCGGCGTTCGTATGGGGTGGGCTGGACGACATCTCGCTTGCGCAAGAGTTCGAAGTCCGCGCGGAATCGTTTTGGCAGCTGCTTGCGGGACATCTTGCGCTTGCGGGAGCGGGAGTGGCCCTGGGCGCGGTCTTCGGTGTGCCACTGGGCCTGTGGGCGACGCGTGATCGTAAGGTGCGAGGTGTGGTCCTGGGTGTGACCGGCATCATCCAGACGGTGCCGAGCCTCGCGCTTCTCGGCCTGCTGATCCTGCCGCTGTCCGCGCTAGGCAACGCGGTCCCCTTCCTGCGGGACCTGGGCGTGCGCGGTATCGGTGCGGCACCCGGGCTTGTGGCCCTCACCATGTACGCGCTGCTGCCCATCGTCCGCAATACCTATGTGGGACTTGCCGAGGTGGACCCGGCGGTCGTGGATGCCGGTCGGGGCATGGGTATGAGCTCGCGCCAGCTGCTCATGCGCGTTGAGCTTCCCCTGGCGTTGCCGCTCATCATGGAGGGGTTGCGCACCGCCTCGGTGCTGCTGATCGGCATCACCACGCTCACGGTCTTCGCGGGCGCGCGCAACCTGGGCATCCTCATCTTCGAGGGGCTTGGACAGTTCGCTCCCGATCTGATCTTGCTGGGCGCGTTGCCGGTGATCGTTCTGGCGGTCGTCGTGGACGTGGCCCTCTCGGCGCTGGCGAAAAGACTCACACCGGAAGGGGTCCGCGAATGATCCGTCTGGAAGGCGTCACGCGACGTTATGGCGATGAACTGGCCGTGGACGACCTGTCGCTCGAGGTCGCAGAGGGCGAGGTGTGCGTCCTCATTGGTCCGTCAGGCTGTGGCAAGACCACTACGCTGCGGATGATCAACCGCCTCATAGAGCCCAGCGGTGGAAGCATCATGGTGAACGGGCGAAACGTCATGTCCATGCGTCCCGAGGAGCTCCGCCGCGGCCTTGGCTATGTCATCCAGTCCATTGGCCTGTTCCCGCATCTTTCAGTGGAGCGCAATATCGGCGTCGTGCCGCATCTGCTGGGCTGGGACAAACAGCGGATGGCAGAGCGCGCTCGTGAGCTCCTGCATCTCGTCGGCCTCGATCCCGAGGTCTATCTGGGGAAGTACCCGCGGCAGCTCTCCGGTGGCGAGGCGCAGCGGGTGGGCGTGGCGCGGGCGCTGGCGGCTGATCCGCCGGTTCTGCTGATGGATGAGCCGTTCGGCGCTGTAGACCCGCTCAACCGTGAGCGGCTGCAGGCCGAGTTCGCCCGTATCCAGCGCGAGCTGCACAAGACGGTCCTCTTCGTGACGCATGACATAGACGAGGCGATTCGTCTGGCCGACAAGGTTGCGATCATGCGAGACGGCAGGCTCCAGCAGTTCGCATCGCCGGAAGAGGTGCTCAACCATCCGGCCAACAAGTTCGTGCATGACTTCGTGGGAGCAGATCGAGCGCTCAAGCGGCTCGTTCGCGTGCGTGTGGAAGACGTTATGCGCTCGCCGGCCATCGTGCAAGAGGGTTCAGAGGAGCTTGCGTTCCGCGTCGCTGCGGGCAGACGGCGTTTCGTGTACGTGATCGATGCCGCTGGAAAGCTTGTCGGCTGGATGGACACAGCGGACCTCGAGCCGGATATGGATCCTGCCGAGGCGCTCACACGGGTCGATCCCGCGCAGGCTTCCGTTCGATCGGACGCGAGTCTGCGCGATGCGCTTTCCCGGATGCTGGGTCTTGGCTTCCGTGCCATCGCAGTCACCGATGACAAGTGCCGTCTGGTGGGGGAGGTCACTTTTGCCGCAGTCGAGGAGGCCATGACTGAAGGCGATGAGCACATCACCAATATCGCCGAGGAGGACGCCGGGTGAGCAGGCGACGCACCATAGCGATTGCGGTCACGGTGGCAGGCGCGCTTGCCTTCGTCTGGCTCATCAACGCCACGGCGCTGTGGGAGTTCGCCCTGCGGGCGCTGTTCCCCACGCTGCGCGACGTGTTGATGCCGCGTGACACCCTGGCGACATTCGTGCTGCAGCACCTTGCCCTCGTGGGGACGTCTAGCGTGCTCACGATAGCAGTGGGCGTTCCTCTCGGCATCTGGGTCACTCGACGAAGTGGCGCCGAGTTCCGCTCGCTTGTGGTCGCCGGGACAGACCTTGGGCAGACGTTCCCGCCGGTGGCGGTGTTGGCGCTTGCGATGCCGGTCCTCGGTTTTGGCTTCTGGCCCACCATCATGGCGCTGTTCATCTACGGGTTGTTCCCGGTCGTGAGCGCCACGATCGCCGGCATCGAGGCGGTGCCCCGTTCGGTTGTCGAAGCCGGGGTCGGCATGGGGATGAGCTCTTCGCAGGTCCTTATGCGCGCCGAGCTGCCGCTCGCGTCTCGCGTGATCGTCTCGGGCATCCGCACCTCGGTGGCCATCAACATAGGGACGGCCACGGTGGGTGCAGCTATCGGGACCGGCGGACTCGGCGTCCCTATCATCGGCGGCCTTGCCGTGCAGAACATGGCGTACGTGCTTGAAGGCGCTATCCCCGCGGCTCTGCTGGCGGTGCTGGCCGACTCGATTCTCGCGCAGGTGGAGTCGGCAGTGACGGTGGCCGAGGGGTAGTATGGCCCTCTCGGCCCTAGCGCCCCGGCCCTCCACCCCGTACCCTTGCAGTATGTCCTTACTTCCCGATACTGCCCGCGCCACCGCCTCCGAGCACGAGATGCTGCCGGTGGGTTCTGTGGTGCTCGCGCTCGTTTCCGGCGGTGCTGACAGCGTTTCGCTGTTGCGCCTGTTGGCGGACGGCCAGCTGGGTGATGACCTGCGGCTGTCTGTGCTGCACGTCAACCACATGCTCCGTGGAGATGCCGCCAACGCCGACGAGGCGTTCGTCGGCGCGTTGTGCGCCGAGCTCGACATCCCGTGCCGTATCGTGCGCTTCGACGTGGCGGCGTATGCCGAGGCCGAGGGGCTCAACCTTGAGGACGCCGGCAGGCGCGTCCGCTACCGCTTTGCAGAAGACGAGCTTGATGCTCGCTGCGAGAGCCTTGGCGTCTCGCCGCTTCGAGGGCGGATCGCTGTGGCGCACACGCTCAACGATCAGCTTGAGACGTTTCTGATGCGCCTGGTGACTGGCTCAGGCCCTGCGGGGCTGCGAGCGATCGCCCCGGTGCGCGGTCGTATCGTCAGACCGCTGCTGGGCGCACGCCGCACGCAGGTCGTGGAGTACCTGGAGTCTTTGGGCCAGAGCTGGCGTGAGGATGCGACGAACGCGGATACCTCGAGGCTGCGATCATGGGTTCGCCACGAGCTGAAGCCGCTCGTGGAGAGCGTGAATCCCGCTTTTGACACCACCCTGGAACGCACGATCCGCCTTCTTTCCGACGAGGACGGGCTTCTCTCGGAGATGGCCGAGGCGTTCAGCTATGACTTCACCGAGCCGGTCGACGACGGCATCGCATTCAATCGCGACTACATGGCGACGCTCTCAAGACCGATGGCGCGCCGCACCGTTCGCGAGTCGTTGTTCCGCACGTTTCCAGAGGCTACCCGCCTTGAGTTCGAACACGTTGAGGCGCTTGTGGACGGTCTGGCCGAGGACTCCTTCGCGCGGGACCTTCCATTTGGCCTGCACGCTCGCACCGAGTACGGTAAACTCGTGGTTTCCCATAGGGATGCCGAGTCCATACGTCTGGCACCATGCTTGCTCGAAGTGCCAGGCACGTGCGACCTCGGTCAGCTCGGCGTCATCGAGGCGCGCTTCGTCCGTCTCGAAGACGTGAATGACGATCCGCAACGAGCCTTCGTGGACGGTGCGCTCGTTGGGGAGGCACTCACTGTGGATCGCCCGCGTCAGGGCGATCGGTTCAGGCCTCTCGGTATGGACGGCTCCAAGAAGCTCTCAGACCTGTTCATTGACGGGAAAGTGCCCAAACGGTTGAGGGTCACTACGCCCGTGATACGGTACCGCGACCGGATCGTGTGGGTTGCGGGTCTGCGGCTCAGTGACGAATTCAAGGTCACGACGCAGACGACCGGGGTGCTGGAGTTGCACTGGCGAGGGGAACAGACTAGTACGTGACGGCATGACCGTCACCCGCGTGGAAAGGTGAGCGGATGCATCAGGACGTCGAGCGCATCATCTTGTCCGAAGAGGATATCCAGGCGCGCGTGCGCGCTCTGGGAGCCGAGATCGCCGCAGACTATCAGGGGCGATCACTGTTGATGGTCGCAGTCTTGCGAGGCGCTGCCTTGTTCGTCGCCGACCTTGCCCGCGCGATCGACGGCCCCGTTGAGCTCGACTTCATGGCGGTCTCCAGCTACGGGAGTTCCACGAAGTCATCGGGCGTGGTGCGCATCCTGAAAGACCTGGATGAGACGATCGATGGCCGGGACGTGCTGGTCGTGGAGGACATCCTGGACACCGGTCTGACGCTCAAGTACCTGCTGCGCAACCTGGCATCACGCAAGCCCCGGAGCCTCGAGGTGTGCACGTTGCTCTCCAAGACGGGTAAGCAGCGTGTGCCGATCGACTGTAAGTACATCGGGTTCGAGATCCCGGATGAGTTCGTTATCGGTTATGGATTGGACTACGCCGAGCGGTACAGGAATCTTCCGTACGTTGGCGTTCTGAAACCGGCGGTCTACTCGGTGTAGCCCACCTCAAGGAGTGTTGAGTGTGAACAAGAACCTACGAACCGCTCTGTTCTACATGCTGGTGATCGTGGCGCTGTTCGCGTTTATCGTGAACAGCTTCGACGCCGGCGGTGGGATCGTCGAGCTGAACGCTAGCGACTTCGTCAAAGCGTTGAAAGACGACAGGGTCGTCACAGCGGAAGTCTTCCTTCGCAACAAGGAGATACAGGGCACCTTCTATGAGGATGCCCAGGCGAAGACCGACAAGGAACCGAGCGAATTCACCACGACCTATCAGGGCGATGACTGGTTCGCCCAGCTCATCGACGAGAACCCTCCCATTGAGGGATACACCGTCAACACCCAGGACCAGAACTGGTTCGTCTCGCTGCTCGTGCAGCTCGTCCCGGTTCTTCTGATCGTCGGGTTCATGTTCTTTATCCTGAACCAGATGCAGGGGTCCAACTCCAAGGTGATGTCGTTCGGCAAGGCGAAAGCCAAGCGTATGACCCGTGATCAACCCAGGATCACGTTTAAAGACGTGGCAGGCGTGGATGAGGCGGTCGAGGAGCTGCAGGAGATCAAGGAGTTCCTGGCCAACCCCGGCAAGTTCCAGGCGCTGGGCGCCAAGATTCCTAAGGGCGTTTTGCTCGTGGGACCTCCAGGCACAGGTAAGACTCTTCTCGCGCGTGCGGTTGCAGGCGAAGCCGGCGTGCCGTTCTTCTCCATCTCGGGCTCTGACTTCGTAGAGATGTTCGTGGGCGTCGGTGCCAGCCGTGTTCGCGACCTGTTCGAGCAGGCGAAGGCTGCTTCACCGTGCATCGTCTTCGTCGACGAGCTTGACGCTGTGGGTCGCATGCGCGGCGCAGGTCTTGGCGGCGGCAACGATGAACGCGAGCAGACGCTCAACCAGCTGCTGGTCGAGATGGACGGGTTCGACATCAAAGACAACGTCATCATCATGGCCGCCACCAACAGGCCTGACGTCCTCGACGCCGCCCTGTTGCGCCCCGGTCGGTTCGACCGTCAGATCGTGGTCGACCGGCCCGACCTCAAGGGTCGCACGGATATCCTGAGGATCCACACCCGTGGCAAGCCCGTCGCAAAAGGTATCGACCTTGAGGTACTGGCTCGCCGCACCCCCGGATTCACCGGCGCCGATCTTGCGAACCTCGTGAACGAGGCTGCGCTTCTCGCCGCACGTCATGGCAAGAAGGAAGTCGAGATGGTGGAGCTTGAGGAGGCGATCGAGCGCGTCATCGCCGGACCGGAGAAGCGTAGCAGGCTCATCTCGGAGAAGGAGAAGCGCGTCATCGCGTACCATGAGGCGGGCCATGCGCTTGTCGGCCATGTGCTTCCCAATACCGACCCCATCCATAAGATCAGCATCATCGCGCGCGGCCGTGCGCTTGGCTATACGCTTGCGCTACCTACCGAGGACAAGTTCCTCAGCGCCAAGGGCGAGATGCTCGATGAGATCGCGATGATGCTGGGCGGTCGTGTTGCCGAGGAGATTGCCATCGGCGACATCACGACCGGCGCCAGCAACGACATCGAGCGAGCCACAAAGCTGGCTCGTCAGATGATCACTCGCTATGGCATGTCCGACAAGCTCGGTCCCATGACGCTTGGCGAGGACCAGCAGGAGGTCTTCTTGGGCAGGGACTTCTCCAACACGCCCAACTACAGCCAGGAGATCGCGTTTGAGATAGACAAGGAAGTCCGTCGGATGATCGATGACGGGTTCGACAAGGCGAACAAGATCCTGACCGAGCGTCGCGCACAGCTCGACTTGATGGCAGAAGTCCTCATCGAGCGCGAGACCATCGACAAAGACGGTCTGGAAGCGCTTCTGGAGAACAAGTGGGACGAGTTCCTTGCGGGCGAGAAGGAGCAGCAGGCAGATGAGCCTGAGGTTCCTGAGGCGACCGTTCTCGATGCGGAGGATGCTGACGAGCGGCCCCGTGTGCAGGCACCGGTCGCCTCTGATGAGTCGCAAGGCTCTGGCGAGGTCGCGCCTGCATAGAGCTGCGCTGCTGGAATCGACAAGGGACGTCACCTGCGGGTGGCGTCCTTTCTCTTTGTCCGCTCTGGCCGGGCGATGTGTCCTTGAGTGAATTGACGGGTACAGAGCATTAAGGATGTTCGGGGGGCTCTGCATGACACAAAGGGGTGACATGCGTGCGGCAGAAGTCGCACTCGATGTGCGACGACTCGTTTCGTCGCGCCGAAACATGTTCACACGGCTTCGGCCGGCGGCCCATCGTCAGAGCACGCTCGTCGCCTCTCTCAATGAGGTCTCTGCATCAGTCTCTGGTGCGCGCGACCCCGGAGAGGTACCCGATATCATCGTGGACGCTGCCAAGCGTTTCACCGGTACCGAGAAGGTTGTGCTCTATCTGTTCGAAGACTCTCAGGAGATGCCATGTGGTCCTGCCACTGAGGTATTCGTCCGGGGATCTCGAGAAGAGCACCTGGAGTCATGGTGGCAGGATTGGCTTCCCGGGGTGACCGACCGTGTCGTAAGCGAAGAGCGGTCCTGTGTGGAGACTGATTCAGCCGAATCCGCCTGGGTTCTCGCCGTGCCAGTACGCGTCAAAGATCATTCGCTTGGCGTCTTGTGCGCTATCAACTCCGTAAAACACCATCTGCGAGAAGAGCAGACGGCGTTTCTCTCGATACTTGGGGCGTTCGCTGCAGCTTCTCTCGACAACGCTCGCCTAGCCGAGGAGGGCCGATACTCCCTGCTGGCGAGCGAACGCGAACGTATCGCCCGGGAGATGCACGACGGCATCGCTCAGTCCCTCTTCTCGATATCGCTTGGGATCGAGGTATGCAAGAAGCAGGTGTACAGGGATCCAGGTTCGGTTGCCGATCGCCTTGATGAACTTCAGAGCATGCTCGAGGACAGCATGGGTGAGCTGCGCCGATACATTTACGACCTGCGCCCGGCCAAACTCCAGGAACTAGGGTTGGCGGGAGCGATCAAGTATTGGCTGAAGGAGATAGTGCCGGCCGACAAGATCCACGGCAGCATCGCCGTTGATGGCAAGCTTCGGGTGATCAGCGCTGAGGCCGAGGCCTGTCTGTATAGGGTCGCCCGAGAGGCGGTGACCAACGCTGTGAAACATGCGTCGCCAGCGCACATATCCGTGCGGATCGATTACGGACCTGACGCGGTGACGCTGCTAGTGGAGGACGATGGTAGCGGCTTCGACGTTCATTCGGCGATGGCTGAGAGTGAGAGTGGTGTGACGGTCGGGCTGCAGAGCTTGCACGAGCGAGTCCGCAGCGCCGGCGGGGGGTTGGCGATCGATTCGACGCCGGGAAGCGGTTGTCGTTTGTGTGCCCGGATACCGTGCTGAGGGGTGGGTATGGCGAGTACTTCTGTCTACATCATCGATGACCACCAACTGGTCCGCTACGGTCTCCGTGCCGTGATCGAGGCTGACGGGGACATGGTGGTCATCGGCGAGGCGGCGTCCGGTGAAGAGGCCATCGAATGGCTTCACGACTTGCGGCCGGACATCGTGCTTCTCGACCTACGGATGCCCGGCATAGGCGGGGTGGAGACGTGCAGGCGCCTGTTGGACCGGGACCCGAAGATGCGGGTCGTGGTCCTCACGAGCTACGACGATGACGATGAGGTGTTCGGCGTGCTCAGTGCCGGCGCGGTCGGCTATCTGATGAAGGACGCCAGCGCGGAATCGCTCCTGCAGTCCCTGCGTGGAGTGGCCGACGGGCAAACGGTCCTCGACTCGGCAGTGGCCAGGCGTGTAATCGACGCCAAGGGAATGTCGCCGGAGGCGTCTGACGCACCCCTGTTGTCAAACCGAGAGATGGATGTGCTCGCGCTCATGGCGCGCGGGTGCAACAACCGGAGCATCGCCCAGGAGTTGTGGATCTCCGAGCCGACCGTGAAGTCACATGTGAGCCACATCCTGCGCAAGCTTGATTCGCGCGACCGTACCCAGGCGGTGGTCGAAGCGATCCGACTGCGTCTTGTAGACATGCCGTTGGAGGAATCTGACTAGCGGTCATCCCCTGGTCTGAGTCGACCTTCATACCTGATTCATCCTGTGGTCGCATGAGCGCTCACCCTCCTTCAGGGCATCCAAAAGACACGGCTTGTCTTGGGACGATAGGGAGGGGGGTGTCTCGGAATGTTGCTCAAATGGTTTGTGCGGGTGAAGGCATTGACCGCGAGTGACGAGGGTGCCACCGCAGTTGAGTACGGCATCATGGTCGCCGGTATCGCTGTCGCCATCATCGTCGCGGTTCTGGCGGTTGGCGGTCAGCTCAACACAGTGTTCGAAGAGGTGAGGACCGCGCTGACCGGCGTTGCACCGTAGGCGGAATGAGGCGACGGTCATGTGGGCCCGGCACACCGGGCCCACATGATTCGGATGAAGTGCGATCCAGACCGGGGGGCGGTGCGAGCCGTGATACGACATAGTCCATCTGATGAGGGGGCCGCAGCGGTCGAGTTCGCGCTCGTATCGATGATTCTTGTGACATTGCTGATCGGCATCATGCAGTTCGGCTACCTCTTCTACCAATGGAACGAGATCACGCATGCTGCGCGCGAAGGTGCGCGCTGGGCTGCGTTGGAGTACCCGGCCGGCTCTGTCGTCACGCCGGACACAGTGCGCTACAAGGTGGCGCAAGCGGCTCCGGGCATGGAGCTGACCGATGCGGACATCACAGTTTCCCCTACGGCTCCCACGATTGAAGACGTGGGCGATCCCGCGACGGTCACTGTGACGTGGGCGGTGCCACTGTTCACGCCGCTTATGCAGTCGATCTTCAGCACTAGTGATGACACTTTCGTGTTGCGGAGTACCGCGACACTCAGGATCGAGTGAGAATCATGAACCACTTTCTCAGGGACGATGAAGGGGCAACCGCGGTAACGGTCGCCCTAGTGATGGTCATGCTCATACTGTTCGCCGCGATCGCGGTGGATCTGGGCTATGCCTACTCGGTGAGGCGACAGCTGCAGACGGCGGCGGATGCCGCAGCACTGGCGGGATGTCGTGTGCTTGCCGACGGGGGCAGTGAGGCTGATGTGCTTTCTGAGGTAGACCTGTATGCCGCGAACAACGCCGTTCAGCCAGGTGACGGACTGTATGTGATCGACGGGGCACCGGAGACCGAGGTGGGTGTCGATTTCGTCCAGGTGACGGTCGAGAAGGACGCGCCGTTGTTTTTTGGCAGGATCCTTGGATCGAACTCGACGCTGGTCAGGACGGTTTCGCGGGCACAGATCGCGTATCTGACGGGGCTCAAGGGCATTGTGCCCTGGGGTCTTCCGATTATCAGAGCCACGAAGGTGAGCGTGAGGGTCGGCGGCGGATCTGAGATCTGGCTGGACGACCAGGGCGGAGGGCTTTGGAGCAAGACTCTTTCCACTCCGGGTGTCGCCGCCTCAGATGGTTACCTCATGGATGTCACGGTCTACAACAATCAGACAGAGTATCCGGACGGTACGTCTGATCCCGCGTATGTGAACGGTGTGCCCGAACTCATGCCAAGTGCCGCATCGGTGTTCATTCCTCCTGCTGACTGTCCAGTCACGGATGTCTCACTCGATAAATACGTCGTGACTGGGGGGTTGGATTCCACAGTCAAGCTGTATGTGCGATGTGCATCCAAGCCCAGTGTTGGATTCGCGGGGAAGAATGTGAACACGAGTGAGGTGTCGCCGGGCTTGTGGACCGCGACTCTTACCGTTCCCGATGCCGAGGCTACGGAGAAGCTGCTCGCCACCTACCCGGTCGACGTCGCGGTAGACAAGTACACCATCAACTCCGCGGCCGTTGTCGTGCTCCGGCGCTCTACGTATCCGGTGTTGGATGTCGCGCTGAGCAACTACGTGACAGGGGTCGGAGGTTCAACAACCGTCTCTATTCAGCTCAACGAGTATGTGTACGGTGAACGGTATGAGCTGCGCGTTGCTGGCGGCGGCGGCGAGACCGGCAACTTCTGTGCACTCGATCTTTCGACTATTCGTCACACTCCCAACTGGAGGAACCCCCAGCATCCGGCCGAGTACGACGTGAGCACCGATCCGAACTATAAGCCACCCACCTACTACTGTTATCTGGAGTATCCCTTCCCATTTGTAGTCCACATCGATGACACAATCTGGACCGAGCCGGGTGCCATGTCAGGTCCGCAGAGTCTGAGTGCGCTTGTAGCGCGCTTCGACGGTGATAATCGAACATTTGCCGAGTGGCTTGCATCAGGCGACGAGGGTTCCAACAGGATCGTCTTCGTCCCGGTCTTGGAGAAGATGCAGAACGTGACTGGGACGTCGCCACTCCGGGTTGTCAGTATCGCATCTTTCTATGTCGAGCCCGAATCCGACATCAAGAAGAACGATATCGTCGGACGCTTTCTGGAATACGTTGCACCCTCCGACTCGATCTCCGAGGACCCATCAGGTGGGCTGAATGTCCGGACCGTCCGGCTCGTACCTCCGCAGTAACGATGCGACATGAAGGGAAGGCGTGATGAAGTCCAGACTGCTGATCCTCGTAGCAGCAATCATCTTGGGTATCACCGCGGCGGTGATGACCGCCCGCTATCTGGATGACGCGTCAGCTCGGCTCAACGCCGAGGCGCAGCCGGTTCAAGTGATGGTCGCGACTCAGGACGTACCCAGAGGCATGACCGCCGAGGAGATGCTCGGCGAAGGCTACGTCGAACTGCAGGATGTACCGAGACGCTACGTGGCAGACGGGGCCGTGTCATCGGTGAGCATGATCGAGGGCAAGGTGCTGGCCACGTCCCTCAGCAGTGGTGAGCAGGTGACCGGTGCACGGTTCAAGTACCCGAGCGCGGTCGGTCTGGCGTACAGCATCCCTGATGGCTTTGTCGCCATGTCCATTGCTGCCGATGATGTGAAGTGCGTCGGCGGTATGCTGAAGCCGGGGGATTTCGTGCTGATCGCTGCAACGCTGGATCCGGGTCCCGCCGAGGAGGGCGCCGAGACTCGCGTCCTGCTATCCAAGGTGAAGGTACTGGCGGTAGGCGAGACGATGGACGTTGAATCCGAGCCGACTTCAGCACAGACGGCAGAGTCTGCGACCATCACCGGCAATTCAAACATCGAGCAGAACAGGACATCTCTTACGGTGACGTTGGCTCTCTTGCCCTCCGATGTGGAGAAACTCGTCTTCGCAGAGGAGCAGGGCGTGGTTCGTCTGGCGTTGTTGCCCGCAACGGCAACCGACGTGCCCGAAACGACAGGCCGCGCACTGCGGTCGCTGTTCGAGTAGGCGATACGGATGGGGCTCATCGTCGCCATCGATATGGATGCAGGCTTCTGTCGTCGCGTGCGCGCGGCGTTAGAAGGGATTGCTGACGCTCGTGTGGAGGAGTTGCGCACGCTGGCAGATGTTTCGGCTCTGATAGAGCTTCGTGAGCCGGACATCTTGCTGATCGGACCGAGTATCGAGGCCGTGCAAGCACTGGACCTCTGCGAGAGCGTTGCACGTACCCACCCGTCGGTTACGGTGGTCCTGGTGTCAGCTGACGCCTCCACAGACATGCTGCGCCGGGCGATGCGTTTGGGCGTTCGCGATGTGATACCCGTGGATAAGCCGTGGGCTGAGGTATCCGAGACTCTCATCGCCGCACTGGCTGAGGTGGTAGACCGCACCCAGCATCCCGAGCTTGATGGCTCAGGAAAGCCGTCGACCACGAGTCGTGTGGTCACGGTGTTCAGCACCAAAGGCGGGGTAGGCAAGTCGATCATCGCGTGCAATGTTGCTACCGCGCTTGCGCAAGCCGGCGCGAACGTCATCCTCGTCGACCTTGACCTGCAGTTCGGGGACACAGGAATCATGCTGGATCTCAAACCGGATCGGACGATCTTTGATGCTGTTCAAAACTACGACCGTCTCGATGCAGACATGTTGCGTGGCTACCTCGTTCCCCACAAATCAGGCCTTCAAGTTCTTTTGGCCCCGATCCACCCCGAGGATGCGGATGCCATAACTGTTGGGCGCATCGGCGCGATCTTAGGCATGCTGCGTGAACTCGCCGACTTCGTCGTCATCGACACTGCGGCGGCATTTGATGAGGTCGTCCTAGCTGCGATCGATGCCAGCGACACAGTCTATGCCGTTGCCACTATGGATGTCGCGAGCATCAAGAACACACGCGTTTCATTGCAGAAGCTGGGACAGCTCGGCTATGACGACGGGTGCACTCGTCTCGTGCTCAACCGGGCGGACAGCAAGGTATGGCTCGATGCTGCGGAGGTCGAGCGCAGCATCTCTGCGGAGCTGGTTGGCAAGGTGCCAAGCGATCGTCTCGTGCCCCGTTCGGTGAACCGTGGTGTTCCAGTGGTCATCGATTCGCCGCGTTCCGCAGTGGCCAAGAGTCTGGTTGAGCTCGCCGAGAGGATCCGTACGTCCGAGAGTGAGGTGACCGGCAGTGTCACTTAGAGATCGACTCAACGAGGCTTCCGAGTCAGTGGCGGTCAGGGAGGTTCCTGCAGGAGCGGCGGTCTCGCGCGCGGGGAAGGACGCCATCAAGCGAAACCTGCACTATCTCCTTATCGAGGAGATGGGTACTGAACTCGCGACCACAGTGGACGAGGATGTGGTGCGGCGGTCGATCGAGCGCAAGCTACAGGAACTGCTCGGCAAAGAGAGCACGCCACTCTCCGCTGCGGATAGGAGAGAGATCGCCACAGACGTGATGGACAATATCTTGGGTTACGGGCCCATCCAGTCGCTGCTGGAGGACCCTGAAGTCACCGAGGTCATGGTGAACAACCCGTTCACGGTTTACATCGAACGACGAGGCAGAATCCATCTGACCGAGCGTCGTTTCATCGATGAAGCGCATCTGCTTCGCATCATTGACAAGATCGTTGCACAGGTTGGTCGACGCATCGATGAAGCCTCACCGATGGTGGATGCGCGACTCCCTGACGGGTCGCGTGTCAACGCTGTCATTCATCCGCTTGCGATCAATGGCCCCATGCTTACGGTGCGCAAGTTCTCGCGCGAGCCGTACACGATCAATGACCTCATCGACTTCGGCACGTTGGACGAGCGACTTGCCTCATTCATCGATGCCGCGGTCCGGGGCAAGCTCAACATTCTCATCTCTGGCGGGACGGGCACCGGGAAGACGACGCTGCTGAACGTCGTATCGGCGTTCGTTCCCGACGATGAGCGCATCGTGACGATCGAGGATGCTGCCGAATTGCGACTCGGCCAAAGCCACGTTCTGCGCCTTGAGGCGCGTCCGCCCAACATTGAAGGCAAAGGTCAGGTCACCATTCGTGATCTTGTACGCAACTCGTTGCGCATGCGACCGGATCGCATTGTTGTTGGTGAAGTCAGAGGCGCGGAAGCACTCGACATGCTTCAGGCAATGAACACTGGGCACGAGGGTTCGCTGTCCACCGTTCATGCCAACTCTCCACGCGACTCCCTGTCACGACTTGAGACCATGGTTCTCATGAGCGGCTTCGATCTTCCTGTCCGAGCAGTGCGCGAACAGGTCTCCTCGGCATTGAACATGGTGATCCAGTTGGCGCGCCTACGTGATGGTTCGCGGCGCGTGGTCCAGGTCACCGAAGTCGAGGGTATGGAAGGTGACAAGATCGTGATGCAAGACATCTTCTACTTTGACTACTCGATGGGTACCGACGAGAGCGGGACAGCACGGGGCAGATTGAAGAGCACCGGGCTGCGGCCCAAGTTTATGGAGCGCCTCCGGGACTTCGGTATCCAGGTTCCGGCGGAAGTATTCGCCTTCGAGCCCCCGGCCCGGCGGTGAGGCCATGAGGAGCACATCACGACTCTTGCTTGTGGCGCTGCTTCTCGTAGGGATGGTGTCACCGGCACTTGCCCAACAGGAGCCCTCGCGACTGGCTGTTGAAGTTCATGGTTCGGATTCGTTTCCCAAAGTCACTCTTGCGGTGACCTTGCCCGCCGAGTTGCTTGGCGAGCGCCTGGAGCCGCCATTGTTCTCAATCGCCGAGAACGGCGCTGAGGCAGAGGTTGTGTCGGTGGAGGCCGAGGCCACAGGTCAACAGCCTCAAGACGTCGTGCTGCTTATCGACACAAGCGGCAGTATGCAGGGTGCGCCGCTGACTGACGCCAAGGCTGCAGCGCGCACTTTCTTGCAGGGGATGAGCGACAGTGACCGGGTCGCGTTGGTGGCCTTTGCGATCGAGCCCGTTGTCGTGTCCGACTTCACCACTGACCGCGCCGCTCTTGTGGCTGCGATCGATGGACTCGAAGCAGCGGGGGAGACTGCCGTTCATGATGCGGTCGTTGCTGCATCGAGACTACTGAGAGATACCGACCGTCAGGTGACATTCATTCTGCTCTCGGATGGCGGAGACACGGTGAGCATCAACTCGTTCGACAACGCCGTGAACGCCGTGAAAGCAACCGGCGCGCCTGTGTTCGCCGTAGCGCTCGAGTCGGACGAGTGGGACCCGCAAGCGCTGCAGATCCTCGCGTCTGCATCCGGGGGCCGCTATCTGGGTGTAGCAGACTCAGCGGAGCTGACGTCGCTTTACCAAGGCATCGCCCGGGAGTTGCGCAACCGCTATCTGATCACCTATCGCAGCGCGGGACCGAACACGAAGGATCTTGACGTCGAAGTGAGCGCCCGACTAGACGGAGAGGTGGTCAGCGGCGAGATCGCGTTCGCGAATCCGCTCTATCGCGAGATCGAGCCCGAGTCTGAGCCGCCGCTGGTCTTCATGCGACTCGCACCCTGGCGCTCGGGGGTCACCATCGCGCTGGTGTTCCTGGCGATGACCGGATTCGTATGGGCGCTCGGTACCATGTTGGTGCGTCCTACCGTTCGCCTTCAAAGAGTGGAGTTCTACGATCAGACGCGCTCCAAATCGCCCGAGGAGGTCGACTTGGGTGCCAGTGGCGGCCTGCGTGGGCATCTTGTGGAAGCTGTGGGTTACGTGGCAGGGAGGCGCGGCTTCACGAAGCTTCTGCACGGCAAATTGGAGCAGGCTGGTTTGCCGTTGCGCCCCACGGAGTATATCTACCTTCACGTCGTTTTCGTGCTTGTGACAGGACTTGTCATCGGTGCTCTCTCGGGATCGATCATAGTTGCCATCGTCACCGTGTTCATAGCGGTGTTCGTTCCCATCATGCTGCTTGAGAACGCTATTGAGCGTCGTCGTGCACAGTTTGAAGAACAGCTCCCTGAGCTGCTGAACCTCATTTCCGGGTCTCTGCGGGCAGGCTGGGGCATGCTGCAGGCTGTTGGCCTTGTTGTAGAGCAGATGCCTGCGCCGACATCCACTGAATTTCGGCGCATTGAGACCGAGGCTCGTTTGGGACTATCCGTAGAGGAAGCTCTTGAAGGAATGGCCGATCGGCTGCAAAGCGATGACTTCAGGTGGACGGTCACTGCCATCAACATCCAGCGGGAGGTCGGCGGTAACCTGGCCGAGGTTCTCGACATCGTAGCTTCGACTATGCGTGCTCGAGCGGAGCTGAAACGGCATATCCGCGCACTCACCGCTGAAGGACGGCTTTCCGGGATCATCCTTATATCGCTGCCGATCGTGGAACTTGGCCTTCTATTGCTTGTGAATCCACGCTACATGTCAGGTATGCTCTCTCATCCGTTCGGGTGGTTCCTGGCCGTTGGCGGCGTGGTGTTGTTGATCTTTGGCGGCGTATGGCTACGGCGCGCGATGATGGTGGAGGTGTAGGAGATGGACCTTATCGCGACCGTCGTTGCAGGTGCCGCAGTGGCGCTATTCGTGTACGCGGGCCTGAGTTTGTTGGCGCCGGAGGAGCGCAAGGTGAAACGCAGGCTGGCCGGACTCAGTGAGTTTGAGGCGGAGCAAGCTGCAGAGGCGGAACCGCTTCTCCAGCCTTTCGCGAAGCGGGTCGTGGTGCCTGCTGTGAGCTTGCTTTCCGACGTAGTGAGGCACATCAGCCCCGGGGACTACGGTGCGCGAGTCAGGCAACGGTTGGTCAGCGCCGGAAACCCGTCAGATATGACGGCCGAGGTGTTCATTGCGGCGAAGATCGTCTCTGCTGTGGCTGCGGGAGTGACGTGCTTTTTGGTGATGTATCTTCTTGGAGCGAGTCGGGTCGCGCTTGTGGTTTTCTGTATGGTGTCCATTGCAGTCGGGTTCTTTGCCCCGGATCTGTGGTTGAAGGGCAAAGAGTCTCGTCGACGCGCAGCGATCCGTAGGGCGCTTCCTGACATGCTCGACATGCTCACCATCAGCGTTGAGGCGGGCCTGGGCTTCGATGCCGCTGTGGCTAAGCTGGTGGCCAACAGCACCGGTCCTCTTGCGCAGGAGTTCGCGCGCACTCTTCAAGAAATCCAAGCAGGCATCCCTCGTGCTGAGGCGTTCCGGCATCTCTCGGCGAGGGTCGATGTCACAGAGCTCTCCACGTTCGTGACCTCAATGGTACAAGCCGACGTTTTCGGCATCAGTGTAGCCAACGTTCTGCGTTCACAGGCGAAAGAGATGCGGACCAAGCGTCGTCAGCATGCCGAGGAGGCCGCCCAGAAGGCGCCGGTCAAGCTGGTCTTTCCTCTGGTGCTCTGCATACTGCCGGCAACACTCATCGTGATCCTCGGTCCGGCCATAGTCTCTATCGGCAAGGCGTTCGGGCTGATCAACTGACATCAGCTCGTTGCGACCTGCGGTAGAATGTGCGTATTGCCACCGAACGGGGAGCGCGCTTCATGAACCGAGAGTCAATCGAGCAGGGTGTCCGCCTGATTCTGGAAGGCATCGGCGAGGATGCCGGGCGCGAGGGACTTCTTGACACACCCAAGCGTGTTGCGGATATGTACGAGGAGATCTTCGCAGGCATGGGGCAAGACGCCACTGAGCATTTCTGCGTGACATTCAACGAGGGGCACCAGGAGATGGTGCTTGTCCGCGAGATCCCACTGTACTCGATGTGCGAGCACCACCTTCTTCCGTTCCTGGGTCGTGCTCATGTTGCCTACATACCTGGCAAGCACGGACGCATCTGCGGGTTGTCCAAGATCGCGCGCGTAGTGGACGTGTATGCCAAAAGGCCTCAAGTCCAGGAGCGCCTGACGTCTCAGATCGCCGATACCCTGGTCTCAAGCCTGGACCCGCAGGGTGTGATAGTGGTCATCGAGGCGGAGCACATGTGCATGTCGATGCGCGGCGTCCGTAAGCCGGGAGCCATCACCACCACCTCGGCCGTCCGTGGCATCTTCGAGCGCAACCCTGCAACGCGCGCCGAGGCCATGAGCCTCATCAAGGGTGCCTAACATGGCTCCGTCGATATGGCGGTGCGGCGGCTTCACCTTCGCGCTCGAGCGTCCGCTCGTGATGGGCATCCTCAATGTGACGCCGGATTCGTTCTCGGACGGCGGGAAGTACGAGGACCCGCTTGTGGCCATCGCCCGGGGCCGTCAGATCGTGGTCCAGGGAGCATCCATCATAGATGTGGGCGGCGAATCCACGCGCCCCGGCGCAGATGAGGTATCTATCGCCGAGGAGATAGCGCGCGCCCGTCCGGTCGTCGGCGGACTCGCACGGGAGCTTGGTGTGCCGGTTTCTATCGACACGCGTCATTCGCAGGTGGCCGAAGCGTGCCTTGGAGTAGGCGCGGCCATCATCAACGACGTGTCGGGATTCCGGGACCCGAAGATGGTGGAGGTCGCGGCCGGTTCGGACGCCGGAGTGGTTGTGATGCATATGCTCGGCGAGCCACGGACCATGCAGGTTGCGCCTCATTACGACGACGTGGTCGCCGAGGTCGTCGCCTATCTTGCCGGCCAGGCTGAGATGCTGGAGCGTGCAGGCATGGAGCGCGAGCGTATCGCCATCGATCCGGGTATCGGGTTCGGCAAGACGCTTGAGCAGAACGTCGAGCTCCTGCGGCGACTGGATGAGATTGCGGCGTTGGGATACCCGGTGCTGGTCGGTGGTTCGCGTAAGTCGATGATCGGAATGATCTTGGGTGAGACCGATCCCGGCCAGCGCCTCGAGGGCAGCCTGGCCGTCGCTGCATGGGCGGTGACTCATGGCGCGGACATCGTGCGCGTTCATGACGTGATCGAGACCGCCCGCCTGTTGCGGGTGACATCTTTGCTGGCACAGGAGGGCACGTCATGACCGATGCATATCTGGGACTCGGGGCCAACTTGGGTGATCGCCTTGCGACGCTGTCACAGGCGCTACGGCTTGTCGACGAGCTTCCCGGGACGCACGTCGTGTATGTCTCGGCGGTCTACGAGACGGAACCCTGGGGAGTGGCTGACCAGCCGGACTTTGCCAATCTCGTCGCTCAGATCAGGACTTCTCTTGCTGCCGACCAACTGCTTGGCGGGCTGCAAGACATCGAGAACAGTCTCGGTCGTGTGCGAGGGGAGCGATATGGCGCCCGCACTATCGACATCGATATCCTGCTGTTCGGTGATGAGGAGTGGAACAGCGATTCGCTCACGATCCCTCACCCGAGGCTTCTGGAGCGTGAGTTCGCCCTCGTACCTCTGCTGGAGATCGCGCCCGATGCCTGTCTCCCGGACGGTTCGCCGTTTCCGCGTGAAGGCGCCGTTCACGGGCGTATCACTCGCACGCTGGGAGCGCTGCCGGGTTTTGAGGATCGTGCGGTGATTCCGGCAGCGTTTGCATCAGAGTCCTACCCGACCGAAGGCGCTGAGTGGGTGGAGGTCGCCTCAAGCACGCCGGTCGGCCGCATCGACCGCGCGCCCGACCTGGAACTGCTGTTCTTGCAGTCTGTACTCGAGGCCGAAGGAATCCCGTTCGCATATGACCCGTTCGCCCCTACCGAGAGTTTCAACCCGTGGGGGCTCACAAGAACCGTACGGCTGCTGGTGCCCCCGCTCTATGCGGAGCGCGCCAGACGTTTGCTGGCTCAAGCTGCCGCTGCAACGCCGGAGTTCCCCCAGCAGTGATCGTGCGCTACGCCTCGGGATAGCCCAGCAGGATGCGGATCGCCATGTGAGCTTCGTGTCCGGCCGCCACGCAGACGCGGCTTGCGAACAGCGGATGCTCCTCGGAGACCTCGCTCACCAGGTCGCCTATCATCCACAGGTCGCCCATGAGGTGCCGGGTGATGATGTCATTGGCGGAACCATAGCCGGCAAGCCCGGATGCCGAGATGATGGGCACCCCGGGAAGTTGCTCCGAGCAGACTGCCACAAGCATCGCCTTGTCGCGCGCTGTGTCCACCGCTTCGATGAACAGGTCTATCTCCGAGAAGATCGTGGCGAAGTTCTGCTCGTCGACGTGCTCGTGGAACAGCTCGAGGTTCACGGCAGGGTCGATGCGGGTCAGGTTGATGGAGAGCGCCTCGGTCTTGGGCATGCCTACCTGGTCTCGGAAGAAGAACTGCCGGTGGAGGTTGCTCTCCTCCACAAGGTCGTGGTCCGCAAGCACAAGGGTGCCGATGCCGCTGCGGACGAGCATCCAGGCTGCGTTGCTGCCCAGACCTCCGCAGCCGACGATGCCCACGCGCTTGAAGCCTAGCTGCGCACGCAGGTTCCGATACTCCTCGGTCAATGGGGTCGGATGCTGATGTGGCACAGGCATCTTCAGCCTCCCGCCACGGGAGGGAAGACTGCCAGGCGTTCGCCCTCTTGCAGCACGTGGCTCTCAGGGGCGTGCCTGTTGTTGACGAAGACGATGCGGGGTTCGTCGGGCAATCCCAGCGCTGCGATGACCTGCCCGACGGTTGAGCCGTCGGGCAGGTCGATCAGCTGCGCATGCGCACTCAGCCGGTTGCCGTTGTCGGCCTCAGGCAGGTACTGCGAAAGGCTGGCGAACAGTGCAAGTTGTATGCGCATGTGGCTTCCTCTTCGCGTGCTAGCTGATGCCCATCTTTGCGGCTGTCTCGGCAACGAAGTCATGGACGCTGTCCAGGTCTTCGTCAGATACGGTGAAGACCGCATCGTGCGGCGGGAGTTTCTCGGTGTACATGTAGGCGGGAAGCCTGTCGTCTGCGGCAGTGAAGCCTGCGTGCTCGTTGAAGATTCGCTCGTAGGTCAGGACCTCCTTGCCCAGCTCCATGAGCTCGTCGGCACCCCATGTCTGCCCGGTATGCGCCGAGACCATCTCTCCGATGGCTTCGAAGGCAGCGGGGATGTCCAGGACGGGGAACGCCACGAAGATACATAGACCGAGCGAGTCAAGCATTCCGGTGGCTATCTGCAGGCCCTTGGAGAGCTCTGCCTGACCATCGGGCTTGAGCGGGTCCACCGTGCCGCCGACGGCGAGCACGTTCGAGGTGATGGAGTAGCCAGCCGTGTGGTCTGCGCCCTGGGTCGAAGTGGCGTAGGTGACTCCGATGCCCTGGATAGGACGCGGATCGTAGGCGGGCATCGCCTGGTGTTTGACCACCGGGATCCTGTCCACGCCATACGCCTTGCCGGTGGCTTCCGCGCCGTCGCCAAGTGCGCGACCAAGCGCGTTGTCCTTGATGACTTCGGCCAGCGCGGCCTTGGCGGCTTCTGCGTCACCGAAGGGGATCTTGCCGGAGTCCATGTAGACGGCCAGTGTCGCGCCCATCTCGATGGTGTCCACCCCGATGTCTCCACACATGCGGTCGAGTTCGGCCACGGCGTCCATATCGCTGATCCCGCAGTTCGCGCCCAGCGACCATGCGCTTTCGTACTCGGGACCCTTGGTCATGTAGTGACCGTCTTTGTCCACGTAGTAGCGCGAGCACTGGATCACGCATCCGCTGTGACAGCCGTGCTTGACGTTGCCGCCGCGTTCCAGCGTGATGGCTCGCATCGTCTCGCCGGAGATCCCGTCGACGCCTTCGAACTGTCCGCTGCTGAAGTTGCGTGTGGGATATCCACCGGACTCGTTGATGATGTTGGCCAGGACGTTCGTCCCGTAGGTGGGAAGCCCCGTACCACTGACAGGATGCTCGCGCAGCGCTGCTGCGAACTTCTTAGCAGCTGCGTTGAAGGCGTCCTTATCGGCGTGCTCTACGTAACGGAGTCCTTCGTCGAAGATGGCGATGACCTTCAGGCCCTTGCTGCCCATGACGGCACCCAGGCCACCGCGACCGGCGAAGCGGTTGGGGTAACCCATGGGGTCGGTGACAGCGATGCCGGCGGATTTCATGCCCAGCTCGCCGGCGGGGCCTATCACGAGGAACGATGACTTCTCGGTCATGCGGTCTTCGGTGGCTTCGATACCCTTTGCCACAGCGACGGTCTCATAGGTGCCTAAGCCGGCCATATCGTGGCGGTGCACCAGATCCGCCTTGCCGTCCGGGAACAGCCGGAGCGCGTAGCAACACGTCTTCTTCTCGGGCATCCCTTCGATAATGATGGCAGCGATGCCCATCTTGCCCAGCGCATGCGCTGCAGTGCCGCCGGAGTTCGACTCTTTCAGGCCGCCGGTCAGCGGGCTCTTGGCGCCGATGGAGAGCCGACCGCCATTGGGCGCGGTGGTTCCGCCCAGCAGACCTGGAGCGATGACGAGCTTGTTGTCCGGGCCGAGAGGGTCGGCGTCTGCCGGCACCTCGGTGAAGACGAGCGCGTCGGTAAGCGCCCGGCCTCCGTAGTTCGCCCATTTTTCGGGCAGTGGTTCTTTGGTGATGGATAGATCCGACATGTTGACGCGGAGGATCGTTCTCACAGGCCACCTCCATGCTTGTTGGGCAGCACCCTGCCGGGGGAGCCGCGCTTGCAGACATCTGACCCATTGGATATACCCGTCGCGCTCGAATGAATCGCTCTGCAGGGTAGGTCGGGTCATTTAGCTTGCTTGCGCACGTCACCTAGATGTGTTAAACATATAGATGACTTATGAAGGAGGTCGGTCGATGCCCGGACAGGGACGCAGGCGCTGCTGTGAGGCTTCAGACGGCACTCGTCGTCAACTGGGTCGCGGTCGGGGTGCGTTGCTCGAGCCGGCGGTGCTTGTCTCACTAGCGGACTCGGAGGCCCACGGCTACGACGTTCGCAAGAGCATCGAGGAGATGACCGGGGGTGAGGTGGTCGCCGACTCCGGCGGACTGTACCGCCTGCTTCGTAGGCTGGAGGAGGACGGATTCGTCGCCTCCACATGGGTGGAAGGTGAGTCCGGCCCGCAGCGTCGCGAGTACACGCTCACGGATGCCGGCCACGAACTTCTTGAGCACTGGCTCGACCATCTTCGCGAGCGCGAGCGTACGTTGTCGCTGCTGGTGACGGCCGTCGAGCGTGCGGTAGCCAAGGATTAGACGGGACGATCCGACGATCGTGTCGAAGAAGGAGGTCTTCATCATGCCAGGAATGGATGGAACAGGCCCGCAGGGTCAGGGACCGATGACGGGTGGCGGCAGAGGTCAGTGTGTGACCAGCCCGCCGAACGCAGGAGTCGGTCGGGGTATCGGACGTGGACTCGGCCGCGTAGGTCGCGGGCTCGGTCGCGGGCTGGGTCGTGGTCTCGGACTGGGGAGAAGGGGTCGTTCATGAAGGTTGCAGTATCCGCACAAGGACCTTCCAAAGACGACAAGGTAGATGAGCGTTTCGGTCGTGCCCGCTTCTTCATAGTCGCTGACACTGAGTCTGCAGAGTTCGAGGCCATCGATAACTCCAAGAACCGCAATGCCATGCAGGCTGCCGGGATCGCCTCGGCAGAGATCATGAGCGAGCGTGGCGTTGAGGCGGTGCTCACGGGTCATCTTGGCCCCAAGGCGTTTCCCGCGCTCGGTGTGTCCGGCATAAAGGGTTACAGTGCCATAGGTATGACCGTGGCAGAGGCGCTTGAAGCGTTTGCGGCTGGCACTCTAGTCGAACTGACCGAAGCAGGAGAAGCGCACGTCCACTAGCGTGCGCCGTTGAGAGGAACAAGTATGACCGACACGACCCGCATGACACTTGCCGTACCCTCCACCGGTGTAGGTGGTATGGAAGTAGAACGTTCTGGCCACTTCGGCCATTGCGACTGCTTCACCCTTGTTGAGATCGAGGACGGCGTGGTAACGACCGTGCGCGTGATCGACAATCCGCCTCACGCAGACGGAGGGTGTCTCCAGCCGGTGCAGCTCCTCGCATCGCATGGCGTAACTGCGCTCGTGGTGGCAGGGATCGGTGCGCGTCCGCTGGCAGGGTTCAACGACGCGGGCATAGCTGTCTACTTCGATAATCAACTCCCGATCGTAAGCGATGCCGTGGCTGCTCTGGTGGCCGGGCAAATGGAGATCATCGATCCGTCCGCTGTATGCGGCGGGGGGAACCACTAGTCGTGTCGGATTCAAACAAGACCTTCACGGTTGCCGTAGCCTCCGGCAAGGGCGGCACCGGGAAGACGCTCGTCGCGGCCAACCTCGCGGTAGCGCTCGCCCGAGGTGGCCGCGACGTCGTGCTGGTTGACTGCGATGTCGAAGCGCCGAACGACCATCTGTTCTTCCAGGTGGAAGCACAGCCGCGCGCTGTGATGGTGCCGTTGGCTCAGGTGGATGAGGACGAGTGCACCGCGTGCGGCGCATGCCGCGATGCATGCGCCTATGGCGCGATCCGTATCCTGGGCGGCAACACGCTCGTGTTCCCGGAGCTGTGTCACGGATGCGGGGCCTGTACGCTTGCGTGCCCCATCTCGGCCATGGGCGAGACGATGCGTCGGGTGGGCGAGGTGTCCTCAGGACGTGTGGTCGGCGTTGCTGATCTTGGTGAGCTCACGCTGGTGAGCGGTTCACTGGACGTGGGCGACGTCAAGGCGCCCGATGTCATCCGTGCGGCGCGTTCTGCGGCCGGCACTCACGAGATCGCAGTGCTTGATGCACCTCCAGGCGTCTCTTGCGCCGCAGTGGCTTCGGTGAACGCGGCGGATCTGCTGTTGCTCGTGACCGAACCCACGCCTTTCGGGCTACACGACCTTGAGCTGGCCGTTCGTCTCGGCCAGGAGCTGGGCGTTCCTTCCGCCGTCATCCTCAACCGGGCCGGTAGCGGCACGGTGGATATCGAAGCGTGGTGCGCCGGTGAAGGTGTGCCGGTTCTGGCGCGGATCCCGTTCATGCGGGAGATCGCCGAATGCTATGCGGACGCCCGTCTTGTTGCTGATGAAGTGGCAGAGTGCGCCCAGGCGATCGAAGCCGTAGCCGATTTCGTCACCCGTGGAGGTGCTGTCGCATGAGGACCGTAGTCATCGCATCCGGAAAGGGCGGCACCGGCAAGACAACGCTGGCGGCGGCGTTCGCCCACCTTGCAGTCGCTGATCAGCGCGAGGTCGTTGTGGCCGACTGTGACGTTGAGGCGGCCAATCTTCCCATCGCGTTGGGTGCGTCCGGTGTGACCTGCGTGGCGTTCGGCGGTGCGAGCGAGGCTGTGATCGACCCGTCGATATGCACAGTGTGTGGCGCTTGCGCCAATGTCTGCCGTTTTGGTGCGATAGGACCGTCGGTGTCAGGCAACAGCGTCGTCTACCGTGTCGATCCATGGGCGTGTGAGGGCTGCGGCGCATGCA
>JAFGVD010000008.1 GCA_016938135.1 Coriobacteriia bacterium
ACCAGCGCATCCAGCAGGCGCGCAGGAGCGCGCCAGTCGCTTCGCGAAGTACAGTAAGGGCGCGCTGCTGATGCGCTCATACGTTAGATGCATCACAGGGGGATCAATTGAACGAGATACGCACGACTGCAGCGGGCGTCGAATATGCGGAGGTCCGTACACTCCAGACGAAGCAGCGCGTAGAGACTCAGGCACATCTCTACCGTGTTCCGCACAATGACCCCGATGTCGTCGATCTTGCTCTTCGTATTGGTCGCTACAACCGAATCACGCAGAAGCCTGATGTGCCTGAGCCGAAGAGCGCGCTCACCCTCGACAACGTTGAACTTGAAGCTCTGGTTGACTATCTGAGCGAGTGCTATGGCCCCATTCGTGATCGCGCCCAGCGCTACATCCCGCTTGGTGAGGAGCTTGGCCAGGCAGAGATCGACGACTTGCGCCGCCTCTTCAATGATTCGGACAAGTCAGTGCTAGTGGAGTTGCTGACCACGCAGCAGGTAATCCCAGCCGGGCTTCTGGATGTAGTTGAGATGTGCCATCGCCGTGATGCTGTGTCTCGTTTTGAGGCGATGCTCGACGAGGATCTTCCGGAGGCGGATTGGCAGGCCTGGTTTACGGCGAATCCCTGGGTTCTTGGAACTGAGTTTGTAGAGATTCTGGACGAGCGCGCCATAGACACTGCCAACATAACGGACTACCTGATGCGCGCACATGACGGATTCGTCGACGTTGTGGAGATCAAGCGCCCAGACGGTGGCCTCCGGTTCTGGGCGCCGCGCAAGGACCACGAGAACCTCTATCCGCATACCGACTTGGTCAAAGCGTTGACTCAGACCATGAACTACCTGACGGAACTTGAACTTGAGGCGAACAGTCAGAAGTTCATCGAGCGGGTGGGTGCCAGAGTGCTCAAGCCGCGAGGGATTTTGGTGTTTGGCCGTTCGCTCGCATGGGGCGATGATGAGCTGCGTGCCCGCCGTGTGCTCAACTCGTCATTTCACAACATGACCATTCTCACCTATGACGATGTTCTGGAGCGCGCTAAGCGGATGCTACACGACACAGTCCTGGACGATTCAGAAACGCTGGCGTCGGGGCAAGCCATTGACGACTGCGACGACTGGGATTCGCCCTTCTGAGCATCTAACCAGCGCATCCAGCAGAGGCGGCAAGCGATAGACTGAACGGCAGGGATGGGCGCGCTGCTGATGCGCTCATACGTTAGCCCCATTCCGCAACGCTATGGGTGCTCGCGCCGGTGTTGCGACGCGCAATCAACTCTATGACCCAACGTCAGTCCCCTCGAATACAATGGACATATGAACATCATCAAGTCGAAGCAGCGCGTCGCGGACCACGGGGAGGTATTCACTCCCACGTGGTTGGTTGATGCGATGCTTGATCTCGTCAAAGGAGAGACTGAGCGAATCGATTCGCGCTTCTTGGAGCCGGCGTGCGGGAGCGGCAACTTCCTTGTCCCTGTCCTGCAACGCAAAGTTGCGGCGGTGGAGATGAAGTTCGGGAGGTCTGAGTACGAAAGGCGTCACTACGCCCTTCTAGCTCTAATGTGCTGCTACGGGATCGAACTGCTGGAGGATAACATCACCGAGTGTCGCGCGAATATGCTCGAGGTCTTGTCCGGCTACCTGAGGCTCGAGGAGTCAGACGATCTCTATCGGGCCGCCTTCTACGTGCTGTCACAGAACCTCGTCCACGGTGATGCTTTGACGATGCGCACCAGTGATGACAAGGCGATCACGTTCGCTGAGTGGGGCTACTTGGGAAAAGGCAAGTTCCAGCGGCGCGACTTCCGGCTCGACGCTCTGACTCAGTCGGCGGCTTTCAGCGAAGAAGGCACGCTCTTCGCGGATCTCGAGAGGCATGAGATCTTCGTTCCGATCAAGACCTATCCGCAGATGACGGTGGCTGAGCTCGTCGGCATAGCTGCTGCCAGTGACTCTGGGGAGATGGCATGAACGGCCAGGTGCAGCTCTCGCTTCGTGGACGCAATCCCGATGTGCTTACGTGCATCGCGAACCTGTCGAACGACGAAGTCTTCACGCCACCCGAGTTCGCCAACCAGATGCTGGACGCCGTTGCGGCCGCATGGGCGGAGGATAACGGTGGCGCCAACCTGTGGGCGGATGCCTCAGCGAGGTTCCTCGACCCATTCACCAAGTCTGGCGTCTTCCTCCGCGAGATTACCAGCCGCCTGACGAAGGGGCTGGCGGACGAGATTCCGGACCTTCAAGAGCGAGTCGATCACATCCTGACTAAGCAGGTGTTCGGCATCGGCATCACGCAGCTCACCAGCCTGCTCGCGCGCCGCAGTGTGTACTGCTCGAAGCATGCTCAAGGTGAGCACTCGATTGTCGGGTCGTTTGAGAACAATCAAGGCAACATCTGGTTTGAGCGAACCGAGCACACGTGGGCGGAAGGCAGGTGCACGTACTGCGGAGCCAGCAAGAAGACATTGGGCAGGGGTGGGGATCTCGAAACCCACGCCTATGCGCTCATCCACGCCGAAGACGTGAAGGTTCGTGTGGCCGAGCTCTTTGGAGGAGACATGCAGTTCGATGTGATCATCGGCAACCCGCCGTACCAGTTGGATGATGGCGGTTACGGCACGAGCGCCGCGCCCATCTACCAGCTGTTCGTGAAGCAGGCGAAGGCGCTGGAGCCGCGCTACCTCTCCATGGTCGTGCCCGCCCGGT
The DNA here is from genome assembly GCA_016938135.1 of Coriobacteriia bacterium. GTDB lineage: Bacteria > Actinomycetota > Coriobacteriia > Anaerosomatales > Anaerosomataceae > UBA2279. The sequence continues at coordinate 2,715 of JAFGVD010000008.1, forward strand.
GGTTCGCCGGCGGCAAGGGACTCGACGAGTTCCGAGAGTCCATGCTCGCGGACGATCGCCTGCGCTCGATCGACGACTACCTCAGCGCGGCTGACGTCTTCCCCGGGGTGGGGCTCAAGGGAGGCGTATGCTACTTCCTCTGGGACCGAGATAATTCCGGCCCCTGCACGGTCTCCACGCACTTCAAGGACTGGCCGGTGTCGACAACCACGCGCCCGTTGCTCGAAGAGGGTGCGGATGTCTTCATTCGGTTCAATGAGGGCTTGTCGATTCTGAGGAAGGTCATCGCCGTCGAGAGCGGCCAATCCAATCCCATGCTGTTGCCTGAGGACAAGCGCTTCGACCAACTTGTAAGTTCACTTAGGCCCTTCGGACTCCGTACATACTTCCAGGGCAAAGCGACCGGGGATCCAGGTGACGTCCTTGTATACCAGAACGGCGGCAAGGGTCACATCGCTCGAGCAGCGCTTACCACTGGGACCCAGCTGATCGACCACTGGAAGGTCTACGTCGGTCGTGCTGCTCCGGGAACGGGCAACAGGGACACGTATCCGCACAGAATACTCAGCACGCCGTTTGTCGGTGAGCCGGGTACGATCTCAACGGAGACCTATCTCTGCATCGGTCCATTCTCTTCTCGAGCAGAGGCCGAGAGCGTCATGTCTTACCTCACCTGCCGCCTCACGCGCCTCTTAGTCCTTCTGCACAAGCCATCCCAGGACACGACACGCAAGGTCTATACCTTCGTGCCGACCCAGGAGTGGACGAAGGTGTGGACGGACGAAGACCTCTACGAGAAGTACGGCATCTCGGAGAGTGAGATTGCGTTCATCGAGAAGCTGGTGCGGCCTATGGAGTTTCAGGGGAGTCTTGAGGAATGAGCCGGGCCATCGAGGACATCCTCGCGCCCAAGCCCAACGCGCGGCCGCGCATCTATGCGTACTCGATCGATGATGAAGCGCACAGGGGTCTTCTGAAGGTCGGGCAGACCACGCGCGACGCGAAGCAACGCGTCGCTGACCAGTTGAAGACCGCCGCCATCAAGAACTACCGAATCGAGCTGGACGAATCCGCTGCACGCGACGACGGGACTGTGTTCACCGATCACGAGGTGCGCGCAGCGCTTGTTCGGAAGGGATTCGAGAACGTCGAGTTGGAGTGGGTGCGATGCTCTGTTGCTGACGTGCGAACCGCGCTCGCTGAGCTGCGCACCGGCCAGCAGTTCGCCGGCACACATCACCAAACGTTCGCGATGCGGCGCGAGCAAGCTGCGGCTGTTGAGAAGACGCACGCGTACTTCCACTCAATCTGGGCGGAGGACATGCATGCGGTGCCGCGTTTCTTGTGGAATGCGAAGATGCGCTTCGGTAAGACATTCACCGCGTACCAGCTGGCTAAGAAGCTCGGCGCCAGGCGAGTACTGGTGGTGACTTTCAAGCCGGCAGTCGAAGACGCATGGCAGGCGGACCTTGAGAGTCACACGGACTTCGACGGATGGCGGTACATGTCCCGTCATTCTGATCTAGACCCCAGCAAGATCGATCGCAGGACGCCCCTCGTGTACTTCGGCTCCTTCCAGGACCTTCTCGGCCGCGACGAGGCGGGCAACATCAAGCCCAAGAACGAATGGCTGCACAAGGTGGAGTGGGATCTCGTCGTCTTCGATGAGTACCACTTCGGTGCCTGGCGCGAGACCGCGAAGGAGTTGTTCGAGGGCGAGGATGATGCGGTCGCCAAGAGGGAGACCAAGCTCGAGTACACCCCGAGTCTTGAGGAGATGAACGAAGACCTCAGCGTCCTCTCTGAGAAGGAGACCGAGTTCCTTCCAATCACCACGAAGGCCTATCTCTACCTCTCCGGCACGCCGTTCAAGGCGCTGGCCACGGGCGAGTTCATCGAGGAGCAGATTTTCAACTGGACGTACACGGACGAACAGCGCGTGAAGGAGGAGTTCGCCTCGAAGCATCCCGGCGAATTGAACCCCTACGGTGCGCTGCCGCAGATGCGTCTGCTCACGTATCAGATGCCCGACGAGCTGCTGGCGATCGCAAGCGCAGGCGAGTTCGATGAGTTCGACCTCAATGCGTTCTTTGCGGCCACCGGAGTTGGCAGGGACGCCCGATTCGAGCACAAAAGCGACGTGCAGAAGTGGCTCGACATCATCCGAGGTTCGTACGCGCCTCAGATCGTCGACGCGCTGAAGACTGCGTCTCGGCCACCTTGGCCCTACTCGGACGTCCGCCTATTGCCCTACCTGCAGCACTCGTTCTGGTTCATGCCGAACGTCGCTGCCTGTCATGCGATGGCGAACTTGCTGGCTGAGAAGCACAACACGTTCTGGCATGACTACAAGGTGGTGGTCTCGGCGGGCGCTTCGGCTGGTATCGGCCTCGACGCCTTGCCGCCTGTGCGCTCAGCAATCGGTGGTGGATTCGATACGAAGACGATCACGCTATCGTGCGGTAAGCTCACGACTGGCGTGACGGTGCCGCAGTGGTCCTCCATCCTGATGCTCCGGAATCTCACGTCACCCGAGACGTACTTCCAAGCCGCGTTCCGTGTGCAATCGCCGTGGTCGATCAAGAACCCTAACGGCGATGACCCGAACGAAGAGGAGATCCTCAAGCCCATCTGCTTCGTGTTCGACTTCGCCCCTACCCGGGCGCTGCGGCAGCTGAGTGAGTATGGGCTCGGGCTCTCCCCGAGCGAGACGAATCCGGAGAATGCTGTCAAGGATCTCGTTTCGTTCCTGCCCGTGCTGGCCTACGACGGTGCCAACATGGTGCCCATCGATGCGGGGAGTATTCTCGACATCGCGATGGCAGGCACATCGGGCACACTTCTGGCGCGCAAGTGGGAGTCCGCTCTACTCGTGAACGTCGACAACGACACCCTTCGACGCATCTTGGACAACCCGGAGGCGATGGCTGCGGTCGAGCGCATCGAGGGCTGGCGCGCCCTCGGCGACAATATCATCGAGACGATTATCAACAAGAGCGACAAGGTCAAGGATCTCAAGGGAAAGGCCAAGGACGGCAAGTTGACCGCGAAGCAGAAGCGGGAACTCACTGCGGAAGAGAAGGAGTACAAGTCCAAGCGCAAGCTGGTCCAGGAGAAGCTGATCAAGTTCGCCACGCGCATCCCCGCGTTCATGTACCTGACCGACTTCCGCGAGAACACGCTCCAAGACGTCATCACCAAGCTCGAACCGGACCTGTTCCTCGCTGTTACCGGTCTCACGGTGAAGGACTTCCACCTGCTCGTTCGCCTGAAGGTGTTCAACACGGAGCGCATGAATCAGGCTGTGTTCGCCTTCCGCCGCTACGAGGATGCATCTTTGCGCTATGCAGGCATCGACAGTCATCCGGGACTGACGCACTACGGACTGTATGACACCGTGGTGGCCAGGGAAGAAGCGACTGACGCGTATCAGTAGGACGTTGCTTGAGGGGTGGCCGCGAAGGGGCTAACCCTGAGATCGAGCGTACAACGCATTGCGTTGCCGCTCATCTCAAGAGACGTTAGACACAACGAGCGGGTGGCCGCAGTTGAGGACACTTTGCCAGGACCAGACGCTGACGCCGCAGCGAGTCGAAATGCGCAGACATACGCGCGCAATCAGGTAGTTGGTGACTCGGGTCTTACCCGCGCAACCACGAGTCCTTCGACCAGCGCCTGTAGGCCGGCCTCGAAGTCCACGTCCCAGCCGCCTGTTCCGGCAGCGGAGAGGGCGGCCATAAGGTTGGGGAAGTCCTCGGGATCTATGTCGCCGAAGTCGTCGTCGTGGTGCTCGGACTGTGTCAGGTGATTGGCGTACATGGTGGTGGTGCCAACTACAAACTGGCCTATCACATTGACCGCTCGTATCGCTTCATCCGGCGATAACCCCGCACCCAGCAAGACGCTGAGCATGGCTTCCACCGGCTTTAGTTGAGTGGATGTGCGCATGGACCGGCCCATCGCAATGACCGTTGCATGTGGATGCGCAAGAAGCGCCATGCGAAACGCGCGAGCCATGCGGATGATGCGCTCGTGCGGCGGCAAGCCGGGGTCGTCCACGCTGTAATCCACATCGCCCATGACTGCGTCCAGTATCAAGTCATAGAGCGCGGATTTGTCCTTCACGTGGTAGTAGAGCGACATCGGCCCCATGCCAAGCTCCGCCGCCAGCTTGCGCATAGACAGCGCGTCCAGGCCTTCGCGGTCAACCAGGGTGATCGCGGCAGCGACTATCTGCTCGCGAGTGAGTGTTGGTGTGTTGGCCTTGCGTGCTGACATCCTGCAGCTTCCTTTATGCCTACGCCATAAGCGGCGCGGTCTTCTCGGCGATCGGGTGTTCGTACAGTGTACTACTTGTCAGGGAGGCGGTGGAGGGCGCCAGCACGTCGGTGACTCCGGCAAGCGCTAGACTGGGCTGAGTAGATGAATGTAGTGGGGAAGGGGTTGGAGGCCGGGTGAAGCAGGGCGAGGTCGTATTTGAGACAGAAGGAGTCGCCCGCCCCGCGGGGACTGTTGCGGAAGCCATGAAGATCGCGTGTGTGGGCGATAGCATCACGCGGGGGACGTTCGTATGGCGCCGCAAGACGCGATCGTATCCTGCGCAGCTGCAAGAGATGCTCGGCCGGGGATATCGCGTGCGAAACTTCGGGGTGAACGGCCACGCAGTCCAACAGAGCGCCGACCGTCCGTACTCGAACAGCGAAGCGTACTCGCTCAGCGGCCTGCTTGAACCCGACGTGGTGTTCCTCATGCTTGGCACCAACGATTCACGCGGCGACAATTGGAAAGGCGCCGGTCCTTTTGCCAACGACTATCGCAAGTTGGTCGAGCACTACATCGCGCTTGCGTCCGCCCCGCGTGTCTGGCTGCTCACGCCTCCGTTTCTGTTCCGGTTGGGGCGAGCCAAGAAAGTCCGCTACGGCATGGATGACGCGGCGGTCAGCGAGATGCGCGGAGTGATCGAAGGCATCGCACACGAGTTCAAGTGCGGCTTCATAGACATCAACCAGATCACCTCGCTCCACCCTGAGGCGTTCAGGTTTGATGGGGTTCACCCAAGCGCGGCAGGAGCAACGCTGATCGCGCAGGCTGTGTACGCGGCGCTCTCAGATGGGCAGGTTGCGTAGCGCGTCTCTGCCATTGCGTGTGCGCGTTTTGCCGACCTGTGACATCATTCGTGGATGCACAAGCCCACAGAAGATGATCGTCACCAGTTCCGGTTGGGCGTCGTCAAGACGCTCCCGATGGCGCTTGGCGTCTTGCCGTTTGGGCTCGCTTACGGCGTGATCGCCATCCAGGCGGGCCTGACCATCGCCGAGACCATGTTGATGTCGCTCATCGTGTTCGCCGGCGCTTCGCAGTTCATGGCGGTGGTGATAATCGCCTCGGGCGCCGGCATCCCGCTTGTGGTGGCGTCCACGTTCCTCGTGAACCTCCGCCACCTCGTGATGGGGCTCTCGCTCTCGCCGTACCTTTCGAAGGTCACCTCGCGCTGGCAGCGCTTCGTTGCATTCTCCATGACCGACGAGTCCTACATCACCACCGTCACGCACTACCGCGAGACGCCCGAGGAACAGGGAAGCCCGTACTTTATGCTTGCCTCAGGCGGCTCGATCTACGTCGTGTGGGCGGCCGCATCACTGGTGGGCGCACTGGCAGGTCACCTGATTTCCGACCCGCTCAAGTGGGGCATCGACTTCGCTATGCCGGCAGCGTTTCTCACCATGTTGCTGCCGCAGGTGGTCTCTCGGCGGGTGGCCGCGGTGGTAGCGGTGGCGGCGGTCGTGGGGACGGCCTCTTACGTGCTGATCCCCGGCAAGTGGTACATCATCCTCGCGGTCGTGACGGGCACGTTCACCGGCGTCATCTTAGAGACTCTCGCTCAGAAAAGGGCGGCGTCATGCTAAGGCCCTACTTCGTCGCCATGATCGTGCTGATGGCTGTGGCCACCTACACCACGCGTGTGGGGCTTATCGGCGTGGCAAAACAGGTCGAGATACATCCGCTGCTTCGCAGGGCGCTGGATTACGTGCCGGTCTCCATTCTTGCAGCGCTCGTGTTCCCCGCAGTTCTCGCGCCGTCCGGGCAGATGGAATCGTCGGTCACTAATGTGTACGTGTGGGGCTCGGTCATCACCGTTGCGGTGCTGCTGTTGACCAAGCGCCAGTGGCTGGCCATCGTGCTAGGTGTGGCGAGTCTGATGCTGATGCGGGTGTTCGTCGGCGGATAGGGGAGACGCTCTTGCTGACCACTACGCTGCGCGCAACGTTAGCCCGAAATCTCAGGCCGTTCGTGTTCGAGTCGACCGGCCACTCTACCGTGCTCGATCTGGACGTCCCGCATCTGGGTGCCTACGTTCACATCCCGTTCTGCCGCACGCTGTGCCCGTTTTGCCCGTACATGAAAGTGGAGTACGGCGCCGGCTCGGCCATGCCCGCCTATATCGACGCGGTTGAAGCCGAGATCGCCACCGTCCTTGGCGGCCACTCCGCCCCGCTGAGCAGCCTCTACTTCGGCGGCGGCAGCCCCGCGCTTGCAGGCGAAGGCATCGGGCGCATCATCTCGGCCATCAAATCTTACACGCCAGTGACCGGCGAGGTGGGCATCGAACTTCACCCCAGCAACGTCTCCCCAGATGCTGCCGCCATGTTTCTGGACGCCGGCGTGACCATGGTCAGCCTGGGCGTGCAGTCGTTCCAGCCGGATTCGCTTGCCGCGCTGGGCCGCCCCACGGATCCGGAGCTCAGCACGCAGGCGCTGGCGACACTGGGCAACGCGGGTTTCTCGGCAGTGGACGTCGATCTCATCTTCGGGATCCCCGGGCAGACGGACGCCAGCCTCCGCGAGGATTTTGCGCGCGCGGTTCAGCTGGGCGCAACGCAGGTCTCAACCTACCCGTTCATCGACTTCTCCTACGCCACCAACCGCGTGTCGCCCGTGCCGGAGCGCCGCAAGCGTGCGCTCATGTCCGTGCTCGTGCAGACCGCCGAGGAAAACGGGTTCGAGCGGGGGAGCGTGTGGACGTTTCGCAGACGCGGGACGCCGGCGTACTCCTCTATCACCCGGGACAACTTCGTGGGTTTTGGCGCCTCGGCCACCACGCTTCTGCGCGACGAGTTCAAGGTCAACACCTTCAATCCGGACGATTACGTTGCCGCAGTGCGTAGCGGCGGGCTGCCTACCGCCTACACGCTGCGTTTCAGCCCGCGCGCGCGGCGCGCCTACTGGCTGTTCTGGGCGTGCTACAACATGGATATCGACCGCGAGCGGTTCAAAGCGCTGTTCGGGCGCACGTTGGAGCGGGAGTTCGGGGGCTGGCTGGCCGCCGCGGGTCTTCTCGGCATAGCGAAACGTACGGAAGACGGCTATGTACTCACCCCCCGTGGGGCATATCTCTACCATAGGGTCGAGCAACTCTACACTCACCAGTACATCGACAAGACCTGGCGTGCAGCGATGTCGGCCACACCTCCCGCGCGTATCGTGCTCCGGTAGGGGCGGGGAAGCGTACTGAGATGTGTTGATGAGGAGACCAGATGAACAGAATTCCCCGTTGTATGAGCACGCAGCATCCGGATAACGCGACCACGCCGTTCTTCTCCACGTCGCCCGTGCTGGCCGGCGAGGATGAGATCAAGGAGGCGTTTTACGCCTACTCGCATCTGGGATGCGACGAGCAGATGTGGGATGCCGAGGGCAAAGAGATCGACACCTACGTGGTCAAGAAGCTGCTCTCGTTCTACCCCGAGTACTTCCACCAGCAGGTGCTTGGCGAGGACCTGCGCCTCACATTGCGTGTGCCCAATCCCACGGTTGAGACCACGGAAGCCAAGGTGCTGCTAGAGACGCTGGAGAGCATCCCGCGCTCCTACGACGCCGCGCGGCTGTTCTACAACAGAGACGTTGCACCCATCTTCGAGGTCATCCTGCCCATGACCACCTCCTCGCGCTGCATCGACCGCATCTACTGCTACTACGCCGACCACATCATCGGGCGTCAGAACGCGCGCTTCGGCACCGACGACATCACCATCGCCGAGTGGATCGGCGAGTTCCGCCCCGAGCGCATCCAGGTCATCCCGCTGTTCGAGGACGTGCCGGCGATGCTGAGCGCCGCCGACATCGTGGAGGAGTACCTCCATGGCAAAGACATCGCCGACCAACGCGTATTCCTCGCCCGCTCCGACACGGCCATGAACTACGGCCTTATAGCTGCCGCGCTGGCAAACAAGATCGCGCTGGCGCGCCTGGACGAGCTGTCCGCTCGCTCCGGCGTGCAGATCCACCCCATGCTGGGCATGGGCTCCGTGCCGTTCAGGGGCGGGCTGTCTCCGGTCACGGCTGAGCGAGTGGGCCAGGAGTATCCCAGCGTCGTCACGTTCAGTGTCCAGTCGGCGTTCAAGTACGACTATCCCGCGCCGGAGGTCAAAGCCGCGTGCGAACACCTGAAGGCTCGCACGATAGGCGCCGCCACTCCGGTAGACGTCGAGTACGCCCTGCAGGTCATGGAGCGCTACAGCGAGGCCTACCGCAGCCGCATCGTGGAGCTGGCGCCGCAGATCAACCGGATGGCCAAGTACGTGCCGCCGCGCCGCGCGCGCAAGCTGCACATCGGCCTGTTCGGCTATTCGCGTGAGCTGGGCGACGTGACGCTGCCTCGCGCCATATCGTTCACCTGCTCGCTCTACTCGCTGGGCTTGCCGCCAGAGCTTATCGGCTTTGAGACGCTGACGCCCCGAGACCTTGCCTTCATCCACGAGACCTATCCGTCGTTCGAGTCCAAGATCAGCGAGGCGCTGGCCTACACGGACTTCGACAGCCCGCTCATGACCCAGGAGCTCCGGGACGCGCTCGACCGCGCCGGGTTCAGCTACACGCCTGACACCGCGCATCTGGAGATCGTGCGCAAGATCCGCAGCGCACTTGCCGAGGAACAGACGGGGCAGCTGAGCGATCTCGTGTCGCGCGCGGCGGTCTTGAGGCGCTTTCTGGGGTAGGGCGGAGCGCTACCCGATACCTTGCAGCAGCACCTCAAGTCGGTCTGCGCTGGTGGTGGGGTCTATGCAGCTGGACTGCTGGCACAGGTAGGCGGTGGTGTGCCCGCCCACGGTCGTGCGCCCCTTCAGAAGGGGCACGCCGTCGGCTCCCGCCGCGCCGGAAGAACACGCAACGACCAGGTTGGGCCGGTACCGGCGCCGCACCACGTCCAGCATCGCTCCGGGGCATGTCCCCACAAGAGCCAGCTCCATAGGCGGAGCCAGCATGAAGTCCAGCACGCCAAGCCAGTTGCTAAAGCCCAGCGGCGCGCGCTCCATCAAAGAGCCCACCTCTTGCACCGCGTCGTGCGCAAGACGCGCGTAGGACGCGTCTGCGAAGTACTCCGCCAGCCTCGCAAGCACATAGGCGGCCATCGCCGAGCCCGAGGGCGTCGCCCCGTCGGAGATATCGCGCGGCCGCAAGATGAGCGCTTCGTGGTCGTGCCCGGTGTCGAAGAACCCGCCGCTTGGATCGACCAAGCCGTGCACGATCGTCTCGGCCAGTTCATGCGCCGAGTGGAGCCATCGGGTATCAAAGGTGGTCTGGTAGAGCTCGATCAGCCCGTCGGCGACGCATGCGTAGTCCTCCAAGAAGGCGTCGATCTTGGCTGTGCCGGCGCTCCACGTCCGCCATAGTCGCCCGGGGTCGTCATACATCTGCGAGAGCAGGAACTCCGCGTTGGCGGTAGCTGCTGCTCCATAGTCGGTCCGACCCAGTACGCGCGCGGCCTCGGCGAACGCGCCCAGCGCCAGCCCGTTCCATGCCGCGATGACCTTATCGTCCGTATGCGGCCGGGGGCGCTTGCCCCGGGCTTCGAGCAGCGCGACCCGGATGTCGCACAGGCGTCGGTCTATCGAGTCTTCGGACTCATCGAATGTGGCGGCAAGCGCTTCTCGGCTGAGCGTGGCGTGCAAGATGGTGCTTCCCTCGAAGTTCCCGTCCGTGGTGACGCCGTATGCTGCCGAGAACAGCGCACCGTCCGCTTCGGGGTCTTGCGCACCGGCATCTGCAAGCGCGGCGAGGATCTGCTCGGGCGTCCATACGTAGTAGCTGCCCTCTACGCCGCCGGTGTCGGCGTCTTGAGCCGCGTAGAAGCCGCCTTCCGGGTCGGTCATCTCGCGCAGGAGGTAGTCGAGCGTGTCCTCGCAGACGCGCTTGTGATCTTCGTTGCCGGTCAGCTGCCACGCATGCAGATACACCCTCGCCAGCTGGGCGTTGTCGTAAAGCATCTTCTCGAAGTGGGGTACCAGCCAGATGGCGTCTGTGGCATAGCGGTGGAACCCGCCGCCCACCTGGTCGTGGATCCCGCCCGCTGCCATCGCCTCCAGTGTGCGGTCGATCATGGTCAGCGACTCCTGCTCGCCGGTGGCCTGGTAGCGGCGCATCACGAACTCGATCACGGACGGTTGCGGGAACTTGGGTGCCTCGCCCCAACCGCCGTGAGCCGGGTCGAAGCCGCGGATGAGACCGCGTTCGGCCGAGATGAGCGTGCGTTCATCTGCTGGGGATGTGGGACGCTGACGTTGTTCATCGGCGTTGCGCAGCGTCGCTGTCAGGCGCTGGGCCGCTTCCTGCACCGTGCCATGCTGCCCGGTCCATAGCTCCGCGATCTGCTCCAGCACGTCCCGGAAAGACGGCATCCCAAAGCGGCTGGTCGCAGGCCAGTACGTGCCTCCAAAGAACGGTTCGCCGGCAGGGGTCATGAAGACGCTCATCGGCCAGCCGCCGCGCCCGGCGATGGACTGCACGGCCTCCATGTAGATGGAATCCACGTCGGGGCGCTCTTCGCGGTCCACCTTCACGGCCACGAAGTGCGTGTTCAGAAACGCAGCGGTCTCTTCGTCCTCGAAGCTCTCGTGCGCCATGACGTGGCACCAATGACATGCCGAGTAACCCACGCTGAGGAATATGGGGCGGTTTCTGCTGCGCGCCAGCGCGAACGCCTCGTCTCCCCACGGGTACCAGTCAACGGGGTTCTCGGCGTGTTGCAGCAGGTATGGGCTGCTTTCCTCTGCAAGTCTGTTTGTCACTGCATCACCTCGTTCAGCTGACGGAGGTGTTTATGCCCAAGGTGGCTAGAGCTAGCGCTGTGCCGTCTCGAGGTCATCGCGCTGCGGGTTCTGTGCGGTCCGTGAGTCCGGGTCGAACATGTTCGTCATGGCCCAGGAACTCACGCTGTAGTACGTCGTGATCATCGTTCGGCCGGTCGCACTTCGCGCGAGCACCCGATCCCGAAGGGCGCGCGCCAGTGCAAGGGCGTTGTCGCCTCCCGGTGCCTCGCCGAACAGGAACTCCATGAGGCAGTCATCACCGGTGTAGGTGCTGCTTGAGGAGTCTGTGTTCCATACAGTGGCCGTCTTGTCGTGGGCTTTGGTACGGTCGGCCACCTTTGCCTCACCGCCGTTGGAAACGTACTTGTCGGCCGCCGCCGCATCCTTGTCTAGAGTCTTGCCCTGCCATCCGTCCACCACGTAGGCGTCATCGCCCCAGGTGGAGGGGTCGTTGGGGTCTGCGCCGTCCTTCAGGCCCCACACCACGAAGTTGTGACCGCTTGAGCCGGCCGTGGACGCGAATATCCGCACGTTGCCGTCTACACCTGCCTGCTTGAGCAGGTAGTAGGACAATGACGCGCACTCCTCGCACTGGCCGTACTGGCTGTCCCACGCGTACCGGGCAGCGACATCGTTGTCGAAGCTGTTCTCCTTTGCACGGAACTTGTCGAAGTTCTCCTCGTCTTTGCTGAAGTAGCTGCCAAACGGCATGTAGTTCGGCCACTTGGTCACGCGTTCCCACGAGTTCACGTTGTAGACGCGGGAGTCCACGATCTTGGTCACCTCGGCGGCTATTTCCTGACGGGGCATGCCTTGAGTGTTGAGCTGCTTCACATAGGCGACCGCTTCGTCCAATGTCTTAAGCTTGGGTGCCGCCAGCGCCGGTGTCGCCGAGATGAACACCAGGACGGCGGACAGTCCAAGGAGCGTGAGTGTGCGTGAGCGCATGGCTGAGGCCTCCTGTCAGATGAGTGTGCCGCCGTGGTCAAGGATCGCGAGGGCATTGGTGATGACAACGATCGCAGTGCAGGCGAGCAGCAGCATGAGAATCCCCAGTGTGATCCACAACGCCGTATGCTTCTTGCGCGGCGCAGGCAAAGGGGTGCCGCACTGCACACAGAACCGCGAATCGGGTGCCTGGCGCATCGCTCCGCAGGTGGGACATGGTGGCAAAACAACCGGATGTCGCATAGTGCAAGCCTCCCCCGGGGCCGGTTACTTACTCTTGAGTGTACCCCGAAGGCTTTTTGCAGCCGGAAGGCAGGGCTTGCGAGCTCACTACCCGCGCTTCCATGCCTCCAGCGACTCAACCGCTGCCTGGACTGAGAGCGCGGGCTCCGGTGCATCCGCATCGCGCTCGCGCAGCCGTGCGAACAGCTCGGCCAGTATGGGCGGTTTGATGTTGCCCTGCGCGATCACGTCGGCGTTGCTGAACACCTCGGCGGGCGTTCCGCGCAACACGATGGAGCCGCCTGGCGCCAGCACGTAGGCGAAGTCGGCGAAGTCCGGCACGGTGTCGATATCGTGGGTGGAGAGCACCACGGTCATATTCTTCTCGGTGGACAGTCTCGCTAGCAGGTCGATCAGGTTGGCGCGCGATTTTAGGTCCAGGCCCTCGAAGGGCTCATCAAGCACCAGCAGCTCCGGCTCCATCACCAGCGCGCCGGCAAGCGCGACCTTGCGCTTCTCGCCGCCGGAGAGGCTATGCGGGACGCGGTTGGCCAGCTCGCGGATGTCCAGCAGGTCCAGTGCGGCAAGAGTGCGCTGCTCCACCTCGGCGTCAGGCAATCCGTACTGCTGCGGTGAGAACGCCACGTCGTCAAAGACCGTGGGCGCGATGATCTGTTCGTCGACGTTCTGCAGCACAACGCCAATGCGGCGGCGGATGGACTTCCAGTCGTCTGCGGGGGAGGAGCCCAGTACACGCACCTCGCCTTCCTGCGGACGCAGCAGTCCTAAGACGTGGTAGAGCAGCGTCGTCTTGCCTGCGCCGTTGGGACCTAAGACAGCCACGCGCTTGCCGCGGTGCACGAGGAAGTCCATACCGCACAGATGCACGCTCGTGCCGTCCTCGTAGGTGTGGCGAACACAGCTGATGCGTACGACTTCCTCGCAGCCCGGGTCGTCCGGATGCGCGTGCTCGTGGACGTGGACGTGTTCGGTCATGACTTCCTCCAGCGTGTGATCGCAGTGACTAGGAGCGTGAGGATCGTGAGCGTTGCGAAGATCCAGGTGTATGCGCCCAGCGCGTCGGGCATGGTGCGCACGATGATGGTGATAGCCAGAAGCCCCGCCGCACCCACAACGACCGCGCGGTCCATGGCGCGGTCTGCCGAGGGGATCGCGCGTACCCGCAGCCTGCCTTCGTAGCCGCGCAGCCGCAGCACGTCGTACTCCCGCTGCGAGAGGTCGAGCGAGTACAGCAGCAACCCTCCCAGCGAGCGCGTGGTGGCGCGGAACGCGCGTACCGGCTGACCCGCCGCCAGGCCCGAGCGCAGCTTCACGGCGGTGGTGAGGTTGGTGAGCTTCTCGGCAAGCAAGAACAGTGAGCGATACGTCATGAGCAGCGCGTCGCCCACGATGCCCGGCACGAAGCGCTGCACGATAGCGAAGACCTGCGGGTACGGCGTGGCGAACATCAAGATCACGCCGCCCAGCGCCGCCGTGACCGCCTTGCCGATGATGAGCACCGCCGAGAGGACGCTGGGCGCAGAGGCGAACGCGAACACCGCCGCAAAGACCGCCGGGTACAGTGCCAAAGGCAGCATCCGTCGCAGCGGCAGTCTCATGCCCACGGCCAGCGATACAAGCAGCGCCAGCGCCGAGAAGAGCACGAATACGTCACTGGTCACCACAACGGTGGTCAGCACGAGGGTGAACGCCGCGACCTTTGCGGCCGCAGACGCCTTGTGGAGGCGTGATGTCCCCAGGACAGCTGCGCTGTCTACGGCGGTGATGTCCATCAGTGCCCCCCGTGTTCGTCGCCGTAGTGCGGGCTCTCGGTCTGAGCCATCCCGCCCTCGAACACGAGCGACGGCCGCACACGGGCCACGTAGCCCAGCACGCCGGCGGTTATGAGCGCTTCCAGCAGCCAGCCGATGGGTCCCAGCGTGTAGACGACGCTCGCAAAACGCGTCACAGAGAGCGAGCTGTCGGCCTCAGCTTCGTGATCGGCCTCAGCTTCGTGATCGTGTTCGTCGGTCTCCTCGGCATGCTCATGTCCACCAGCGAACAGCCCTATGTTCACCACACCGCCATCAAGCGGGTTGCCAAAGCGCAGTGTCGCCGGATTCAAAGCGCCTGTATCGCGGATGGCGGCCGGACCGGCGCCGGCAAGCGCTACCAGGCCCACCAGCATGGTGGTGGTGACGATCAGGGTGAGCACCGTGGTGATAGCGGCGGCCCAGCGGACGCGAGGCCGCCCCAGCACACGAACCAGCGTGCGGAAGAGCATCCATCCCAGGATCATCTCGGTAGCGGTCTGTATGGTGTTGAGCCCGATGACCGTGACGCCGCCGTGTCCCAGCAGCGCCAGGATGACCTGGACAACGAACGCCGAGATGATCGACATCCATGGCCCCAGGATGGCGCCCGCGACCACGGTGAGGTTCACGTGGTAGGCGATAGGCACGATCTCGGTGGACATCGCCACAAGCACCAGCGCCGAGACGACCCCCAGCAACGGCACTTTGCGACGCACCGCTTCGCGCTCCGAGACGCGCGAGGCGATGGTCAGCGCGATCAGCGCTACCACCCACCCGGTGCCCCAGAGCCAGATCGGCAGTACGCCGTCGGGAATGTGTATATGCGACATCTAGCGAGCGCTCCTTTCCCGGCATGCGGCGCACAGTCCGTAGAGTGTGAGGTCGTGACGCGTCACCGTGAATCCTGCTTCCGTTGCCGAGACAAGCGCGTCGCCCTTCGGCAAGGGGCAGTCGATCCCGGCCACCTTGCCGCAGCCGGTGCAGATGACGTGGTGGTGATGCCCGTCATCGGTGCACCACACGTACAGCGTCCGGCCATCGCGCTCACCCACCACGGTCAGAGTCCCACAGTCCGTCATGGAGGCGACCGCGCGGTAGACGGTGGCTACTCCCAGGCCCGCAACGTCTTCGCAGGCGGAGTGATGCAGCTCGTCCACCGAGAAAGCTCCTGCCATGTTGGCGGCGGCGCGAGCGATACCCAGCCGTTGCGTGCTCACCCTGCCGCTGCCGCAGGCTTTGCGCAGAGCCGCGTCGTTCGTTTCCTGGTGTTGCGTCATCCGGGCACACCTAACTGATAATGATTATCACGTAGAAGGAGTCTACCACGCTAGCACAGCGTGTAAACAGTCCGGGTCGCGGCTTGATGGGGTAGCATGGACAGTGTCAGGGTCCAATCAGCGCCGGGGGTCGACTTGGTCATGAATATCGCTCAGCTCAAGACGTTCGTGACGGTGGTGGAGCACGCCTCATTCTCCGAGGCCGCGCGAGCCATGGGCCTGTCACAGCCTGCCGTTACCATGCAGGTGCAGGCACTTGAGGCAGATCTGGGCGCGACCCTGCTCGATCGCCGTTATCGCAAGGTCGACATCACCGAGGCCGGCCGGGCCTTGCTCCCGCATGCGCGCAAGGTGCTTGCCGAGCTTGAGAGCGCACGCGGCGCGTTGGAGCAGTTGAGCGAGACCGTCTCCGGCAGGCTCGTGTTCGCCGCGTCCACCACGCCTGGCCAGTACGTGCTGCCGCGCCTTCTGGGCGGATTCCTCAAAGAGTATCCCGAGGTGGGCGTGACGCTGCGGGTCTTCGACACCGCCGAGGTGATCGAGAAGGTGGAGTCGGGGGAGGCGCAGCTTGGCATGACCGGCGCCGAGGTCCACGGTGCGCGTGTGGAGTACCGTCGTCTGGGACATGACAATCTCGTCATGATCTGTGCTCCGGATCATCCGTTGCTTCAGAAGGAGAACGTGCGCTTCGCTGACCTGGTGGACGAGCCGTTCATCGTCCGGGAGTCCGGTAGCGGCACCCGCATGGTCTTTGAAGACGCCATGCGTCGTGGCGGCGTGGACCCCGCCGAGCTTCGCGTGATCATGGAGCTTGGCACCAACGAGGCCATCGTGAGCGCTGTCGAAGGCGGCATGGGCATCGGCGTGGTAAGTACCTGGGTTGCCGAGAAGGCCCTGCAGCTTGAGACCGTCGCCCGCGTGCCTGAGGGCTCGTTTCCGCTTGAGCGGCCGCTGTTCCTTGTGATGCCACGCAACACGGCCACCCGGGCGGCCGACGCCCTGATCGACTACCTGGGCGACGCGCTCGAGTCCTAGGCCCGCCGCAGAATGCAGCAGGGCCCTCCGGTTTCCCGAAAGGCCCTGCCGCTACGGGGGAGGGATGTCTACTTGCAGCCGCCGCACATGTCGCACTTGCGCGGAACCGTAGCCGAGGACCCCAGCATCTCCACAGCGCCTACCATGGCGCCTGCGATCGCTTCGGTCGGGTCGTAGACCTCGTAGCCCAAAGCCTCAGCGGCGAGGTCGGTCAGGTCCTTTTGCTTCACGTTGGTGCCCATGGCGTTGGCCGTCGCATTGAACTGCGACGCGCAGCCGGCGCAGTTGGTGATGAGGTACTCGGCGCCGGTCGCCTCGGCTTCTCCCACTCGCGTCATCGCGGAATGCGCGACCGTGGGCAGGTGGTAGAACGCGCCCACCAGCCCGCAGCACTGCGCGTCTTCCCGGCTGTGCTCCATCTCCCTGAGCTCTACCGAAGGCATAGCCTTGAGGACGTTGCGGGGCTCCTCGTACTTGCCGAACCAGCGGCCAAGGTGACACGAGTCGTGGTAGGTGACCGACGTGGGCTCGCCCTCAGGGAAGCTCAGCTTGCCCTGTTTCACCAGCTCGCTCAGGTACACCACCACGTGCTTGAACTCGATGTCGCACGGGATGCCCAGCTGATCGGCGACGGCCTTGTAGTTCTCGGTGAAGGTGGCAAAGCATCCCGGGCACGATGTCACGAGCGTCTTAACGCCGCGCTTGTTCATGAGCTCCAGGTTGTCTTTCACACGCTGCACGAAGTCCTTCTCGTAACCGCCCAGCGCGTGGTACAGGCCGCAGCAGGTCTGCTCGTCGCCCAAAAACACCGGCTCCACGCCTGCCGCGTTCATCAGGTGTACCGCGTTTTGCGGGGCGTTCTTGGTCACCACGCTGCTCCAGCAGCCCGGCCAGTAGCCCACGCCACCATCTTCCGAGAAGCGCATGTCGTTCGTGCGCCATTCCGTGCCTTCGCCGGGAGCGCCCCAGAAGTTGCCGGTGGTGAGGACGTTGGTGCGCACGTCCGCCAGCCCGGTGTTCTCAAACTCCTTGGCATCCAGCAGGTACGGTTTCACGCCCATGAACTCGTGCGCCATGTGCAGCGAGACCTCGCACACCATGTCGCAGCGCTTGCACGTCGTGCACAGGTTGATCTTGGTGGCCATCGCCTGGTCGAACTTCAGGTTGCCCTTGGCGTACTCCTTGAGCATGTACCACTTGCCGCGAGGGGAGTTGTCTTCCCACGGATCAGGAGCGAACACTGTGCACACGCTACGGCAGAATCCGCAGCTCACGCAGGCGAACGCGCCGTCTTCCATGTGGTTGGGGAGATCCGATATCTTCTTCGGCTTCTTGCCCTGGAGCATCCGGCCCATTGCCCCGCCTATACCCGCCACGCCCTTCGCCGAGGAGACAGCGCGCGCGATGAGCTTCACAGGGGAGTCGGGATCGTATTTCGGCGAAAGCACCTTGCCGGGGTTCAGGATCTTGGTCGGGTCGGTTTGCTTCTTGAAGGCAACGACACGGTTCAGGAGCGGCTTGCCGAAGATCGCCTCGGATTCAGGCGTCAGGTACATACCGCTTGCGAAGACGCGACCACCCAGCTTCTTGGCGGTCTCGTTGACGACGAGGGAGTTGGCGAACAGCATCATGAAGCTCATGTGACGTTCATCCGCCAGCATGAATCCGATGACGGCGACCTGGTCGGTGTTCACGAGCGTGCCCTCGAAGAGAAACTCATCGCCAAACTTGTTGGTGATCTGTCTGGAGAACTCCGCGAACTTGGTGGTTGGGATCATCACATCGGTGGCGATGATGGAAGGTCCGAACTTCTTCCCTCGCATGGGGTAGAAACGCTCGCCCCACTCGTGCGTGGCGGCCTCAGTACCAAGATCGCGCCCACCCAGCTCTACCGCGGTCTTGGCCAGGGCCTCGCCGGTGGCAGCGGATTCGACGTATGTCACGAATGCGAGCCATTCCTCGGGCAGGCTCTCACCCGTGGCGCGGTTCTTGAGCGCTACGAAGTTGGGCGGCTGGATGTTGATGTGCCACAGGTCCATAGACGCAGTGTCGGTGACCAGCTGCTGGGCGGCCTGAGCAGACGGCAAAGCGAACAGCGCGTTGGACAAAGGACGTGCCGGCACGATCCCGATAGTCACGGAGGTGATCACACCGGTGATGCCCTCCATGCCGTAGACCAGCTCGATGTCGTTGCCTTCGAAGATGCGAGTGGTGCCGTCAGCAAGGACCGCCCGAACCGAGATGAGGTTCTCCAGCAGGTCGCCGGTCCCACGGCTACCGATGCCTGCGCCACCCTGTGCTACCCAGCCACCAACGGTCGCGGAGAGTGCGCTGGTGGGATAGAGGGGCAGGTCGAGGTCTTCGGCCAACAGCGCCTTTTGTAGGTCGCTCCAAACGACGCCCGGCTCTACCGTGGCGGTGCTGCGGTCCGGCGAGATGTCCAGGATCTTGTTCATGCGCACGAAGTCGATAACGATGCCGGCGTTCGCAGGCACCGCGCCACCGAATCCTGCGGTAGCGCCACCGCGGGGGACGATGGGGGTCTTGGAGGCGGCTGCTTCCTTGACGAGCATGATCACCTCGGACTCGTTCTCCGGCTGCACTACGAGGTCGGGGACGTTTTTGATGAAGTTTCCGATGGTGTCAGGCAGGGCGCCCATGTCGTGTCCGTAGACGAAGCGTCGCAGCGCGTCATCGCTCGCCCGTTCGCCCAGAGCAGCTTTGATCTTCTCGTGCACGTCGAACCTCCTCATAGTGGCCTATCAAGAACGAATGGTCGTTCTGGTCAGAAAGAATAGTCGTTCTGTTGTCGGAACGCAAGACTACTTAAGGGAAGTTCCGATGAACGGTGGCCGGTCTTCAGATTCGGATAGCCCGCCAGATGAGCTCGGCCACGGGGTCTACCAGGGCTATCAATGAGCCCGGGACTATGTGGTCTGCTCGCATATCGACGATGCGCATGATCGTGCCCGAGATAAGCCCGCACAGTACGCGCTCGTCGGCGTCGATGATCTCGCCGTTCGCTTTGCCGATCCGGATGATCTCGCTGGTGACCTCAAGTCCCTCCCGGGAGCAGACGGTGAGGTTGTCATCTACCACGGCCCGCGGGCGGGCATGCAGCAGATACGAGACGAAGTAGGGGCGCTCCTCGGTCAGACGGAACATCAGCTCAGTGTAGGCGCGGATGCTTGTCTCGGCGTTCGAGCCGTTCAAGACCTCCGCCCCAACGAATCCCATGAACTCGGCGATGACCTGCTGGTGCAGTTGCCTTGCCAGGTCCTCTTTGCCCTCGAAGTGGTGGTAGACCGCGCCGATGCTCGTGCCTGACGCCTTGACGATGTCGGGGATGGTGGTGGGGTGGTAGCCCTTGTCCACGAATAGTCGCATCGCTGCATCAAGAATACGGTCTCGGACGTTTATGGCTGGTGAGGCTGTCAGATCGGTCATCAGTGCAGAATCTCCATTCTGTGGTTTCTCGCAGTGTAGGGGAGTTTGACGTATTTCCGCAATTGGCTAGACTTGGCATATACCTGTTGCCCCTGAGCACAGGCCATATGCCTCCGAGTCTGATGCGCCTACAGCGGCAATGCCGCGATGGACATCAGACCGATAGGGTGGGGAAGGGAAACCGCCTCGCCTCCCGTTACTTGGAAAGGAGCACCGAATGATCCATCGCTTCAAGGCGTCTGCGTTCTGGCGCATCGCCGCACTGGCCCTCTCACTCGCACTCGTATTCTCGCTTGCTGCTTGCAGCTCAACCGAGGAGACTACGGATCCCGAGGCCACAGTCACAGAGCCGGTAGTCGAGGCTACCAAGCTCGTTCTCGCGTCCACCACCTCAACCCAGGATTCGGGTCTGTTCGACGTCCTGATCCCTGCGTTCGAGGAAGCGTACCCGGAGTATGCGGTCGACGTTGTCGCCGTAGGCACCGGCGAGGCACTTGCCCTTGGCGAGTCCAAGGACGCTGACGTGCTGCTCGTTCACGCGAAGGCCTCCGAAGAGGAGTTCGTGGCAAACGGCTTTGGCACCGAGCGTCATGACGTCATGTACAACGATTTCATCATCGTCGGCCCCGAGTCTGATCCTGCGGGGATCGCAGGCATGACCGACGCAGCTGCCGCTCTCACCAAGATCAGCGAGGCGGAAGCCACCTTCGTATCACGCGGTGACGACTCGGGAACGCACACCAAAGAGCTGTCCATCTGGGCAGCGGCGGACATCGAGCCGGCCGGCGACTGGTATCTCTCGGCGGGCCAGGGCATGGGTGATGTCCTCAAGCTTGCAGATGAGAAGCTTGGTTACACCATGAGCGACCGTGCGACCTACCTGAACCTGATGGACACGATGGATCTTGTCATTCTGGCTGAAGGCGACGCCATCATGTTCAACCAGTACGGTGTCATTCCGGTCGTGGATGCGACTAATATGGAAGGCGCTCAGGCTTTCGCGGACTGGATCGTCAGTGCCGAGGGTCAGGCCGTCATCGAGACATACGGTGTGGAGAAGTTCGGGCAGCCGCTCTTCATCCCCAACGCATCGTAAGTACCTCTTGAAGAAGTCTTCGGCATCACAGGTGCCGTGAAGGCTATGAGGGCGTCGCGGTGCCGGCCGCGACGCCCCTCTATTTCACAGGGAGTCACATGGAAGTCATATGGAGTGCGGTCGTCGAGGCCGTACAGCTGATCACATCCGGCGCGCCGTATTTGTTCGAGATCATCTTTCTCTCGCTGCGGGTCTCAACCGTCGCGGTGGGGATCGCGATGATCATCGGTATCCCGGTGGGCTATCTCATCGGCGTCGGTCGCTTCTTCGGCCGCCGACTCACACTCGTGATCGTGAACACCGGCATGGGTCTCCCCCCGGTCGTTGCCGGTCTCATCGTGTTCATGTTCCTCTCGCGCAGCGGGCCTCTCGGCGATTTGCGCCTCTTGTTCTCAACCCCCGCGATGGTCATCGCCCAGGTGTTCATCTCCACACCGCTCGTTGCCGGCGTCACGGCCGCAGCGATCGCCTCGGTGCCTCTTGAGCTTCGCTTGCAGGCCCGATCGCTTGGCGCTTCATGGTGGCAAGAGGCGCTGCTGACTGTCACTGAGGCGCGACGCGGTGTCATGGCCGCTGTCGTCGCCGGCTTCGGTGGCATCATCTCCGAGGTGGGCGCCGTGATGATCGTGGGCGGGAACATCGAGGGTTCCACCCGCGTGATGACCACCGCCATCGTGCTCGAGGCACGCAAGGGCAACTTCGGAACCGCGCTCGCACTCGGGTTCATCCTCATCGGCATCGCGTTCGTCATCAACGGGCTGCTCACGACGTTGCAGCAGTCGGGAGCGCGCTATGAGCGATAGAACGCCGCTCATCCTTGCCGAGGGCATCAGTCAGAAGTACCGCCGCCGGACCGTCCTCGATGTCGATCGTTTCGACGTGGCTGAGGGCGAGACGCATGCGCTTCTCGGTCCGTCGGGTGCCGGTAAATCCACATTGCTTCGCATCGTGGGGCTGCTGGAAAAGCCCACCACCGGGCGCGTCACCATCGAGGGTCGGCCGGTCACGCATCGCAGCCGTCCGGCGCGCATGATGATGGCCGCCGTCTTCCAGAAGCCGTACCTGTTCAACGGTACCGTCGCCGAGAACGTCGCTTATGGCCTTAAGCTGCGTGGTGTTCCTTCCGCCGAGAGGGACCGGCGCGTCCGCGAGACTGTCTCCCGCGTTGGCCTCGATGAACTGGCCGACGCCTCTGCGCTCACCCTTTCGGGCGGTGAGGCCCAGCGGGTGGCCCTGGCGCGCGCTCTCGTGCTTGACCCCCGCATCCTGCTCCTGGACGAGCCGCTGAGCTACCTCGATCCGCTCATCAAACGGCAACTTGTGGCGGAGTTCTCGCGCATCTTGCATGACTCCGGCGTGACGACGGTCTATGTCACGCACGACCAAGACGAAGCGATGGTAGTCGCTGACCGCCTCAGCATCATGCACGAAGGCTGCTTCGTTCGCAGCGGCCCTGTCGATGAGGTCATGGGCCTGCCCACCAACGAGTGGCTGGCTGATTTCATCGGCATGGAGGCGCCGATCTTCGGACGTGTCGCCGCCATCGATGAGGGCGTTGCCCGGATAGACTGCGGCGGTGTCTCAGTGTATGCGATCACGTCGCTTCCGGTAGGGAGTGATGTGGTCGTGGGCGTGCGTCCTGAAGATGTGACATTGTTCCAGTCCAACGGACTGCCGGTGTCCTCGGCACGAAACATTCTGCATTGCACCGTCGAGGCCATCGAGCCGCGTGGAGCGACTGCGCGCATCCGTGTATGCTCGGGGGCACTCCCGTTTGCGGCGTCCGTGTCTCGAGCTTCGGCCAAAGAGCTTCAGCTCGAGGTGGGCGGCGAGGTCATCGCGATGTTCAAGGCGACCGCGGTGCGTGTGGGCGCAGCTTCATGAAGAATACCCAAAGGGGTACTATGGAACCCATGTCTCTTGGAGTCGGGTCCTTTGGCAGGAGGCTGAATGACTAAGGATGGAGCAAGCCGCATACCGGTGACTGCGGCAGTGCTCGCCGGTGGGCGTTCGCTGCGTATGGGCATCGACAAGACGTTGCTACCCGTTGAAGGCGAGCCGCTCATCACCCGGGTGGTCGACAGCGCGAATTCGGTGTGCGCCCATACGGTCGTCGTCACTAACCGACCCGAGGCTCTTGAAGACGTCGATCTCCCCGCAGGGGTACGAGTGCTTCAAGACGCTGTCGCGTACCAGGGACCGCTGGGCGGACTTGCGACCGCGCTTGAGCACGCCGAGGACGAGTGGGTCCTCGCGCTGGCGGCAGACATGCCGTGGCTCCGGCCGGAGTTGGTTCGCGCGTTGTGGGAAGCGCGTGACGGTGCTCAGGTAGTGATCCCGGTGGGTCCCAAGGGCTCTGAACCGCTGTTGGCGCTCTATCACACAAGCTGTCTGCCTGCAGCTCGCGCTGTGCTCGATTCCGGCCGTCGGCGCCTGGTCGCGATCCTTCCTGCCGTCAAGGTCGTGGAAGTCCCCGTTGAATCGCTTCGGAACTTCGATCCTGAACTCCGGAGTCTCATTAACGTCAACACTCCCGAGGAGCTTGCGGAAGTCCGTGCCACCAAAGGGCCAGAGGGAGAAGAGGTGGCCTCCAGCGTGCGTCTCTCGGTGATCGAGGTGGGCACCCGTAAGGCGCGGGGTATGCCGTCGGAGCGTCCCATAACCGTGGTGCTCAATGACGTGGAGATCGCGACCATCCAGAGTACGCCTACCGACCTCGAGGAGATGGCGGTAGGGTTTCTGGTGTCCGAGGGACTTCTCACCGATCGCGATTCTCTGGGCGCTATCAATGTCGATCACAAGCGGGGTCACGTCTACGTGACCAGTGATGAGGGCGTCCCGGAGGATTTCCGGTACAGGGAACGGTATGTGACCGCCGGATGCGGGAAAGGCGTGACGTTTGCATCGGTGGGGCATGCGGCGGGCATCGAGCCGGTCGTCTCGGACATGCGGATCGACTCCGAGACGCTCTACGACCTGATGGGCCAGATGGCTCGTGCGGCAGCGGCGTATCGGGACACCGGCGGAATGCACTCGTGCGCTCTGGGTCGTGACGGCATCGTCACTATCTTGCGGGAGGACGTGGGTCGTCACAATGCGCTGGACAAGGTCCTCGGTCGGGCATGGCTCGACCGCAAGGACACCGTCGGAGCGGTGTTGCTCACTACAGGACGGGTGAGCTATGAGATGGCAGTGAAGGCCGCTAAGGCGCGCGTCCCTGTTGTCGTCTCCCGAACGGCGGTGACCGATCTGGCTGCCGAGATAGGCGCCCGGGTAGGGATCACCATCGTGGGATACGCACGTGGCGGAAAACTCGTCGTGTACACAAATCCCGAACGTATAGTCAGCGAGGAGGACGAGGATTCGTGATCAGTGTGGAACAAGCGCGTGAAGCGGTATTCGCTCGAATAGAACGGCTTGAAGCGGTCGAGGTGGACATCCTTGAGTCTTTGGGCAGAGTGCTTGCCGAGGACATCAGCTCAGATATCGACATCTCACCGTTCGACAACTCGGCCATGGACGGCTTTGCGGTCCATGTGGCCGATCTGGAGGGCGCTTCGGAGGAGTCTCCCGTGGTGCTCAAGGTGATCGAGCACGTTGCGGCCGGTATGTTTCCGCAGCTGCCGCTCGAGCCCGGGCAGGCGACCCGCATCATGACGGGCGCACCGGTGCCACAGGGCGCTGAGGCGGTCGTGATGATCGAGCGCACCGAGTCGCTGGAGGCCGACGGCGGAGCCGGCGGGACCGTGGCGATCAAGACCACGGCTAAACCCGGAGAGAACATCCGCAAGCGTGGCGAGGATGTGCGCACAGGTGACGTGGTCCTCTCGGCAGGAGAAGTCGTGACCGGAGCGGCCGTGGGACTCATGGCGGCGATGGGGCACGAGAGGGTGAGCGTTTATCGGCGTCCGCGCGTGGCGATAGTCGCCACCGGCGATGAGCTGGTCGCGATCGGCGAGTATCCCGGCCCCGGCAAGATACGCAACTCCAACTCGTATTCACTCGCCGCACAGGTCATCGCCGCAGGTGCGGAGCCGCACATTCTGCCTGTTGCACGGGACAACGAGCCCGACACGCGGGCCATCCTGACCCGCGCCTCGGAGTTCGACCTGATGATCACCACCGGCGGGGTTTCCATGGGTGATTTCGACGTGGTCAGAGATGTGCTCACCGACATCGGCAAGCTGGACTTCTGGAAGGTAGCCATGCGTCCCGGGGCGCCGCAGACATACGGGACCATCGATGGTACGCCGTTTTTCGGACTGCCGGGCAACCCGACGTCCACGATGGTCGGCTTCGAGCTGTTCGTGCGTCCCGCCATCCGCAAGATGATGGGCTTTGAGGCGCTCGACCGTCCCCGCGTCCAGGCCGTTCTTGCGCATGATGTGAAGAAGAAGTCCGACCGCAGGTACTTCTTGCGTGGTCGGCTCGTCAAGACAGACGACGGCTACAGCGCTTCGCTTGCCGGCGGTCAGTCTTCGGCGATGCTCACGTCGATGCACCGCGCCAATTGTCTTGTGTCAGTCCCCGAAGGCATGTCCTTTGCCCCGAAGGGTAGTATCGTCACCTGTATCCGGCTCGACATCGAGGAAGGCGTGCAATGAAAGACTACGTAGTGACTCCAGAGCTCAAGACCGCTGTTTCCGAGAAGGCCGTCGACGGCAAGATCGCATGCCCTGTCGCCCGCAAGCTCGCAGAAGACCTCGGTGTGTCCTACAAGGCCGTCGGCGAGGCTGCCAACGAGCTCAGCATCAAGATGCACAGCTGCGACCTGGGCTGCTTCTAGAGTGTTCCAGATGACCGGCATACCTGTTGTATCCATAGTGGGAAAGAGCGACTCGGGCAAGACGACCGTGGTCGAGCAGCTCGTCCGGCGGCTCGTCGACCGAGGTCACCGTGTCGCCACGTGCAAGCACCACGTCCATGAGATAGACATCGACGTGCCGGGCAAGGACTCATGGCGACACGCCAGGGCGGGCGCGCAGGTCACGATGATCTCCGCTCCCACCCAGTTCGCCGTGGTCAGCAAGGTGGAGCGCGAGCGTACGCTCGAGGAGATCGTGGCGGCCGCCGGTGATGTGGACATCCTCATAACGGAGGGTTTCAAGCGCTCCGGCTCTGTGCGCATAGAGGTGTCCCGGCGAGCGCGATCAGATGAGCTCGTCTCGGCGCCTGCAGAACTCACCGCCCTCATCACCGACAACAACGACCTACAGCCGGAGGGCGTTTCACGCTTTGAATTGAACGACTACGACGCACTCACCGATTTTGTCGAGCGAAGCTTCCTCGACGGAGGGAGTCCGCATGGCGACTGACAGTTTTGGACGGCGTATCGACTACCTGCGTATCAGCGTCACCGACCGCTGCAATTTGCGTTGCGTCTACTGCATGCCTCCCGAAGGAGTGCAGTGGCGCAAACATGACGAGATACTATCCTTTGAAGAGATAGAGCGTTTCGCCAAGATCGCGGTCGGCGAAGGCATCAGCAAGATACGGCTGACCGGCGGTGAGCCACTGGTTCGCTCCGGCATCGTCGACCACGTCCGCCGTCTTCGCGAGATCACTGGTCTTGAGGCGATCGCGCTCACCACGAACGGCACCCTGCTGCGAAAGTACGCTGCCGAGCTCAGGGCTGCGGGTCTTGAGCGAGTGAACGTCTCGTTGGACACGCTGGATCCCGAGGTCTACTCGCAGGTCACCCGCGGTGGCTCGCTCGAGGCTGTCCTCGACGGCCTCGAGGCGGCCTTTGAAGTGGGCATGGACCCGGTCAAGCTCAACGTCGTGGTCGTGCGAAGGCTGGAGCAAGACCTTCTCGGCTTCGCACGGATGACGTTGGAGCGTCCCATCCACATCCGCTTCATCGAGTACATGCCGGTCGGCGGCGCGCACGAGGCATCGTGTGCGTCCGGTTCCACCGACATCTGGACCGAGGACGACCATGTCCCTGCCGAGGAACTGCTCGGACGCCTCAGGCTTGAGGTTGCGGAAGCAGGACTGGGAGAGATCGTGCCTGTCGCGAAGGGGAACGCACCCGGCGGATGGGGTCCGGCATCGTACTATCGGATCGGTGACGCGCCGGGCACCTTGGGCGTGATCACGCCGCTTTCACACCACTTCTGCGGCGAGTGCAACCGTCTGCGGCTCACCGCTGACGGCGGGCTGCGCACATGTCTGTTCAGCGATGATGAATTGGACGTCAGGACGGTGCTGCGTCAGGGCACCGATGATGACGTGCGTGCGCTCATCCATACGGCATTGGCCAACAAGCCGGAGAGCCACCATATGCGTATCGGCACTCTTCGCAGCATGTCGCAGATCGGAGGATGAGCGTGGATAAGACCCCTGAGCTTACACACCTGGACGAGACCGGCGCAGCGCGAATGGTCGACGTTGCGGGCAAGCCGGTGACGCACCGGCGGGCGGTGGCGGGCGGATTCATCCGTATGCGACCCCAGACCCTGGCCATGATCGTTGAAGACCGGGCCCCCAAAGGCGATGTGTTCGCCACTGCGCGAATCGCCGGCATCATGGCGGCCAAGCGCGCGGCTGAGCTCATCCCCATGTGTCATCCGCTCGCCCTCACGCACGTTTCCGTTGGACTCGAGCCGGAGGGTGACGGTGTCCGCATCACAGCGGTGGCCGAGAACGACGGTAAGACCGGCGTCGAGATCGAGGCGCTCACTGCTGCCTCGGTCGCGGCTCTTGCGCTCTATGACATGGTGAAGGCTGTCGATCGCGGCATGGTGATCGAGGAAGTCAAACTACTCTCAAAAGAAGGTGGCAATTCCGGCACCTGGACTCGCAAGGAGAACGAATGAACGACGTCGCGACTCACCTACCGGAACCCGGCAAGGTCGTTTCCATCAATCTCTCCCAGAAGAAGACCGTTCGCAAAACTCCCGGCACCAATGGCGTGCTTGTGGTAGGCAGCGGGTTTGAAGGGGATGCGCATGCCGGTGATTGGCACAGGCAGGTGAGCTTGCTGGCCCAGGAGTCCATCGACAAGATGGTCGCCAAGGGCCTTGATGTGGCCGCGGGCGACTTCGCCGAGAACATCACCACCAGCGGTATCGACCTGGTCTCCCTGCCGGTGGGCAGCGTCATCAACATCGGTCCGACGGTTCTTGAGGTCACGCAGATCGGCAAGGTCTGTCATACCAAGTGCGCCATCTACTATCAGGCAGGCGACTGCGTCATGCCCAAGGAGGGCATCTTCGCTGTCGTCCGCGTTGGTGGTAGCGTGGGTGTAGGTGACAGCATCGTCGTTGAACGCCTCGGGGAGGGTTCATGACAGTACTACGCATAGGAGTGCTCACAAGCTCGGACACGCGGGCGGCCGGAAAGGCCGAGGACACGTCCGGCAAAGCCATCATCGCTATCAGCGAGGCGCGGGGCTGGATCGTCTCGGCGTATCACGTGGTTCCTGACGACCAGGAGGCCATCGCCCGGGCGATTATCGAGATGTGCGACGTCGACGAGGTCGATGTCTTGCTCAGCACCGGAGGCACTGGACTCGGGCCGCGCGACATATGTCCGGAGACCACGCTGGCTCACGCCGACCGCGAGGTCCCCGGTATCGCTGAGGCCATCAGGGCCGAGAGCATGCGGGTTACCAGTCGCGCGATGCTCTCACGCGGAGTCGCCGCTCAGCGCGGACGCACGCTTATCATCAATCTGCCTGGTAGCGAGAAGGCCGTCCGGGAGTCGCTTGGTTTTGTGATCGACCAGCTGGAGCATGCGGTGGAGATGATCGCCGGTGGAGGCCATGGCTGAGTCCGGTGCCCCGGCAACGGTGTACTTCGACCATGCGGCAACCTCTTGGCCCAAGCCTGACGCGGTCCTGGATGCGATGAGGGCCGCCATCCTCGACGCCGGCGGGAATCCGGGTCGGGGGGCGCATCGTCTCGCAGTAGCCGCATCCCGGACGATCCTTGAGGCCCGGGGTTCCGTCTCAAAGCTCCTGTGCGTCCCTGAGCCCCGTGACCTTGTCTTCACGGCCGGTTGTACCGAGGGGTTGAACCTGGCCATCAAAGGCCTGCTGCGGCCCGGTGACCGCGTGGTGGTCTCCTCCATGGAGCACAACGCTGTGGCGCGCCCGCTCAACATGCTCGCCGCCGCCGGGGTCATCGTGGATGTGGTCCGGGCCGACCAGTATGGTCGCATCGATGCGGATGTGCTCGAACGCGTGGTGGCGCAGTCCCGGACGCGAGCCGTGATTTGTCAGCATGCGTCCAATGTCACCGGCTCCATACAGCCTGTGGGTGACCTTGCCGACATCGCGCACGCCGCGGGTGCGCTGCTGATCGTGGACGGCGCGCAGGGTGCGGGCCATATGCGAGTGGATATCGGTGCTCTTGGCGCTGACGTCTACGCCAGCTCCGGACACAAGGGCCTTCTGGGTCCGCAGGGTGTGGGTGTGCTCTATCTCTCACCTGAGATCGAACCCGAAGAGCTCAAGCAGGGTGGCAGCGGCGGGAACTCCGAGGATCCCATGCAGCCCAGGTTGCGCCCGGACCGCTACGAGGCCGGCACGAGCAACACGCCCGGCATCGCCGGACTCGGGGCGGCCGCACGCTATCTCGCCCACAACGGTACTGGGATCATCAGACTCGAGCGTGATCTCACGGCCCGGATGTATGAGGGGCTTCTCGGCATTGATGGGTTGCGTGTGCTCGGGCCTCCGCCGGGCGAGGAGCGGGCGCCGGTCCTCTCGGTCGTGCATGAGCGCATAGAGTGCGACCGCATAGCGTTTGAACTCGATCGCAACTACGGGATCGCGGTGCGCGCGGGGTTGCACTGCGCGCCATGGGCCCATGAAAGCGTGGGCACCCTGGAGTCGGGAGCTCTGCGCTTCGGTATAGGGTATGGGCTCACCGCTGAGGATGTGGACTTCGCTCTGGCGGCCATGAGGGCGATCTGCGGATGAGCTCGCCTCAACGGCGTCCGTACGTGGTGTTCGGGTTCGCTTCGACGCATGACGCGCTCAGCGGCGAAGCGGCGCTGGTCGCGGCGGGGCTTCAGCTCACCGTGATGCCTACTCCTAAGACGCTTGGCGCGCTGTGCGGCATCGCGCTGCGACTTGCCGAGGAGGATGTGTCTTTGGCCGAGGAGACCCTTACGCGCGCTGGCGTCGCGTGGTCCGGACAGGTGCGGATTCTCGACCGCTAACGGATGTAGACGGGGATCCCCACTTCTACGCGGTCGTAAAGGTCTTCGACGTCCCACATGTGCATACGCATGCACCCGTGAGAGGCGGCACGGCCGATGGACGCGTCATCTGTCGTTCCGTGGAAGCGGATCCCCGAGGCGCTGATATTGATCGCACGGGTCCCCAGTGGATTGTTGGGCCCCGGGGCTATCGTTGCCGGCATGTTCTCGGCCCATGCGGAGCCGGGGTTTCCCCATGTGGGCATGTATCGTTTGGCCGTGATCTCCCAGTCGCCTCGAGGAGTGGAGTGGCCGGGGGCACCGATGGCGATGCTGTAGGACTTCTCCAGCTCGCCGTTGTTGTACAGGTAGACCTTTCGCTCGGCAAGGCTCACGAACATCAGCTTGCCAAGGTCGGCATCGGTCATCGAGGGCTCGGTCACATCCACAGGCAGGTCGATCTCTTTTGAGCCCGTGCGAAGCGCCAGGGACAGCTCGGCCCTGGCTGCCTGCTCGTCAAGCACCACACCGCTCTCAGCCGCGATGAACACCACGCCCGTTGTCTCGACGGACGCCGTAGCGTCCACAGCAGGTCTGTTGACCTGCCCTGCGACCTCGGTGAGCCAGGCGTCGAGGGCATCCTCATCCAGGCTCAGCGCGAGGGGGACATCGTCGCCTATCTGCTCATCTGTGAGCCTGACCATCACACGGCGGGGGAGCGATGCCGTTGCTTTTGGCTCGAACGCGCCCGCCAGCATCGTGTCGAGATCGATCTTGACGAGGTTTTCAGCCGGGAGGATGAACGTCTGATCACCGTAGCGCACCGTGATCGGCTCACTCAAAGGCGCTACGAGTTCCTCTTCGATGAGTGCGGAGGCGTCTGCACGTGTCATGCCACCCACGTCCACACCCGCGATTGCGGATCCCGCCGGCATGACGTTGCGAACCTGGTAGTCATCAGCCACGGCCCAGGCGGATCCTGCAGAGAGGCACAGGAGCAGCATCGCCGCGATACCGGCGAAGATGCGGGCCTTCAGTGGTGCCCGGTGCATGGGTACCTCCATAGCTTCTGGGACATGCGCTTCCGTGTATTCTACAATGGCCTGAGGTAATGTGAAGCACAGGGGGTTTGATGGAGAGCCGACAGGCGGATATGGTCTATCGGGGCAACCTCACCAGGCTGCTTGAGAAAGTCCGTGTCGAACATGGCCTCGATCTCTCCCAGTACCGTGAGCGCTACGTCGAGCGTCGGATCGCATCCAGGCTGCACATGCTTGGTCTGCACACCTATCGGCAGTACGCCGAGTACCTTGATGCCACGCCCACCGAGTACGTCAAACTCGTCGACACTCTTACCATCAACGTGACCCAGTTCTTCAGGGACATCACGGTCTATGAGCTCTTCCGCAAGCAGATTCTGCCTGACATCCTCGAATACAAGCTCGCGCGTCATCAGCGGATGATCCGGGTCTGGTCAGCCGGGTGTGCAACCGGGCAAGAGCCGTACTCTTTGGGGATGTCGTTTCTGACCGCGATGGGCACGCGGTCCCGCGATTTCCTGCTGTCGATCCAGGGTACCGACCTTGACCACAAGGCTCTTGCGATAGCCCGGGAGGCCGTCTACCCCATCGAGCAGATCGAGCACATCCCCAGGGCCGACCGGAAGTACGTGGAGGTCTTGGGTGACACCTTTCGGATCAAGCCCGAGGTGACCAAACTGGTTCGCTTCCAGTACTTGAATCTGTTCGAGGACAAGCCGATACATGTAGTAGATGTAATTTTCTGCCGCAACGTGTTCATCTACTTCACGCGCGAGGAACAGGAGCGGGTACTGCAGATGTTCTGGTCTGCGCTCTCGCGTGGAGGCTATCTGGTTCTCGGCCGTAGTGAGCGACTCGCCACTTCGATGGTCGGCCGGTTCGAACTCGTTGATGGCAGAGAACGCATCTACCGCAAGCCCGTCGGGATGCCCTAACCAGGGGTCTTTGCTATTGTGAACGCAGCAGGAGTCGCGCAATCGTGGCTCTGCGGAGGAGGGGAATCCAAGCATGGAGAGTAGGGTTCGCAGCAGCCAGATGAAGCGCGGTCTTGCATTCACGTTCACGCTGCTCACTTGGGCGACGATCGGGCCTGCGGTTGGTCTTGGTCTGTTCGGGACAGCGGTGTTCGCCCTGTTCTACCTGGAGATGTCTCTTGACCAGCTTCTCTATATCGCCGTCTTTGGCGCGCTGCTGATGGTGGTCTGTGCTAT
Source organism: Coriobacteriia bacterium (assembly GCA_016938135.1). Taxonomy (GTDB): domain Bacteria; phylum Actinomycetota; class Coriobacteriia; order Anaerosomatales; family Anaerosomataceae; genus UBA2279. The sequence goes on from JAFGVD010000008.1 coordinate 35,039, forward strand.
ACCGGGCCAGCTGCTGTGGAGGCGTGCCTTCCGCAGCCGTATCCTGGATCCGCTTCGTGACCTCGGAAGCGTGATGGTGGAGGCCGGCGAAGGCCATCTGACCGTTCAGGCCACGGTCGTCAACGACGATGAGATCGGCCTTCTGACCGAAGAGTGCAACCAGCTCATCACGTCTCTGGCTGAGATGGCCGGCAGCGTGCGTCGTTCTTCGGAGTCTGTCACCAACGCTGCCACGCAGCTGTCCGCTTCCTCTCAAGAGATCAATGCGTCATCCATGGAGATCAGCTCGTCAGTCCAGCAGATCGCACATGGCGCTGAGCTCCAGTCACGCAAGGTCGAGGAGACCTCCTCGGCAATGGAGTCGATCACGCGCACCGTCAGAGATGTGGCTAAGCGCGCGGAGGAGGCTAGCAAGACGAGCGAAGAAGCCGCCCGCGCGGCGTTGTTCGGCGAGCAGGCCACGGATGAGGCTATCACCAAGATCGCGGAGGTCCGGCAGGCCATCGAGACCCTCGCCGAGTCTGTGGAAGTGCTGGGTACGCGTTCCGAGGAGATCGGCAACATCGTCGGCGTCATCACATCCATCGCTGACCAGACCAACCTGCTTTCTCTCAACGCAGCTATCGAGGCGGCGCGTGCCGGCGAGTCCGGCCGGGGCTTCTCGGTAGTCGCTGAAGAGGTGCGCAAGCTCGCCGAGGGTTCCGGCAAAGCCGCCGAGCAGATCGGCGAGCTGATCAAAGACGTCCAGGCGGAGACCGCGAAGGCACTCAAATACATGCAGATCGGCACCACCGAGGTCATAACCGGGACCGAGGTCGTAGCCCGCAGCGGTGAGGCGCTCCGTCAGATCACAGAGGCTGTGAGCCGTACGGCCACGCTTGCCGAGGAGATCGCCTCGGGAATGGCGGATCAGACCCAGCGCACGTCAGACGTCGATCGCGCGATGCATGACATAGCCGCTGTCGTTGAAGAGAATGCGGCGTCTGCCGAGGAGACGGCAGCAGCAGCCGAGCAGCAGACCGCGTGTATGGAGGAGATATCGTCGTCGGCCCAGGAGCTTGCTGACATGGCGCGTCGTCTTGAGGAGTCTGTACGTCGATTCGAGATCGACGACTAGGGAGTCTTTGTGGAAGACAGGGTCGTCGCAGCCGAGAGTCGCCAGTTCGTTCTGTTCCATCTTGGGACGGAGGAGTACGGGCTGCCTATCGAGCGCGTCCAGAGCATCATCCGCTATGAGCAGCCAACGCCGGTTCCTCACGCGCCGTCCAGCGTCGAGGGTGTGATCAATCTGCGCGGACAGGTCATCCCCGTCATCGATCTTTCGATGCGGCTGCTTGGTTCGCCTTTCTCAGGTGAAACGACGGCCAGAATAGTCGTCGCCGAGGGGCACAGCGGCCTTGTGGGGCTTGTGGTCGACTCGGCAAGCGAGGTCGTCAGCATTCCCCTGGATGAGATTATGCCTGCTCCCGTGGCCGCACTGAGTCCGGACACCGCCGAGGCCTTTGAGGGCGTAGCCAACCTGGGTGAGCGTCTTGTGATCTTGTTGGATGCCGAGAAAGCACTGCCCAAACCCGAGTTCATGACTCCAGCGATCCAGGAGGGCGATATGGATGTCTAGGACCGTCCTGGTCGTTGACGACGCCGCTTTCATGCGCATGATGATTCGAGACATTCTCTCTAAAGAGGGCTACGTCATCCACGAGGCTGTCAACGGCCGGGATGCGGTTGAGAAGTACACCGAGGTCCACCCGGACCTGGTCACGATGGACATCACCATGCCCGAGATGAGCGGACTGGATGCACTGCGTATCATTCGGGAGAAAGACCCGGTTGCGCGTGTGCTGATGGTGAGTGCGATGGGGCAGCAGAAGATGATCGTCGAGGCGCTCGAGTCCGGGGCCATGGACTTCCTGGTCAAGCCGTTCCAACCGACGAAGGTACTGGAAACCGTCAAGAAGTGCCTACAGTCGTCGCCACGACACTGATGTGCCGATGCGCTCAACTATCAAAGTACTCATCGTCGATGATTCAGCCCTTATCAGGCAGATGCTGGTCAGGGCGCTCAGCCTCGACCCGAAGCTAGAGATAGTCGGTACCGCGCGTAACGGTATCGAGGCTATCGAGAAGGCCGCCGAGCTGTCGCCGGATATCATCACTCTTGACGTGGAGATGCCCGAGCTCACAGGTATCGAAGCCCTCCCGCATCTGATCAAAACGACTCCCGCCCGCATTGTCATGCTCAGTTCGGTCGATGATCCGGACACGACTTACCAGGCTCTGGCTCGCGGCGCTGTGGATTTCCTCGTCAAACCGAAGGCTGGCGTCGCCACGTCGCTGTCAGAGCTTGCTGAGACGCTCATCAAGAAGATCAAGATCGCATATCGGGTGAGCCCCGAGCGTCGTTTTGCGCTTAGCGGTACCGCTGCTACCGAGGCGGGCGAATATTGTTCCGGCCTGGGGGCGGGAGCCGCTCCCGTCGCCACCGATATCAGCCGGGTGGTCGCGATCGCATCATCCACAGGGGGTCCGCCCGCGCTGGAAGCCGTTTTCTCTGGTCTGACGGCGTCGCTTCCAGCGGCGTACGTGGTGGTACAGCATCTCCCGGCAGGATTCACGGAGTCTCTCGCGAGGCGATTGTCTCGTGTCACAGACATCCGGGTGGAGGAGGGCCGCTCCGGAGCCCAACTCAAGCCGGGAGTGGCGTATCTTGCCCCACACGGCACGCACATGAAGGTGGTCGGGGCTACACTGCCCAGGCTTCGGCTGGAGGATAGCCCCTCCATGCATGGCGTACGTCCTGCGGCCGACCCGCTTCTTCTAAGTGTGGGCGAGGTGTTCGGTGCGCGCTCGGTGGGTGTCGTGCTCACAGGGATGGGCTCGGACGGGGCGGTAGGGCTGAAGCGCATCTTCGACAACGGTGGAGAGACGATAGTGCAAGATGAGCAGAGCAGCACAGTGTGGGGTATGCCCAAGGCAGCCATAAATGCAGGTGCCGCCGACAGGATCGTCCCGCTGCAACAAGTCGCCATCGAGATACGCAGAGCGCTGCGGGAAGGTGGTGTGTCGTGAGCGACGACATGTCCGCGTACAAAGAAGTGTTCCTGTCCGAGAGCGCGGAGTACATCCAATCGATCACGGATGGTTTGCTTGCGCTTGAGTCAGATCCGCATGATCTCCAGCCGGTTGAGGTCGTCTTCCGAGGAGCCCACAGTCTCAAGGGTATGGCTGCTGCCATGGGCTACACCGGTACCACTGAGTTGACCCACAAGATGGAGAGCCTGATGGACACAGTGCGCCAGAAGGCGCAACCCATCGACTCCTCTTTGATCGACTTGATGTTGCGTGCCGTGGATGGGGTGCGTGACCTCGTCGCGGATGAATCCTCGGGCACGAGTTCTGTCGACGTCAGCCAGATCGTCGAAGCGCTCGTTGCCCGGACGCAGGTCAAAGGATCGGAGCCCGGTGCCGCGCCTACGTCGCCGGACGGCCAGGAGCTGGTGGGCGGAAGCGCTATGGCGGGCGGGGGCTCTTTGTTCCTGGTGAAGGTGACCCTCGTCGAGAGCTGCGTGCTCAAGGCTGTTCGCGCCTACATGGCGATCAAGAGGCTCGGCCATATGGGCACTGTCATCGAGACGCATCCCTCCGCAGCAGAGATCGAAGACGAGGAGTTCGACCGCTCGTTTGAGGTCGTCTTGCGTTCCAAAGAAGGCCCCGAAGCGATTACTTCTGCTGTCTCGGCGATCAGCGAGATGGAGGGCGTCGTCGTCACGCCTATGGAGGAGCCCCCTGCCGAGATGGCTCCCGCCCATGAGCCTCGCTCCTCGGAGAGCCGTCGTTCGATTCCCAAGATCGCGGAGACGCAGACTGTACGTATCTCGATCGGTCATCTGGACAGCATGGTCAACCTGGTCGGTGAGCTTGTGATCATCAGGTCGCGGCTCGACAAGATAGCTCGAGACGTGGACTCCTCGGATCTTCGAGAGACTCTGGGCGTCCTTGAGCAGGTGAGCGCGGATCTTCAGCATGAGGTCATGCAGACTCGCATGGTGCCGGTGGGCAATATCTTCAACCGCTTCCCGCGCATGGTCCGCGACTTGGCTCATGACTTGGGTAAGGATGTCGCCTTCGAGATGGAGGGACTCGACATCGAGCTGGATCGCACGGTCCTGGATGAAATCGGTGACCCTATCGTGCATCTTCTGCGGAACAGTGCCGACCACGGGATAGAGCCGCCGCAGGACCGCAAGGCAGCAGGGAAGCCCGAGAGAGGGACCGTCCGTCTTGTCGCCCAACGCGAACGGGAGCAGGTCCGGATAGTCGTATCGGACGATGGCCGGGGCATGGATGTCGAGCGGATCTGGCAAAAGGCCGTGGAACGAGGGATGGTCTCGCCGGAGGAGAGGGACTCCTACACCCAGCAAGACGTTCTCCTGCTCACCTGCTCACCCGGCTTCTCTACCGCGCAGGCGGCCACGAAGGTCTCCGGGCGCGGTGTGGGGATGGACGTGGTCAAGGGCAAGATCGAGTATCTTGGCGGGACGCTCGTCATCAGGTCGCATCCGGGAGAAGGCACACAGATGGTGCTCTCTTTGCCGCTTACCTTGGCGATTATTCAGGCGTTGCTGGTTGCCTCATCAGGGCAGGTGTTTGCAATCCCACTGTCAGCGGTTTCCGAGGTGCTGTCGCCTTCGGAGGTGAGGACGAAGACCGTGGACGGCAGTCCTGTGGTCGTGTTGCGCAACGGCTCGGTCGCTCCGATGCACGTGCTTGACGAGATAATCGGTGCCTCGCCGCGTAGCAAGCGGCAGCCATCGCCTGAAGAGCACATCGTGATGATGGAGATGGGGGACGAGGCCAACGCGCTGGTCGTGGAGCGCCTCGTGGGCAGACAAGAGGTCGTGATCAAGCCGCTATCGCCATTGTTCAAGGGGTTGCGCGGAATCGGTGGTGCCACGGTGTTGGGGGACGGTCGCGTTGCGCTCATCCTCGATCCCCGGACACTGTTCGACATGGGAGCGTGACGTGATGGACCCGAATCAGCTATCAGCCCTGCAGATCGATGCGCTTCGAGAGGTGGGGAGCATCGGAGCCGGTCATGCGGCGACAGCGCTTTCACAGATGCTCGGCAAGTCGGTGGCCATCGATGTCCCGCGAATCGCGCTCATCCCGGTCACGGAAGTGCCCGGTGTCCTCGGCGGGCCCGAAAGGCTTGTCGGTGCCATACACAGCAGGCTGCTCGGTGACATAGAGGGCAGCATCGTGTTCATTGCCGCCCGTGACGACCTGCTCGCACTTGTAGACATGTTGCGCAGCCGGGAGCCCGGCTCTACCAAGTCCCTGCACGGTGATGAAGAGGCCCTGGCTATCCACGCGGCATCGATCCTGATCGCAGCATACGTCGCGGCGATCGCCCGTATGGCCGATATCAGCCTGCTGCCGTCGCCGTCCTCGTTCGCATTCGACATGCTCGGTGCGATCCTTGAGGTCGTGACCGCCGAGATAGGCATGAAGGTTGACTCGGCGCTTCTGATCCTGACGCGCTTCATCGAGGAGGATCGCTCGATAGATGCGGGATTGTTCTACCTCCCCGATCCGGACAGCCTGGATGTCCTTCTCGGCCGCCTCGGCATCATCTAGACGTTGATGAGGACGAGTGAGGAACATGGATGGATGAGCATGGCCGACGAAGACGCGGTGTTCGTTGGCACGGGTGAGTTCGCGGTGGCAACGCACCCCAAGGTGCTGGTGACGCCGGCGCTCGGCTCGTGCATCGGTGTGACTCTTTACGATCCGTTCCGGCACATGGGCGGACTTGCCCATGTGATGTTGCCCAGCCCGGCAGACACTGTTACGACGGGCTCGCTCTGCCGCTTCGCATCGCATGCCGTGCCTGCGCTTGCCGAGCGCCTCAGCGAAGGGGGCGCCCGTCATCGGCTGGTGGCCAAGCTCACGGGGGGTGCATCCATGTTCAAGGGTGACACCCACTTTGCCGGCATCGGTGACCGGAACGCCGAGGAGGTACGTAGGCAGCTTGCCCTCTTGCGTATCCCGGTTTTGGCCGAAGATACAGGTGGGAGCCATGCGCGTACGGTGGAGCTGCACCTCGACACGGGACTGGTGCTCGTGCGCAGTTATCTATACGGTATGAAGGAACTTTAGTAGGGCTGACGGAAGGCTCACGATGGAAGAGGCCGCGCCGTTGGTTGCGGAGTCTGCGACCCGGTCAGGACAAGTGCATATCGCGATAGCCGGTGGAGGGCTGCGAGCCACGTCCGTTCTGCGTCTGCTCTCCGACGTCGACAACCTGGTGATCGTCGCCGTCTACGATTCCAATCGATCGGCGCCCGCCATTCGACTGGCCGATGACCTGGGTATCTTCACCACAACGGAGGTATCTGAATTCGCCCAGCTCATGAGCCTCGATCTCATTCTCGACATGTCCGAGGACAAATCGGTCAGAGCCACGCTTGAGTCCATGCGGCCAAGCTCGGTAGAGATCGTCTCGGCAGTGGGTGCTGAGCTTGTGTGGGATCTTTTGATTGCGAAGAAGCGCAGCGAAGAGCAGGAGAAGATCTTTGTCGAGCTTCAGGTCGCCTACGACAAGATCCGCAGTCACGAGCGTCGTCTCCAGGCGAGCAAGGAGGCGCTGGAAGGGGCGAACGGGGAGCTTGAGAGCCGGCTTGCCGAGATCTTCTTCACGCACGAGTTCTTCAAGGCCCTGACCAGCTATTCATCGGTCGAAGATGTGGCCAGCCTGATCGTGGATGGCGCCAACGGCATCCTGGGCGCCGAGATATCGTGCGTCTACCTGTTCAACCAGGAGGACTGGACGCTGCACCTGCGGGCCAGTCAGGGTCGCCCCGAAGACGTGTTCTGTCCCGTGGTCTCGGTTTCCGAGACGCTTCTGGGCACTGCTTTCAGAGACGGCCCCACCCAGCAGAGCGACGTGCCTCAGGGCTCGGAGTCCGCGAGGTGGTCCAGGCAGCCTGAAGACATCCGTTCGCAGGCCGCTATCCCGTTGCGTGCAGGCGAGTCGATCATCGGTGTTCTGGTACTGGCGTCATCGACGTATCGTGAGTTGACGCAAGCGGAGCGCGATCGTCTGCAGGTCATAGGGAATCAGTCCTCGCTCGCTCTTCAAAACGCCCTTCTACATGAGGAGCTCGAGCGACTCTCGGTCACTGACAGACTGACGGAGCTCTACAACCATGGCTACATGCAACAGCGACTGGAAGAAGAGCTGGGCCGTGCCGAGCGATTCGGCCACAGGCTCTCCCTCATCATGCTCGACATAGATGACTTCAAGAGCTTCAACGACACATACGGGCATCCGCGCGGCGACAGGGTGCTGCGCACTGTCAGCGAGATCATCCGCCAGAATCTGCGTGAGATAGACGTGGCGGCACGGTACGGCGGCGAGGAGTTCGTGGTGGTTCTTCCTGAAACGGACATCCCCGGCGCGATAGCGGTGGCCGAGCGTATCAGAAATAGCATGGCACAGCATGGGTTCGCCACCGGTGAAGAGGATGGCACTGTCGCTCAGACGGTCTCTCTCGGTGTGGCCACGTTCCCCACGCACGCCGCAAACGCGGCCCGCCTCATCGATACCGCGGACAGGGCCATGTACGCCGCTAAGCGACAAGGAAAGAACAGGGTGACTGTCGCTTCCTGAGCGGTGGTAACATGTAGTTACTATCTCACTGCCACCGCGATCCGACGGAGGGCCTCGTGAGTCTTGCAAGAGCGTTGTCTCGCTTGCCTGAAGACAGCGGTACAGAGATGGCCGTGCGGGACGTGCTCATGCTGTTTTCCAAACATCAGCATGAGTGGCTGACCGCCGAAGACGTCCATAGGCGCACCGGACATGTTCCCGGGACTGTGGAGCGCATTCTAGAGACCTTCAAGGACACATACGTTCTCAGTTCGCGTCCGGACCAGCCACCCGAATACGCCTTCACCGGTGACATCGCTGTGGTTGTGGAGATAGACTCTTTCGTCAGGCGTATCAGGGCGCGCAAGGATCACGTTCAAGGTAACGTAGCGAAGTTCCGGAGCCGCCAGAGTTCGTACTGATAGTGCCCATGCACAGTGTGACAAGGCGTACGGAAGGCATTGCCTGTGATCGAACCAATCAAGCGAGGCGCACGCGGCCCGGCCGTCGAGGATATCCAGAAGCGTTTGTTGATGCTTGGATACGACCTCGGTCCCACTGGGATCGACGGCGTCTTTCTGGGGGCCACCTGGGACGCGGTGCACGCATTCCAAAGCGAGCGCGCCCTTGCCGAAGACGGCGTTGTCGGCAACGAGACCTGGTCGAGTCTGGTGGACGCCACTTTCCGGCTGGGTGACAGGCTCCTCTATCTCAAGTTCCCGTACTTCCACGGTCAAGATGTGCGCCTGCTTCAGGGCGCCATGAATGCCCTGGGCTTCGCCTGCGGCAATCCGGACGGCATCTTCGGTGCATTCACCGAGCGTGCAGTCCGGGAGTTCCAATCCAACATCGCGCAGCCCGGAGATGGCATAGTGGGCGCTGAGACCGTTCGCGCTATAGAGCGCCTGAGGCACGTCTGGCACGACAAGGACCCATCTGCGCCTGTGGCGCTCAAAGTGGCGCCCGCGCGCGCGGCCGATCTCCTTGCACGCCGGCCGGTGGCGTTGCTGGGGCTCGATGAGATCGGAAACGATGTGGCCGCTCGAGTGGCCAATCTGGCCATCGCTACCGAGCCCTCGGCTGTTGTGGCGGTTGACGACGATTCGATGTCTGACGTGGCCATGATCATCCGTCTTGGCAGCGGAATCGCTACCCAGGTCGGCGGAGCATGTCCTCGCTTGGTCGTCGAGAGCGTCGAAGACAGTGCTCTTGAGCCGCGTTTGCTGACGGCGTTGAGCGCGGTGGAAGGTAGCCGAGAAGTCGTTATCGATTTCGTCCCGGAGTTGCTTGGTGATGACGCCGCGCGACAGCGAGTTGCGGTCAGAATGCTCGATGCCGTGTGTTCCGCGCTGTCTCGCGAGGGCGAAATGTGGTAGTATTTCGTGGCTTCGTCCGTGTTCGAACGAAGAGGTGTTGGTTTGAATAATAGATACCGCAGTCTTATAGCGCTGCTTGTGAGCACGGCGTTGGTTCTCGCGCTCCCCGGTATGGCAATGGCTACCCCTACGTCTGAGAAGCAGGCCGAGGCGGCCAAGGTCAAGGCACAGGTCGAAGAGCTGGATGCCAAGGTCGAGATCGCAAGCGACGATTATCATGAAGCCGACTCCGCCTATCAGGCGGTCACCAAGAAGGTCAAGGCAGCCGAGGAAGAACTCGCTGAGCTGACCGCCAATCAAGAGAAACTCCAAAGTCACCTCGACACGCGTGTCGAGAGCATGTATCGCAGCGGCCCACTCGGACCGCTGGAGCTGCTTTTCGGCGCCACGACTTTTGAGGAGTTCGCCTCCACCTGGGATCTTCTCCAGCTCATGAATGAGAATGACGCCGGCGCTGTGGCCGAGCTCAAGCAGACACGCGCGGAGATCGCGGCAGTGAAAGTCGAGCTTAAGGCGCAGCAGGCGGAAGCTAAAGACCAGCTCGCCATCATGACAGACCGCAAGACCGCGATCGAGGAGCAGCTTGCTGAGCGCAAGCGGGTCCTTGCTGGTCTCGAGTCCGAGGTGGCCGCTCTCCAGGCGGCAGAGGAGGCGAAGCGTGTAGCCTCTATCCCTAAGGGTGACTATGGTGACCCCACCAATGCCCCGCGTTCCGAGGTCGTCTCCATTGCGAAGTCCAAGCTCGGTTCCCGCTATGTCTGGGGAGCCGCCGGACCTAATACGTTTGACTGCAGCGGTTTCACCATGTGGGTGTACGCCCGCGTGGGCGTGAGCCTGCCGCACAGCTCCAGGGCACAGATCGGGTATGGGCAGAGGGTCTCCCGCGCGAACCTGGCCGCCGGCGACCTGGTGTTCTTCGGCACCAGCGTGATTCACCACGTCGGCATCTATGTCGGTGGCGGGATGTACATACATGCGCCCCACACCGGAGATGTGGTGAAGATATCCAGTCTTGATCGGAGCGACTACGCCGGAGCGTGTCGCCCCTAGACAACCGGGTTCATTGGTTTCATTCTTGAGCCGGGGGAGTTGTCGAATCATCGGGGGGACTATGGCTGCCGGCCGTCTCTGGGTACCGCTGCGCTCGAAAGACTATCGAATGCTCTGGTTAGGGCAACTGGTCTCGGTCGTCGGCGACAAAGTCAATCAGATCGCTATGGGGATCTTGGTCTACGAGGCCACGGGGTCCATGCTGCAGATGGGTGTGATGCTGGCTATCTCCACACTGCCGGCGGCGCTGTTCGGCCTTCCGGCCGGCGCGTTTGTGGACCGATCGGATCGCCGCGCGACGATGATCGCGGCAGATCTTCTCAGAGCCGGACTCGTGCTCTCCATTCCCCTGGTCGTCAAACTCGGGATTCCTGCGGTCTATGCGGTCGCGTTTCTGGTCTCCACCATTTCGCTCTTCTTCGAGCCGGCCAAGCTGTCGCTCATCCCGGAGATCGTCCCCGAGGATGAGCTCATGGCAGCCAACTCGCTCGACAATGCCACCATGTCGGTTTCCGAGCTGTTTGGTCTTGCGTTCGCCGGCGCGCTCGTCGCAATCCTCGGATACAAGGTCGCCTTCTTCCTTGATGCGGCAACGTTCGTCATCTCGGCGGTGTTCGTCTCGTTCATCTCCTTCCGGGAGGTACGCCAGATCGTGGAGCAGGAGCGTATCCGACTGGTCGAGGACATCATGCGGGGGCTCAGACACATAAACGACGTTCCCCTGCTGAAGGACCTGATGGGCGTCTATGCAATCGCCGCGATGGGTGTGGCCGCCTCTGTCACGGCGGTCTACCTTCTCGCATTGCAGCGATACAATGCCGGCGCTCCCGGTCTTGCCATCCTGGACTCGGCTATCACGATAGGACTGCTACTGGGCAGCTTCAGCGTCGGGAGGACCACGACGGAGGCATCGGGCCGCAAGTTCTTGCTTGGACTCTGCGCCTTTGGCCTCTTCTTTGGAGCCGTGGCGCTCGCTCCGTCCGTGGCGATCGCGGTCCCGCTGCTCCTTGTCGGCGGTATCGCCAACATGTGGTTCCAAGTCCCCATGGCCACCATGATCCAGAAGTCATCGAGCGGAGCGCTCCGTGGTCGTGTCTTCGCTGCCAAGGCGACGGTCTCGCGTCTGTTCACCGTGGTGGGATTCATCGGCGCAGGTCTTCTTGCCGAGCGGATCGGGCTTGGTGTGGCAATCGCGATCATCGGCGGGATGGTGCTGGTAACCGGTCTTGCGGGATTCAGCAGGCACGCTTTGCGCACTGCCTGAGTCGTTTGTGGTACACCTCTCCTGCGTTGGTGGGGTATGCTTGTCAGGTCAAGCCTGCGAGTAATCGGAGTGGTGAAGCGAATGGCTGAGATCGACGGCCTGTTGAAGCTTATGAGTGACCGGGGAAGCTCTGATCTTCACGTGAAGGTGGGCAGTCCTCCTGCAGTCAGACTGAACGGCCGCCTGGTCGTCTTGCATGAGCTCCCCACGCTTTCCGCCGATGCGACCAAGCAGCTCGCCCTGGGGATGATGGACGAGCATCAGCAGGCTTCGTTCGAGAATCACCGTGAGCTCGATTTCGCGTACTCTGTTCCGGGCGTCGGACGCTTCCGGGTGAACGTCTTCCATCAGCGAGGCAGCGTGGGTATGACCTTGCGTCGGGTCTCCACTGAGCGGTCGTCGATAGCAGATCTTGGCCTTCCGCCCGTGGCTGAGCGCCTTGCCGATGAACCCCGAGGCCTCGTGCTCGTCACAGGTACCGCCGGCTCAGGAAAGACGACGACGCTTGCGGCGATGATCGACCACATCAATCACACGCGAGAAGGTCACATCGTGACCATCGAGGATCCGATCGAGGTCCTTCACCGCGATGACAAGTGCATCATCAACCAGCGTGAGATCGGTATCGACACCGACAGCTACGCTGACGCGCTACGCCACGTTGTCCGCCAGGATCCTGACGTCGTCCTTATCGGCGAGATGCGTGATCACGAGACCGTCTCGGCGGCTCTGACGGCGGCAGAGATCGGCAACCTCGTGTTTTCGACCCTGCATACCATCGACGCGACAGAGACCATCAACCGCATCATCGACTTCTTCCCGCCTTATCAGCAGAAGCAGATCAGACTGATGCTCGCGTCTACGCTCAAGGGCATCATCTCGCTGCGGCTCATCCCATCGATAAACGGTGGCCTGGTCCCGGCTGTGGAGGTGCTCGTCATGACGGGCACCGTTCGGGAGTACATCCTGGACTCCGAGAAGACCTACATGATCAGGGATGCCATGGAAGACGGCGAGTACTACGGCATGCAGACCTTCGATAAGAGCCTGCTCAACCTGTATCAACAGGGGAGGATCACGCTGGAGGATGCGACGTCGATGGCCGCCAATGCCCATGACTTCAAGATCAAGGTGCGTCAGCTTGGCGTGACCGCCGAGGCCGCTGCACAGACCGGCATCTACTGACGGCTCCGGACAGCGCGACGTGCTAGAGCCACTTCTTGAGCAGCGCGTTCACCTCTGTGGGCATCTGCCCCAGTCCGCCCATGAACTGCTTGAGGTAGGAGTTCTCCATGAGCAGCCTCATCGTGATCAGGAAGTAGTCCCGTTTCGAGGGTGACATCTTCGGGATCGTCGTCAGCTTGCCCATGTAGAACCGGCGATAGCAGTTGATGATGATGTCCATGAGCTGGTCGGTCTCCATGGCCTTGGGTTTGACGACCGGTGCGACCAGGTTGTAGTCCTCGTAGTCGTAGGACACGATGTAGGGCGCCAGATCCGGGTAGATGTCTGCATACGGCCAGGGCGCGATGGTAAGGAAGAAGGCCAGGTCGGGGTTGTAGTGCTGCGCGAGCTTGAAAGTCGCCTCTATTATCTCCGGCGTGTCATCAGGGAGACCCAGTACGAAACTCGTCTCGGTGATGATGTCGTAGGAGTTGAGTAGATCCAGTGCCTTCTTGCCCATAGCGACCGAGGTGTTTTTCTTGAACATGTCCAGGCTCGCCTGGTCCGTGCGCTCTACTCCCACGTATACGTGTCGTATGCCCGCCGAAACGTACTTCGGGAGGATGGCCTCATCCCGCAAGATATCGTCGACGCGCGTCTCCATCAGCAGATGGAGGCCCAGATCGCGTTCGATCAGGAGGTCGAGTATCTGCTCCCAACGCTCGCGATCCAGTGTGGGTGTCTCGTCGGAGAACATGATGACGCCCACGCCATAGCGCTCCTTGAGCATCTGCATCTCGTTGACGACATCCAGCGGGCTGCGTGCGCGCCATGTCTTGCACCAGAACGCCTGCTGACTGCAGAAGGTGCACGACTGGTCGCAGCCGCGGGATGTCGAGATGACCGCGAGATTGGCGTCGGGCAGCGGGTAGAACCGGTATAGGCTCCAGTCCACCAGCTCCCACGCGGTTGGAAGGTCGTCAAGGCTGTCGAGGAAGGGTCGCTTGGGTGTGATGACCACCTCGCCATCGCGCTTGAACGCGATACCCGGAATGGTCGCAAGGTCGCCACCTTGTGACAGGCACGTCATGAGCTCGGGGGCCGTGATCTCACCTTCGCCGCGAAGCACGAAGTCTACGACGTCGCCATTCTCTTTCAAGACCTCTTCGCCCAGGAAGTGGGCGTGTACCCCGCCGATGCCTGTGATCACACCGGGCAGCGCCTCTTTGGCTAGCCGCAGAAGCTCCACCGCTTTTGGATACGAGGGCGTGTATGCGGAGGTGAGAACGACCTCGGGCTGCAGTTCGATGAGCCGGGCACGGATCTGCTCGGCAGTGTGATCCATGGTCATGGCGTCGTAAATGATGGGTTCGAAGCCTGCATCGCGCAGAGCGCCTGCGATGTAGACAAAGGCGACATTGGGCCAGGTTCCAGCCGTCTCCACGACGCCGCTGTGATAGTGGGGTGTGACGAGCGCTATACGACGTATCATATGGTGGGCCTCGATCTCGGAGCTGAAGGTGGGGCGCGTGATTCAACGTGGCATTGCCGCGTTGCGTGGTTTGATAGATTCTAACATGTCGACCGTATCCGCCGAACCCGGATTGGCGTTGTTATGAATGACCTGAAGCGCGCGGGTGACCGTGTTGACTGAGAGGCACATTGACAGGCTGGTGGCGAAGTCCATCGCCGGCGACGCTCGTGCGTTCGGTAAGCTCTACGATGAGTTCGCCGAGCGTGTCTATGCGTTCGTGCGGGGACGAGTCGGATCGACAGAGGATGCCGAGGACGTTACGGCGGTCGTGTTCCTGAAAGCGTGGGAGGCGATCGGCGGATATGACGATCGCGGACTCCCGTTTGGAGCGTGGATCTTCCGTATCGCTCGCAATGCGGTGATCGATTCGTACCGTCGGACTTCGCGCAATTCGGATTGTGCGCCGGTAGGTGATGCTCCTGACATGGCGGACGGTTCCATGCCGGTGGACGAGAGCGTGTTCATCCGCGTTCGCGTCGAAGAGACGATCACTGCGATGGAGCTGCTGACAGAGGAGCAGCGTTCGGTGCTCATGCTGCGCTTTGTATGGGGCTTCGATCTCAAGGACAGCGCTCAGGCGCTCGGCAAGTCCGAAGGAGCAGTCAAGGCGCTTCAACATCGGGCCGTGCGTTCACTAGCAAGGCTGTTGGCCGAGGAGAACGACGATGGATAGGTTCGACCCAGACATTGATGATCTTGATGCGGCTCGCGATGCAGTGCTTGGCAGCGTGGTTCGTCTGTCAGCCGACCGCAAGCGTGCGATCCGCAGTCGGGTCATGTCGACCGTGACACGTGACGCGATGTTCGCTCGTGCTCGTGTGGTCTTCCGCCATGCGGTGGCAGCGGTCACCGTGACTGCTACTTTGCTGGGTGGCGTGAGCTACGCGGCAGCCCGTTCACTTCCGGGCGACCCCTTGTATTCGATCAAGCGCGTCTCCGAGGAACTGACCCTGCAGGTTCTTCCTGATGGTCAGTTGCAGAGCCGTTTTCTGTTCACGATCGCGGTGCGGCGCGCCAATGAGATCGCGCGTATGAGCACCGGCGGAGCGGACCGTGCACTGATGTTGCGGGCACTCGAACAGTTCCGGGCGACCACTTCGGCCGCCTATAGCGGTTCTGGCAGCACTGACGAAACGGATGCCGCGGAGGCACGGCTGCAAGAGAGTGTGAACTCCGCCCCGCAGCCCGCAAGGACCCAGCTGCAGAAGGCGGTTGAAGATGCTGGCAGCGCAGGCAGTGGGCACCCTTCAGTCGAGTCGAGTCCCGAGGGCGAAGGCTCCGGTAGCGAAGCCAGCGGTCAAGAAGACCCCTCGGACGGTTCGGGATCGGGTTGGGGCGAGCCGTCGGTCGATGCCACAGGACAGGGCGGGACGATTCGTCCCTGAACAGCCCGTATCCCTGCAAGCTCCCTCGGCGTTTCTTCAGGCGGATGAGTGAAGTCTTTGAGCGGGGGTGCTCTGTATGAAGAAGTCGATCGCGCTATTTGCAGCTGTGGCTATGCTCATGGCTGTTGCGTTCCCTGTTGCCGCGCTTGCGGTGGGCAACGGTGAGCAGGAGCAGTTGCCGGGTGAACGCCAGGCTGGCGAGTGTGACGGCGATCAGACAAGGGATCGTCTTCAGACGCGTGAATGCATTATCGATCCTGATTGCACGGTCGGGTGTGACGGGGATCAGCCCAGAACCCGTACTCAGTCTCGCGTTCAGACAAAGACCCAGACGCAGCCTTGCGACCCGGTGAACGCTCAGGTACAGACCAGGGCCGAGATGTCGCAGCAGACTGGTGAGCCGTGCGGCTCTCAGGTGAAGACCAGACTGCGGCTCGAGTCAGAAGGCCAGGACGGCCCTACAGCTGCGGCGGTGAGCACCAGGGCGCAGGTCGGCGATGGATTCTTCGGCGGGATCGGTGATGGACTGCACCGATTCGCCATGAGGGTCATGGCCTGGTTGGGTCTGGCGTAGTACAGACGATTCATCAGTTCGATATCCGAAGGCGGTCGCCCATGGGGTGGCCGCCTTCAGCGTCTCCCAGCTGAAGAAGTACGCAGCTTAGTCACGAGGAGTATCAGAGCGACCGCGGCCGCCGCTCCCAGAGTATCGACGAGCCAGTCCGCCGAGTCGGCGCAACGTCCGGCAACGAACAGCTGGTGCACTTCATCACTGGCACCATAAGCCGATGCCAGTGCAACAGCCCACAGAGCCCGTGCGCGTGCTTGACCGCCCAGGGCGCTCATCGTGAGGGCGCCGAGCACAAAATAGAGGGCGAAGTGGCCCGGCACACTGTAGTCGCCCGGCGGGAGGTTCGAGCCGGGGATGCTGGACAGAGTGAATATCGTTGCCGCCCACAGGACTGCGGCGATCCCTGCGCTGATCCGCCTCCGCTTCGTTCTCACATTCCTCCGATCCCCGTTTTTCACGATTGAGCGAGTCTATCAGAGGCGTGTGTTGACTCTGGGTGGGTGGAGTGAGAACGTACCGAGCATCGTCTCTGGAGGTGCAATGGACCGGCGTAGCTCGCTCGTCGTCGTTATTCTCTCGGCTGCCTGCTTCAGCACGTTGTCGATACTCACCAGTTTTGCCTACATGGAGGGTGCAAGACCGCTGCCGATGCTCACATGGCGGTTCGGTATCGTGGCCGTGCTCATGGCCATTTATCAGGTCATCGTCGACCGCAAGAAGCTCATCTCGGGAGCCAGAGACATGAAGGCCTACGCGCTCATGTCGGTCACCGGCTATGGCGCCGCGTCGGTCTGTTACTTCTACGCGCTCAAGTTCGCGTCTGCGTCTGTCGTCGCTGTGCTGCTTTACACGTATCCCGCGATGGTCGCGGTCTTGAGCTGGATCATGTACCGCGAATCGCTGACCGGAAACCGTGTACTGGCCATCGTGTTGACGTTTGCGGGCTGCGCGATGGTCCTGGGCCTGCTCACCTCGCACATATCGGTGACGCTGCCCGGCATACTCCTGGGCCTTGGCGCTGCTTTGGGTTACTCGGTGTTCAACATGCTGTCACACACCCTTGTGGGCAAGAGGCCACGCATCGTGGTCATGACCTACACGTTCGGCCTGTCAGCGATCTCGTTGGCGGTGGTCTCACTGCTTGCAGGGGAGTCGCTCTCCGTCGCAGCATGGAGCAGTCGGATGTGGATGCTTCTGGGGCTGATCGTCTTGATCCCCACGTTTGCGGCGGTGGTTCTCTACCTCCGCGGGATACGGGCGCTTGGTCCTTCGCAGGCAGCGATCGTCTCCACAATGGAGCCGATCTTCACGATCATCCTGGCCGTGACGCTTCTGGGGGAACGGCTGATCCCTGTGCAGCTGGCGGGTGTGGGGCTTGTGGTGGCCGGGGTCGTTGCTGCCGAGTGGAAGGCCGCATCGCCCGTGGCACCCGACGAGTTCGCCGCGGTCTAGAACGAGACGTTGAGCGCGATCAGCGCCACAAGCGCGCGTATCGCCCACGACAGGCCGATGACAAGCGCCTGAGCACCGAACGCCTTTGTGACCAGCGACCGCGTGCGATCGACGCCCATCCCCTCGAGCGAAGCTGCAGTGTAGACCGCCGAGAGGACAAACGCGATCAGCCGCATTCCAGAGGTGACTCCTATGACGTATGGGAACAGCCCGACCGCCCATGCGGTGATCACACCGCTGCGGGTCGATCGGTCGCGCCTGGCGAAGTAGACGAGAATGCCAAGCCTGGCCAAGGCCCAGGCCAGCGCAGCAAGCGCCTGCGACAGGGCGGTTGCGGACGTCTCGCCCCTGATGACAGATACAGCCGCCAGGCCAAGAGCGCCGGCAACGAATGCGCGCACTCCCAGCGCAGCCAGACGTGCATGCGTCTCACCGTCTGAGTCCAGCGTCGAGGCGGGAGCGCGGAGGTAGCTCAGCATCAGATGCGGCTGCGGCCGATAGTGGATCTTCCCCAGATTATGGCGGGCGGTTCGCAGGGTACGGGTGAGCAGCAAACGCCAGGTCAGGAACCACGCGCGCAAGGGGGGCGCCGGTCTGGAGGAGGGGCGGGATTTGCCGCCGGTCTCTGATGTCTGCCGTGATACCATGTGCCTTGTCGCATTCCCTGTTCCAAGCTTTCCGGCCCACGAACAGCATACTGGATGCACCCGTTACGCGCGCCGGGGATTGGTGCGCGGGAGCGGTATGGGGGTCTGGAGGAACAACCGTAGTGGCATCAAGTCGGATGATGCACATTCTGAAGATTGTCGCCGTCCTTCTGGCAGGCGCACTCGTCGTCCTCTTGGTGGCGGGGCTGTACCTGTATCGTCTTTCTGAGACCCTGCCCGAGATTGGCGTCGACGGTCCCATCAACACCGCTTGCACCTCGGTCGTCTATGCTGCGGACGGCTCCGTACTGGCGACCTGGCACGGCGAACAGGACCGGACGGTGGTGCCCTACGACGCGATACCGCAGTCGCTCGTGGATGCCGTAGTGGCTATCGAAGACGAGCGCTTCTATCTGCACAACGGCGTGGACCTGCAGGCGATAGGCCGGGCGCTCAAGGTGAATGCCGAGGACGGTGCCTATTCTCAGGGTGGGAGCACCATCACACAGCAGGTCGTGAAGCTGCTGTTCACTGACGGGGAGCGTACGCTGAGCCGGAAGGTGCGTGAAGCGCTTCTGGCATTCCAGCTTGAGACCGAAGTGGGCAAACGCGATGTGCTCGAGACCTATCTCAACCTCGTGTACTTCGGAGATGGCGCGTACGGGGTGGAAAGCGCTTCTCAGCATTACTTCGGCAAGGCGGCGTCCGATCTTACTTTGAGCGAAGCGGCGACTTTGGCCGGAGTGATTCGTTCGCCGGCCGGCTACTCCCCGCAGTCTCATCCCGAGGAGGCCATCGCACGACGCAATCTAGTGCTGTCCAAGATGGCTGAACTCGGTTATATCACGGATGCCGAGGGGCGCGACGCTCAGTCCGAGGAACTGATCGTGGCCGAGTCCGCCGAGATACCGGATCTTGCTCCGTATTTCGTCGAGTACGTGAAGCAGGTGTTGATAGACAAGCTTGGCTCGGAGATGGTGTTCACGGGTGGGCTGCGGGTGTACACCTCTCTCGACCCCGCCATGCAGCGTGAGGCTGAGGCGGAGGCTGCCACCGTGCTGGGCGAAGAAGACGACCCCTCGGTGGGACTCGTGTGTATCGATCACAGCAATGGGGACATCCTCGCCATGGTGGGTGGCCGAGACTACACGGAGGACAAGTTCAACCTGGCGACGCAGGCACGGCGTCAGCCGGGCTCGGCGTTCAAGCCGTTCGTGTTGGTCACTGCGTTGGAGGAGGGGGTCCAGCCCGACGATGTCTTCTCGGCCGCTCCGTACACGGTGGAAGTGACCGATGGCACATGGCGCGTCCAGAACTACGAGAACACCATCACCGAGGGCTCACTGACTCTGTCTGCGGCGACGAGCTGGTCGGTGAATGCGGTCTATGCCCGTTTGATCATGCAGCTAGGACCCGAGAAGGTCGTGGAGACCGCCAAAGCGATGGGTATCACCAGTTCTG
Organism: Coriobacteriia bacterium; assembly: GCA_016938135.1. Classification (GTDB taxonomy): domain Bacteria; phylum Actinomycetota; class Coriobacteriia; order Anaerosomatales; family Anaerosomataceae; genus UBA2279. Next base: position 54,594 of record JAFGVD010000008.1, read on the forward strand.
TGGAGGCAAACCCTGCAATAGCCCTCGGTGGACTGGAAACCGGGGTCTCGCCCCTGGAGATGGCCTCGGCCTACGGGACCATCGCCAATGAGGGCGTGCACGTGACGCCGTCAGCCATACTTTCTGTGACGGACGATGACGGCGCGGTCGTCTTCGAACCTGAGCGCACCTCAACCCGCGCGATGACCGAGAGCGTGGCCAAGACCGCTTCGTCGATGCTGCATGACGTGGTCATAAAGGGCACAGGCCAGGCGTCGAAGATCTCTTCGTGGAGCGCCGGGAAGACGGGCACCACCCAGGGATACCGTGATGCCTGGTTCGTGGGCTACAGTGGTGACCTGGTCACGGCAGTATGGGTCGGCTATCCCGAGGCTCAGATATCGATGACGGACGTGCATGGGATCCGGGTCACCGGAGGCAGCTTCCCGGCGATGATCTGGCAGCGTTTCATGGAACAGGCGACCAAGTGGCAGCGTTCGACGGAGGTCGCGATTGTTGAAGCTGATGAGTCGGGGCAAGGCCTGGTCAAGGTGCATGTTTGCGCCGATACGTTCCTTCTGGCCAACCCAGACTGTCCCAATCCCGTCGACATCTACATCGACGCACAGAACGTACCTACAAAGACATGCGGGGTGCACTAGATGGCTGTTGATCACTATCGGGTACTGCAAGTTGCGCGAAACGCCGATCCCGTCGTTATCGAGAAGGCGTATCGTGCGCTGTCTCTGAAGTACCATCCGGATACATCCACTGAAGCCGAGAAGGCCGCCACGCGGCAGATGCAGCGGATCAACGAGGCGTATGCTGTGTTGCGCGACCCGGAGAAGCGGCGTCGCTACAACCGGACCCTCGCTCCGGAAGGGGATACTCGCACCGGCTGGGATGTGTTCTGGGACGAGGGGCTGCTCGGCTTGTACCTGAACCGTCCGCAACGGCGCTAGATACGCTTTCAGAGGCTCAGAAACCAAAAAAGGCCGGGGAAGCCCCGGCCTTTCTGCATGGCAAGAGTCAGACGGTCAGCTTGGGTTCAGCAGCCGTGATTGAACCGCGCGAAGGATCGCAGGGTACGATACAGCGCCATCGTATACCGGATCACCGTCAATGAAGGTGACCGGATAGACGAGGCCGTCATCTTGTATGCGGGTCACTTCCGTGGGGTGCTGGGCTATGACTTCAGGCTTGCTGGTGTCGTGGTACAGGATGCTTGCCGCATCGCCGAACCGATTGAGCATCTCTGTGCGGACGATGGCTGTGATCTCCTCCGGAGACCAGCTCGGGCCTCATCCACCGCCAAAGCATGCCGTCTCTGCAGGGAAGTCGAATACCTCGACGGTGACTTTGATTGTTTGTTCCTCCATTGATACGCTCCTCAGCCGAGATGAATGGCGCCGCCTGCACACACCCTCGTGCAGATCCCGCAGCCAGTACAGCGATCCTCATCGATCGAATACCCATTTGCACCAGGATACCTCCCGCCGGGAACCGGTGTAATAGCCCCCTTTGGACATACACGCTTCGCCGGGCACCCCGGTGAGCGATCGCAAGCGCCGTTGTCGATATTCATAGTACGCACGTAGTCACCCTTCGGTAGGCAGGACAGGCGTGGGAGATCCCGAGACAATTATACCCACGGGGGTATCGAATGCAAGTCGGATGCCAACCTCCGCCAGGGCCTCTCGAATGTGCGAATCGATTCGGGTTACTGTTAGTATGTGGTCGCATCCGAATCGTGGGTCACAAAGCCGGACGAACAGCACAAGGAGGCCACGGTGAGCTTGAAGTCACATCTAGGTGCCACAGGGCGAAAGCTGCTCTACTACCTGCTTGCAGCAGGCGTTGCGATCGGTGTCATCTTCCCGCTGTTCGCGCGAGTCTTCGTGGAGCCCAAGTCCGATGTCGCATGGTGGCTCTTTGTGGCGTCTTGTCTCGCCGCTGGTCTGGTCCTCGCGCTCCTCGCGCACTTTGTCTCATTCCGTGTCTCCGAGAGCGTGCTGGCAGCGGTGTTGCATAAGACCGCCGGCTCCCTAGGGATCTCGCTCGATGAGGTCAGGGGCATAGATGCGCTCAGCGACGAACTCATGCGCGTGTTCGCCAACGTAACATCGCTATTGGATCAGATCAGTGCGGCCAACACTAATATACGGGCGTTGACCTCGCAGGTGCTTGCCGCTACGGAGCAGCAGGCATCCGGTGCCGCGGAGCAGGCTGCTGCCGTCACCCAGACCTCGGCCACGGTCGAGGAGCTCGCACAGACTTCCAGCCAGATCGCTGACAACTCCTCTGCGGTGGTTCGCGTCGCCGAGCGCACATTGGCAAGCGCCGAGGACGGTATGCGTGCCGTGGCTGAGACCGCCGCCGGCATCGAGGAGATACGGCTCTCTACACAGCAGTCTTCCGACCGTATCCTCACACTTGGCGAACGCAGCCAAGAGATCGGTCGCGTTCTTTCCATCATCGATGAGATCGCCGAGCAGACCAAGATCCTCGCATTGAACGCCGCCATTGAGGCTGCCCGTGCCGGTGAGGCGGGCAAGGGGTTCTCGGTGGTTGCCGAGGAGATCCGCAAGCTTGCCGATTCTGTGACTGAGTCGACACAGGAGATCGACCGTGTCGTCCGAGAGATCCAGGCCTCGACATCGGCGCTCGTCATGTCTACCGAGAAGGCGGCGAAGAAGGTCGCCGAGGGCAAGGATCGAGCCCAGTCCACTGCTGACTCGCTTGAACGCATCGTCTCGCAGGTCGAGGAGACCACGGATGCAGCGAAGCAGATTTCGATCGCTACGCAGCAGCAGCGTACCGCCTCCGACCAGGTCGTGGTCTCGATGAAGGAAGTAGCCATCGTCTCCCAGCAGGCGGCACAGGCGTCACATCAGATCTCATCGGCCATGACGGAGCTCAATACGCTCGTTGACAGTCTGCGGGTGCGGTGATGGCTGCCGACGTAGCGCGCACACTTGCTGAAGCGGGTCTGCTGTTGCCCGGAGCGCCCGGTGCGCTAGGCGCGTATCTGCCCGCGGTTCGCACGGGTGAACTCGTATTCACAGCCGGGCAGCTACCGATGCTCGGGGGCGGATTGATCGCCACGGGTACCGTCGGGGTGGATGTGGAGCCAGAGGTGGCTAAGCGCTGCGCTGAACAGTGCGCGCTCAACGCTCTTGCCGCCGCGTCCACCGTGTGTGACCTGAGTGAGGTGCTTGGCGTCGTCAAGCTCACTGGATTCGTGGCGAGCGCTCAGGGATTCGGCGGACAGCCGAGCGTGATCGACGGCGCGAGCGCGGTGATGGCCATAGCTTTTGGTGATTCAGGGCGGCACGCACGAGAGGCGGTGGGAGTTGCGGCGCTTCCTCTCAACGCTCCGGTCGAGGTATCGCTCATCCTACGGTTGCGTGGCTGATTCCCTCGATTGATCCCGCGTACGAAAATAGGCGGGAATATTCATTCGACATGCACTCCAGTACCCCTGCTTGTATTGTTTGGTCAGGCTCATTCCGATATCGTGGACGGGATGGCGGCATGTTCGCCACGTGACTGTTGGATACGGGTAGCTAGCAAGGGGAGAGATGCGCATGGCCAAGATCTCTTTGGCCGGGTTCAAAGACCCGGTGCGGCGACCGCGGTATATCATCTGGACGGGTGTGGCCGTCATGGTGCTTGCTGCGTTTGTCGTTGTGGCCTTCGGGGCCACATCCACGTACTGGTTTTGCGCCGAGGTATGTCACAAGGTGCAGGACGATTCAATCGCGGCATACGACCGCTCTTCGCACAACATGGTGTCTTGCATGTCGTGTCACGAGCCGGTCAACGCGGATCCCATCACGTTCACGCTCAAGAAGGCCAAGGCTCTTGGCGAACTCGTACTGACTGTGACAAACAACTACGAGCTGCCACTGAACCCTGAAAGCCATCTGGCATTGAACAGTGAGGAAATGGGCTCCGATCAGTGCACTCAGTGCCATTCGGAGAACCGCGTGATCACGCCTAGCGACGGCATCATCATTGACCACGCAGTGCATGCGGACAAGGAAGTCCAGTGCACGGCATGCCACAACCGTATCGCTCACAACGAAAGCGGCGATTGGGAGCCTGTTCTGAGTAACCCCAATGACGGCCCGATGAGCGTCAAGCATGCGAACTTCATGTCGATGACCGCTTGCTTCCGTTGCCATACGCTCACCTCCGAGAGCCCGTCGGGTGCCGAGTACAAGGCACCGGGCAAGTGCTCTGCGTGCCACCCCAAAGACTTCGATCTGAAGCCTGCCAACCACGATGACAAGGGCTTCTATCCCGAGGGCCACGCAGTATTGGCGATGACGCCGATCGATCCCTCCACCGGTAAGCCTGACGTTGACGCCGAAGCGGCCGAAGCCGAAGAGGCAGAGGGCGAGGCCCACGAGGGCGAAGAGGCAGAGGGCGAGGCCCATGCTCTGGAGCTCGCCTCCGTCGAAGCCATCGACTACTGCTCCACGTGCCACGTGGTCGACAAGTTCTGCATGGACTGCCACGGCATGGAGATGCCGCACCCGACCGAGTTCAAGACCAAGACGCACCCCGAACTGGTC